>NZ_JBTWNF010000001.1:0-601955 GCF_054796175.1 Actinomycetospora sp. C-140 | reverse complement strand
GCGAGCTGGGCCTGTTCACCCAGGTCGAGAACGACACGACCTGCTGCTACGCCCGCCAGGACAAGGTGTGGGTCCGGGGTCCGGGGAACGAGCCCTGGGAGGTCTACACCGTCACCGACGACTCCCCGGTCTACGGCACCGACGGGATCATCACCTCGATGCCCGACGACGCCTCCGCCGAGGCCGGCGCCGGGCAGACCGCGTGCTGTGGGGTCACCGCCTGCTGCTCCCACGACGAGCAGGCCACCGAGCCCGGCGTGACCGTGACCGAGGCCACGACCGCCGCCGGCTGCGGGTGCGTCGCGTGAGCACCGGGTCCGCGGATCGGTCGGCCGTGGATCCGACGGCGTGGTCGTGGGCGTAGGCCTCGAGCACGTCGCGGGTGGAGGCGCCGCCCGGCATCCCGAACCGGTCGCCGATGCCGGCGGCGAAGTCGTCGATCGCCCGCAGCAGCAGCCCGCCGTGGAAGTGCGCGTCGGTGGAGGTGTCCTGCCGGCGGGCCTCCTCGGCGAGATCCAGCAGGTGGTGCATCACCGCCGGGAGCGCGAAGCGCGCGTCGTCGTCGTGGAAGTAGTAGGTGATGGGGAAGGTGACCAGGTCGCGCTCGCACGCCACGAGCCGCGAGGTCAGGTCGGCGTACATGCTCGCCGGGAGCGGTGACGGCGGACCGGGGTCGCCCACATCGGTCCCGACCTCCTCCAGGAGGCGGATCTCGTAGGCGAGGGCCCGCCGTCGCGAGAGCACGGGGAAGATCGAGAGGAGCCACGACACGCTCGCGGTGAGCAGCCCGAGCCCGAGCAAGGCTTCCAGGGGGGGGCGGCGAGGCGGAGCAGCCCGTGGGCGGGCGAGACGTCGCCGTAGCCGAGGGTCGTCAGCGTGACCAGCGAGAAGTAGAGAGCGTCGAGCAGGCTCGTGCCGGCGGCGTCGAGGCCCGTGGTGTGCAGGAAGCCCTCGGGCATCCACGGCCAGTACACGAGCGCCCAGCCGCACCCCAGCAACGTCGCCCAGCTCGCCACGACGACCAGGAAGGAGACGGGCCCGGCGAGGGCCGGGGTCCGCGACCCGGGCAGGTGGCGACACGCCGACCACGTCGTGGCGATCACCGCGCGGCTCGGCGAGCGTCGCCTCGGATGTGAGAACAGGGTGGCGAACACGTCGACGAGGGCGATCACGATCAGCGCCACGCCGGCGACCGAGCCGAGCACGGCGACCGCGGGGGTCACCGCACACCCGGCGGGAGGTGCGGACGGGTCACCCGGACGATCCTGCGGCCCACCGGCGCGACCCGACACGGACCAACGTCCCGGACACCGGTGCCGCCCGGTCCGGGACGCGCCCGTGGGGTGCCGGGCGCGGGCCCCCGGGCCGTCGTCGACGCGCCGGCGGGACCAACGTCCCTGGCGGGTCCGGGCCGGCCCGGCTTCTCTCGTCGCGGCGGACGGCAGACGACACTCCGCCCGGCCGGCTGAGCGGGAGGCCCCTGCATGATCACGTCTCGCGAGCTCGAGTCACTGTTCGGTGCGAGGGAGGCGGTGACGCCCCGCGGTCCGGGGGACGCCGGGCGCTTCCGGCTCGCCACGCTCGACGACCAGGACGCGCCGGTGGCGCAGTACTTCGCGCGAGCGGTCGCGCCCGGGGCGCCGGTCGTCCCCGCGGTCGCGCTGCGGATGCACGGCCGGCTGCGGCTCGGCCGGGTGTGGCTGCCGTACCGGGCCGAGGAGTACCTGGCGCCGCGGCACGGCTTCCGCTGGACGGCGACCGTGGCCGGGATCCTCCGCGGCCAGGACACCGCCGGGGACGGGCAGGGCGCCATGCGGTGGCGTCTGGTGGGACGGGGGAGACCGCTGGTCGACGACGACTCGGCCGACGTCGCCCGCAGCGCCGCCGGTCGCTGCGGCGCGGAAGCGATCTGGGCGCCGACCGCCGTGCTCCCCGGGACGGGCGTCGCGTGGTCGGCAGTGGACGAGCGGGACATCTCCGGGCGGTTCACGATCGGGGACACGGCCGTGGACCTGCTTTACCGGCTCGACGAACGGGGCCACCTCGCGGCGTTCCGCACGACGCGGTGGGGCGATCCCGACGGCAGCGGCCGCTGGGACTGGCATCCCTTCGGCGGCCGGGTGATCTCGACGCGCACCTTCGGCCCGTACACGGTCCCCGCCGCCGGCGCCGTGGGGTGGTACCCCGACGGGCCCGACGCCTCCCGGCGGGAGTTCTTCCGGTTCCGGCTCACGGAACTGCTCCCGAGGACCGTGGACGGCTGACCTCGCTCAGGTGCGGCCGGGCCGAACGCGCGGGCGACAGGGGACCGAGGCCCTGCCCCTGACGGGACCCGCGGCCCTCCCGGAGGACGCCGCGGGCGGGCACCGTCGGCGACCCGACTCCGGATGAAGGGAGCAGGTCGAGATGACGACCGTCATGGAACGACGCAGGACCGGCTGGGATGTGGTGCTCGGCATCCTGCTGCTGCTGGCCGGGCTGTTCGTGCTCGGCAACGCGGTGATCGCCACCTTCCTGTCCGTGCTGCTCCTCGGATGGATCGCGATCGGGTCCGGCGTGGTCACCCTGGTCGGCGCGTTCTTCCGTCGCGAGTCCGGTGTCTCGTGGTCGGCCGCCCTCGGCGGGGCCGTGCTCATCACGCTCGGCGTGATCATCGTGCGCGACCCTCTCGCCGGCGCGGCAGGCCTGACGCTGCTGGCCGGCGCGCTCTTCCTGGCCGTCGGGCTGACCCGGCTCTTCGCCGCGACACAGGTGCCCGCAGCCCGCGTGGTGCTGGTCGTCAGCGGAATCCTGTCGATCATCCTGGGCCTCATCGTGCTGTTCAACTTCACGATCGCGGTGCCGTCGCTGCTGGGCCTCTTGCTCGGGATCCAGATCCTGGTCGAGGGAGCGACGATCCTCGTCGCCGGCCGGATGCGGCCCGCGCCGGCGACGGCTGAGTGACGGTGCCGGTGCGCAGCCGGGCTCCGGTGCGAGGCGCTCGCCCCTGATCCGCCGGTCACGCCGTGGGAGCGAAGGGATCGACACGTGGGGGAGGGCGAGATCGTGGACGACGTAGCGGCACCCGCGCGTCGGGAGGGGGCCGAGGGGGCCGAGGAGCCCCGCCACCGGATCGACGAGGTCGGGGTCCGGGACATCGCCCTCGTCGTGGCGGGCTTCGACGGCTCGGACGAGGCCGCCGAGGCCGTGCGGTGGGCGGCCTCGCTCGCCCGGCTCACCGGGGCAGCCCTGCGGGTGGTGTGGGCGTGGAAGACGCGCGACGTGTGGGACGCGGCGGTCACGGTCAAGGAGACCGGGACGCCCTCGCTCAGCGAGATGGAGGTCGTCGCCCGGCGCCGCCTGGGGGAGGCGGTCGCCGGGCTCGCCGGCGACGAGGTCGCGGACGTCGACCTCCACCTGTCCCAGCGACCCGACGCGGCCGGCATCCTCCTGCACGCCGCGCGGGACGCCGACGTCCTCGTGGTGGGCTCCCGGGGACGCGGGCGGGCGCGTGCCGCGCTGCTGGGCTCGGTGAGCGCGCGCTGCCTGCGCGACGCCGCGTGTCCGGTACTGGTGATCCCGCACCGGCTCGCGCGGCCGGCGGAGGCCACCGACTCCTGACGGACCCCGCCCGTTCGGCCCGGCTCTCCTGACCGACGGCGCTCCGATCACGGGTCCGACGTCCCGGTCCACGGAGGCGGCTCCTTCCTACGGTGACGCTCGACCAGCACCGAGCACGGAGAGTTCACCCGGCGGCTGATCGGGGCGAACGGCCCGCTCGCCTTCCCGCCGGAGTCGCTCGACGTCGACGCCCGCCGCGAGTTGCTGACCGACCTGCGGCGCGAGATCGACGATCCGCCCGGCGACATCGACACGGCCGACCTGGCCGAGTTCGCGGGCATGATCGAGCGCTCGCTGGTCGGCGAGGTGGCGGCCGCGAGCTGACATCCCGCGCCGTCGGACACCGCAGCGCCACGGCGGGAGTCCGACGGCACGGGTGTCCGGGCCTTTCGCCTCTACGCGCCCCGGGCCGCCCGGCGGACGGTGGCGTGGTCGTGAGGAGGGGGCATGGCCATCGCTGAACCGCCGTCGGTGTCGCGCGCGCCGCGGATGCCGACGCCCGTCGTCCCGGCCCCGGCCCCGTCCCCGCCGCGCCGCCGCTCCCGCGGCTCGGCGTTCGCGCACTACCTCCGGACGACGGATCCGAAGGACATCGCGATCCTGTACCTGGTGACCTCGTTCGCCTTCTTCATGACCGGCGGGCTGATGGCCCTGCTGATGCGCGGCGAGCTGGCGCAGCCGGGACTGCAGGTCCTGTCGGTGGAGCAGTACAACCAGCTGTTCACGATGCACGGCACGATCATGCTGCTGCTCTACGCGACCCCGATGGTGTTCGGATTCGCGAACTACATCGTGCCGCTGCAGATCGGCGCACCGGATGTCGCGTTCCCCCGGCTCAACGCCTTCTCCTACTGGCTGTTCCTCTTCGGCGGCACCATCGTGCTGTGCGGGTTCTTCACCCCGGACGGAGCCGCCTCCTTCGGCTGGTTCGCCTACGTCCCGCTCTCCGACATGACCCACAGCCCACAGCTGGGCGCCGACCTGTGGCTGGTGGGTCTGACCATCGGCGGTCTGGGCACGATCCTCTCGGGCGTCAACTTCGTGACGACGATCCTGTGCCTGCGCGCGCCAGGCATGACGATGTTCCGGATGCCGATGTTCACCTGGAACATCCTCGTGACGAGCATCCTGGTCCTCATCGTGTTCCCGCCCCTGGCCTCGTGCCTGCTCGGGCTCGAGGCCGACCGCCGCCTGGGCGCCCACCTGTTCGACCCGGCCAACGGCGGGGCGATCCTCTGGCAGCACCTGTTCTGGTTCTTCGGCCACCCCGAGGTCTACATCCTCGCGCTGCCGTTCTTCGGCATCGCCACGGAGATCTTCCCGGTGTTCAGCCGCAAGCCGCTCTTCGGCTATCGCACCCTCGTGTACGCGACGGTGTCGATCGCGGCGTTGTCGGTGGCCGTGTGGGCCCACCACATGTACGCCACCGGCGCGGTGCTGCTTCCCTTCTTCTCGCTCACCACGTTCCTCATCGCCGTGCCGACCGGCATCAAGTTCTTCAACTGGATCGGCACGATGTGGCGCGGGCAGCTCACCTTCGAGTCGCCCATGCTCTTCGCGCTGGGGTTCCTGGTCACGTTCCTCTTCGGCGGCGTGACCGGCGTCCTGCTGGCGAGCCCGCCGCTGGACTTCCACGTGTCCGACTCGTACTTCGTCGTGGCGCACTTCCACTACGTGCTGTTCGGCACGATCGTGTTCGCCACCTACGCCGGCATCTACTTCTGGTTCCCGAAGATGACCGGCCGGATGATGAGCGAGCGCATCGGGCAGCTGCACTTCTGGATGACGTTCATCGGCTTCCACATGACGTTCCTCGTGCAGCACTGGCTGGGCAACGAGGGCATGCCACGCCGCTACGCCGACTACCTCCCCGGCGACGGGTTCACGACACTGAACACGATCTCCACGATCGGCGCGTTCATCCTCGGGGCGTCGACGCTGCCGTTCGTCTACAACGTGTTCCACAGCTTCCGCTACGGCCGGCGGGTCGAGGTCGACGACCCGTGGGGCCACGGGCGTTCCCTGGAGTGGGCGACGACCTGCCCGCC
Organism: Actinomycetospora sp. C-140; assembly: GCF_054796175.1. NCBI lineage: Bacteria > Bacillati > Actinomycetota > Actinomycetes > Pseudonocardiales > Pseudonocardiaceae > Actinomycetospora > Actinomycetospora sp. C-140. Next base: position 596,307 of record NZ_JBTWNF010000001.1, on the reverse strand, counting down.
GCCGCGGCACAACTTCACCGAGCTGCCCCGCATCCGCTCGGAGAGTCCGGCCTTCGACCTGCACTACCCGCACGTGCGGACCCTGTCCGGTCCCGCACACGCCGACCGGTGACCACCTCGGGCTTCGTCGAGGCGATGTCCCGGGTCGCCGAGGCCTTCGAGATCGTCGCGGCGGGGCTGCTCGTCGTCGGTCTCCTGTGGTCGTTCGTGCTGGCCGCGCTGACGTGGGCTCGCACCCGCGCCGCCCACCGCGCCTACCTCGCCCTGCGCGAGTCCTTCGGCGGCACCCTCCTGCTCGGCGTCGAGGTCCTCGTGGCCGCCGACCTCATCCGGACGATCGCCGTGGAACCGACGCTGGAGAACGTCGCGGTGCTCGGGCTCATCGTGGTGATCAGGACCTTCCTGAGCTTCTCGCTCGAGATCGAGATCGAGGGTGTGCCGCCGTGGCGACGGGCTCTGACCTCCGGCCCCGCGCGGGTGGCGCGGGCCGCGCGCCGCGCGCTCGCCGACCCAGCCCGCCCGGAGGACCCGCCCACGGGGTGAGGGAAGCGCTCCGGGACGCCGTGGTCGCCGATCGGCTCAGAGCGCCGGCCCGTCACGCACCGCCGCGGGCTGGACCAGGTCGACCAGCGTGGCGGGGATCCGGGTGACGGGGAGGACGCGGTCGACGGCGTCGTCACGCCCGATGGCCGCCTCCGGCATGCCGAAGTTGGCGGAGGAGGCCCGGTCCGCGGCGAGCACGGTGCCACCGAGATCGTGGACCGCGACCGCCCCCGTGGCGCCGTCGTTGCCGCGGCCGGAGAGCACGACCGCGATGACGCGCGAGCCGGCGGTGACGGCGAGGGTGGTCAGCAGCAGGTCCGCCGACGGTCGGTAGGGCGGGGGGCCACCCGACGCGACGAGCACGATCGTGCCCTCGGCGGTGGCGAGAGCGTGCCGTCCGGGCGGGACGACGAGCACCGGACCGGGCAGGAGTCGCTCTCCCGTGCGGATGGCGCGCACCGGACGCCGGCACCGCCGCGCGAGGACGTGGGGGAGGAAGCCCTCGGAGGTGGGTGCCTGGTGCAGCAGGACCACCAGGGCGGCGGGGAGATCCAGCGGGAGCGGTTCGAGGACCGCGATCGCGGCGTCGAGCCCGCCCGCCGAACCGACGAGGGCGATGACGGGCGCCGACAGCTCGTCGAGCTCGTGCTCCTCCGTCACCGCTCCTCCCGGGTGAGCGTCACCGACCTCGTCATCGTTGCCGCCTCCCGCCTCCGTTGCGTCCAGCCAGTGCCTCACATCGCGCGGTGCCGGGGACCCGTCGTCGGTCCTCCGGGAGCCGGGCCGAACGACCCGAGCGGCGACGTCCTGAGCCGCTGCGCTCGGGTGCCCTCACAGCTCCGGTGCGTAGAAGCGGTACTCCGCCGTGTACGCGACCGGCTGCTCGGCGCCGTCGGCGCACGCCCCGGACGGTGCGGCACCGCCCTGGACACCGAGGCGTTGGACGAAGTCCACCGCGGCCATGACGCCCTGCCCGTCGTGGCCGGTCGCGCGGAGCAGGAGGTCGGAGGCGGCTCCCGGGACGGGCACCGACGCGGCCTGCGTGCCGATCACGGAGCTGCCGTCCGCCGTGGCCGTCCACCGGGGACCGGCGTCGTGGAGGACGTCGGTGCTCTCGGCCGTCAGCACTGCGGCCGGTTGCTTGAGCGCCCACGCGCCGGCGCGGCAGGCGTAGACCTGCACCCCGCGCCGGACTGTCGCCGTCAACGCCAGTCGCTGCCCGACCGGCACGGCGAGCTGCGCCGGAGCCGGTGCTCCGCCGGGTGGCGCCGGCGCGGGCCGGGTTGATGTGCTGCAGGCCGTCAGCGCCGCCACCACGAGCGCGAGGATCAGGGCCCGGACGGAGCCGGTCACGCCGGGATCACCGCGAGGACGGCCGCACGGACGAGACGGTGGTCACGCTGGCACCGGCTCGACACGGGCAGGACCATAACGGTCCCGGCGATTCTTTCCGGCTGACGCTGACATCATCCTCAGTGGTGCGGCAGGTGGGGGTGCATCGACACCTCGGCGACCCGTTGCTCGATGCGCAGCCGGTGGTCCTGGCCGTGCGGGTGCTTCCGCGCCGGCCGAGGCATGCTCGCGGCTCGGTCGAACAGCGTCGACGGATCGCGGAATTCGTCCATGGTCGTCATCGTGGGCTTCCCCCGAATGTCCTTCTCGCCACGACCCACCGTCGGCAGCGGCGCCGTCACCGCCATTCTGCGACATCACGTGATCGTCAAACGGGGCTGTCCGAGTGAACAACGGTGCAGATCCACGAGCAGTACCACGCAATGTCACGGGGTTCTCGCAGAACGAGAACACGGAATGTGTTGGTCTGCCGTGTTGATGCCGGTCGCGCCGCCATTCCGGATCGGCCGTCGGACGACCACTCAGCCCTCACGGGCGGGCGCCTCCCACGGTCGTGCACGTGCCGTCGTCGTCGACCACGAACCCTGTCCGCCCGACCCGGTGCCCGAGCCAGGCGGCGGCGTCCGCGCCCCGGGCGAAGGCGGCGGTGGCGTCGACGTCGGCGACGGCGAGGCTGCCGGCGATCACCGTCACCGACGCGACGCCGGCGGGCGGGAGGCCGGTGCGGGCGTCGACGACGTGGGTGCCGCGGTGGGCGGTCCCCGAGGTGGCGACGGCGCCGTCGCGGATCGGGACGACGGCGAGGACACGACGGGTGTCGTGCGGGTCCTCGATGCCGACGCGCCACGGGCGGTCGGGGTCGAGTGCGTGCCCGAGGACGTCGCCGCCGGCGCCGACGCAGAAGTCGGTGTCGTCGAGGGCGCGCAGGGCCGCGGCCGCACGCTCGACCGCCCAGCCCTTCACGACGCCGCTCGGGTCGAGACGGCGCCGGCCGTCCGGCCCGTGGTGCCACACGGAGAAGGCGCCGTCGGAGGCCCGTTCGGCGCGGTCGGCGAGTGCCAGGACCTCGCCGATCTCGGGTGGGACCGCCGGGTCGTCGAGGGCGAGCTCACCGCGGTCGAGCCGGGAGACGATCGAGTCGGGCCGGTAGGTGCTGAAGACGCGGTCGGCGTGGCCCAGCGACGCCATGACCGCGCGCCACGCGTCCCGACCACGGGCGTCGTCGGCGTGGCGTCCCCGCAGGGCGAGGCTGATCGGGAGGCCCATCACGTGCTCGACGTACCGGGTGGCCGGCGGCCCCGCCGGCGCGCCGGCGGTCACGCCGCCCGGGCCTGGTCGAGGGCGCTCTGCAGCGAGTCGAGGTACCCGGTGCTGGTCACGGTGGCGCCGCTGACCATGTCGATGTCGGCGCTCTGCGCCTGCACCGTCTCGTCGACGAGCTGGGGGATCGCGTCGGCGTTGATCTCCCGGTCCTTGCCGTTGCCGTCCGGGTACTGGACGACGTCGACCGCGGTGATCCGGCCGCCCGCGACGGTGATGCGGGTCTGGACGGGTCCCCAGCGGGTGTCCGCGACGGTGCCCGTGAAGGTCCCGGCGGTGGTGGCCGGGAGGGCCGTCGGCGCGCCCGCCGACGAGGTCGCGGTGGTGCTCGGGGCGGCGGCTCGGGCGGTCGTCGTGGTCCCGCCGGTGCCGCCGGCGGCCTCCTCGCCGGAGGGGAGCGTCGACGAGGTGGAGGTCTTGTAGCCGAAGAGCAGGACCACCGTGCTCACGGTCGTGAGGAACCACAGCAGGATGCGGCGCACGCGGGTCACCAGCCGAAGGTCTCGGAGTGGATGCGGTCGGTCGGGGTGCCGGCCGCGGAGAGGGTCTGCCGCACGAGACGGGTCCACGGGTCGGGGCCGCAGACGTAGACGTCGCGCTCGGCGATGTCGGGCACGCGGGCGAGCAGGGCGGTGAGGTCGTCGGTGTGGCGGAGAGGGCCGCCGACTCCGTCCCCGAGCCAGGAGTCGCTGGATCGCCTCGGCCCGGGCAGCGGGAACAGCCCGATCCCGCACTCCCGGGCGAGGACGGTGAACTCGCGGGCGAAGAGCGGCTCGTCGGTGAACCGGTGGAGGACGACCACGTCACGCCCGGCCTCCCCGAGCTCCTCGGCGAGGGCCCGCAGCGGTGTGATGCCGACCCCGGCGCCGACGAGGGCCACGCGCCCGTTGCTGCCGGCACGGTCGGCGAGCCGCCCGAAGGGGCCCTCGACCAGCGCCCGGGTGCCCGGGCGCAGCCGGCGCAGGGCCCGACTGCCGTCGCCGAGGTCCTTGACCGTGATCCGCAGGCTCCGTCCGTCGGGTGCCGCGGACAGCGAGAAGGGATGCGCGCGGGTCCATCCCGGGCCGGTGAGGAAGCGCCACCCGAAGAACTGGCCCGCCCGGACGTCGAGCTCGGCCAGGTGCCGCCCGCTGAGGTGGACCGACACGCACCCGTCGCCCTCGTCGACCACCGACGTGACGACGAGGCGATGGCGCAGGCTGCGCCGCAGCGGCAGCGCGACCCGCCAGAGGAGCACCGAGCCGGCGGCCAGCGCCCACAGCGTCCACCAGAAGACCGTGCGTGCGGTGGACTCCAGGAACTCCTGGCCCGTCCAGAGCTGGTGCGGCAGCGCGAGCCCGACGCCCAGGTAGGCATAGAGGTGCAGCAGGTGCCAGGACTCGTAGCGCAGCCGAGACCGCGCGGCCCTGATGCTGGTGATCACCACCATGACCAGGCATGCGGTGCCGGCGACGGCGAGCAGCATGCCGGGGTAGTCGACGGTGAGATCCCAGGCCTCGGCGGGGACTCGGGCGAGATCCCCGGCGGCGTAACCCCAGGTGATGAGCCCGATGTGGGCGAGCATGCCCGTGAACGAGGTGAAGCCGACGAGTCGGTGGATGCGGGCGAGCCGGTCCTGCCCGAACGCCTTCTCGAGCAGCGGTACCCGGGCCATGAGGATCACCTGCACGAGCAGGAGCACCGAGGCGAGCAGCCCGGTCAGACGGCCCAGCGAGTCCAGGCCGGTCGCCCAGCCGCTCAGGTCGGAGAGACCGCCGCCGGTGGCCCACCAGAACGTCACCAGCGTGAGGGAGGCGCACAGGAGCGCCTCGGCCGCGGTGCGGAGCCGGCGGTCGCGGACCGCGGGGGTCGCGGCGGCCGCATGGCGGGTCGGGCGGGTCGCGCGGGGGACCGGGCGGCCGAGGGTCGCGGTCACCAGGGCCGCCCGGCGTCCTCGGACGCGGGGACCTCGTGGGGGTTCATCGATCACCTCAGGGCGGTGGTGCGGATTGGTGATCCCCACCGTGACCGCCCGGGGTGAAGCGTCGACGTGGCGCGGTTCGGAGTCGGGTAAGAAGCGCGGCTAGGCGGGCGACGGGGTGCCGTCGGGGCGTTCCGCGGGCAGCAGCCGGCCGGCGCCCACGGAGAAACCGACCGTCGTCCCGCCGCCGGGCGGGGTGGAGACGAACGCACCCCCGTCGTGCCCTTCGGCGACGTCACGCACGATCGCGAGGCCCAGCCCGGAGCCGGGGAGGCCACGGGCCGAGTCGGCCCGGTAGAAGCGGTCGAAGACCCGGGCCGCGTCCGCCGGGGCGATCCCCGGCCCCCGGTCGGTGACCGTCGTCGTGCCGGCGCGGACCCGGGCCAGGATGTCGCCGCTGCCTCCGGCATCGAACTTGACCGCGTTCTCGAGCAGGTTGCCGACCGCGCGTTCGAGCGCGCCGCGCCGACCGCGGACCCGGGAGCCGTCGTCGTCGACGGCCACGTCGCGCCCGCTGCGGCGCTGCACCCGCCCGGCGACCCGGCGCACGAGATCGCCGAGGGCGACGTCCTCCTCGGGCTCCTCGTTGCGACGCGAGAGGGCGAGCTCGACCAGCTCGTCGACGAGGTCGGACAGCTCGCGCGTCTCCCCTTGGACGTCGCTGAGCAGGCGATCGCGGGCGTCGGGTGAGAGCTCGTCGAGGCGGCGCAGGACGCTGGCGTTCGTGCGCAGGCTGGTCAGGGGAGTGCGCAGCTCGTGGGCGGCGTCCTGCACGAGGCGGTCCTGCGCGTCCCGGGCCGCGGCCAGGCGGGCGAGCATGGTGGTGAACGAGGTCGCGAGCCGCCCGACCTCGTCGCGGCCGGACACCGGCACCGCGACGTCGATCCGTCCGTGGTCGGCGATGTCCTCGGCGGTGGTGGCGAGTCGCACGAGCCGCCGGGTGATGCGCCGCGCGAGCAGCCAGCCGGCGCCGGCGGCGCCGACGGTGACCGCGAGGCTGATGAGCGCGATCTCGGTCGCCAGCCCGCCGAGGACGCGGCGGGACAGGTCGATGTCGATGCCGACCTGCACCGCGCCGCGGCCCTCGCCGAGCGCGGTGGTACGCACCCGGTAGGCGCCGCGGCCGAGGTCGGTCTCGGTGGTCGCCGTCTGGCCCGCGGCACCGGAGGAGGCGAGACGGCGCGTCGGGTCGTCGACGGGCAGCCGCACGCGGCGGCCCCCGAGGTAGGAGGCGGTGCCGTCGGGCGCGATCCGTTGGGCGGTCAGCGTCGGGCCTTCGCGGCGCGGGTCGGGCCCGCCGGGCTCGTCGCCGTCGAGGCCGTCGCTGTCGGTGGGCTGCGTGGGCGGGAGCGCGGAGAGGACCGCGGTCTGACCGTCGAGGAGCGCGGTGGTCGCCGAGGCCAGGGAGCGGTCGGTCTCGTCGCTGATGCGCTCGCCCGCGGAGTGGTAGCTCAGGACGCCGACGAGCCCAGCGACAACGGCGGCGACGAGGGCGAACGCCAGGGCGAGGCGCGTGCGCAGGCTCACGGCCGGCGCACCGCGTAGCCGACCCCCCGCACCGTGTGGATCAGCGGAGGAGCGCCCGCCGCCGCCAGCTTGCGGCGCAGGTAGCCGACGTAGACCGCGAGGTTCTTCGAGTCGGCGCCGAAGTCGTAGCCCCAGATCCGGTCGTAGACGGTGCCGTGGTCGAGGACGATGCCCTCGTTGCGGACCAGGAGCTCCAGCAGGTCGAACTCGGTCTTCGACAGCGTCAGCTCCTCGTCGCTCCACCACGCGCGCCGCGCCGCGGGGTCGACGGCGAGGTCCCCGACCGTCAGCCGGGAGCCGGCACCACCCTCCGCGGTCTCCTCGGGGGCGTATGCGGCGCGGCGCAGCAGGGCCCGCAACCGGGCCAGGAGCTCGTCGAGCTCGAAGGGCTTGGGCAGGTAGTCGTCGGCCCCGGCGTCGAGCCCGGCCACACGGTCCGGCGTCTCGATCCGCGCGGTCAGCATGAGCACCGGGGTCCGGTCGCCCTCCGCGCGCAGGAGCCGGCACACCGCGAGCCCGTCGACCCCGGGCATCATCACGTCCACCACGAGCGCATCGAAGGCGACGCGGCGGACGCAGGTCAACGCCTCCACGCCGTCGGCGACCGCGGCCACCTCGTAGCCCTCGAGCTCGAGGGCCCGGGCGAGGGACTCGCGGATGGCGCGATCGTCGTCGGCGACCAGGACGCGCGGCGGCACCCGTCCATCGTGCCGGACCACCGGGGCCGGATCGCCCGCCTTGTCGCCCCGCGGGGTCATCCGTCGTCGTCGGCATCACCGGTGCCGGCTGTGCCGGGAGCGGTGGGCGGTGCGGTGGCACCGGCGGGCGGCTGGGCCGCACCGCCGCCCTGGGGCACGGCGGCCGGGGCTCCCGGCTCGGCGGCGCCCCGATCGGAGATCGGCTGGGAGCTGAACTGCCCGGTCCAGGCCGCGCGGGCCCCGGACTCGCCGATGCGGTAGACGGCGAGCACCGATCCGCCCGCGACGACCACGGCGATCAGTCCGACGATGACGCCGACGACGAGACCTCCGGGCTCGCCCTGGTCCGAACGGTGGCGGGTGAGGCTGCTCGCTGCCCCGGGTCCGTCGTGCGGCCGGGTCAGCCGGTGGGCGGCGAGCCGGCGGCCGAGGACGACCAGGGCGAGGACGGCGAGCCCGACGGACCAGGGCAGCATGCCGTCGCCGAGCTCGGTGTGCTCGTGCACGAGCGGAGAGCTCGGCACCCGGTGTTCCAGCCACTCCCCGGCCTCGGTGGTCAGCGGCACCGACACCAGCGTCAGGACAGCGAGAGCCGCGGTGAGCCAGCTCAGGCGGGCGCGGGCGGCCGGCCAGACGGCGACGGCGACCAGCAGCAGTGCGGTCAGGGGGACGAGCACGACCACCGCGTGCACGAGCAGGACATGGGCGGGGAGGCCGTTGACGACGCTCATGAACGAGGTGCTCCCGGGATAGGGCGAGGCGGGGTCGGCTCGGGGACCCGATGACGCCGCCCTGCCTACCCGGTCCGCGCTGATCCTGCGTCCGTTCTTACCGAACTCCGAACCAGCGATCACGATGCGCGGACCGAGAGCCGGTCGCTGCCACGCCCGGAGCGGGCGCTCGCCCTGGGGGACCGGGAGCCACCGCCGGTGCCGCGGCACGGCGCTCGGCCCGCAGCAGCAGGACCATCGGCAGGATCAGCACCAGGACCCAGACGAGCTCCATCCAGCCGAAGATCCACAGCAGGAGGTAGAACGCGATCACTCCCGCGTACCCGACCTGCGTCGCGCGGCCGCCGCTGAGGGCGAGGACGCCGACACCTGCCTCGAACACCGCCAACAGCCCGATGAGCACGACGGTGTTCGGCACGACGACCGCCTGCCACGCGGTGGCCACCCACGGGAAGAACGACGGGTCGGCGAAGCCGGAGTAGGTCGCGCCGAGCACCAGATTGATCACGTGCAGGAGCGCGCCGCCGACGAGGAAGAGGACACCCACCGCGATCCTCCCGACGACGAGCGCCGCGCGGCTGCGGTGCGCGAGCGCGGCTGCCACGAGAGTCACGATCGCGCACGCGAGCCACAGGCCGATGAACACCGGACTGCTCTCCATCGCGGTCCCTCCCCGGATCGTCAGCCTGGTCCGTGGGATGGCACCGCGGTGGACCGGCGCGCACCAGGGCTCCGGGGCGCCGATCGCGCGTCGAAGGACCCGGGTCGACACCCCCGGAGGACCCTGCCCCGTACGCGGCGGCCCGCCGAGTGTCGCGTCCGTCCCGACACACGGAGGAGACGACGATGGTGGGCCTGACCGGTATCGACGCGCTCGGCTGCGCTGCCGGTGCCCGTGGGCTCGGCGGCCGGGGAGTCGTGATGGACGCCGACGCCTGGAACGCGCGCTGGGCCGAACGGGAGCGTCTCCGCAGCGAGACGCCGAACCGCTGGGTGCACGAGGTCCTCGCTCACCGGTCGCCGGGTCGCGCCCTCGACCTCGCGTGCGGCGACGGCCGCGACGCCGTGTGGCTCGCCCAGCGGGGCTGGGAGGTCACCGGCGTGGACTTCTCCGCGACAGCCCTCGAGCGCGCCGCCGACGAGGCGCGACGCCGAGCGGTGGTGGTGCGCTGGGTGCGGGCCGACGTCACCCGCTGGACGCCGCCCGGGCCGGTCGACCTCGTCCTGATCGCCTACCTGCACCTCCCGCCCGAGGAGCGTCGCCGCGTCCTGCACACGGCGGCGGCCTCTCTCGCTCCCGGCGGCACGCTGCTCGTCGTGGGACACGACAGCGCCAACCTCACGCGCGGTGCCGGGGGGCCGCAGGATCCGGCGGTCCTCTACACCGCGCAGGACCTCGTCGACGACCTCGCCGACGCCCACCTGGAGCTCGTCCGGGGCGTCGAGGTCCCGCGGCCGGTGCCCGGCGGGACCGAGCCCGATCCGATCGACGCGCTCGTCGAGCTGCGGCGGGCGCCCGACGAGGCCGCGGTACCAGCCGCGTCGACGACCGCGGCGGAGGCGCGGTCGTGAAGGTCCTGGTCGGGTACGCCACCGCTCACGGGTCGACCCGCGAGATCGCGGAGCACCTCGCCGCGCGCCTCGCGGCCCACGGCCTCGACGTGGCGGTGCGGGATCTCCCCCACGCCGGGTCGCTGGACGACGTCGACGCCTTCGTCATCGGCAGCGCCGTCCACGACCGCCACTGGTTGCGGGAGGCCGAGGCGTTCATGACCGAGCGGGCCCCCGAGCTGGCGGCGAAGCCGCTCTGGGCCTTCAGCGTCGGCATGCCGGACGCGCTGCGATTCCCGGTGAGCCTGCTGGGCGGATGGCAGGCGCCCGCGCTCGTCGCAGGGTTCGCGGGCTCGGTGTCGATCCGGGACCACCTCGCGCTCAGCGGCGTGGTCCGCGACGAGCACCTGTCGCTGCTCGGCCGGCTGCTGCTGCGCGTCGTCGCGCGCGGCGCGGGGGACTACCGCGACTGGGACCGCGTCGACCGGTGGGCCGACGGGATCGCCCGGGTGCTCAGGAGCCTGCCCGTCGCCCCGTCCCGGTGACGCACGGCCGGGCCACCCACCGCGCGACGAGCCCGGCGACGATCGCGCCCAGGAGGGCGCAGGCGAAACCGGCGGGGGTCGGGGTCGTGGTCCGCAGCAGGGTCATGAGCGGGGTGACGGTCACACCCGCGACCTGGGCGGCGACCGCGCCGACGACCGCCACGAGCAGCCAGTCCGGTCCGGGGGCCGGGCGGGTGCGCGAGCGCCGCGCCCGGATCCCGACGGCCACCCCCAGCTGGGCCAGGCCGAGCGCGAGGAACGCCGCACTGCGGGGGTCGGGATCCCCGGCCAGGAGCAGGGTGCCCAGGCTCAGCGCCGCGACCGTCGCGCCCACGGCCAGCACGGCGAGCCAGAGGCCGCCGGCCAGGACCGAGCTCCCCGGTCGCCGGGGCCTGCCGTTCACCGTCCCGGGCTCGGAGGGCTCGGTGCCGAACGCGACACCGGGCAGCCCGTGGGTCAACAGGTTGATCCAGAGGATCTGGCCGGGCAGCAGCGGCAGGGCGACACCGATCACCGGACCGGCCAGCATGACGAGCACCTCGGCCAGCCCGCCGGCCAGGGCGTAGCCGAGGAAGCGGCGCACGTTGGCGTGGATCCGCCTGCCTTCCTCGACCGCCGTCACCACCGTGGCGAGGTCGTCGTCGGCGAGCACCAGGTCCGCCGCCTGGCGCGCCACCTCGGTGCCGCGCCGTCCCATCGCCACCCCGATGTCCGCGCGCCGCAGGGCGGGTCCGTCGTTCACGCCGTCGCCGGTCATCGCCACGATCTCGCCGCGCGCCTGCCAGCCGGCGACCAGGTCGAGCTTGCGCTCGGGGCGGCAGCGCGCCACGACGTCCGCCCCGATCAGCGCTTCCTCGGTGGCGGTGTCGGCGGACGCGACCCGGAGCGGGCGATCGTCCTGCCCGGCGAGCCCGACCTGCGTGGCGACGGTGGCGGCGGTGCCGGGATGGTCGCCGGTCAGCACCACCGTGCGGATGCCCGCGCGGTGACAGCCGTCGAGGGCGCCCCGCGCCGCGGCGCGGGGGAGATCCCGCAGGGCGACCGCGCCGACGACCTCGAGACCGTCCTCGGCATCGTCCCCTCGGGGCGCCGCGTCGCGGTGGCCGACGGCCAGCACCAGCACGCGCAGCCCCCGACCGGCGGCGTCCTCGGCCCAGGCGCGGGCCCCGTCGGCGCGGACCGAGACCCCGGGCGCCGGGAGCAGTGCCTCGGGGGCGCCCTTCCCGACCACGAGGATCCCGCCCTCGCCGTCGTCGTGCCAGGTCGTCATCCGCCGCCGGACGGCGTCGAAGGGCAGCGCACCCCGGCGGGGGTGCCGCGACCGCATCCCGGTCACGTCGAGACCGCGCTCCGCCGCCCAGGCGACGAGAGCCGCCTCGACCGGGTCGGTGCCAGGCCCCGCGTCGTCGTCGTCCCCGACGGGCGCGTCGTTGCACAGCACCGCGGCACGCAGCAAGTCGCCCCCGTCGTCCTGATCGCCGCTCTCGGCGCTGTCACCGCTGTCACCGCTGTCACCGCTCCACGTCTCCGCGACGCGCAGCCGCCCTTCGGTCAGGGTGCCGGTCTTGTCGGTGGCGAGCAGGGTGACGGCGCCGAGGGTCTCGACCGCCGGCAGGCTCCGGGCGACCGCGTGCCGGGCGGCCATGCGGCGCGCCCCGAGCGCGAGCCCGAGCGTGACCACCACCGGCAGCGACTCGGGCACCGCCGCCACCGCGAGGCTCAGCGCCGCCACGAGCATGAGCAGCGGGGGCTCGCCCCGCAGCAGGCCCAGGACGAAGACCACGGCGCAGGCGACCGCCGTGGCGACCGCGAGCCGGCGCCCGAGGACGGCGAGCTGACGTTGCAGCGGGGTGCGCCGCGACCGCGTGCGGACCAGGCCCTCGGCGATGCGGCCCATCGCCGAGGACGGGCCGGTCGCGTCGACGACGACCTCGCCGCGGCCGCGGGTCACGACGCTGCCCGAGAGCACCGCGGTGCCGGGGCGGTGCGCCTCCACCGGCAACGACTCCCCGGTGACCGCGGCCTCGTCGAGCTGCAGCGACTCGCCCCACAGCACGGTGCCGTCGGCGGCCACGACGTCCCCGGCCGCGACGGCGAGGACGTCGCCGGGCACGACCTCGCGGGCCGGCACCGTGCGCACCCCCTCGAGGCGCCGGACGCGGGCGCGGGCCGCGCCGAGCCGGTCCAGGGCCTCGACGGAGCGGTCGGCGCGGATCTCCTGCACGACCCCGACGGTGGTGTTGCCGAGGACGACCAGCAGCACGACCGCGGTGTCGGCGTGGTCGCCGATGAGGGTGGTGACCACCGCGACGGCGAGCAGGACGAGCACCAGGGGGTCGGTGAGCTGGCCGGTGATCCGCGCCGCGACCGACCGGCGTGGGGAGCGCGGCAGCTCGTTGGGGCCCGACCGGATCAGGCGGAGGGTGGCCTCGGCCTCGGCGAGCCCCGCCGCACCGCGTGCCGTCCTCGTCACGACCCCGGACGGTGACCGGTCGGCGGGACGCGGGACCAGGGCCGGAGGTCACGGGACCACCGTGCCCCCGGGACGGACCTCGGTCCCTGGTGCCGGGGTGTCGCGGCCCGCAGCGTCGTCCGCGACCGGGCCGCGCTCGCCCGGTGGACCACCGGGAGGACACCGTGCACCCTGACGACCGATCGCTGCTCGCCCGGTGGATTCCCGTCGTGACCCTGGCCGAGCTCGCCGGGTTCGCGCTGCCCGCCGTCGTCGGGGTCCTGACCGCCCCGGCGCCGGCGTCCGACGCCGTGCCCGCGCTGGTCGGCGCCGGTGTGGTCGAGGGGATGCTGCTGGGCGCCGGACAGGCCCTCGTCCTGCGCCGCGTCCTGCCCCGTCTCTCGGCGCGGCGCTGGATCGGCGCCACCGCGAGCGGGGCCGCGCTGGCCTACCTGCTGGGTCTCCTGCCCTCGACCGTCTCCCCGGTCGCCGCCACCTGGCCGGCCGCGGTGCTCGTGCTGCTCGCCGTCCCGCTCGGTGTCCTGCTGCTCGCCTCGATCGGCGGGGCGCAGTGGCTCGAGCTGCGGCGCCACGTCGACCGGGCCGGGTGGTGGGTCGCGGTCACGGCGCTCGCCTGGCTGCTCGGGCTCGGCGTCTTCCTCGCCGTGGCGACGCCGCTGTGGCAGCCGGGGCAGACGGTGCTGGTGTCCGTCCTCGTCGGCCTCGCCGCCGGCGCCCTGATGGCGCTGGTGATGGCCACGGTCACCGGTCTCGGACTGGTCCGCCTGCTCGCCACCGCCCAGGCACCCGGGACCCCGGAGGTGCCCTTCGGCCCTGGTCCCGGGGTCCCGCGGGCACGACCGTCCGGGACGACGCCCATGCGGCGGGACGAGCGACAGGAGGAACGGACGTGAGCACCACGGAGACGACGACGCAGGCCGCCATGGCGACGACCGGGCAGGGTCACCGGCCGACGGTGGTGGTCGGCGTCGACGACTCGGGTGGGGCGCGGGCCGCGCTCGCCGACGCCATGCGGTCGGCCGCGCGCCGGGGCGCGCTGCTGCGGGTGGTCGCCGTCTACGAACCACCGGAATGGCGCCTCGGGCCGGCGTTCATGGTGCCGCTGCCGAGTCGCCGGGAGATCGAGGAGTCGCTGGTCGACCGCGCCCGGGCGATGGTCACCGACCTCGCCTACGAGCTCGGCGGCGAGGGGCTGCGGCGCCCCGAGATCGAGGTGGTCGCGATGCCCGGCGACGCCGCGGAGGTCCTCGTCGAGGCCGCGCGGGACGCCGACGAGCTGGTCGTCGGGCACCGCGGCCGTGGTGCGGTCGCGAGCGCGCTGATCGGGTCGGTCGGGTGGGGCTGTGTGCTCCACGCGCCCTGCCCGGTGCGGGTGGTGCCCGACGCGGCCCGGACCGGCTCACCGTCGGTCCCGTGATCGTGGGGACGTTCGACCCTGTCACCTCCTCCTGATCCCGACGAGGCTGGACGCCGTCGCACCCGCGGGACCGCAGAGAGGAGCGCACCGTGATCACGGTGTTCCTGGTGGATGATCATGAGGTGGTCCGGCAGGGCGTCGCGGCGCTGCTCGACGCGCAGGAGGATCTCGAGGTCGTCGGCGGTGCCGGGTCGGTCGCGACGGCGCTGGCGCGCATCCCGGCCCTGCGCCCGCGGGTCGCCGTGCTCGACGTGCGCCTGCCCGACGGCACGGGCATCGAGCTGTGCCGCGAGCTGCGGTCGCGGATGCCCGAGCTGAAGTGCCTCATGCTGACGTCCTTCACCGACGAGCAGGCGATGTTCGACGCGGTGCTCGCCGGTGCCGCCGGCTACGTCATCAAGGACGTGCGCGGCAACGACATCGTCAACGCCGTCCGCGAGGTCGGGTCGGGTGGCACCCTGCTCGACGGCCGGGCCGCCAGCGCTCTCATGCAGCGGTTGCGCACCCGCAGCGAGACCCCGGACCCGTTGGCCGAGCTCACCGCGAAGGAGCGCGAGGTGCTCGACTACATCGGTGAGGGGCTGACCAACCGGGAGATCGGCCAGCGGATGTTCCTCGCCGAGAAGACGGTGAAGAACTACGTCTCCGCGCTGCTCGCGAAGCTCGGGATGCAGCGCCGTGTGCAGGCGGCCGTCCTCGCGAACAAGGTGCGGTCCGAGGAGGGTCGCTGACGGTGCCCGGCGCCGGGAGCGTCGTCGTCGGGATCGACGGGTCGGCGGGATCGGACGCCGCCCTGGAGTTCGCGCTCGACGAGGCCGCGCTGCGGGGGCTGACCGTGACGGCCGTGGCCGCCTGGACGATGCCCGACCCCTGGAACACGCCCGAGGGCCGGGTGCCCTCGGTCGCCGAGATGCAGCGCGCCGCGCTGCGGTCCGGCCGCGAGCAGGTGGCGCGCGTGACCGGGCCGCGCGCGGAGCGGGGCGCCCCGGCGGTGGAGGTCTCGGTGGAGGCGGTGTCCGGCCCGGCCGCGGCCGTGCTCGAGCGCTACGCCCACGACGCCGCCATGCTCGTCGTCGGCCACCGCGGCCGCGGTCCCCTCGCGAGCCGGTTCATCGGCTCGGTGGGCCTGAGCGCGGTGATCCACGCACCCTGCACGGTGGTCGTCGTCCGGCCGGCCTGACCGTCCTTCGCTGTCACGGCGGCGCTGTCACGGCCCCGACAGCGCCGCGAGCACCCTCAGCTCCGAGGAGATCGTGCCCGCGAGCACGTCCAGGTCCTCCACCGACTCGTCGGCGGTCAGGCCGAACACCAGCGCGTCGCGGTAGGTCATGATCGAGACCCCGAGCTGCGCGGAACTGGCGATCGGCACGTAGGGGATGATCTCCAGGAGCTCACGGCCGAGCCCGTAGAGCGTCTCCCGCGGCCCCGGGACGTCGGTGGCCACCGTGACCACCGCCCGCTGGGTGGCCCGCGACGCCCACCGGACCCCCTGGGCGACGAGCGGGTAGGGCTCGTAGCGCGTCATCCCGGTCAGCAGCACACCGGCCTCCGCCTCGCGCGCGTCCTTGCACCCCCGCAGCTCGGCGACGGTGGCGGCCAGCCGTTCCACGGGGTCGTCGAGCTCGACGGGGAGGTGCGGCAGCAGGAGCGAGACCTGGTTGTTCGTCGACGCGTCCCCCGCGGTCCGCGTCGACACCGGCACCAGGGTGCGGACCATGTCCCGGGCGGGCTCCTCGCCCCGCGCGAGGAGCAGGGCGCGGAACCCCGCGGTGACCGCCGCCAGGACCACGTCGTTGAAGGTCCCGCCGAGGTGGCGGCGGACGGTCCGGACGTCGCCGACCCGGCCGCGGGCGAGGGCGAACCGGCGCCCGCGGTGGCGGGGCCCGGTCAACGACGACGGACGGGTCGGCCACAGCGCGCTCAGCAGCGCGCCGCCGCCCCGGGCGAGGGCGCCCAGGTGGTCCCGCCCGACGCGCGGGTGGGTGAGCAGGGTGCCGGCCGCCTGCGCGGCCGCCAGGGGCAGACCCAGCAGGGTGCGGGTGGCCCCCAGCGCGAGCTCCGCGGAGGAGGGCTCGGGCGCCGGTGCGGGCGGGTCGGCGGCCGGCGGGCGCGGTACGGGGGCGACGTCCAGGATGACGCCGTAGAGGTCGGTCCCCGAGATCCCGTCGACCATGCAGTGATGGATCTGGGAGATCAACGCCCAGCGGCCCTCGGCGAGCCCCTCGACCACCCAGTAGCGCCACAGCGGCCGGTCGCGGTCCAGACGGGTGGCCATCACCCGGGCCAGCAGGGCCGCCAGCTCGGCGTCGCCGCCGGGAGCGGGCAGCGCGACCCGGACCACGTGGTCGCGCGCGACGAACCGCGGGTCGTCGACCCAGACGGGGGCGCCCAGGTCGAGCGGCACCCGCCGCACCTTCTGGCGGTAGCGGTGCACGAGGGGGATCCGTCCCGCGAGATGCGCGGCGAACTCCTCGGTGCCCGGGACCGGCCCGGCGAAGACCGCGACGGAGGCGATCGCCATCGACACACCTCGGGCTCGGCGTCCTCGAGCTCCAGGAAGGCCGCGTCGAGCGGGCTCATCGCCTCGGCGTTCACAGGGCCCGCTTGAGGATCTTGCCGCTGGCGCTGATCGGCAGCTCGTCACGGAACTCGACGGACCGCGGGTACTTGTAGGCCGCCATCCGCTCCCGGGCGTAGGCGATCAGTTCCGCCTCGTCGACCTCCGCCCCGGGACGGAGCGCGACGACCGCGTGCACCTCCTGGCCGAGCCGCCGGTCCGGGATCCCGATCACGGCGGCCTCGCGGACGGCGGGATGGGTGCCGAGGACGTCCTCGACCTCGCCGGGGTGCACGTTGTAGCCACCGCGGATGATCAGCTCCGAGGTCCGGCCGACGACGAAGACGAAGCCGTCCTCGTCGACGTACCCCCGATCGCCGGTGTGGAGCCACCCGTCCACCAGCGCCGCCGCGGTCGCCTCCGGGTTGCCGCGGTAGCCGCGCATGACGTTGACGCCGCGCACCACCAGCTCCCCGACGTGGTCGGGGCCGTGGGGCATCGGGCGCCCGTCGGGGTCGCGCACCTGCAGGTCCACGCCGTAGATGGGCTTGCCCGCGCTGTAGGCCCGCCGCTCCTCCGCGCTGATGTTGAAGGTGGTCGTCGAGGCGGTCTCCGAGAGCCCGTAGCCCTCGAGCACGACGACGCCGAACGCGCGCTCGACCGCGTCGAGCACGTCGGCGGCCAGGTGGGCGCCCCCGGAGATCGCCACGCGGAGCGGGGTGAGGTCGCGCTTCGTGCGGTCCGGGTGCTCCAGCAGGGCGACGTACATGGTGGGAACGCCCTCGAACACGGTGACCTGGTCGCGTTCCATCACCTCGAGCACGCGGCCCGCCTCGAACCGGGGCACCAGCGACATCGTCGCCCCGAAGCGCGTGCAGAGGTCGAGCTGGCTCGACAGGGCGAAGATGTGGAACAGCGGCAGCGTCACCAGCACGACGTCGTCCTCGCGGATGCCGAACAGGCGGCCCGGGGTGTCGGCGTTCATGAACAGCTGGAAGTGGGTGAGCTCCGCGCCCTTCGGGTGCCCGGTCGTCCCGGCGGTGTAGACGACGGCGGCGACGTCGCCGGGGTCGCGCGGGACGAGCACGCCGTCGGGGTCGGTCGGCGGGTGGGCGAGCAACTGGTCGAACGGCACGCCGGGGCCTCCCTCGCCGTCGCTCGAGCTCTGCGGCGCGGCGCCTCCCTCCCCGAGCACGAACACCTGCCCCACCCCGGCCCCGGCGGCCGCCGCGGCCGCCGCCGTCGCGCATCCCGCCCAGGTCAGCAGGGCGCGCGCCCCCGAGTCGGCGAGCACATCCGCGATCTCGCGCTCCTTGAACAGCACGTTCACCGGCACCGCGACCAGCCCGGCCTTGAGGATCCCGAACCAGGCGATCGGGAACTCCGGGACGTTGGGGAGCTGGAGCGCCACGGCGTCACCGGGCCGCAGCCCGTGGCGGGACAGCCCCTCGGCCATCCGGTCGGCGGCCGCGTCGAGCTCGCTCCAGCTCAGACGCTGCTCGTCGGCGATGACGGCCGTGCGGTGCGGGTGGCGCCGCGCCGACTCGCGCAGCATGACGGCCAGGTTCAGGCTCATCGTGTCCTCCTCGGGACGTCGGGGTTCGGGGCGTGTCCGCTCCGGCACGGGGGCCGCGGGCCGCCGACGACGGCGGTGAGCTCCTCGTCGAGGGCCCGGACGAGGACGCGGGCGTCGCCGACGCGGCCGAGGTCGGTGCCGAAGCCGATCCGGACGCCGCCGGCGTAGCTGACGATGCAGGCGGTGAGCACCTGGTCGGCGCTGCAGGGCGCCCAACCGACCATGCCGGTGACCTCCGCCCCGGCCAGCGCCATCCGGGTGCGGGGTCCGGGCACGTTCGTCACCACTCCGATCGCCTTGTTGGCCAGGTGGTCGCTGACGAGCGTGGCGACCGGGTCCCACGCCCGGCCGAGCAGCTGCTGGAGCCCGTGGGTGAGCGCCGGCTCCCAGCTGTGGCGGATCCGCTCGACCCGGGCGTGGACCTCCGCCAGCCGGGCCCGGAACGGGCCCCGCAACGGCAGGACGACGAGCACGAGGGCGAAGTGGTTGCCCAGCCGCTCCGGCGGGCCGGCCTCGAGCGGGTCGAGGTTCACCGGCACCATCCAGGCCAGGTCGGACGGCGTGGGGCCGCTCAGCTCGGCCTCGTGGGCGCGGGCGACCGCGCCGCCCAGCAGGGCCAGGCACGCGTCGTTGACCGACGCGCCGTCGGCGTGGGCGAGGTCCGCGAGCAGGTCGAGGGGGATCTCCCGGCTCCAGGCGGCGGTCTTCGTCTCGCGGGGCGGTCCGGTCCAGACCGTGGGCGGGTTCGCCCACCCGAGCATCTCGACGGTGTCGACCGCGGTGTTGAGCGCGGCCGCCGTGAGCCGTACTCCGGCGCCCAGCGCCCGCCAGGGCCGGCGCAGCATCGCGCGCAGGTCGCCCACGAGATCGTCGGTCCCGTGGGTCGCGACCGGTCGGGCGTCGTCGACCGCCCCGTCGAGCGGGTCGAGCAGTCCGAGCGCCAACCGCGTCAACCGCACGCCGTCGGCCAGGGCGTGATGAGCGCGGACGACGATCGCGCTGCCGCCGTCGTGGTCCTGGAGGAGGTGGACCGTCCAGGGCGGGCGCGTCAGGTCGATCGGTGTGCTGCGCAACAGTCCGACCCGCCGCTGCAGGACGGACTCCGGCCGCCCCGGCGGCAGGGGCTCCACGACCAGGTGGCGGTCGAGGTCGAAGTCGGGATCCTCCGCCCAGGACGAGGGCGTCGTGCCGTGGCCGGACACCGGTCGGCAGCGGAACACGGGATGCGGGTCGACGACCCGCTCGGTGAGCAGCCGTCGCAGGGCGGCGGGCTCGACCGGCGTGGCCGTCCACATCACCGAGACGATGCCGAGCACGTTCGAGGGCCGGTCGAGCCGGAGCCACAGGCCGTCCTCCGACGCCATCGGCATCGTCATCGGGGTCGCGTGGGCCATCTCCGCACCGTGCGGGCCGCCGCGACACCGGGACAGGTCCCAACGGCCCGGACCGCCTACCCCGGGTGGCCCGGCGTCTGGTTACGATCCGCACGCGGGGGGCCACGGTGCGGAGGTGGTCCATGACGGCGCTGCGCGAGGATCCGGGTCACGACGAACGCCCCGCGTCCTGGCGGCCCGGTCTCGAGCTCGCGTTCCGCGCGCCCGGCCCGACCGAGACGCCGCCGTCGTGGCCCTTGTTCGCGACCGACCTCGGGCGCGCGCTCGGGGCGTCCGGGATCACCGCGCTCGGGCGATCGGTGCTCCGGGCCGCGCCGACGGGCGACGGGCACCCCGTCCTCGTCCTCCCCGGGCTCGGCGCCGGCGACGCCTCGACCCGCACCCTGCGCCGCGTCCTGCGCCACCGCGGCTACCGCGCGCACGGCTGGCACCTCGGCCGCAACCTCGGGCCGACGCGCGACGTCGTGGAGGGGGTGCCGGCCCGGCTCGCGGAGCTGCACGCGCGGTACGGCCGCCGGGTCAGTGTGGTCGGCTGGAGCCTCGGCGGCATCTACGCCCGCGACGTGGCGCGCCGGGCGCCGGGATGGACCCGCTGCGTCGTGACCCTGGGCAGCCCGGTGCGACTGACGCACCCGGCCCAGACCCGCGCGATGGGTTTCTACCGGGCGGTGTCGGGCCGGCACGTGGCGGCCCACGACATGCCGCCGCCGGAGGTCGACCTGCCCCCGCTGCCGGTGCCGTGCACCTCGATCCTCTCGTCGTGGGACGGGATCGTGTCCTGGCGCGCCTGCGTCGAGCCGCGCGGCGAGCGGGCGGAGTCGATCGCGGTCGTGGGCAGCCACTGCGGTCTCGGCGCGCACCCGGCGGTGCTCTGGGCCCTCGCCGACCGGCTCGCCCTGCCCGAGGGCCGGTGGCGTCCCTTCACCCCGCCACCGGCGCTGCGCTGGCTGTACCCCCCGATGCCCTGACCGCCGGGCTCAGCCGCCGACGGGCGCGCCGTTCACGGCCGCCCCGACCACCGGTGGGGCGGCGGGCGCGGCCTCCCGGGCCACGAACGACCCGAGATCGCGGACGCTGTCGAGGAACTGCGCCGGGAAGACGATCGTGGAGTTCCGCTCGATGGCGATCTCCGAGAGCACCTGCAGGTTGCGCAGCTGCAGCGAGATCGGGTGGGCGGCGATGACGTCCGCCGCCTCCGCGAGCTTGCCGGCGCTGAGCGCCTCGCCCTCGGCGGCGATCACCTTCCCGCGCTTCTCGCGCTCGGCCTCGGCCTCACGGGCCATCGCCCGCTGCATCGCCTGGGGCAGCTCGATGTCCTTGAGCTCCACCAGCTCGACGAGCACCCCCCAGCGCTCGGTGATGCGGTCGAGGATCTCCTTGATGGACTCGTTGAGGGTCTCGGTGTTCGACAGCACGTCGTCGAGGCTGGAGCGGCCGACCACGTTGCGCACCGTCGTCTGGGCGATCTGGCCGATGGCGGTCTGGACGCTCTCGATGGCGATGATGCACGCGACCGGGTCGACGCGGCGGAAGTAGGCGACGGCGGCGACGTTGATCGACACGTTGTCGCGGGTGATCACCTGTTGCGAGGCGATCGGCATCGTCACGGTCCGCAGGGACACCTTCTTCATCCGGTCGACGAACGGGATGATGAAGCGCAGGCCCGGCTCGCGTGTCGAGTGCAGGCGGCCGAAACGGAACACGACGCCGCGCTCGTAGTGCCGCACGACCGCGATACCCAAGAAGCTCATCTGGCACCTCCACCGGGGCCCGGGACCGGGCCCGCCGCCCCCAGTGGGACAGCGGGCGCCGCTCCCGGCCAGGGGCCGCACGTCCTCGCGGCCGGGCCGTAGGGCCCGGAACCGGGTGTCCATCGCTCCTGGAAGCCGCCGGCGGGTCGGCGCGAACCTCGGGGCGCACGAGCGTCCGGACGCGCACCCGAGGAGCGACCCATGATCTTCGACGATCGCGAGGACGCCGGACGGCAGCTCGCCGGGCGCCTCGCTCACCTGGTTGCCCGGGACGTCGTGGTCCTCGGCCTGCCCCACGGGGGCGTCCCCGTCGCCGCGGTCGTCGCCCGCGCCCT
Source organism: Actinomycetospora sp. C-140 (assembly GCF_054796175.1). NCBI lineage: Bacteria > Bacillati > Actinomycetota > Actinomycetes > Pseudonocardiales > Pseudonocardiaceae > Actinomycetospora > Actinomycetospora sp. C-140. The sequence goes on along the minus strand of NZ_JBTWNF010000001.1, from coordinate 574,576 downwards.
CGCGGCGCCGCTCGACGTCATCGTCACCCGCCGTCTGGGGGTGGCCTTCCAGCCCGGGGTGACGATGGGCGCGATCGGGGAGGAGGGCGCTCTGGTGCTCGACGAGGACGTCCTGCGCACGACCGCGTCCGGTGAGGCGGAGCTCGCCGACATCGAACGCCGGGAACGCGGCCGGCTCGCCGAGGACGTCCGGCGCTACCGGGCCGTCCGGCCGCCCGAGCCCCTGGCCGGACGTGTCGCTGTGATCGTCGACGACGGGGCCGTCAGTGGCAGCACCGCCCGGGTGGCCTGCCGGATCGCCCGTGCCCGGGGTGCCTCGCGGGTCGTGCTCGCGACGCCGGTCTGCTCCGGGGACGCCCTGGCCGCGCTGCGGGCGGTGGCCGACGAGGTCGTGGTGCTCACGACGTTGCGTCGCTTCCACGCCGTCGGCGAGGTCTACACCTCCTTCCCCGTGGTCGGAGTCGAGGAGATCGCCGAGCTGCTGCGCCGGGGCGGGCCCGTGCCGAGCACCCGGCCGCTCGACGGCGAGCCGACGGCCGCCGTGGAGGTCGACACGGACCGGGTGCGTCTGCCGGGCTACCTCACCGTGCCCGTCGGTGCCCAGGGGCTCGTCGTGTCCGCCCACGCGAGCGGGAGCAGTCGTTTCGACCCGCGTCATCGCGAGACGGCGCGCTACCTGCGCGAGTCCGGCCTCGCGACGCTCGTGATCGATCTCCTCACCACCGAGGAGGAGATCGCGCGCGAGCACGTCTTCGACGTCGACCTGCTCGCCGCGCGCCTCGGTGCCGTGGTGGCCGACGCGCACGCGCGCCCCGTCTGCCGCGGGCTCCCGGTCGCCCTGCTCGCGGAGAGCACCGCCGGGGCCGCCGCCCTCGTCACCGCGGCCCGCCGCGACGACGTCGCGGCGGTGGTCTGCTGTGAGGGCCGGCCCGACCTCGTCACCGCCTGGCTCGCGCACGTCACGGTGCCCGTCCTGCTCGTCGTCGGCGACCGGACCCCCGTGCTCGCCGAGCTGAACCGCCGGGCCCGCGAGGAGCTCCCGGACGACAGTCGGCTGCGGGTGGTGATGGGCTCGGGGCGGGCCGACGGGGAGCGCGTCCGGGAGGGCGCGCCGACCCGGGCCGCGGAGCTGGCCCGTGACTGGTTCGCCCGGTACCTGACCGCGGCCGCCGAGGCGGTGGCGGTGACGCCCGGGGGTCCCGATGCCGTTCACTGATCGCGTCGACGCCGGACGGCGGCTCGCCGCGGCGCTCGAGCACCTGCGCGACGAGGACGTCGTGGTCCTAGCGCTGCCGCGGGGCGGGTTCCCGGTGGCCGCCGAGGTGGCCCGCTCGCTCGGTGCCCCGCTCGACGTCATCCTCGTGCGCAAGCTCGGGGTGCCCCTCCAGCCCGAGCTCGCGCTCGGCGCCGTGGGCGAGGGCGGCGTGCTCGTGCGGAACGACGTCGTGATCGACCGCGCGCTGGTCGGGGAGCCCGAGCTCGCGGAGATCGAGCGCCGGGCCCGGGCCGAGCTCGAGCGGCGCGCCCGCCGCCTCCGGCCGGACCGGGAGCGGTGCTCCGTCGCGGGCCGGACAGCGCTCCTGGTGGACGACGGTGTCGCGACCGGCGCGACGGCGCGCGCGGCGTGCCGGGTGGCGCGCGCCCAGGGTGCCGCGCGGGTCGTGCTCGCGGTCCCGGTGTGCCCGGCCGCCGTGGCGGCACGGGTGCGCCGCGAGGTGGACGAGCTGGTGTGCCTCGAGACACCCGACGAGCTCTTCGCGGTGGGCGGGTACTACCGGGACTTCCGTCAGATCCCCGACGAGGAGGCGGCCGAGCTGCTGCGGCGCACGGTCCCCGACGACGCCGGCCCCTGACCGGCTCAGCGGGGCTCGTCCCCGACGCCGTGCTCGCTCCTCGCTGCCGTCGCGGCGTCGATCGCGGCGTCGATCGCGGCGCGGACGCCCCCGGTGTCGCCCGCCCGGACACGCAGCGCCGCCGCCATCGCGCTGATGAGCTCCGTGACCGCCGTGCGGAGTACCGGGTCCTCGCGCAGGCGCGGGTCGGCGCGCTCCACGGCGCGACGGAGATCGTCGGTGAACATCGTGAACATGGCCGTGATGGCGGCGTGGCCGCGGGGGGTGAGCTCGACGAGGAGCCGGCGCCGGTCGCGGGGATGCGGCCCCCGCTCGACGTACCCGGCCTGTTCGAGCCGGTCGACCAGGGACGTCCCCGCCGCCGGCGAGACCCCGGCGCGTGCGGCGAGGACCGACGGCGAGTGCGGCCCGTCGTGCAGGAGGTGGCCCAGCACGGCGGCCTCGGTGGTGCTCAGGCCGGCGCCGGCCGCCATGGTCCGGCGGTAGCTGTCCGAGGCGACGATCAGCTCGCGGACGCGGCGGCCGAGCTCGTGCATGGGGTGGTCTCTCGACGAGGGCGCGGGCTCCCGCACGCTAGGCCGGCCCTCCGGGATGTCGCCACGGGCACGAGCCCTCGCCGTCCCGGGACCAAGGTCCCTGGTGCCGTCGCTGCCGGGGAACGCACACTGCGGCCACGACGGACGAGATCGTCCGACGGCCGGATGATCCCGTCGTCGAACTGCTCGGCGAAGATGCGGCGGGTGGCGACTGTGCGCGCCCTGGTCGTGTCCCTAGCGTCGGTGGTGCCCCGATTGATCCGCGCGGTCCTTCCCGATCGACGGGGACAGGCCGCCGGTGGTCGCCATGCCCCCCCAGACCGCCGGCGGCTCCCACTCTCTCGACGACGGGACCGTCGGATGTTCCTGGAGATGCACGGCATCGGTTGCGCCCACTGCGGCCGGGCCGCGTGGGCATGGGTCCACGACCGCCTCTGGCCCTGCGCGTGCCCCGCCCCCGAGCTGGGTCGATCCGCCGCGGACGGGAACGCGGAACGCACCGCGGGACACCCCTCGACGCCGGTCGCGGTGGCGGCGCCGAGGGTGCGGGCGTGATCGGGCCGCAGCGACGGCCGGGCCTGCCGACCCCGCCGCTGTGCGAGCGCTGCTGGTTCCCGGTGCGCCCGGAGCAGCCGGCCCGGCGGCTGGTGATCCGGGGCCTGGACGGCGCCGTCGTCGCCGGATTCGAGCACGCCGGTGACGTCTGCACGCCGCAGCACCCGGGGGCGTCGGACGACGGCGTCTGACGCGGGTCAGGAACGGAGACGCCCCATCTCCTGCTGGATGCGCTCCTCGGTCACGGGATCGGGCCGGTAGACGTCCCAGGCGTTGGCGGCCAGCCCGATGCCCCACCCGAGGATCGGGAAGATCGGCCAGAACAGGGGTGCTCCGGTGACCGCCCAGATCACGACGAGCACGGTGTTCACCAGCACGTAGACGAGCACGTGGGTGCGGAAGTCGGCCCGCTTCTTGAGCCGGCTGATCGCCCGCTGCCGCAGCTCCTCCTCGGTCGGCGGTGACGCGGCCGGAGCGGGCTCGGAGATGCGCTGATCGTCGGTGGTCATGGCGGACCCTCCTCTCGGATCGTCCGGGCACGGTAGGCCCCTGATGAGCGGTGGGGGAGGGCCGCGCGGTCCGGGTCATGGACCCCGTCCGGCGCGGCGGGGAAGGACCATCGGCCCTCACCTCCCGGCGACCACGCCGCGACGATCCTCTCCCATGACGGTGCAACACGCCGTGGTGCCGCGGGAGGCGGCGCCGGCGGCCGCGGACACCCCGAGCCCGGTCGATCGGGGGCAGCACGGCCTCGACCGGGTCGGCGATGTCCTCGTCCGGGGGATGCGCCGGGGAGCGGACGTCGTCGGGGGCGTCCGCTCCCGTCTGCCGCGGCCGGTGCCGATCTACCTCGGTCTCGGCGCCCTCGCTGTGACCGGGGTGCTCAGCTGGCCGGTCGCCGTGGCGGCCGGGTGCGGCTACGCCGCCTTCCGCCACTGGGAGCCCCGGCCCAGCGGGATGCCGCGACCGTGACCCACCGAGGACCGGAGGAGGAGCCGTGCTCGAGAGGATGACCGACGTCCCGCCGGAGATCGACGGTGTCCGTGCCGGGGGTGTGCTGACCCGCGGTGAGTACGACACGGTCGTGCTGCCGATCCTGCAGGACGCCGAGCGGGCGGACCGGCGGCTCCGCGTCCTGTGCCAGATCGACGACGACTACACCGGTCTGACACCGCCCGCGCTGTGGGAGGACCTCCGGCTGGGGGTGCGCGCCGTCGGGCGCTTCGCCGCGTGCGCGGTCGTCTCCGATCTGGCCTGGCTCCGCACGGCGTGCCGCATCGCCGCCTACGCCGTGCCGTATCCGCTGCGGGTGTTCGGGACCGACGAGCGCGAGGACGCCGTCGCGTGGCTGCTGGCGTTCCAGGAGGGGCCGCGGATCCAGACGCGGACCTACGCCGGCACCGGCGTCGTCGTGGTCGAGATCGACCGTGCCCTCCGGACCGCGGACGTCGACGCCCTCGCGGCCGCTGTCGACGACGAGCTCCGGACAGCCTCCGAACTGCGAGGTCTCGTCCTGCACGCGCCCGGGATCCCCGGCTGGGAGAACCTGCCCGCCCTGTGGCGCCATCTCGGGCTCGTGGCGGGCCACCAGCGCCGGGTCCGCCGGCTCGCCCTCGCCGTCGACGGCGCGGTGCCCATCGTCGGGGCGAGCGTCGCCGACGCCGCGCTGCACCCGACCGTGCGCCACTTCGCCTTCGCGGACCTGGACGCCGCGATCGCCTGGGCCGCCGCCGAGGACGAGCCCGGGCAGCACGCACCGGATGAGGCGGTGCCGGCGGGCACGACCGGCTGACCGCCGCCGGTGACGACGAGGAGACCGGGATGGGGCACGAGGAGGAGCCGCTCGTCGTGGTCGGGGTCGACGGGACCGCGCACGGCGCGGTCGCCCTGCGCGAGGCCCTGCTGGAGGCCGCACGCCGCGGGGCGCGGGTGCTGGCCGTCTCGGCCTGGGACCGCCGAGAGCTGACGCCCGACGACTTCTCCGGTGGGCACGTCCACGCCCCGGACGACCGGCGAGTGCGCGAGCAGCGCACGCGCGAGTGGGTCGACGAGGTGCGGGCGGGCGTGCCCGACCTCGCCGCGGTCCCCGTGGACGTCGAGGTGATCCCCGGTCACGCCGGCGAGGTGCTCGTCGAGCGGGCGCACCAGGCGGACCTGCTCGTCGTGGGTCACCGCGGCCGGGCCGGGCTCGCCAGCGTCGCGCTCGGCTCGGTCGGGCTGACCTGCCTGCTGCACGCGCCCTGCCCCGTGCTGGTGGTCCCCGCGATCGGGGCCGCCCTGCGCCCGCCGCCCGAGGCGGCCGCCACCGCCCGGTGACGGCCCCACCGTTCACAGGAGAGACGACATGTTGCAGAAGATCCCGGGCATCCCGGACGGCATTGCGGCGTTCGACGCGGTGGGGACGATCACGGCGGACGACTTCGCGGCCACGATCGAGCCGGTGCTCGACGAGGCCGCACGCGAGGGCCGCCGGCTGCGGATCCTGCTCCGGCTGGGGCCCGAGTACGAGGGCTTCACCGCCGGCGCCGTGTGGGGCAAGACCGAGGCCTGGATGCGGCACCCCCGGCTGTGGCGCTACATCGAGGGCTACGCGCTCGTCAGCGACATCGGGTGGATCGACGAGTTCGTCCACCTGGCGAGCTTCCTCGTCTCCTTCCCGATGCGCGTCTTCGGCGACGACGCCTTCGACGACGCCGTCGCCTGGCTCGTGACGCTGCCGCAGACCTCGGGGGCGACCCACGACGAGGCCGCGGGCCGGGCGCCCGCCTCCTGGTGAGCGCCACCACCGAACGAGCGACGACGGGCGGCGTCCGGCCGCTGACCGAGCTGCGGGCCACCGACGCCGACGAGGTCGGCGGCAAGGCCGCCCACCTCGGCGAGCTGATCGCCCTGGGTTTCCCCGTCCCGGACGGCTTCGTGCTCCCGGCGGAGGCCTACCGCGCGGCGATGGACACCGCGGGGATCCGTGACGCGCTCGCCGCCGGGCACGAGGACGCCCTCGCCGCCCCGCCCGAGACGCTCCCGGGGCTCTGCGCGGCACTCGGCGACCGCGTCCGGGCGGCGGGGATGCCCGGGGCGCTCGCCGAGCACGTCCGCGCCGCGTGGGAGCACCTCGGCCGTCCCGTCGTCGCCGTGCGCTCGTCGGCGGTGGGGGAGGACGGCGCGCAGGCGTCGTTCGCCGGCATGAACGCCTCGTTCACCAACGTCCGCGACGCCGACGAACTGCTCGGGCGCATCGTCGACTGCTGGGCGTCACTGTTCGGCGCCCGGGTCGTGGCCTACCGGGCGGCCCGCGGCAGCGCCGGCGAGCCCGCGATCGCCGTGGTCGTCCAGACGATGGTGCCCGCGGAGCGGGCCGGCGTGGCCTTCACGGCAGACCCGCGGACCGGCGAGCGCGACCGGGTGCTCGTCGAGGCGGCGCTGGGGCAGGGCGAGGTCGTCGTAGGCGGCACGGTCGAGCCCGACACCTACGAGGTCGACGCCGCGAGCATGCAGCTGCGCTCGATGCACGTCGGGACCCAGACGCACGAGGTCGTCCGCGGGCCCGACGGCGCCGACACGACCGTCTCCCTCGACCCCGCCCAGGGCGGCGCACCGGTCCTCGCGCCCGACGAGGCGCTCGCGATCGCCGCCCTGGCGCGCCGCGTCGAGGAGCACTACGGGCACCCGCAGGACGTCGAGTGGGCTCTCGCCGGTGGACGTCTGTGGCTGGTGCAGGCTCGCCCGATCACGACGGGCGTCGGCGTCGGACCCGCGGGACCGTCCGCGGGTGGACGCCTGCTCCGCGGGCTGCCCGCGACCCCGGGGCGCGTCAGCGGGCCCGTCCGGGTGCTCCGGAGCCCGGACGACGGTGGCGCGCTGCGGCCCGGCGAGGTGCTCGTCGCCCCGCTGACGAGCCCCGACTGGCTGCCGACCCTGCGTCGCGCCGCGGCGATCGTCACCGACACCGGCGGCGCGACCTGCCACGCGGCGATCGCCGCCCGTGAGCTCGGCGTGCCCTGCGTCGTGGGCACACGCCGCGCCACCACGGTGCTGACCGACGGCCGGGTCGTCACCGTCGACGGCAGCACCGGCGAGGTGTTCGCCGGGCAGGTCACCGCCGCCCGTGGGACCGGCGACGCCGCCGCGGGCACCGCCGTCGCCACCGTGCCCCCGGCGGAGGTCGCGGTCCGCGAGCCCGCGACCGCGCCCGCCGAGCCCTCGCCCGGCGACGTGACGCCGCTGGGCACCGAGGTCCACGTCAACCTCGCGCTGCCCGAGGCGGCCGCCCGGGTCGCCGTCCAGCCCGGGGTGGACGGCGTCGGGCTCCTGCGCGCCGAGTTCCTCCTGACCTCGGCCCTCGACGGCGTCCACCCCCGCGAGGTCGTGGCCCGCGGGGAGCAGGAGCAGTTCGTCGACCGGGTGGCCGCGTCGGTCGGTCTGATCGCGGCGGCCTTCGCGCCGCGTCCCGTGATCTACCGGACCACCGACCTGCGGAGCAACGAGTTCCGGGGCCTGAGCGGAGGTGACCGCCACGAACCGGTGGAGAACAACCCGATGATCGGCTTCCGGGGCGCCTACCGGTACCTGTGCGAACCCGAGGTGTTCGCCCTCGAGCTGCGCGCGCTCGCGCGCGTCCGCGAGCGTTCGGCGAACCTGCACGTGATGCTGCCGTTCGTCCGGACACGCTGGGAGCTCGAGGCCTGTCTCGAGCTGATCGACACGAGCCCGCTCGGGCGCCGGCGCGGGTTGCAGCGGTGGCTGACGGCCGAGGTGCCCTCCGTGGTGTTCCGCCTGCCCGAGTACCTCGGCTGCGGCATCGACGGCGTCTCGATCGGCAGCAACGACCTCACCCAGCTGATGCTCGGGGTGGACCGCGACAGCGAGCGCTGCGCCGAGGTCTACGACGAGGGCGACGCCGCCGTCGTCGACGCCATCGAGCGGATCCTCGCCACCGCCCGCCGGCACGGCGTGCCGTCGTCGCTGTGCGGCCAGGCGCCGACCCGCCGTCCCGAGTTCGCCGAGGTGCTGGTCCGGGCCGGGATCGGCGCGGTGTCGGTCGACCCGCACGCCGTCGGTGCCGTCCGGGCGGCGATCGGGCGTGCCGAGTGTCGCGTCCTGCTCGACGCGGCGCGGGCCGGGGGGCCGCCAGGACCTCCGGCCACCCGGCCGGGTCCGTCCGCCCCCTCCGACCGACCGCGAGCCGGGTGACGGTGGCGGGCATGACGACCACACGCACCTGGACGGTCACGCTCACCTTCGAGGACGACGACGGCGGGGTGACCTGGGCGCGGGCGGTGCTGGACAGCGCGCCGGACGACGTCCTCGGCCGGGGTGAGGTGCTCGCGGTCGAGGGACGCGCCGTGCGGTGGCCGGACCACCCGGCCGTCGGGATCATCGGGCGCGAGGCGGCCGCCGCCCGGGCGCTCGTGGCGCTCGGGCACCAGCTCGGCGACCACGCCTTCGACGACGCCTTCGCCAACGCCTACGGACGCCCGGCCCTCGGGGCGGGCCCGACCCCGTGACCACCGGGATCGACCCGCTGGCCCTGCTCGCCGTCGGGATCTGGGTCGCGGCGGGAGTGCTGGCCGCGCTCGTGCTGCTGGGCCGCCAGGGCTACCGGGACTGGCGCTGGTACGTCGCGGGCGCGGTGCTCGGCCCGCTGTTCATCCCGGTCGCCGCCGAGCGGGCGGACCGCTCGACGACCGTGCTCGCGACCGACGGCACCGTCCCGCACACCGGGGCACCGACGGTCGTCGTCGGCGTCGACGGGTCGCCCGGGGCGGACGCGGCCGTGCGGTCGACCGCGGCGCTGTTCGACGCCCGGACGGCCCGTGTCGTCCTCGTCGCCGTGGTGGACCCGGAAGCCGCCCATCGCAGCGACGACGAGCGGCGCGCGCGGGCGCGGGCGATGCTCCTCCAGCGGGCCGGGTGGTTCGGTCCCGGCGGCGTCGCCGACCGCGTGGTCCTCGAGGTCGTCGGCGGACAGCCGGCTCGCGCACTGCGGGACGTCGCCGCGGCCCAGCACGCGGCGGTGATCGTGGTCGGCCGACGGGGCACCGGTCTAGGCCCGCGGCTGCTCGGCGACGTCGCCGGCCGGCTCGTGCGGCGTGCCGGGGTGCCGGTCCTGCTCGCCGAGCCCGCCAGGACGCCGGACCCCGGGGCGATCGGGCCGAACGGCCCTGCCGGGCGCCGGGCGACCGGCTCAGCGTCCCGGGCATGACGTCGACTCCTGAGGCCGTTCCGGCCACCCGCGTCCCACCGCCGGTCGTCGAGCTCCGCGGAGCGATCGCGGGCGACCTCGCGACCTACGTCCGGGACAAGATCCTGCGTGCCCTCGACCGCGGGGTCCGCCCGATCGGCCCGGCGCGCGTCCGCGTCGTGCGCCACGACGACCCGGCGCGCGAGCGACCGGTGGTCGCCGCCGCCCACGTCGACGTGGCCCGGCGTCGGTTGCACGTCCACGCGGTCGCCGAGGAGCCCCGGGAAGCGGTCGACCTGCTGATCGACCGGCTGGCCCGCCAGATCGGCGACGCCCACTCCCGTCGGCAGCACCACCACCGCGGTGGCGCCCCGGACGCCGGGGACCCGGACACCGCGATCGGCCGCCACGACGTCGTGCAGGCCGTGCCGACCTCCGCGGCCGACGCCGCCGCGATCATGGAGGACCGGTCGGAGGCGTTCCACCTGTTCGTCGAGCGGACGACCGGGCGGCGGGCCGTCGTCTACTGCGCCGGCCCGACCGGTCGCCGGCTCGCCGTCGACGACGGGTCCGGTCCGGCCGCGGCCACGCCCGACGTGACCACGAGTCCCCACGCCGCCCGCTCGCTCACCCCGGAACGTGCCGTCGAGCACCTGCGTCTCGCCGACATGCCCTTCCTCTTCTTCCACGACACCGAGGCCGACCGCGCACGGGTCGTCCACCTCGACCACCGGGGACGCGGGGTCCTCGTCGACGTGGAGACCGGCGCGGACGGGGACGCGGAGATCGGCGGGGACGTGTCCTGGTCCTCGCCGTGACCGTCCGGGACGTGGCGGCCGGCGTGCTGGTCGCGCTGGCCGTCGCCGCCTGGGTGTTCGGGACCGCGTTCCTGGCACCGCTGGACGGCGCGCGCGGCACCGCGGTGGTCATGACGGCGCTGGGTCTGGCCGCGGCGCTGGTGGGCGGGACCTGGCACGAGCCGGTGCGCAACCCGACCGTCCTGCGGGCACCGGCGGCCCTCGGCCTCGTCGCGATGCTCGCGGCCCTCACGGGCATCGCCACCGGGAGCCGGGCCGCCCTGTCGGTCCTCGTCCTGCTGCTCGTCGTGCTGTGGATGCTGGCCACCCTGCACCATCTCTCCGGGACGAGGCGCCCGCCGCCGCGGTGAGGAGGGGGCGTTCTTCAGGCCCCGGCGTCGTCGGTGGACGGCTCCGGGGCCTCGCTCGGCCCGGACTCCGCCGAGGGCTCCGAGGGCTCCGAGGGCTCCGAGGGCGTGGTCGAGGGGGTGGCGGGCCGGTGGGACGCCGTGCTCGACGGCCGTGCCGACGCGGTGCCCGTCGGCCGGGACGTCGATGCGGACGTCGATGCGGACGTCGATGCCGGTTCCGCCGGTGCGGTGGTGTGCCCGGGAGCCCGCGCCGTCGTCACGGCGGCCGGGGGACGGGCGCGGACGGCGACCGCCGAGACGGGTTCGTCGACCGGGCCAGGGCGGCGCGGGGCGCTCGACCCCCGCGGCCCCGGGACCGGCGGCGCAGGCGGCGTCGCGGCGTCGGGCTCGCCCGGAGCGACGAGGGCGGAGGCCCCGGACGCCGGCGCGGCCAGATCCGTCATCACGGCCAGGGCGGTCGACGCACCGAGCGCGACACCACCCACCACGGCCGCCACGGCGGCCGTCCGGGCGAGCCGCCGGGGCGGTCGCGCGGTCCCGGTGGCGGCCGCCCGGTCCCGGCAGACGGTGAGCGTCGTGGCCACCTCGACGGCACCCGGTCGCTCCCGGGGATCGGTCGCCGTCATCCTGCCGCCCAGGGCGCGCAGGGTCGCCGTGCCCGGCGCGCGGGGCCGCACGCGCGCGTCGAGGAGGATCCGTCCCAGGGCGTACACGTCGGCGGCGGGCCCGGTCTCGCCGGCCCGCTGCTCGGGGGCGCGGTAGCGGCTGTCGTCGGGGAGCCCGGACCACCGCTCGACGAGGGCGGCGACACCGCACTCGGCGATCATCGGGCGTGACCCGCCGAGCAGGATCCGCTCGGGCGTCAGCGCTCCGTGGGCGGAGCCGTGGCGGTGCACGACCGCGAGGGTTCCGGCGAGCTGTCGGGCGAGCTCGGCGAGCTCGGCGACCGTGAACCGGTGGGCGAGGCGCTGCGCGAGCGTCGTCCCCGGGACGCGCTGGCAGACCAGGAAGATCTCGCCTCGGTGCACCCCGCCGTCGAAGAGCTCCACGAGACCGGGCCGGTGCAGGTGGACCGGCGACGCCGGCGACGGCGGCAGCGTGGGGTCGGGGTCCGCGCCCTCGGCGGGCGTGACGAGCACGATCGCGACGCCGCGGCGGAGTCGCGTGTCCCAGCCGTCGTAGACCCGGCGGCGGCGGTCGGCGGTCAGCAGGGGGCCCCGCCGATACCGCCCCGCGATCACGAACGTGTCTGCCCCGGCGCCGTCGGCGGCCGGGGTGTCGACCAGATCCACGGCGTCCCCCCTCGCTCAGCTGACGACGAGCCTCGGGGGGCCCCGAGCGGCGCGGCAGCGCCGGTCGCACCGTCACGGCCGGGACGGGATACCGGCCGGTCGCGGGCCCTTGGTCCCTGGAGCCCTCCGGCGCACCGTCCGACGGTCGGGGCGGAGGTGGAGAACATGACAATCATCCGACGCCAGGGCCCCATGACCTCGGGCGAGGTCTTCCGGCAGTTCGACCGCATGTTCGACGACTGGATGCGTGCCTTCCCGGTGCGCGCGTGGGACCAGCCGGGGCTGCAGGCGCCCGAGGAGATCATCAAGGTCGACGAGTACCGCGAGAACGGTGATCTGGTCATCAAGGCCGAGATGCCGGGCATCGACCCCGAGAAGGACCTCAGCCTGACCGTCGCCGACGGGATGCTCGACCTGCGCGCGGAGCGCAAGGTCACCGAGGACACCGAGGACAAGGGCTACCACCGGCACGAGCTGCGCTACGGCACCTTCGCCCGCCGCCTGCCGCTGCCGGAGGGCGTCGATCCCGACGCCGTCAGCGCGTCCTACAAGGACGGGATCCTGACCGTCCGCGTGCCCATGCCCGCGATCGAGAAGGCGGCCGAGCCCACGACGATCGCCATCGAGAAGGGCTGACCCGGACGCGCGAACGGGACACGTCGACCGTTCGTGTCCGGAGGATCGTCGCTCCGGAGCACACCGCTGGACGGTGCGGCGGATTGTCCGCCGTCCGCACAGTGGGACTCTGGGGCAGCAGAGGGCCGGTGCGACCGGGGAGGTCGCGGCCGGTCCGCGGGGTGGGGGTCACGGCGGGGGCGTCGTCGAGATGCGGGGAACCGAGGTCCTGGTCGTGTTCGAGAGCGACCTCGTCGCGGCCCCACACGTCCGGAGCTGCGTCGAGGAGGTGCGCGCCTCGGGCGTGCCGCTCGTCGTGGAGCCCGCGCTCGTCGACGGTGGGCCGGGTTCGCCCTGCCGTCTGCACCTCGGCGGTGCGCTGTCGTTCTTCACGAGCAGTGGCGCGGCCCTGGTCCTCGCCGCCGCCAGCGAGCCCTGCCGGCGGACCTTCCGCCTCGATCTGGCGCAGCTGGAGTTCCTCGGTCTGCGGGGATGCGACGCCCTGCTCAGCGGTACCCGCGACCTCCGCGAGCACGGCGGGGTCCTCGTCGTCGAGCACCCGCGGGTCGCCGTGCGGCGGGTCCTGCGGCGTGGACTGGCCGGAGCGCAGAACGTGTCCGTCGAGTGACAGCGCGTACCCAGGACGTTCGGCCCTGTCGACGGAGGGCGCGCACGACCGAGGGTGACGCGGGCGCGGGCGGCCCGCTCGTCCCCGATCCCGACCCCGATCCCGACGAACAGGATGCGATGACCACCCAGCTCCCCCTCCGTCCGAGGTCGCATGCCGGGACCGACGGAGAGACCGTCGCCAGCACCGTCCGTCGTCTCGTCTCGGAGTTCCCCGGTCGCTCGCGCGCCCTGGTGGCGACGACGGTGGTCCGCTGCCGGGGCGACCTCGACGGCGTCCCGCCCGGCGCCGTCCCCGAACTGCTCGAGCGGCTGGCCCGCCAACGGCTCCTCGAGTCCTCCTGACGAGCCGGTCCGGGGCAGGAGATCCTTGGGCGGAGTTGCGTCCGGCGGCTGATCGTCCGGACACGGAGCGCGACCGTAGGGTCATGAGGTCGTCGGGCTCATCCCGACCCCGGCGGCAACCGGACCGTCGGTCGCCCCGCCTCCCCCCGCGAGGGCGGCCGACGGTCCCGGCCTCCCGGCCTCCCGGCCTCCCGGCCGCCGCGCCGGCCCGCCGGGACCCGGGGCACCACCGATCAGGCCGTTCGTCCCTGACGCCCGGCCCGTGGTGGGCGGCAGGTTCCACGGTGTGATCGAGACGGCGGACAGGATCGAGAAGCCCCCGGCGGTCCGGCGCGGTGCGCGGATGCCCGACTACGACCGGGCGCGCCGCACGTTCTCCTGGTCCGCGGCCCGCGCGGAGATGAGCGGGCTGCCGGACGGCCGTGGCCTCAACATCGCGCACGAGGCCGTCGACCGGCATGCGGCCACCCGCGGCAACGCGGTGGCCCTGCGGGTGCTCGGACCGGACGGCAGCACCGAGGTCACCTACGCGGAGCTGCGCCGGCGGACCAACCGCTTCGCGAACGTGCTCCGGGCGCTCGGCGTGGGACGTGGCGAGCGCGTCTACACCCTGCTGCCGCGCACGCTCGACCTCTACGTGGCGGCCCTCGGCACGCTCAAGGCCGGATGCGTGCTCTGTCCGCTGTTCTCCGCCTTCGGCCCGGAGCCGGTGGCCCAGCGCCTGCGTCTCGGCGCCGGCCACGTGCTCGTGACGACGTCGCGGCTGTACGAGCGCCGGGTCCGTCCCGTCCGCAGCGAGCTGCCCGCCCTGCGTCACGTGCTGCTCAGCGGCGACCCCGCCGCCCTCCCCGACGACGGCGAGGAGGACCTGTCGTCGCTGCGCAACGCGCTCGCCGCCGTCGACGACGACTTCGCCATCCCGCCCACCGATCCCGAGGACGTGGCGCTGCTGCACTTCACGAGCGGCACCACGGGCACGCCGAAGGGGGCCGTGCACGTGCACGACGCGGTGGTCGCCCACCACGCGACCGCGCGGGCCGCGCTCGACCTCGGGCCGGGCGACGTCTTCTGGTGCACGGCCGACCCGGGCTGGGTCACGGGGACCTCCTACGGGATCGTCGCCCCGCTGACCCACGGCGCGACGCTCGTGGTCGACGAGCAGGAGTTCGATGCCGACCGCTGGTACGAGATCCTCGCCGACCAGCGCGTCACCGTCTGGTACACCGCACCGACGGCCCTGCGGATGCTCGTCCGGCACGGTCCCGAGGCCGCGGCCCGCCACGACCTCTCGGCGCTGCGGCACGTGGCGAGCGTCGGCGAGCCGCTCAACGCCGAGGTCGTCCGATGGTCGGCGGACGTCCTCGGGACGCCGGTGCACGACAACTGGTGGCAGACCGAGACCGGCGCGATCATGATCAGCAACTTCGCGGCGGAGGAGGTGCGCCCCGGGTCGATGGGACGACCGCTGCCCGGTATCGAGGCCACGGTGCTCGAGCGCGGTCCCGACGGACGCGCGCTGCGCACCGACGGCCACGTCCGCGAGGTCGCGACCCCCGACGTCGACGGGGAGCTGGCCCTGCGCGTGGGGTGGCCGTCGCTCTTCCGGGGCTACCTGCACCAGGAGGAGCGGTACGCCGCGTCGTTCGCCGACGGCTGGTACCTCACCGGTGACGTGGTCCGGCGGGACGCGGACGGGTGGTACTGGTTCGCGGGCCGCGCCGACGACGTGATCAAGACCGCCGGCCACCTCGTCGGGCCGTTCGAGGTGGAGAGCGTCCTCATGGCGCACCCCGCCGTGGCCGAGGCCGCGGTGATCGGCAAGCCGGACCCCGTGGCCGGGGAGCTGGTCAAGGCGTTCGTCACGCTCCGGCCGGGGTGGACCCCGGACGACACCCTGCACGGCGACCTGCTGGCCTTCGCCCGGCGACGGCTCGGCAGCGTCGCGCCCAAGGAACTGGTCGTCGACCCGCACCTTCCCCACACCCGCAGCGGGAAGATCCTCCGCAGGCTCCTGCGGGCCCGTGAGCTCGGCCTGCCCGAGGGCGACCTGTCGACGGTGGAGACGTCGTGAGCACCGTCGGCGCCGACCAGCTCGACCTGCTGCGCGGGATGGTGCGGGTCCGGCGCTTCGAGGAACGCTGCGTCGAGCTCTACAGCGGCGAGAGCATCCGCGGCTTCATGCACCTGTGCATCGGGGAGGAGGCCGTCGCGGTCGGGCTCGTGGGCGCGCTCGCGACGGACGACGCCGTCGTGTCCACCTACCGCGAGCACGGCCACGCCCTGGCTCGCGGCGTACCGATGACGGCGATCCTCGCCGAGATGTTCGGCCGCGCGACCGGCTGCAGCCGGGGCCGCGGCGGCTCGATGCACCTCTTCGACGCCTCCCACCGGTTCTACGGCGGCAACGCGATCGTCGGCGGGGGACTCCCGGTGGCGGTCGGCCTCGCCCTGGCCGACGCCCTCGCGGAGCGGCCGGTGGTCACCGCCTGCCTGTTCGGCGACGGCGCGGTCGCCGAGGGCGAGTTCCACGAGTGCCTCAACCTCGCGGCGCTGTGGCACCTGCCCGTGGTCTTCTGCTGTGAGAACAACCGCTACGCGATGGGCACGGCCCTCGAGCACGAGCACGCCCAGACCGATCTCGCGCTGCGTGCCGCGGGCTACGGGATGCTCGCGTGGGCCGTCGACGGCATGGACCCCGAGTCCGTCCGCGATGCCGCCGAGCGCGCCCTCGCCCTCGTCCGCGGCGGGTCCGGTCCCTGCTTCCTGGAGCTGCGCACCTATCGCTTCCGCGCCCACTCGATGTACGACCCCGACCGCTACCGTGACCGCGCCGAGGTGACGCGGTGGAAGGAGCAGGACCCGGTCGACCGCCTGCGGGACCGGATGCTCGCCGCGGGCGACCTCGACGACGAGGGCTGGCGCGGGCTGGTCGCCGACGTCGACGCCGAGATCGCCGAGGCCGAGACGGCCGCCGCGGCCGCCCCGCTCGAGCCGGTCGAGGACCTCGAGCGCTTCGTGTACGCGGAAGCGCCGTGAGTACCGAGGCGGCGGCGACCGCGACCGCTGTCCCCGACGGCGCGGGGCCGATCACGTATCGGGAGGCGCTGCGGGAGGCGCTGCGCGAGGCGCTGCACCGCGACGAGCGCGTGTTCCTCATGGGGGAGGACGTCGGCCGCTACGGCGGCTGCTTCGCGGTGAGCCTGGGTCTGCTCGAGGAGTTCGGACCCGAGCGGGTGCGCGACACCCCGCTGTCGGAGTCCGCGTTCGTCGGAGCCGGCATCGGGGCCGCGCTCGGCGGCCTCCGGCCGATCGTCGAGATCATGACGGTCAACTTCAGCCTGCTGGCCCTCGACCAGATTCTCAACAACGCCGCGACGCTGTCGCACATGTCCGGCGGCCAGCTCGCCGTGCCGCTGGTCATCCGGATGACGACCGGTGCCGGACGGCAGCTCGCGGCGCAGCACTCGCACAGCCTCGAGGGCTGGTACGCCCACATCCCCGGGCTGCGCGTGATCGCCCCGGCGACCGTCACCGACGCCCGCGGCATGCTCGCGCCGGCCCTCGCGTGCCCCGACCCCGTCCTGCTCTTCGAGCACGCCGGCCTCTACGGCTCCCGGGGTGAGACCGGCGCCGGGGCGGTCGCCCTGGACGGGGCGGCGGTCCGACGTCCCGGCACGGACGTCTCCCTGGTGACCTACGGGGGCATGCTCCCCACGGCGCTGGCGGCCGCCGAGCGACTCGAGGCCGCGGGGACGAGCGCCGAGGTCGTCGACCTGCGCTCCCTGCGACCGCTCGACGAGGACACCGTCCTCGCCTCGGTGCGCCGCACCCACCGCCTCGTGGTCGTCGACGAGGGCTGGCGCAGCGGGAGCCTCGCGGCCGAGGTCGCGGCCCGGGTGGCCGAGCGGGCCTTCTACGACCTCGACGCGCCCCCGGAGCGGGTGTGCACCGCCGAGGTCCCCGTCCCCTACGCGGCCCACCTCGAGCGGGCGGCGCTCCCCGCCGTGGACGACGTCGTGGCCGCCGCGCGCCGCACGGTGGGCTGAGCCGTGGGCGAGTTCCGGATGCCCTCGCTCGGCGCGGACATGGACGAGGGAACGGTGGTCGAGTGGTCGGTGGCGCCCGGGGACCCCGTGCACCGCGGGGACCTGATCGCCGCCGTGGACACCGAGAAGTCGGTCGTCGACATCGAGTGCTTCGAGGACGGCGTCGTCGAGCGGATCATCGTCCCCGTCGGCGCGACGGTCCCGGTGGGCACGCCGCTCGCCGTCATCGCCACCGACGGCGCCGTCCCGGAGCGCGCGCCCGAGCCCGTCCCCGAGCCCGTCCCCGAGCCCGTCCCGGCATCGCCGCCCGCCGAGCCACCGCGGGCGACCCCGCTGGTGCGGCACCTCGCCGAGCGGGCCGGGCTCGACGTCGACGACATGCCGGGCACCGGCGTCGGCGGGCGGGTCACGCGCGCCGACGTCCGGGCGGCGTCGGGGGAGCACGCCCCGGTCCCCGTGGAGCCCGTCGCGGTGTCCGCCCCGTCCGCGGGCCCGCCGCGGCCGAGGATCACCCCCTACGCGCGGCGTCTCGCGGCCGAGCGGGGTCTGCCGGTGGAGGAGCTGCGCGCGGGCGGCCCGGACGGTGTCGTCCGGGCCCGGGACGTCCTCGACGGCGCCGAGCCCATCCCCGAGCCCACCCCCGAGCCCACCCCCGAGCCCGGTCCCGCCCCCGAGAGGTCCCGCGCCGCGGGCATGCGGGACGTGATCGCCGCCCGGATGACCCGCTCGCTGGAGATCCCCCAGTACCACGTCGACGCCGTCATCGAGCTCGGCGCGGCGCTGGATCGCCTGCGGGAGACCAACCGGAAGGCCGCGGTCCCGGACCGGATCGTGCCGGCGGCGCTCCTGCTCCACGCCGCGGCGCTCGCGGCGCGGCGGGTCCCCGAGCTCGCCGGATCCTGGGTCGACGGCACGTTCCGACCGGCCGCGGCCGTCGACCTGGGCGTGATCGTCTCCCTGCGCGGCGGGGGCCTGCTGGTGCCCACGATCCCGGCGGCGGATCGGTTGGCCCTGCCCGACCTCATGGCGGCCCTGCGCGACGTGGTGGCCCGCGCTCGTGCCGGGCGCCTCCGGTCGTCCGACACCGCCGACGCCGCCCTCACGGTCACCGACCTCGGTGAGACCGGCGGGCACGCCGTCCACGGGCGGATCTTCCCGCCCCAGGTGGCGCTCGTCGGATTCGGCGCGATCGTGCGTCGCCCGTGGGCCGAGGGCGACCTCCTCGGGGTGCGCCCCACCGTCGCCGCGACGCTCACCGGCGACCACCGGGCCACCGACGGGGTCGTCGGCGGCCGGTTCCTGCACGCGATCGACGACGTCCTGCACGACCTCGAGGAGTGGTCATGAGCCCCACCGCCACCGACGCCGCCCGCGCGCTCGTCCGGTCCAGCCTCGCGCGGATCGCGCCGGGACCGGATCTCGACGCGCTCGGCGACGGCGACGACTTCCGCGACGTCCTGGAGCTCGACTCGCTGGACTTCCTGGCGTTCGTCGAGGACCTGGCCCGGGCCACGCGCGTGCGGATCGACGAGGACGACTACCCGCGCCTGCGGACCGTCGCCACCGCCGCGGCCTTCCTCGCCGGCTCCGGGGTCACCGGATAGGGGCGGCGTCCGAGGCGGTCGGAGGTGGTCAGAGGTAGGGGGCCGACGTCGTCGCGCGGGCGTCCCCCTGCCCGGCCGCCTCGGCCCGCAGCCGCTCGAGCTGCGACTGCCGCGACATCTGCTCGGCGGCGAAGGCCATCTGGGCGCCCTGGAACAGCCCCTCCAGCCACCCGACGAGCTGCGCCTGCGCGATCCGCAGCTCGACGTCGCTCGGCACCTCGGCGTCGGGCAGTGGCACGTCGAGGGCCCGCAGCTCCTCGCGCAGCTCGGGCCCGAGGTGGGTGGCGAGCTCGTCGACCGCACGGTTGCGGAGATCGCGGACGCGCTCGCGCGCCCGGTCGTCGAGCGGCGTGTCCCGGACCTCCTCGAGCACCTTGCGGATCATCGTGCCGATCCGCAGCAGGGGACCGGCGTCGGTGACCTCGCGCTCGGCGCCGGGCGCCGCCGCGGCGCCGTCGGACGCGGGGACCACGGGAGCCGCCGGCGGGGGTGCCGGTACCGGGGCACCGTCCCGGGACCACCGCCGCGTGTCGTGGACGACAGGGCCCGCCGACGGTGCCGACGGTGCGGCCGGCGCGGCCTCCCTCGCCTCGTCGGCCTCGTGGTCCGGGCGCGTCGCCACCATGTCTCCTCCAGCTCCGGGTCCCGCTCGCGGTCTCTGCGATCGGGGTTTCAGGGTTCGCCGGCCGGAGGGCGTCGACCAGGGGCGGAGGGCCCCGATGGGCCGGGACCGACCTCACCGGCCGGCAGCGCGCCGAGGTCGGCCAGCCACTGCATCAGCCGGGCGGGGTCGCGACCCCGGAAGCCGACGTGGCCGTCGGGGCGGACCGCCACGAGGAGGCCGTCGGGGCGGTCGCGCAGCCGGTGGACGGCGACCCTCGGCCCGAGCGGCGGGGGAGCGGGCGCGTCCCGGCCGAGCAGCACGTGGACCGCCGGGGTGGCGGTCAGCGCCGCCAGCCCCACGCGGCCCTGCTCGGTCTCGACCACGGCGTCCGGCAGCCGGTCGCCGGGCCGGGTGCCACGGGGGCCGGGAGCCTCGTCGCGCGAGACGGCGCTGCCCCGGTGACGCACCCACAGGCCGGCGACCAGGTGCCGAGCCGGCGCGGTGAGCCCGCGCCGGCGCAGCAGCGCGGGCAGGACCGGCGCGGCGAGGGGCGCCAGGCCGCCGCGCAGCGCGCCCGCGAGGACGGACGGGGACGACTCGGCCCAGAACACGGCGTCGGTCCAGGCGGCCGAGGCGCGGGCGACCCGGCCGCGCTCGGCACCGTAGGAATCGAGCAGCTCCCCGGGGCGGCGGGCGGTTCCCGCGAACGCGAGCCGCCAGCCGAGGGCGGCGGCGTCCTGGAGGCCGACGTTCATGCCCTGGGCCCCGGCGGGGGAGTGGCCGTGGGCCGCGTCGCCCGCCAGGAACACCGGACCCGCCCGGAAGTGGCGTGCCTGCCGGCGGGCGAGACGGAGGCGGTCCGACCACGCGACGTCGTCGACCCGGGCCGCGAGACCGGCGACGTCGAGGTGGTGCTGCAGCTCGGCGCGGCCCGGAGGCGCCGCGGTGCCGGCGCGCGCCGCGGGGCGTGTCGCGAGCAGCCGCCACGGGGCCTGCTCCCCGAGGCCGAACGCGAACACCACCCCCGCCCGGGCGGCGGCGACGTGGACGGCGCCGGGCTCGAGACCGGTCGCGAGGTCGACGTCGGCGAGCAGGATCTCCTGGCGGTAGGGGCGGGCGTCCTCCCCGATGCCGGCGAGCGACCGCACCGTGCTCGTGACGCCGTCACAGCCGACCACCCAGCGGCTCTCCGTCGCCCCGTCGTCGACCGCGCCGCGGAGCCGCACGCGGGCCCGATCCTCCGGGGCGGGATCGAGACCGTCGAGGGCGACGCCGCGCTCGACGGCGACGCCGCGGCCGTCGAGCGCCTCGGCGAGCACGTCCTCGACCTCCTGCTGGCGGATCATCAGGGGCCGGCCGCAGGGCCCCCCGGAGACGGCGAGCTCCTCGAGCCGCACGCGCACCGTCCGATCGCCGAGGTGCAGCACCGCCCGGGGGTCGTCGAGCGACCGCGCGCGCAGGGCCTCGACCACCCCGAGGGGGCGGAGCTGCTCGAGGGTGCGCGGGTGCACGACGAGGGCGCGGGAGGGCCGGCGGCCGGTGCGCGGGTCGACGATGCGCACCCGGGCGCCGTGGGACCGGGCGTGCAGCGCCAGCGCCAGGCCGGTCGGTCCGGCGCCCGCGACGAGGATGTCGGTGGACACGGGTCAGACGGTGACGGCACGCCACCAGTCGGCGGGCACCGGGCCCGCGCCCGCCGACGCGGGCTCGTCGAGCAGGTCGTCGCGACGCCGTCCGGGCAGGACGGTGTAGGCGATCGAGCCGGGCACGCTGACCAGGGCGAGGACGCGCCAGAGAGCCCGCGCGTAGGCCTCGGCGCGGTCGGCGCCGTCCCAGTCGTAGAGCCCGCGGTACACGCCGAGCTCGTCGGCCGCGACCCACCACTTCGCGACGAACCCCGGGAACCCCGCGAACAGCGGGGTGTTGAGCAGGCTCTCGGCGCGGAACAGGGCGTGCCCGCGGCCGCGGACCCCGCGCAGGCGGAAGCACACCGCCAGCGCGCACGGGCGCGCGGCGGCCGCCCGGTCGACCACCGTCTCGCGGTAGATCGACGCCGAGGTGCCGTCCGCGAAGTGGATCCGGGTGCCGACCCGCGACCGCGGGCAGCGCAGGCGTCGCCGCGCCAGGAGGACCAGCGAGACCACCACGCAGCGCGCGACGGCGAGCGCGGCCCGGCGGCGGGGCAGGGGACCGCCGACGGTCCCGGTCATCCGGTCCGGTCCGCCCGGGTCGATGTGGATCATGGCATCGGTCTCCCGTCGGGCTCGGCGTCGCCGTATCGGCGGGCCCGCCCCGAGGATCGGAGCGGGCGGGCCCGCGCAGGAGGGTCGACCGGCCCGGCGTCGGCAGGGCCTTGGGCCGCCCGGCGCGCCCCGCGGAGCGCCGACGTCACGGCGGGACGGGCCGGAGGTCCCTGGGGACAGCGGCGTGCGCCGGGGATGCTCGCGGCAGCGACGAGCCGAAGGGCGGGCGATGGCCATGGAGCTGCCGAGGGACGGCGCCGACCGGCGTCCCCCGCGGCGTTCCCCCACGCTGCGCGTCACGGTGTGGAGCCTGGTGACGGTGCTGGTCGGGCTCGTCGTGGTGAGCGCTCTCGTCACGGGTCTCGCGCGGCTGCGCATCGCGGGCGGGGTCGAGGAGCTGACCGACCACCTCCTGCCCGCCCAGGCCGAGAGCCGCGCTCTGACCACGGCCTTCGTCGACCAGGAGACGGGCCAGCGCGGGTACCTGCTCACCGGGGACCCGACGTTCCTCGCTCCGTACGCCGCGGGGCGGCGTGCCGAGGCCGACGCCACGGCGGGGCTGTCCGGGCTGCTCGGCCCGGACCCGGGCGCGCAGGCGGACCTGGCGGCGGTCACCGCCGCCGCGCAGCGGTGGCGCACGGAGGTCGCCGAGCCCGACATCGCCGCCCGCCGCGCCGGCCCGGTGCCGCCGCCGGTGCTGGCGTCGTCCGTGGACCGCGGGAAGGCGCTGTTCGACGTGTTGCGCGGGCGCCTGGGCGTGCTCGACGACCGTACCGACGGGCAGGCCCGCGCGGAGATCGCGGTGGTGGCCGCGGCCCAGCAGGCCGCCGACGCGGTCGTGATCGGCGCGGCCGTCCTGTCGTTGGTCGTGGCCGCGGTCGCGATCCCCCTGGTGCGGCGGCGCCTGATCGGTCCCCTCGTCGACCTCCAGAGTCAGGCCGAGCGGACGGCCGCCGGCGCGTACGACACCCCGATCGTGCTCGCCGGTCCCCGGGACCTCACCGCCATCGGCGACGCGGTCGAGACGATGCGGGCCGCCCTGCTGCGTCACGGCGCGGACCTGGCCGACGCGCGGCTCGAGATCGCACTGCGCGACGCCCGCGACCGGTTGGCGGCCGAGGTCCACGACAACAGCATCCAGCGCCTCTTCGCGCTCGGTCTCGCGCTCCAGGTCGCGGCGCACCGCCACCGGGACGCGGCGGACGACCTCGCCCCGCTCGTCGACGAGACCGACGACATCGTCCACGAGCTGCGGGAACTGATCTCCGGTCTCGTCCGCACCGAGGTCTCGGCGGCCACCCTGCGCGAGCAGATGTTCGACCTGGTCCGCGACAGCGGCCGGACCCTCGGGATCACGCCGGCCCTGGAGATCCGCGGACCGGTCGAGGACGTGCTCACCGACACGGTCGCCCAGGAGCTGCTCGCCGTGCTGCGCGAGTGCCTCGCGAACATCGCCCGCCACGCGCGGGCACCGTCGGCGTCCGTGCGGCTCGCGGTCGACGACGAGGCGATCGCCCTCACGGTCTCCGACGACGGCGTGGGCGTCCCGTCCGACCTCACCCCCGGGCAGGGGCTCACCCTCGTCGCGGACCGCGCCGAACGCCTCGGGGGCGCGGTGTCGGTCACGCCGCGCTCCGGCGGCGGCACCCGGGTGTCGTGGCGGATCCCGCGCCCGCAGGGGGAGGAGGCCGTCGAGGCGATCGGACCCGTCTCGACGGTGCCCTGAGCCCGCTCCGCGCCGGTGTCGGCGGTGTCGGCGGTGTCGGAGGTCAGGGCGCGGGACGGGGCGACGAGGCGCCCGACGACCCCGGGCCGCCGGTCCACCACCAGCCGGGGGGCGGGGGCTCGTCGGGGGACGGGACCCCGGCGGGCCGGGTGTCCCCGGCACGTCCCGACCGTGGCGCCGGACGCGGCGGGATCACGCCCGCGTCCCGCAGGACGTCCTCGACCTCGGCGCGGGACACCGTGCCGACCGGCCGGTCACCGTCGAGCAGGACGAGGCGGGCGTCGCGATCGGCGAGAGCGCCGACGGACCGCCCGAGCGGGGCGTCGGGTGGCACGGTCGTCAACCGGGAGGCCGGCACCGCGAAGTGGCGACGGGCGCTCGGGCTCCCCGCCCGCGCCGCCACGGTGCCGAGGAGCTCCGGCGGGAGGTAGCCCGACGGACGCCCGTCGGCGTCGAGCAGGAGGAGCCCCCCGACCGCGGCCGACGGCGACAGCGCCGCGGCGGCCAGCTCGTCGGCCGGGGCGTCGGCGGCGAGCACCCTCGGGGCGGGGGCGGCCGCCGCGGAGACGGGCACACCGTCGAGGGCGCGCCCCTGGCGGGCACGCCGTTCCTCCTCGCCGGCCGCCGCGGCGATGAACCAGCCGACGACCGCCACCCAGAGCCCGCCGAGGTCGACCAGGAACGCGAGGAGGACGCCGCCCGCGACCAGGAGGACCGCGAGGGCCTGCCCGACGCGCGCCGCGGCGATCGCGGCCTGCCACCGGTCCCCGCGCGAGGCCCACAGCGCCGCGCGGAGCACGCGCCCCCCGTCGAGCGGAGCCGCCGGGAGGATGTTGAACACCGCGAGGGCGAGGTTGATCACGGCGAGCTCGGCGAGGACGGCGACGACGAGGTCCCCCGCCGACGCGCGGCCGAGGAGCGCACCGCACGCGAAGAGGCCGGCCAGGCCGGCGCTGACGAGCGGGCCGACCACCGCGACCCGGAGCTCCACCCCGGGGCGCTCCGGCTCGCCCCGCATCCGCGTGGTGCCCCCGAGCAGCCACAGCGTGATGCCCTCGACCTCGAGACCCGCCCGCCGTGCGACCAGTGCGTGGGCCATCTCGTGGGCGAGCAGGGACAGCAGGAGCAGCAGCGCGACGGCCAGCCCGCCCGCGGCGTAGGCGACGCCGGTGTGCCCGGGGGTGAGCAGGGGCAGCTCGGACCGCGCCACGACCAGGGCGATCAGCACGACGATCCCGGCGACGCTCCAGTGCGCCGCGACGGGGATCCCCGCGACGCGGCCCAGCCGCACCGCGCCGGCGTCGGCGGTCCCCGGAGCGGTCACGGCCGGGCGCCCGGGAACGGGACCGGTCGGTAGTCGGCGGGGGCGCGGGAGAGGAGCTCGGTGAGCTCGCCCCGGCGCAGCAGCCCTGCCTGACCACCGACCCGCTGCACGACGTGCATGCTGTTGACCGGCGCCCATCGCAGTGCGGTCCGGAAGGATTCGCCCAGGGCGAGGGCGGCCACGAGCGTCGAGGCGAACGCGTCGCCCGCGCCGGTGCGTTCCACCGGTGGTGCCGGGTCCGGGTAGGTCGGCATCCAGAGGTGTTCGTCCCCGTCGGACGCGTAGGCACCGGCCGGGCCGTCGGTGACCACGACCATCGACGGGCCGAGGTCGTGGAGACGAGCGAGCAGACCGTGCACGTCGGCGTGGTCCCCTCCGGTGACCGTCACGGCCTCCTCACGGTTCATGATCGCGACCTCGCTGCGCCGGTAGACGTCCCGCAGCGGCGCGACACCCGCCCGGATCGGAGCGTCCCGGGCTGGAACGCGAGCCGGACCTCGGGATGCCTGCCCAGCCAGCCGACGATCTCGTCCTGGTAGGCGTCGGCGTGCTCGCTCAGCGAGCTGAAGTAGAGCCAGCGGGGCGGGATCGCCGGCGCCGGCCACCGGTAGGCGAACTCGTGGTGCTTGACCAGGATCGTGCGCTCCGCGCCGTGGCGCAGCAGGAAGTGGTGGTTGCTCTGCTGGTCGGGGTGCACGTGCACGAAGGTGGTGTCGACGCCGTGCTCGGCGAGGCGAGCGGCGATGCGCTGCCCCGTGTCGTCCTTGCCGACGTCGGTGGCGATGGCCGCGTGCAGCCCCAGCCGCGAGCACGCCACCGCGGCGTTCGCCGCGTTGCCCGCGGCGTCGAAGTCCTGGAATCCGGCGAACGGCAGCTTGGCTCCGGAGCGCATGGCGAGCCACGCACCCTCGTCGTCGACGTAGGTGACCGTGTTGGCGTCGCGGATCAGCTCGATCGCGGTGTCCGTGACGACGTCGCCGACGCAGAGGACGTCGCCGTCCCCGGGGGTCGTCACGGCGTCCGCTCCCGCGGCGTGCCGAACAGGCCGACCGGGTTGCCGTCGGGATCGGTGAACATGGCGATCTCGCCGATGTCCCCGACCGGTGCCGGCCCCATCACGCGCCGCCCGCCGAGCTCCTCGACCCGGGCCAGTGTCTTCTCCAGGTCGTCGACCTCCACGTAGAAGGTCACCCACGGCGGCACGCCCTCGGGGGTCTGCATGATGCCGCCGCCGATACCGTCCGGGGAGCCGGTGGACACGACGCCGTAGCCGTGGGACTCGGGCGTCACCGACCAGCCGAAGAGGTCGGTGTAGAAGGCGCGGGAGCGGGCGCCGTCCGCGCCCCCGATCTCGAAGTGCACGACGGGATGACCCATGGTCTCTCCTCCTCGAGGCGTGGCGGGTGCCGTCGGACGACACGCTGGACGCGTTCGGCGGCGGGCGGAGGAGCCGTGGGGCCCGCCACGCACGAGCCGGAGGTCCCTGGTCCGCGCGCGGGCGCGGCGCGACGCTCGGCTCCGGCGGAGCGCGGAGGAGGACCGGACATGCACGCACGGGTCGGGAACTGGCTGATCGTCGAGGGGCTGACCGACGAGTCGCCGCGGCGGCAGGCGCAGATCGTGGCGGTCGACAACGCCGACGGCAGCCCGCCGTTCTGGGTGCGGTGGCTCGACGACGACCACACCAGCCTCGTCTTCCCCGGCCCGGACGCCCGGGTGGAGGAGCATCCGTTGCACGCCGGCACGTCCTGACGCCGCGGCCGATCAGTCCCGCGGCGCCTCGACGCGCAGCGCCGTGCCCTCGAGCCCGGCGATCGACCAGCCCGAGCCGTTGACGGTCACGTCGACGTCGGCCTGCCCGATGCGCAGTCCGCGTACCCGCAGCGGCACCAGCTCGTCGGGCAGCACCGGGCCGCACCGCACCACCCCGCGAGGAACGTCGGGCTCCAGGCGGAGCAGGGACCGCAGCACGAGCACGGGGGCGGCCGCCGCCCACGCCTGCGGGGCGCAGGACGTCGGGTACGGCACCGGACGCCCGGTCCCGTCCCGGCCGAAGCCGCCGAACAGCTCGGGGAGCCGGTGACCGAACGCCTCCGAGGCCCGCAGGAGCGCCGTCGCGAGGCGGCGGGCCTCGTCGAGGAATCCGTACCGCACCAGGCCCGCCACGCACAGCGCCGTGTCGTGCGGCCACACCGAGCCGTTGTGATAGCTCATCGGGTCGAAGGCGCCCATCGACGTCGCGAGCGTCCGGACGCCCCACCCCGAGAACAGCTCGGGGGAGGTGAGGTGGGCGGCCACCGCGGCTGCGTGCTCCCGGTCGACGATCCCGGCCCACAGGGCGTGGCCCATGTTCGAGGCGAGGGCGTCGACGGGGCGCTTGTCGGCGTCGAGCGCGACGGCGAACCAGCCTCGGTCATCGAGCCAGAAGGACCGGTGGAAGGCCCGCCGTAGGTCCGCTGCCCGGCGCCGGCACCGTGCCGCCGTGGCGGCGTCGCCGACCGTGTCCGCGAGGTGGGCGCGGGCGCGGTAGGCCGCGTAGCCGTACGCCTGCACCTCGACGAGGGCGATCGGGGGTTCGGCGAGCCGCCCGTCCGCGTGGTTGACGCCGTCGCGGGAGTCCTTCCACCCCTGGTGCAGGAGCCCGCGTTGCGTGGCGCGCCGGTACTCGACGAACCCGTCCCCGTCGGCGTCCCCGTACGTCTCGATCCAGGCCAGGGCGCGGTCGGCGTGCGGCAGGAGGGCCGTCACCGCGTCCGCCGGCGCCCCCCACCGGGCGAGCTCGTCCAGGACGACGACGAAGAGCGCCGTGGCGTCGGCGGTGCCGTAGTACCGGTCGCGCACGCCCGGGGCGAGCGGGCTGGGCGGGCCGAACCGCAGTTCGTGCACGATCCGCCCGGGCTCCTCCTCGGTGGCGGGGTCGACGGCCGTGCCCTGGTAGGACGCCAGGGTCTGCAGGGTGCCGAGGGCGAGGCTGCGGTCGAGCGGCAGCAGCATCAGGGCGGTCAGCAGCGAGTCGCGTCCGAAGAGCGCCATGAACCACGGCGCGCCCGCCGCCACGACGGCGCGCTCCGGGTGCTCGGGATCGAAGATCCGTAGCGCGCCGAGGTCCTCGACGCTGCGCCGCAGGACGCCCGCGAGGTCGCCGTCGGCGGTCTCGAGGCCGGGATAGCGGTCCCGCCAGGCCCGCAGCCGCCGCGCCGGGCGCGACTGGGCGACGTCCCGACCCGGCGGGTGGTGCAGGGTCATGCGGCGCCCCGCGATCACCGGCTCGACCGCGACGCTCACACGCCACTCGTCGCGGGGCGGGATCTCGGCGTCCCACACCAGGCCGTCCCCGCGCGCCTCCGGGTCACCGTCGGCGCTGACGGTGACGGTGTGGCCGTGCTCCGGGGCGGAGATCACGAGCACGCCCGATCCCGTCGCCGTGGTCGTGGCCAGCCCGTGCGACCGGCCCTCCTTGACGGCGAAGAGGTCGGCGAAATCGGCGCCCACGGTGAGCGCGACGCGGCAGGACACGGCCCGGGCGGTGCTGTTGCGCAGGAGGAGGTCCTCGCGCATGCCCTCGCCGACGTAGCGCCGCCGCACCAGCAGCAGGCTCCCGCGGCGGTGGGCGCTGTCCGGGTCGCCCCGGACGTGCAGGAGCACCGAGCCCACGAACGGCTCGGCGACCTCGGCGCGCAGCGGCTCTCCGGGCAGGTCGTCCACGGTCAGCTCCCAGCGGGAGACGACCCGCACGTCGCGTACGAACAGGCCGCTCGCGTGGCCGGGGGCGATGTCCCCGGAGTCGCCGCTGATGCAGAACGTCGACCCTTCGACGAGCGTGAGCGCCGCGCGCGCCGGGGACGTCACGGCCGTCAGGCGCCGCGCGGCAGGAGCTCGCGGGCCGGGCGGGTTCCGTGGCGCGGGGTGTCGAGCAGCGCGCGATAGAGGCGCACGTGGTCGCGCGCCATGCGGGCCACCGAGAAGCGTTGCTCGGCCGCCGCGCGGCACGCCCGCCGGTCCAGCGACCCGATCCGGTCGAGCGCCGCGACCATCGCGTCCTCGTCGTCGCAGAGGAACCCGGTGCGGCCGTCGTCGACGATCTCCGGAGCGGCGCCCTCGGGGAACGTCACCACCGGCGTCCCGCACGCGAGCGCCTCGGCCATGACGAGCCCGAACGGCTCGCGCCACCGGATGGGGTTGACCAGGGCGACCGCGCCGCCCAGCAGGCGCGCCCGCTGGTCGGGTCCCATCTCCCGCGGGGGCTCGGCGTCCGGGAGGAGCAGCGGACGGACCTCGTCCTCGTAGTAGGCCCGCTCTTCGGGAGTCCGGATCTTCGTGGCCAGGACGAGCCGTCGGCCGGCGGCGCGCGCCACACGCACCGCCCGGTGGACGCCCTTCTCCGGTGCCATCCGACCGATGTACATCAGGTGACCCCCGTCGCCCGGCCCGAACCGGTGGACGTCGAGGTCGATCCCGTGGTGGATCACCGCCGTCACCGGCACGCCGACCGCGGAGCGCGCCTGCGACCGTGAGATCGCGACGATCGAGGCGTGACGGGCGGCCTCGGCCGCCACGCGCAGCGCGGGCGGGGTCAGGAGGTGGTGCAGGGTGGTGACCACCGGGACGCGGGTCGCGCCGCGCCGGCCCGCCACCAGGGGCCCGAGCACCGTGTGGTCGTGGATCAGATCGACGTCGTCGAGGGCGTCGTAGGCGGCGAGGACGTGGGCGGCCTCGGGCAGCGCCGTGTTCATCGGGGCCACCGGGTCGTCGAAGAGGTGGTCCGAGGGCACCGGGCAGGTCGACGTGCCGACGGTGAACAGCCGCACGTCGACGCCCTCGGCCACGAGGCCGTGCGCGAGGTTGTCGATGACCGCCTCGGTGCCGCCGTAGGCCACCGGGGGCACGGGGACCCAGGGCGGGGCGACGATCCCGATCCGCACGGCGGCCTACCGCTCGCCCGGGGCGCGCAGGCATGCCTCCTGCTCGAGGCAGGTTCCGCACGCGTGGGGGTCCACCTGGGAGGTCCACGCCAGCTCCTGGTGCCAGCAGCGCCCGCACGCGCGGCAGAGGAAGTTGGTGCGCTCGGCGTCGTCGACGGGCCACAGCGGCTCGGCGCCGCACGCGGGGCACGCCACCGGCGGGGCGAAGGCGTCGCCCAGGTCCAGCGGGACGGTGTAGGTGGTCATGGGGTCATCGGAACGCGGCGGACTCCTCGGCACGCAGGGCCGAAGGACCCGGAACGCGTCCGTCGACGGGCACGAGCAGCACGGGGACGTCGGCCTCGGCGACGGTGCGGCGGACGACGGGGGCGTGGGCGCCGGCGAGGTCCCGCGACCAGCCGAGCACGATGAGCCCGACCTCCTGCTCCCGGGACGCCGCGAGGACCTCCTCGGCGGGCGCGCCCGAGCGCAGGAGCAAACGGGCCCCCGGCCGGTCGCACCAGCGCGCGAGGAACGCGTCGGCCCACGCCTCGCCCGCGTGGGCGGCCTGGTCCCAGAACGGCGGCGCGCCGGTCCCGGGGTCGAGCACGTGCAGCACGACGAGGTCGCGCCGGGCGAAGCCGGCGGCGTGCGGGATCGCCGCGGCCGCCGCCGCGGTCCCGTCGAGGGGCGCGAGGACGTCCCCGAGGCGGGGACGCGCCGCCTCCACCCCGGGCGGGACGAGGAGCACCGGGACGTCGGCCCGGCGGGCGATCTCCCAGGCCGCGGGCCGGGGCCGCAGCACAGCCGCGGCCGCGTCCCGGCTCGTGAGCGCCTCGAGCACCGCCTCGACCCCGGCGGCACCGGCCGGCGTCGGGACCTCGCGCAGCGACGCGTCGAGGGCCGACGCGGCCGCCCGGCCGACGAGCAGGACCTGCTCGTCCGGGCGCCCGGGGACGACGATCTCGCTCATGCCGGCCTCCCGGCGACGTGGGAGGTGCGGGGGAAGGCCATCGACCCGACGACGCGGGTGGGTGGAGCGTCGTGGACGCCGACCGCGAGCGGCAGGTCGGTGGTCACCGTCGTGGTCCCGCCGTCGGTCCGGACACGCAGCCGTCTCCCCAGGGCACGGAAGCGGACCTCGAACCGCGACCACGACGCCGGCGGGCGCGGATCGACCCGCAGGACGCCGTGCTCGACCCGGACCCCGGCGAAGCCGGTCAGCACGGCCTGCCACGCGGCGCCCATCGCGCCCACGTGCAGGCCCGACACCGTCGTCCCGGTGAGGTCCTGGAGGTCGAGCGACACGGCCGTGCGGAGCATCTCGACCGCCTCGGCGGTCCGCCCGGCCCGGGCCAGCAGCGAGGCCGTGATGCCGGGGGAGAGCGACGAGCCGTGGGCCGTCCGCGGCCCGTAGCGGTCGAGGTCCGCCCCCAGCGCGGCGGGCCCGGCCTCGCCGGGCACCAGGTGGTGGGCCATGAGCACGTCCGGCTGCTTGATCACCTGCGTGCCCGCGACCCGGTCGTGGCCGAGGACGACGTCGGCCGCGACCGGTGCCCGCAACGTCCCCTCCAGCGGCAGGGGCCGCAGGGCGTCGTAACCGGCGAACTGCTCGTGGGCGCCCGTGACCGGGTCGAGCCCGTCGACGATCCGGTCGGCCAGGTCCCGCCAGCGCGCCGCCTCCGCGACCACGACCCCGGCCCGCTGCGCGGTGTCCGCGGCGGCGCGCAGGTTCCACCGCGCCATGATGTTCGTGTAGGCGTCGTCGTCGACGTCCTCGTGGTACTCGTCGGGCCCGATCACCCCGTCGACGTGGGCGCGGCCGTCGTCGTCGACGCGGCAGCGGGCCGCCCAGTAGCGGGCGGTCTCCACCAGCAGCGCGCGGGCCGGCCCGAGGAGGAACTGGGGCTCGCGGCACCACGTGGCGTGGTGGACCGCGGCCCAGGCGACGTCCGCGGTGATGTGCTCCTCGATCGCCCCGGTCCGGATCGCCACGGGGCGGGCCCCGAGGAGCCCGGCGGTGGGGGTGACGTCCTCGCCGCCGGCCGCGGACTCCCACGGGAAGCGGGCGCCCGGCCGGCCGTGGCGACGCGCGTGGTCGCGCGCCGCGGGCAACCGCGCGAGCCGGTAGCACAGCGCGGCGCGGGAGGCCGCGGGATCGAGGGTGGCGAGGGCGGGCACCACGAACACGTCGGCGTCCCAGAAGACGTGGCCCCGGTAGCCGCGCCCCGAGGTGCCGCGGGCCCCGATCGCCAGTTCGCGGTGCCCCGCCCCGCGCGCGGCCCCGGAGGCGAGCCCCCACAGGTGGAACAGGCAGAACCGCAGGGCGCGCTGGAGCTCGGGGTCGTCGGGGATCCGGACGTCCACGTCGTCCCATCGCCGGGCCCACGCCGCGCGGTGGTCGCGCAGCAACCGGTCGAACCCGTCCCGGCCGGCCTCGTCGAGCCCCGCCAGGGCCGGCGCGACGCGCGGCGGCGGACTCCCGGTGGCGTACCGGGCGAGGCGCTCGACGGTGCCCACCGGTCCCTGCCGGCCCCGGTGCTCGACCGCCGCGGCGACGGCCCCGCCCCGCCCGTCGCCGGCACCCACCCTGGCGTAGCGCGACGCGCCGTGCCCACCGGTGGCGGCCCGCTCGCCGGGCGGCACCCGCAGGGCGGGCCCGGGACGCAGCCGTCCGCGGGCCGCCTCCGCGCGCAGGGCCATGACGCCGGGCCGGGTGGCGCTGGCGAAACGGACGGTGCGCAGCCGGACGTCCGGACCCTCCGAGCTGTCGGGGCCGTCCGTCTCCTCCCGCAGCACCACCCCGGTGCGCAGGTCCAGGACCCGGTCGTCGCGGTGGGGCGCGGACCCGAGAGCCAGTCCGGTCCACGACGGCAAGGGGCGCAGCTCCTGCGCCGCCCCGTCGCCGCGGTACACGCCCTGGGCGAGCACGGTGGGGGCGGCTCCCGGGTCCTCCTCGGCCGATCCCCGGGTCCCGACGCCGCCACCCTCGAGGCCGAACAGGGTGTCGACGGCCCGCCGGGGGACCCCGGCCGGGGCCCGCAGGACCCAGCCCGGGTCCTCGTCGATCGTCGGGACGCGACGGTGCCGGCGTCGCCGGCGCTGCTCGTCGAGCAGCGCCAGCACGGTCGCCGCCCCGCCACCGGCGTGGCGCACGGCCGGACCGGCCGGCGCGAGGTCGCCCACCGCGACCGCCGGCGAGCGTCCGGCCTCCGCCACGAGGAGGTCGGCGTCGTCCGGCCCGAGCACGAGCAGGACGAGACCCGGGCCGATGCCCTGGGCCTCGAGGTGGGCCAGGAAGGCGCGCACGGCGCGCGGGGCGCGGGGCCCCCGGGCAGGAGCCGGCGGCCGGTGGTCCGGGAGCGCCTCGGGGCCGTCGGGTGTGCTGGCGATCGGCCGGCCGGACCGGGTGGGCCAGAGCCACCGGACGCCCGGTCCGGTCGCCGGCGGAAGCGTGGCCTCCACCCGGCGCGCGGGCGAGCTCGTGATCAGGAGCAGGTCGATCCCGAGCTCGGAGAGCGCTGCCAGGCGGTGACGCACGCGGGCCGCGACCGCGTTCCCGGCACGCGGGGGCCGCCCGACGGCGGTCTCCCAGCGGACCACGACCGCGTCGACGGTGGCGCCGAGCGGCTCGGCCCGGGCCGGGCTCCCGGTCGGGCCCACGAGGGTGTCAGCCCCGGTCGTGGTCGACGAGGCCGAAGCGGTGCCGCCACACCTCGGCGGACGTGAGCTCGCCCGCCGCCACGCACCGCAGCACGTCGCGCCGGGCGATGAGGCCGACGAGCTCCTCGTTCTCGACGACGGGGAGGGCGCGCAGACCGTGGTCGAGCATCGTGCCGACGGCCTCGCTCACGTCGGCGCCCGGTTCGCGCGTGACCGGGGCGGGGGTCATGACGTCGCGCACCCTGGTGCCGTGCCCGCCGGGCGGGCCGTCCTGCGCCGGGATGCGTCCGCGGACGAGGTCCGCCTCGCCGACGATGCCGACCAGGCCCTTCGCGTCGTCCACCACCGGCATCGAGGAGAAGCCCCGTTCGACGAGCAGGGTCGCGGCCTCGGAGACCGGGGTGTCGGGCCCGACCCGCACCACGGGATGGCTCATGATGTCTCGCACCTTCACGGGGACCTCCTGGGTCTCGGGGCCGCGGGTCCGCGGCCTGCCGGCCAGTCCAGCCCCTGCTCCGCCGAGGGCCCAGGGCCGTTGGTCGCTGGGCGGGGACCCGAACGGCTCGGTGACCGGTCCCCGGGCGGAACCCGCCCGTGGTCGGCCTGGGCCGCCAGCAGTCTCTCGGCGTCCGGGCCGAGGTCGGCGACGCAGCGGCAGCCCGGCGGGTGGGCGTCGCGGTGCCAGGCGAGCAGGAACTGCAGGGCGAGCTGGTTGACCGCGTAGTCGTGCTCGGCCTTGACGCGGTCGCGCTCGGCCTGACGGTTCTGCGAGAGCAGGATGAGCGGCGCCGCGTAGGCGGCCTGCGTGGAGAAGAGCAGGTTGAGCAGGATGAACGGGTAGGGGTCCCAGGCGCGCAGGACGCCGACGACGTTCGCCGCGATCCACACCACGATCGCGGTGCTCTGCGCCAGGATGAACGCCCAGGATCCGAACGCCACCGTGACGCGGTCCGCGACCCGCTCGCCGAGCGTCGCGCCCCCGTGGCGCAGCTGGTTCGCCGGGTGCCGGTAGCGCCCCGACCAGCGGCCGCGGTGCGCGGCGAGCCGGTCGGGGACGTCGGACACGGACATGCCGACGAGCGTCGTCGGAGACCCGGCCGGTCCGGGAGCGTCCGGGGTCCCCGGGGCGGCGGGCCGATCGTCCCGGGCCGGGCGGGACCGGGGTCAGCCGCCGGTCAGCACGCGGCGACGCTCGGCGTAGTCGTCCGCGTCGATCTCGCCGCGCGCGAAGCGCTGGTCGAGGATCTCGCGGGCGTCGGGCGCGCTCGTCGCCGGCCCGACGGCGTCCGGCGGTGTGCCCGGTCCGGCCCGCCACCAGCGCGCCACCCCGAGCACGACCACGACGACCAGCACCCACCACAGGACGGCGCTCACGCCCATCAGCGGCCCCATCCACGCGCCGCCCCAGCCGTAGCCCCACATCATCGTGTCCTCCTCGCCCGTCCGACCGGTACGGGCCGGACGATCGGTGCCGGCGCGCGTCGCGAGGAGTGCCTGACGACCCGTTCCGGGGTGACCACCGGCGGGCGCCCGGCGGGTCCCGCGGCCCTGGTCCTGCCCCCGACGAGAGCGGAACCTCGGGACGTGACGACCGGGAGGGGAGGCCCATGCGAGCGTTCCGCGTGAAGCGCCCGGCACCGGCGGCCGACGGGCCGCTGGAGCAGGTCGAGAAGGCCGTGCCGACGCCGGGGCCGGACGACCTGCTGGTCGCCGTGCTGGCCTGCGGGGTGTGCCGGACCGACCTGCACGTCGCGGAGGGCGACCTGCCGGTCCACCGCTCCGGTGTTGTCCCCGGGCACGAGGTGGTGGGCCGGGTCGAGCGGGTGGGCGAGGACGTCACCGGGTTCGCCGAGGGCGACCGGGTCGGCATCGCGTGGCTGCGCCACACCTGCGGCACGTGCCGGTACTGCCGTCGCGGGGACGAGAACCTCTGCCCCGCCTCGCGCTACACCGGCTGGGACGCCGACGGCGGCTACGCCGACGTCACCACGGTGCCCGCGGCGTACGCCCACCGCCTGCCCGACGGCTACACCGACACCGAGCTCGCCCCGCTGCTCTGCGCCGGGATCATCGGCTTCCACGCCCTGCGCCGCGCCGAGCTCCCTGGGGGCGGGCGCCTCGGGCTCTACGGCTTCGGCGGGAGCGCGCACCTCGCCGGCCAGGTCGCGCTGGCGCAGGGCGCCACGGTCCACGTCATGACCCGCAGCCCCGCCGCGCAGGAGCTGGCCCGGGAGCTCGGCGCGGCCTCGGCCCAGGGCGCCGCCGACCCGCCGCCGGAGCCGCTCGACGCGGCGATCCTGTTCGCCCCGGCCGGCGAGCTGGTGCCGCCGGCCCTGGAGGCCCTCGACCGCGGCGGCACGCTGGCGCTGGCCGGCATCCACCTGACCGACGTCCCGGTCCTGAACTACCAGCGCCACCTGTTCCAGGAACGCACCCTGCGCAGCGTCACGTCGAACACCCGCGCCGACGCGCGCGCGTTCCTGCGCGTCGCCGCCGAGCACCACCTCGAGGTGACGACCGTGCCGTACCCGCTCGACCGGGCGGGCCAGGCCCTCGCGGACCTCGCCGACGACCGCATCACGGGGGCGGCGGTCCTCGTGCCCTGACATCCCGGGACCGAGGGCCCTGCCCGGGGCGCCCCTTCCGTCGCACCGTGAGCTCGACGCGAGGTGTCGGAAGGAGCGGGTGACCATGGTGGACAGTGCGAGGAGCGACGGCGCTCGACGCGTGGTGGTGGGCCTCGACGACTCGGTCGAGGCGCGGGCCGCGCTGCGGTACGCGCTGCGGGAGGCCCGTCGTCGGCGGACCTCGGTCGAGGTCGTGGCCGCCTTCGTCTCCCCGGAACGGCTCGCCGTCCTCGACCGCGTGCCGGTGGTCGCCGATCGCGCCGCGGTCGCGACCGCGACCGAGGCCGCGGCCCGCTCGGTCGTCGACGAGGTGCTCGCCGCCGACCGCGTCGAGCACCCGGACGACGCCGTTCCGACGGTGGCCGTGCGGGCGGTGGCGGGGGACCCGGGCCCGGTGCTGACCGGGGCGTCCTCCGACGCCGCGCTCCTCGTGCTCGGCCACCGTGGTCGCGGGCGGGCGGCGACGACCGTGCTCGGCTCGGTCGGGTGGTGGTGCCTGCGGCACGCCCGGTGCCCGCTGACCGTCATCCCGGCCGCGACGGCCACCCCGGCCGGCCGCAGCGCCGCGACGGCGTCGTGAGTCCGGCGGTCAGGCCGCGAGCACGATGCCCGCGGCGATGGCGGAGACCGGTCCGGTCAGCAGCAGCGCCAGCCGCGTCGCGAAGCGGCGTCCGCCCGCGACGAGCGCCAGGGCGAGCTTGACCGCCGTGTTCGCGGCGAGCGCCAGCCCGACGGCCCCGAGGGCCGTGCCGACCGCGATCACGGGGCCGGCCAGGCTCGCCGCCGCCACCGACGCGGCGTGCGCGTCGGCCAGGCCCCCGACCGCCGCGACGACGGCGACACCGCCCCCGCCCGCCAGCGCGGCCGCACCGCGCGTGGCGAGCAGCAGCACGACGAGGATCGCGGCCAGCGCCAGTGTCGCGGTGAGCGACAGCGGGCGCGCCACGGGCTCGCGCGCCGCGTCGGGGTGCTCCTGCTCGCCTCCGGCCTCCGTGGTCGGGTCGTCGGTCGGGTCGTCGTCCGTCCCGACGGGCAGTCGCCACCAGAGCCAGCCGATCTCGAGGACCAGGACCACGATGCCGCCGAGTGCGGCCGGCAGGAGCCGCAGGGCCACGGTCGGCGCGGCGACGGAGACCACCACGACG
This sequence comes from Actinomycetospora sp. C-140, assembly GCF_054796175.1. Lineage (NCBI taxonomy): Bacteria > Bacillati > Actinomycetota > Actinomycetes > Pseudonocardiales > Pseudonocardiaceae > Actinomycetospora > Actinomycetospora sp. C-140. The sequence goes on along the minus strand of NZ_JBTWNF010000001.1, from coordinate 537,521 downwards.
AGCTGGACGAGCGTCGCCACGTTCGCGGCGAGGACCGCCGGCATCACCGCCGGCGCCGGGGTCGTCTCCCCTCGCCGTCGCCGGTGCGCCAGCACGAGCGTGGTCGCGGACGCCGACACGAACCCCCCGAGGAACCCGACCAGCAGGAGCCCCATCCGCTCACCCAGCGCGCGGACCCCGACGTAGCCGACCCAGCCGACGACCGTGAGCGCGACGACGAGCAGCCAGATCCGTGACGGGTTGAGGACCCCGTACGGGCCGAGCGGCCGGTCCGGCAGCAACGGCAGGACGACCAGGGCGACGACGAACAACCGCAGCGCGTCCGCCACGTCCTGGTCGGACACGAGCTGGGTCGCGAGGTGGTGGAGCGGACGCTTGAGGGCGAGGACCACGACGACGCCCACGGCGATCGCGACGGCCCAGGAAGGGCGCGTCCAGGCCAGGGCCCCGAGCAGGAAGGCCGCGACGGAGGCGACCTCGGTGGTGGCGCCCAGGTCCGGAGCGGCGGCGGCCCGGATCCCGGCCAGGTAGCCGGCGACGAGCAGCAGCGTCACCGCGGCGAGGGCCGCCACCAGGACGGCGCCGCCGATCGCCGCGGCCACGGCGCCGGTGAGGGCGACGAGGGCGACGGTGCGGGCACCGGCGCTCGGGCGCGGCTCGTCGTCCCGCGCGCTGCGCTCCCGCTCCAGGCCGATCATCAGCCCGATCGCGAGCGCGGTGCCGACGTGGGCGAGGGCCGTGACGGTGTCCACCGGGCTCATCACCTCCCGCCGCCGCGCAGGGGTTCCAGTGCCGCACGCGGGCGGTGGAGCGGACAGGGCCGGCGGTCGTGCCCGGGGCGGCGGAGGTCCCGGGCCGGGCGGACCGTCGTCCCCTGCCGCGCGGTCGCGGCGCCCGGCAGCCTCCGGCGCAGCGACCGTCCCCAGGAGGAGAGATGAGCCCGACCGTCACCCGCTCCGCGGGCGAGACCGTCCCCGTCGGGCGGCTGGCGAACCGCAACCTCGCCACCGTGCCGCCCGACACGTCCCTGCAGGAGGTCGCGGAGGAGCTCGCCATGGACGAGATCGGCGTGGTCGTCGTGCAGTACGGCCACGAGCCGATCGGTGTGGTCTCCGAACGTGACCTCGTCGCCGTCGTCGCGAACGGCGGGACCCTCGACACCCAGGCCTCCGACCTCATGACCGTGGACCTCGTCTCCGCGTCCGAGGACACACCGGTCGTCGCGGTGGCGCGCCTGATGCTCGACGCGGGCGTGCGGCACGTCCTCGTGCGATCCGAGGGCGGCGGGGACGACGGGAACGACGGCGACGACGGGGACGACGGGGACGCCGTCGTCGGCATCGTGTCGATGCGCGACATCGTCGGCTTCCTGCTCGGCGACGCCGGCGCCTGACGCGGGACCTCGCCGTGGCCGCGTCCGTCGCCTCCGGGGACGTGCCCCCCGGACGACGCCCGGCGGGCGTGGTGCGCGCCTACGCGCCCGCCGGGCCGGGGCGGCACGCCGTCCTCTCGTGGGCGCGCCGGCACGCCGACCGGACCGGCGCGCCGCTGGAGATCCTCGTCGATCCCGAGGCCGCCCGGGCGACCTCCCGCCGGCCCTCGGTGCGGGACCTCGGCGCCCGGGCACTCGCCGCGGTGGTGGGGCGGCCGACCCTGGCCGACCGGCTGGGACGCGCCGGTGCGGGCGCCGGGGTCCTCGTGGTGCCGCAGGACACGCCCGGGATCGACCAGCTGGTCGACGGCGCCTACGAGACCGTGGCGGTCGTGCCCGACCAGCCGCCGCACCGCGGCGGGCCGGTCGTGCTCGCGGTCGCACCCCGCACCACCGACGAGGCGGTCGGCGCCGCCTTCGACGCCGCCGCGGCCCGCGGGGCACCCCTGGTCGCGCTGCGCTTCCGCGATCCGGAGCCGGGGGTCCTCGTGACCGACGACGAGCTCGCGGCGGAGACGGCGGAGGAGCGCCGCTTCTGGACCGACCACCTCTCGGGCTGGCACCTCGCCTACCCGGAGGTGGCTCTCGAGGTCCACGTCGCCGACGGCGACCCGGCGCCCGAGCTCGTGGAGGTGTCGTCCGGCGCCCGTCTGCTCGTGCTCGGGCGCCCGCGCCGAGGTCGGCTGCTGGCCGCGGTCACGCCCTCACCCGTGCCCCGGGTCTCCCGGGCGGCCCGGTGCCCGGTGCTCGTCGTCCCGTCGGACGGACCACCGCGCCGGACGTGGCGCACCCGCCCCTGAGGCGGCGGCCGGGACCTTCGGCCCCCGCCTTTCGGGTCGACCCCCGGACCGTCCGGCTCTGACCCGCGGGCGTCGGCGCGCACGAGGCTGGACCCGCGGCACGAGGCCGCAGCCGAGGGAGGGAAGGACCATGACCGAGAACGGCAACCAGGCCGGCGTGATCGTGTGCGGGATCGACGGGTCGACCGGCTCGCGTCTCGCGCTGCAGGAGGCGATCCGCATCGCCGCCCGCCGCGGCGACCGCGTCCGCGCCGTCGCCGTGTACGAGCCGCCCGAGATGTGGTCCGCGTGGAGCTACGGCGCCGCGGCCGCCATCCCGGTGCCGGACCCCGACGCCCTGCGCGAGGACGAGGCGAAGGCCGCCCGCACCATGGTGGACGAGGTGCTCGAGCAGACCTCCTGGGACGTCGCCCTGCCCGAGGTCACCGTCGAGACCGTGGCGGGCCGGCCGGCCGAGGTCCTCGTCGATCTGGCCCGGGGCGCCGACGAGCTGGTGGTCGGTCACCGCGGCCGCGGGGCCTTCGGCAGCATGATGCTCGGCTCGGTCGGCCTCGGCTGTGTGCTGCACGCCGGGTGCCCCGTGACCGTCGTGCCCGAGCCCGCCGCGGCCTGAGGGAGCCGACCGTGTCCGCCTCCGCGGAAGAAGACGTCACGACCGTGGTCGAGGACGACGTGTCGGTGGACGCGGTCGCTCGCCCGGCTGCCTTGATCCCGGAGTCGTGCCCGCTGCCGGAGGCGTGGGCACGGCTCCACCACGACCCGGCCCGTGCGGGTGTCGTGGTGCGCGACGGCCTGCCGATCGCCGTCGTCACGGCGGGCGGCCTCGCCGAGCGTTGGCCCGCGGGCGGACCACTCGTCCAGCACCGGTGGACCGTGCACGACGCGCTCGACCGCCCCTGTGGCGTCGAGGTGCTCGCCGCGGAGGACCCGGTGGTGTACGCCGGTCGGCGTCTGCTCGCCACCGGCCTGCCCGCCCTGCCGGTACGTCGCCGCACCGTGGACGACCCGCTGCGGATCCTGACCACGACCGATGTCCTGCGGGCGCTCCTGGGGGAGTGGGGACCGTGACGCGGCGCGGGGTGGTCGTCGGCCTGGACGGCTCGCCCGCGGCCGCGGCCGCGCTGGCCGTCGCCCTGGAGGAGGGGGCCCGCCGCGGCGACCCCGTCACCGCGGTGCTGGCGTTCCCGGCGGCCGGTTCGTGGGCCGACGGGGAGGGGGTCGAGGACCTGCCGGAGCCGGACCGCATGAGCGAGGCGGTCCTCGAGCAGGCACGGCGCTTCGCCGACGAGGCAGCGATGCCCCTGCCCGCGGGCCTGCGGTCGGTACCCCTCGAGGTGCGGGTGGAGCCGGGATCGCCGGCGCCCGTTCTCGCCGAGGCCGCACGCGACGCCGCGATCCTGGTCGTCGGGCACCGGGGCCGCGGTCCGCTGGGCAGCGCCGTGCTCGGATCGACCGGACTGCGGGTCCTCGCCCTCGCCACCTGCCCCGTGCTCGTGGTGCGACCCCGGGAGCCCGGCCCGGACGGCCCCGTCGTCGTCGGCGTGGACCGCTCGGAGGGTTCCGCCGCCGCGCTGCGCCACGCCCTGGACGAGGGTGCGCGCCGCGGCTCGCGGGTCGTCGCGGTCACCGGGATCGCGCCCCCACCGACGACCGTGGGGTTCCGGCCGCTGCCCGGCCCGACCCTCGAGGCGGTGCGCGAGGCGCTGCGTCCGCGCGTCGAGAAGTTCGTGCACGACGTGACGAAGGAGCACGCGCGTACCCGGTCCGTCCCGCATGTCGACGTCGTCGTGCGGGCCGAGGACCCGACGATGGCGGTGATCGACGTCGCGGAGCAGCTCGGTGCGGGCGTGGTCGTCGTCGGGCGGACGGGACACGGGGCGCTCGTCCGCTGGCTGATCGGGTCGGTCGCGCACGGCGCGGTGCTGCGGGCGCCGTGCCCGGTGGTCGTCGTCCCGCTCGGGGGCCCCGCGGAGACCGACCGGGCAGGAGGCGACGGCGGTGGGTGACGGCACGCCGGGTGTCACCGGCGGCACGGTCGTGGTCGGCATCGACGGCTCCGACGGAGCCCGGGCCGCGCTGCACCACGCCCTCGCGGAGGCGGCCCGTCGCGCCGCCGGGCTCCGCGCGGTCGTCTCCTACCCGCCCGCGGACTACTGGACGGACATCCTGAACCTGGACCGGCGCGCGCCGGCTCCTCCTCCGGACGGCGGCGCCGCGGCGCGGGTCCGGGCCCTCGTCGACGAGGCCGTCGCCGCCCGCCGCGCCGCCGGGGAGCCGGTGCCGCCCGGCCCGGTCGACGTCCTGGGTGTTGCCGGACCGCCCGCGGACGTCCTCGTCGACGCCGCCGGCGACGCGGATCTCCTCGTCGTGGGCCACCGTGGACGTGGTGCCCGGCACGGCCGCCTCACCGGGCCGGTCGCGATCGGGTGCGTCCTGCGCGCCCGCTGCCCCGTGACCGTGGTGCCGCCACCCGGGCCGGGCACCGCCTGACCCCGTCCGACGCCACCTCACTCCCGCCGCGTCTCGCGGCGCAGGCGCCGGCCGGTGAGGCGGTCGATCCTCACCTCGAGCAGGAGCCGGTCCTCCCCGTCGTCGGCGTCCGGCCAGGGATCGGGGTCGGCGGCGACGCCCGGGCGGGCCCGGTGCAGCGTGCCGATGGCGACCACCGACCATCCCGAGCGGTGCACCGGGTCGATCTCGTCCACCTCGAAGGCCACCGTCTGGCCCGCGGCCGCGCGCGCGCCGCTGCGCGGCCCCGCCGCGAGCACGATCGCGGTGTCCTCGACGGCGAAGGCGAACGGCTCGACGGTCGGGCCGTGCTCGTCGGTGAACGCCAGTCGCCCGAGCTCGGCGGTGAGCACCAGGGCCAGGCTCTCCGCGGCGCCCAGGGGTTCGACGATGCCGTGGTCCACCGTCATGACGTCCTCCTCGGGATCGGCGGGGTGTGGCGCCGCCGGCGGCGCCACCGGTCGAGCTCGTCGACGCCCCAGACGACCGGGGCGCAGCACAGCAGCAGGGCGACGGTCGCGGCGTCGAGCGGGGCGGTGCCCACGACGTGCTGGGCGACCGGCAGGTAGACGACGGCGGCGGTGACGACGACCTCGAAGCCGATGCCCCACCACAGCAGCGGGTTGGTCCCCAGACCCACTGACCGCAGCGAGGCGTGCTCGGTGCGGGCGGCGATCGCGGTCCCGATCTGGCAGGCGACGATGCCGACGAAGGTGGCGGTGGTGGCCTCGACGTAGGCCCCGTGCAGCGTGCTGCCGGGCCCGGTCGGGGCGCCCGGGGTCCAGCCGGAGCGCAGCAGCACCAGCAGGAAGGCGCCCGTGGTCAGCACCGCCGAGGTGACCCCGAGCAGACCCCACGCCCGCCAGAGCATGCGGGGGCGGATGACACCCTCGGACCGCGGGCGCGGCGGCCGGGACATGACGCCGGGCTCCGCGGGCTCGCGGCCGAGGGCCAGCGCGGGCAGCGTCTCGGTGCCGAGGTCGATCGCGAGGATCTGCAGCACCGTGAGCCCGAGCGGGATCGCGCCCCCCGAGAGCGCGAAGACCAGGAACGGGACGACCTCCGGGACGGCGTGCGCGAAGATGTAGAGCACGAACTTGCGGACGTCGTCGTAGACCTGCCGTCCGGAGGCCACGGCGCGCTCGATCGTCGCGAAGTCGTCGTCGGTGAGCACCATGGTCGCGGCCTCACGGGCCACGTCGGTGCCCGAGGCCCCCATCGCCACGCCGATGTCGGCGCGCCGCAGCGCGGGCGCGTCGTTGACGCCGTCGCCGGTCACCGCCACGACCTCCCCGAGGTGGTCGAGCGCCTCGACGATGCGCAGCTTCTGCTCGGGCGCCACCCGGGCGAACACGATCTCGTCCCCGGTGGCCAGGAGCGCGTCGAGCTCGCTCTCCCGCAGCGCGGCGAGCTCGTCACCGCCGACCACGCGCAGCCCGTCGGCCCCGATGCCCACCGAGCGCGCCACGGCCTCGGCGGTCACCGGGTGGTCCCCCGTCACCACGTGCACCCGGATCCCGGCGTCGTGGCAGCGGGCGACCGCCGGGGCGACCGAGGCCCGGGGGCGGTCGAAGAGCCCGACCAGCCCCTCGAGCACGAGCCCGGACTCGACCTCGTCGCGCGGTGCGGACACGTCGGCGGCCGTCGCGGGCCGGTCGGCCAGCGCCAGCACCCGCAGGCCCTCGGCGGCGAGCACGGCGGTCGCCTCCAGCACCGTCCTCCGCGCTCCCGCGTCCAGCGGGACCACGCCGCCGCCCCGGCGCATCCCCGTGCAGCGCGCGAGGACCGCCTCCACCGCGCCCTTGGTGTGCACCGCCGGGCCCGCGGGCGTCTCGTCGACGGTGGACATGGCCTTGCGGACGGGGTCGAAGGAGTGCACCGCGCGGCGGTCCGACCCGCGGGGTGCGGCCCGGGTGTCGAGCCCGGCGCCGGCCGCCAGGGCGAGCAGCGCGAGCTCGGTGGGGTCGCCGGACCCCGCGCCGCGGGCGGGGTCGGGGAGGTCGGCGTCGCTGCAGCGCTGGGCGACGCGCGCGAGCTCGGGGGCGCGGCCGATGTCCCGCGCCGGGTCGCCGCGGCCCGCCCCCGGCGTCCAGAAGACCTGCGGACGCATCCGGTTCTCGGTCAGCGTGCCGGTCTTGTCGGTGCAGATCACGGTGGTCGAGCCGAGCGTCTCGACCGCCGAGAGCCGACGGACGACCGCGCCGTGGCGGGCCAGCGAGCGCACCCCGGCGGCGAGGGCCAGCGTGATCGTGGGCAGGAGTCCTTCGGGCACGTTGGCCACGAGCAGGCCGATCGCGAACACCAGCGCGGCGGTGAACGACAGCCCGGCCAGCAGCCCGATCGGCAGGAACGCCGCGCCGGTGCCGATCGCCACCGCCGCGATGAGCCAGGCGACGCGCCGGACCTGGTGCTCGAGCGGGCTCTCGCGGTGGGCGACGCGCCCGGTCAGCGCGGCGATGCGCCCGATCTCGGTGTGCGCCCCGGTGCCCGTGACCAGGGCGCGCGCGGCACCGACCGTGCAGGTGGTGCCACGGAACACCAGGTCCGGGGCCTCCAACGGCGGCCCGGGCGGGTGGGCCCCGGCGCGCCGGGCCACGGGCACCGACTCCCCGGTCAGGGCACTCATGTCGAGCTCGACCGCGCCGGACACGAGCCGCCCGTCGGCGGGGACCGCGGAGCCCTCGGTGATCAGCACGACGTCACCGGCGACGACCTCGGCGGCCGGGATCTCGCGGGCGACGCCGGCGCGCAGCACGCGCGTGCGCGCCGGGAGATACGCCTCGAGCGCCGCGACGGCGTGCTCGGCGTGCTGTTCCTGCCAGAACGCCAGGCCCGCGTTGAGCACGACGACCACGACGATCGCGACGGCGAGGACGGGGGTGTTCGCCAGCAGGGCGAGGCCGGCAGCCGCCCAGAGCAGCAACGCGAGCGGGTGCACGAGCTGGCGGCCCAGCGCACCGGGCCACGCTGCGCGACCGCGGGTCGGCAGGGCGTTGGGCCCCTGGACCTGCAGACGGCGGGCGGCGTCGCGGTCGTCGAGCCCCGCGGGTCCGGAGCGCAGCTCGTGCCAGAGCCGCTCGAGGGGGGCGTCGAGGTCGACCTCGTGACCGGCGCCGGTCCCGCCGTCGCGGCGAGGGCGGGGCGGTCCGGTCCACGTCGCGGTGATCGCCCCGCCCTCGCTCCTCGGCACGAGCCCACCCTCGGCGGGAGGAGTGGCTCCTCCCAGGGCCGAGGGTCGCGGTCGGTTCGGGACGTGGGACCCGGGGCGGGGCCGGTACGTGGGGTCCGGGTCCTGTGCGAGAGGACGTGTCGTCACCGGGACCGGTCGTGCACGCTGCCGCACCGCCGGACACCGACGAGGGTGGCGACCCCGACGCGCCCTCGATGCTCCCGCCGCCTGCCGAGCGCGACCGGTACCGGCCGCTGCGCGGTCTCGAGGAGCTGCTCGACGACGTCCTGGGTCGCACCGGCTGATCCCGGGGAGCTGCGGCTCATCCCACCTCGGTGAGCACCTGCTCCAGCGGGCGCCGCGGGGTCGGGACCAGCGGCGCGCCGAGCGGATCGGGCCAGCCGAGGCGCAGCACGCACACCGGGGGTCGGTGGGCGCCGACCACGAGGTGGCGCACGAGCTCCCTCGTCTCGGGTACCTCGAGGACCTGGGTGACGGGCGTCGTCCCCAGGCCCTGGGCCGTCGCCTCGAGCAGCACCGCGCTGAGCGCCTCGCCCGCCCGCAGCACCGACACCGGGTCGTCGTCGACCGCCGTCAGGACGGCCAGCGCCGAGGCGTCCTCGTGATCGGCGCCGGCGTGGGGCTGGCGCAGCGTCCCGCGCGGGAACCAGCGCAGGACGAGGTCGCGGTAGGACGGCGGGGGCCCGTCGAGGCGGGCACCGGCCGGGATGCCGTCGTGCGCCCCCGCGTAACGATGGGTCCACTGGTTCAGCTCGGCGAGGTAGCCCTCCTGCTCGGGCTGACGGGCCGCGGCGTCCCGCATCGCCCCGGCCAGGAGCGCCCGGTGCCCGCCGTAGGTCAGGTGCAGGACACCGCCGAAGGGACGCGCCGCGTCGTCCAGCGCGCCCAGGACGGCGGGCGACACCGACCGCCCCGAGAACCGCCGGCGATCCGTGTGGCGTTCGTCGATGGCGGCCGCGTGCCGGGACGTCCGCGCGTCCGGCTCGCCGTCCGCGGGCCGGATGCGGACCCGGGCGAGCGGGCGGTCGGCCGGGCCGTCGGGCTGGTGCCGGACGTCGGCGAGCCATCCGTCGCCGGCGAGGGCGACCTGCAGGTGGTGCAGGGCGCATCCACAACCGAGCAGCGTGCCGTGCCCGCGCTCGTCGGTGAACCGGAGCCGCCGGGACCGGTCGACGTACAGGTCGAGCCCGTCGGGACCGAGGACCCATCGCCAGGGCTGGGCGTTGTGCTCGGAGGGGGCCCGCATCGCGCGGGCCGCGGCGGTCCGCAGGGCGGCACGCTCGGCGGCGAGCATCGGGGTGCTCATCGCGCGTACCCCGCCGACGGCGGGCGCCCCAGGTCCCGGGCCGCGACGCGGAGCGCGGCGTCGACGCACGCGTCCGCGCTCTCACCCCGCTCGACCGCCCCGACGACCCAGGTCAGGGTGCGTCGCACGTCGCGGTGCGGCTCGCGGCGCAGCGACGTCCGGGCCTGGTCGAGCGCGGCGAGCAGCGTCACCCGGGGGACGTCGCGACGGCTCAGCGCCACCACCGCGGCGGCGAGGTCGTAGGCCTCGGTCGGTCGGCGTTCGGGCACGGTGTCCATGGCGGCTCCTCTCCCGGCCGCCAGCCCATCGCGGCCGGCGGACCGCGTCGAGGTGCTGCTGGTCCCGACCCACCGGGCCCTGCGCCCCTTCTGGGCGCCGTTCCGGCCCGCCAGTCTCGCCACACCGTGATCCAGCGATCTCCGGAGGTGGGTGTGGTGCTCCGGCGAGTCGTGGTCGGCGTCGGGATCGAGCCGGACGAGCGGACCGTGCGGTGGGCCGCCACGGAGGCGCGCGACCGCGGCCTGGGCCTGGTGCTGGTCCACGCCCTGGTCGGTCCCGTGGGACACCATCCGGGATGGGCCCGCATCGCGGGGCCTGCGCTGCGCCGTCGCGGCCGGCAGGCCCTCGCCGACGCCGCGGGCATCGCGCACGAGGTGGCCCCCGACCTGGAGATCACCAGGTCGGCGGCCGACGGCGGGCCGGTCCCCGTCCTGCGGTCGCACCTCGAGCACGCCGAGATGGTCGTGGTCGGCAGCGACGGGTACGGACGGCTCGGGGACCTGCTGCTCGGTGGCGTGGCCCGCGGTCTCGTCGGCCGCGTCGACGTGCCCGTCGCGGTCGTGCCGGCCGACTTCGACCCCGTGGCACCCCACGGTGACCACGCGCCGGTGCTCCTCGGCGACGACGGCACGCCCGGGTGCGCGGGCGCCTGGCGCTTCGCCGAGGACCGGGCCCGGCGTCGCGGCGCCCCCCTCGTCGCGGTCCGTGTCGCCGCGGACGGCCCCGTCGACCGCGCCCTGGTCGACCGGGCCCGCGGCGCGGACGTCCTCGTGCTCGGCGTGGCCGACCCGTGGTTCCACCACAGCGCGGCACCGGGCGTCGTGCGCCACGCGACGTGCCCGGTGATCATCGTGCCGCCGACGCCCCCGAGGATCGGTGCCGGTGTCCCGGCGCGCGGGGCGGATGTCGGCGCGTCCTGAGACCGGAGCCGCGACGAGGCTCCCGCCCGACCCGTGCGGTGGATGATCGGCGGGTGACGTTCGGGCTGCTCGCGGTGGTCGTGGTGGCCGGGCTGACGGGCCCGGCGCTGGCCGCCGTGCCCCGGGTCCGGGTGCCCGCCGTCGTCGGGGAGATCCTCGCCGGCGCCGTGATCGGGCGCGGGGGGCTCGGCTGGGTGGACCCGTCGGAGCCGACCCTGCGCTTCCTCGGCGAGGTGGGCCTGGCGATGCTGATGTTCGTGATCGGCACCCGGCTGCCGGTCCGCGACCCGGGCCTGCGTCCCCAGCTGGCGTCCATGGCCGCGGCCACGGCGGTCACCGTGGCCCTCGCGATCCCCGCGGGGCTGCTCGTGGCGTGGCTCGGAGCGTCCCCGCCCGCGGTGCTGGTCGTGCTGGTGGCGACGTCGTCGGTCGCGGTGGCCGTCCCCATCCTCGAGTCCGGGCCGGGCGGGCTGCGGGAGCCCGTCGCCGCGTTCACGGCGGGGTGGATCACCGCCCTCGACGTCGTCACCGTGCTCGCCGTCCCGGTGGTCCTGGCCGGCGGAGAGGTCGGGCGGGCGCTGCTCGGCGCGGCGCTCGTCACGGCACTCGCGGTGGTGGCGTGGTGGCTCGGCCGGCGGTTCCGGGCGGCCCGTGCCGTGGTCGTCCTGCGGGACGAGTCCGTCCGCCAGGGCTGGGCGCTGGACCTCCGGCTCGGCCTCGCGGTCCTCTTCGGCCTCGCCGCCCTGGCGGTGGCGTTCGGCGCGAGCGTCCTCGTCGCCGGGTTCGCGGCCGGTGCCGTGCTGGCCGCGCTGGGGGAGCCCCGGCGCCTGGCCCAGCAACTCATCGGGGTCGCCGAGGGCTTCCTGGTGCCCCTTTTCTTCGTGACCTACGGCGCCGGGCTGCGCTTCGCGGCGCTGTTCTCCTCGGCGAGCGCGCTGGTGTTCGGCGGCGCGCTGGTCGCGGCGGCGGTGGTCGTCCACGTCCTGACCGCGATCGCCCTGCGCCGCCCGGCGGCGTCGGGGCTCGTCGCCACCGCCGCACTCGGCGTGCCGTCCGCCGTGGTCGCCGTCGCCTCCTCGCGCGGTCTGTTCGGCGCGGAGCAGGCCGCGGCCGTGACGGCGGCGGCGCTGGTCACGGTCGCGGTCGCCGGGGTGGGCGGAGCGCTGCTGGGCCGGCGCGGCGAGGTCGGGCCGGCGCCGTCCTAGGAGTGGCGTCCCGGGTCGCCCGCCGACCCGTCACGAGCCGATCCGGGACCAACGTCCCCGCGACGAGGGCACCTCGGGGTCCTGCGGCCGGCGGTGCCGGGGGCGAGCGTCGGCCGTCGACGAGACGAGCGGAGGTCCGGACATGACGACGAGCCGCGAGACCGACGAGCTGACCGTGGGCGAGTGCTCCCGCCTGCTCGACACCGTGCCCGTCGGGCGCATGGTCTTCACCGAGGACGACGCCCCGGCGGTCCACCCGGTGAACTTCCTCCGGCACGAGAACTCGATCATCGTGCGGACCGGGGCCGGCCCCAAGCTCGAGGCCGCACGCCGGGGCGACGTCGTGGCCTTCGAGGCCGACGAGATCGACGCCGACGCCCGCGCGGGGTGGAGCGTCCTGGTCGTCGGGCGGGCGGAGGTCGTCAACGACGTCGACGAGCTGCTCGCCGTCCTCGACGTCGGGCACCGGCCGTGGGTCCGGCGCCGTGGTGCCCACGTCCTGAGGATCACGGCCCGGCGCGTGACGGGCCGGCGTCTCGTGCTGGACCCGGAGGGCGGTGGCTGACCGCCGCGACGACCGTCCGATCACCGGCCGATGGTCCCGCCGACTCCGGGCCCCCCCGGCCGCCGTCGGCGGGTCCGCCGCCGGTGCCGTCGCCCCCGGCCGGCGCCCGAGGCTGTCGGTGACAACGAGGAGCACCGAGGGAGGCGGCTCACCATGCGCGACACGACCGAGGCGACGCGACGGGCGATCGGCGCGTTCGTGCCGAGGGCGTCGACCCTGCGACGGCGCAGCGACCGGATCGAGGTGGGCGCACGCTGGGTGCTGCTCGTCCTGGGGCTGATGCTGCTGCCCGTGTTCCTCACGATCGGCAGCTCGGTGACCGCGAGGCTCACCCCCCAGATCGCCACCCAGCAGGCGGAGCGACACCAGGTCACGGCGGTGGTGCTCGCGCCCCCCGAGGACGACACGGGGGCGCGCCCCAACGCGGAGAGCTACGGCTTCCGGGCCCCGGTGGGCTGGACCGCCGCCGACGGCACGCGCCGGGTCGTCGTGACGCACGTGCCGTCGGACGTCCGACGCGGCGACACCCGGACCCTGTGGGTGGATCGTGCGGACCGGCCGACCGTGGCGCCGATGACGCCGGCGTACCCGGCGGGGCAGGGCATCCTGACCACGCTGTTCCTCGTGGTGGCCGACCTGGTGGTGTCGTTGTTGCTGCTCGCCGCACTGCGGTGGGTGCTCGACCGGGCGCGCCTGCGGGCGTGGGAGACGGCGTGGCGCCGGTTCACCGGGCCCGATCACGAGAGCCGGCTCTGAGCCGACGGTGAGCCCGCGGCTCAGCGCGGGAAGACGGTGTCGCGGACCGCGCGGGTGACGTCGTCGAGCTCGGCGACCTGGGCCAGCAGCTGATCGCGCAGCCCCGGCTCGGCGCCCGAGGCGGCGCTGGTCAGCGCGAGACCGACCCGCTGCACGCGCGTGAGCACCTGCTCGGAGAGCGCCAGCACGAGGTGCTCGCGGTCCTCGAGGATGCGGACGGCGTCGCGGTCGCGCCGCCCGCGGGCGATCTCGATCGCGGTGGTGGCGTGTGCCGCGAACGAGAGCAGCATCTCCGCCTCGACCGGCCCGAACACCTCCTCGCCCGCGGTCCTGGTCAGCACGAGCACCGACCGGGTGCCGGCGGCCGACGCGCTCAGCGGGACGGCCAGCAGCGACCGGACCTCCGGGGCCCGCTCGACCATCCCGGTGGTGCGGGGATCGGTCGTCGCGTCGGTGATGAGCACCGGTCCGCCCGCGTCGAGGGCGGCCTGCGTGATCGAGCCGGACACCTCGGCCCGGCGCCCGGCCCAGTCGGCGAGCAGGCCCGCGGCCACCGTGACGCGTGCCGTCCCGGGGTCGTCGTCCGCGACCTCGGTGACCGCGGCACCGCGCGCCCGGGCCACGTCGAGCGCGGTGTCGAGGAGGTGCTGGATCTCCGCCTCCGGGGCGAGCTCGCCGGAGAGCAGGCTGCTCGCGAGGCGCGCGGACGCGGCCTGCCAGCGCGCCCGGCGCCGGGTCGTGTCGAGCAGCAGCGCGTTCTCGATCGCGATGCCGGCCGCGCCGGCGAGGGCCTTGAGCAACTGCTCGTCGTCGGCGCCGAAACCACCCTCGTGCTCGCTCTCGGTGACGTAGAGGTTCCCGTACACGGTGCCGCCCGCGAGCAGGGGGACACCGAGGAAGGACCGCATCGGCGGGTGCCGGGCGGGGAAGCCGACCGCCGACGGGTGGGTCGACAGGTCGGCGAGGCGCAGCGGCCGGGGGTGCTCGATGAGCTCGCCGAGCACGCCCTTGCCCTCCGGGAGCTCGCCGATCCGGGCCACGGTGTCGGCGTCCATCCCCACGTGCACGAAGCGGATGAGACGGCCGTCGCGGACCACCCCGAGCGCGGCGTAGCGCGAGCGCACGAGGCTCCAGGCGTTCTCCACGATGCGTGCCACGAGGTCGTCCAGGTCGAGGCCCGCGGTGATGTGGTGGACGGCGTCGAGGAGACCGCGCAGCCGGCCCTGGGTCAGCTTGACCTCGGTGGCCCGGGCGATGAGCTGGTCGAGCAGGTCGTCGAGCTCCAGGCGGGCGACGGTCGGGAAGGCCAGGCCCTCCGACGGGGTCGTGGGCTCGGAGCGGTCGGACACGACACCCTCTCAGGTCACGGCGTACGCGAGAGGTCCATCGTCGTGCGGAGGGATCACCTGTCAAGCACCTCGGCCGGAGGTCACCGGCGCCACGCGGATGCGCGCGTCGACGAGCCGGCAGGCCCCGGGGGTGCAGACCACCGGGTTGAGGTCCATCTCGGCGATCTGCGGCAGGAGCTCCGCCAGACGGGCCACCCGCGCGATCACCACCGCGAGCCGGTCACGGTCGACGAGCCGGGCGGCGATCCCGCGGTCCAGCGGGAGCTCGTCGAGGAGCTCGGCGAGGTCGGTCGTCGTCAGGGGGACGAGACGGTGCCAGCGGCGGTCGGCCACGTCCGTGCCCGTCCCCCCGACACCGGCGGAGACGAGGGCGCCGAAGTCCGGGTCCCCGGCCACGCCCACGAGCATCTCGGCGCCGGCCGGGACCATCGGCTGGACCAGGGTGCCGCGCCAGGCGTCGCCGAAGCGGGCGGCGAACCCCTCGACGGCGGCACGGACCGCGTCGTCGCCCTCCACCGCCAGGGCGACCCCGCCCTGCTCGGACTTGTGGACCACGCCGTCCGCGACGACCTTGAGCGCCACGGGCCCGGCGTGCGCGCGGGCGGCGGCCACCGCCTCCTCCACGGTGCGGGTGGTCCGGGCGGACAGGAGCTCGAGCCCGGCCGCGCCCAGCACCGCGGCGCACTCGCCGGGGTCGAGCCAGCCGCCGGGGCGCCCGAGCGCGCCGGAGACCACGGCCCGGGCCGCGGCGAGGTCGACCGGGTGCTCGTCGACGGGCAGGGGCCGCCCGGGATCCCGGGCGACGTCGGCGCCGCGACGGACCAGGTGCGCGAGGGCGCGCACGGCGTCCGCGGGGTCGGCGAAGGAAGGGGCGCGGGGGATGCCGGCCGGATCGCTCAGCGGGGCGACGCGGGCCCGCTGGTCCAGCGCGACGGCGACCACCGGGACGCCGCGTCCGACGGGCCGCGCGAGAGCCCGGCCCAGCTCGGTGCCGGGGTCGCCCAGCGCGGTGGGGCACCCGACGGTCACGACGGCGTCCACCTCGTCGGCCTCGCGGAGCACGTCGAGGCAGGCCGCGAAGGTCGCCGCGTCGACGGTCGCCGTGGTGTCGACCGGCCCCGCCGTGGCCGCCGTGGTCGGCAGCAGGGCGTCGAGCCGCGCCCGGGTCGGCGCCGCGAGCGGCGGGACCCGCAGCCCGGCCGCGACGCAGGCGTCGGCGGCGAGGACGTTCGTGCCGCCGGCGTTGCCGAGCACGGCCACCCGGTCACCGGGCGCGGGAGCGCTCCAGCACAGGGCGGCCAGGGCGCCCGCGAGCTCGCCGAGATCGTCCACCGGCGACACCCCGGCCTGGCGGTAGAGCGCGTCCCGACGCACCGCCGGGGTGGCGGAGGCGGCGGTGTGCGAGGCCGCGGCACGTGCCCCGACCTCGCTGCTCGCCGCCCGCACCGCGAGCACGGGCACCCGTGTCGAGAGCCGGCGGGCCAGACGGGAGAACGCCCGGGGGTTGCCGAACGACTCCACGTGGAGGACGGCGACCTGCGTGGCCGCGTCCTCGGACCACCAGGCCAGGAGATCGTTGCTGCTGACGTCGTAGCGGTCGCCCACCGAGACGAGGGTCGAGACGCCGAGGCCGAGTCCGCGCAGGGCCTCGAGCACCGCGATCGCCACCCCGCCGGACTGGGTCACCACGCCGACCGGGCCCGGCGGCGCCGTGCCCGGGGCGAAGGAGGCATCGAGGCGCACGTCCGGCGCCGTGTCGACGAGACCGAGGCAGTTGGGGCCGACCATCCGCATCCCGTGGCGGTGCACCGCGTCCAGCACCGCCTCGTCGACCCCCGCGGCCGCCAGGCCGGACGTGATCACGAGCAGGGACCGCGCCCCCCGGCGCCCGCACGCCTCCGCGAGCTCGGGCAGCGAGGCGGGCGGGGTCGCGAGGACGACGAGATCCGGCGCCTCGGGCAGCAGGTCGACCGACGCCACGGCCGGCACCCCCGCGACCTCGGCGGCCCGGGGGTGGACGACCTGCAGGCGCCCGGCGTACCCGCCGGCGAGCAGGGCGTCGAGCACGGCGCGCCCCACCGACCCCGTCCGCCGGCCGGCGCCGACGACGGCGAGGGAGCGCGGCCGCAGCACCGGGCCGAGCCCCGCCCGGGCGGCGTGGGCCGAGCGGGCGAGCGCGGCGGTGGCGAACGCCGATCCCGCCGCCGGATCGTCGGGGTCGGGCAGGGTGATCGCCACGTGCAGCGACGGTCCGTCCTGCTCGGCTCTGACCGGCAGCCCGAGGTCGGTGAAGACCCGCCGCATCGTCGTGTTCTCGGCGAGCACCTCCGCGCTCCAGTGGCCGATGCCGCGCCGGACGGACTCCCGGACCGCACGTTCGAGCAGCGCGGTCCCCACGCCGTGCGACTGCATCCGGTGGCTCACGGTCACCGCGACCTCGGCACCGCCGGGCGTGGGATCGGGGGCGAGGTGCACCGCGCCGACCAGTTCGGCGCCCAGGAAGGCGCCCCAGACGTCGCCGGAGGCCGCCGCGGCCGTGGCGTAGCCCTCGACGGCGTGCTCGGAGACCGTGGCGAAGCGCAGCCACCGGTCACGCTCCGGGAGCTCGCGGTGCAGGCGCGTGAGCGCGGCCGCGTCGCGACCGGTCAGGGCCCGCACCTCCACGGGACTGCCGTCGGCGAGCAGGACGCGCTGGTCGGACGCCGGCCGGTCGAGAACGCTCATGGACCCGATGGCAGCGCAGGCCGGGGCGGCGCCGTCAGGGTCGACCGTCCGGTGCGCGCGGGACCTCCGACCGTCGGTCCGGGGTCGCGGGCGATCATGGGGACCTCCGGCCCTGGTCCGGGCGTGCCGTGGCGCCCACCATGGGTCGCGCATCCGTGGGGGAGGGGAGGCTCGCGCCGTGGTGGACATCGAGGGCACGGCCCCGGGGTCGGTCGCGGGGCCCCGTCGGGTGCCGGCCGGCCCGCCGTGGAGCGCCGCCGGCCCCGAGCAGGTGGCTGCGCTGTTCTCCTCGATGACGGCCGTGGCCGACGGCCTCGACCTGGACACCACCCTGCGCCGCCTGGTCGAGGTCGCGACGACGCTCGTCGACGCCCGCTACGGGGCCCTGGGCGTGCTCGACGAGACCGGCGACGGGCTGGCCCGCTTCGTCTCGACGGGCCTCGACGAGGCCCGTCGCGCGCAGATCGGCGACCTCCCGCGCGGCCGCGGTCTGCTCGGCGAGCTGATCCGCCACCCCGCACCGCTGCGGGTGGACGACCTCCGGGACCATCCCTCCTCGGTCGGTTTCCCGGAGCACCACCCGCCGATGCGCTCGTTCCTCGGCGTCCCGATCCGGGTGCGCGGCGAGGTCTTCGGCAACCTCTACCTCGCCGAGAAGCGCAGCGGGCCGTTCACGCCCGGCGACGAGGAGGTGATCGTGGCCCTGGCCGCCGCGGCGGCGGTGGCCGTCCAGAACGCGCGGCTGCACCAGGACGCCCAGCGCCTCGTCGTCGAGGGGCAGCGCCGCCAGCGCTGGCTCGAGGCGTCCGGTGAGATCACCACCCAGGTCCTGGCCGGCGCCGACGCGGGGGAGGCCCTCGTCCTGGCCGCCGAGCGCGCCGCGGAGCTGGCCGACGGCGTCGGCGCGGTGATCACGACGCCCCCGGCGGCGGTCGCCGACGAGGACGCCGCCCCGTCGGTGCGGGTGACCGTGAGCGTGGGACTCGAGGACCGGTTGCCCGTGGGGGCGCGGCTCGCCGTCGCGGGGTCGCCGCTCGCCGGCGTGGCCCGCACCCATCTCCCGCACGTCGAGGACGAGCTGGTGCTCGCGGTCGAGGGCGTCGTGCAGCGCCTCGGGCCGGCGCTGCTCGTGCCGCTCGACGGGAGCGAGGTCGTCACCGGAGTGCTGGTCGTCGCCCGGCGGCCGGGCTCACCCGCCATGGACGGCGAGGGCCTGTCGACGGTGGCCTCGTTCGCCGACCAGGCGGCCCTCGTGCTGCGTCTCGCCGAGTCGCAGCGCACGCGGCGCCAGCTCGACGTGGCCGCCGACCGGGAGCGCATCGCCGCCGACCTGCACGACCACGTCCTGCAGCGCCTCTTCGCGCTCGGCCTCGGGCTGCAGGCCACCCAGGCCCGGCTGCGCTCGTCCCCGGAGGCCGCGGCGCGGGTCAACGAAGCGGTCGACCAGATCGACGGCATCGTGCGGGAGATCCGCACGAGCATCTTCGACCTGCACGCCGTCGGCACCACCCCGGGTCTCGGTGGGCGGCTGCGCGCCGCGGTCGCCGAGATGGCCGCGCACGTGGAGACCGAGCCGGTGGTGCGCCTCTCCGGGCCCGTCGAGACCGTTCCCGAGGATCTCGCCGTGCAGGTGGAGGCCGTGGTCCGCGAGGGGGTCTCCAACGCCGTGCGTCACGGCGGCGCGGACTCCGTGGTCGTCACGGTCTCCGTGGACGACGTCCTCGCCGTGGACGTGACCGACGACGGCGTCGGCATCCCCGACGCCGTGGCCCGCAGCGGGCTGGCCAACCTCACGGCCCGGGCGCGGGCCCTGGGCGGGGACGCGACGGTCGCGCGCCGGACGAACGGCACCGGCACCCGCCTGTCGTGGTGGACGCCGTTCGACCCCGGCAGCTGATCACGCCCCCGGGTCGTGACGGCGCGGTGTCGGGTGCACCGCCCGTCCCCACCCGAGGCGCAGGACGACCTGCGGCCACAGCACCCCGCCGAGCAGGGCCCGCACCCGCGCCCGGACCGGGGCGACCTCGAGCGGGGGAGCGACGAACGAGGCGCCGACGCCGCGTGCGGTGGCGGTGAGCAGCACGTGCTGCATCGCCTCACCGGCGCGCACGTGCGCGAGACCGGTGTCGTCGTAGGACACCAGCACCGCGATCGTGGGCTCGTCCGTCGCCGCGCCGTCGGGCCGGGACCCGCGGTCGGCGTCCTCGGCCGCGGCGCCGAAGTCACGCGGCCGCCAGGCCGCGTCGCCGGGGGGCTCGCGATGCGCGTCGGTGGCCGGCAGACCGTCCTCGGTCCGCGCGGCGTGGCCGATCCACTGCTCCCACTCGGCGACGAAGGCGGGGTCCGCCCGCTGTCGCCGATGGGCCTCGGCGGTGAGCTCGCGCAGGGCGCGCCGCTGGGCCGGGTCGTCCACGACCACGAGACGGCATCGTTCCCGCCACGCCGCTCGCACGAGCTGGTCACGCAGGGTCGCCGACAGTGGCCGGTGCTCGAACGCGTGCCGATCGGTGTGCCGGCGGGCGACGGCCCCCGCCAGCTCGATCTCCCACCCCGACGGGGGCAGGGCAGCCCCGGGCCGCACGCGCCCGAGGAACCACGGATCCTCGGGGTCGGGCATCAGCGCGACGTGAGCGCGGCGTCCCTGGGCGCGTACGGCCAGGCGCACGTTGGTCAGGGCCGCGCCGCAGGCCAGGCGCAGCTCGCGCCCGTCCGGGTCGGCGGCGGACAGGAGCCGTCCGGGGTCGCCGTGCACCTCGATCGACCTCTCGTGCCAGCGCAGCCGCCAGGGCTGGCTGTTGTGGCTCGAGGGCGCGCTCGCCCCGGCCCGCAGGAGGGTCGCGACCTCCTCGGGGCTCGGTGCGCCGTCCCCCTGCGTCGTCACGGTGCCTCCCGGGTGGGCCATGGCCGCCTCCTCGCTCCCACCCAGCACAGACGGTGGCGGCCCGGGTCACCAGGGACCGACGGCCCGCCGGGCGGGGACCGTCCGGCTCCTGCGGCGCGGGCGCCGCCCCGGGGACCGTGGTGACGACACGGAGAACGCCCGTCGGACGAGGAGTGGGCAGATGGACGCAACGGTGGAGGGCCGTGGCGCGGTCGTCGTGGGATTCGACGGCTCGGCGCCGGCCGAGGACGCGGTGCGCTTCGCGATCGACGAGGGCAGGCGCCGCGGGGCGTCGGTCCGGGTCGTGGTGGCGCACGAGCCGCCGGACGCCTGGATGACGTCCTACGGCTACCCGCTGCTGGCCGACACCGGCGAGATCCGCCAGGCGGTGGAGGACGGCGCGCGCAGCCGCGTCGAGGAGATCCGGGCCGGGCTCGGCGCCGCGGAGCGTGCGGTGCCGGTGGAGGTCGTGGCCGTGACCGGGCCCGCCGGGTGGGTGCTGACCCAGGAAGCCGAGGGCGCCGCGATGCTGGTCGTCGGCCACCGCGGCCGCGGCGGGCTGCGCAGCACCCTGTTCGGGTCGGTCGGGCTCTCGGTGGTGCTGCGCGCGCCGTGCCCGGTCACCGTGGTCCGCCCCACCCCGGCACCGGCGCACGAGGCGAGCGAGCAGGACGCCGCCCTGGCCGGGCCCCTGCCCGTCGGGCCGATCGCCTGACGCCTCGGACGAGCTGCGACATCGCCCCGCCGGTCCGGTGGGGCGGTGTCATGCGGTGTCGTGCGGGGACGAGCGGTCGTGGAGCGACCCTCAGGGACCGGGGGTGAGGACGGACCCGTCCTCGGCCATCCGCGCACGCCCCGCCCCGAGGACGTCCGAGCCCTCGGGCACCGCCACGACAGGGCACCGGGCGTGCCCCACGAGCCGCGCGGTGAGCGACCCGCGGCGGGGCCCGCCGAGACCCTCGACCTGCCGGCTGCCGACCACGAGCAGCCGGGCCTGCTCGCTGGCGTCGACGAGGGCGCGCAACGGCCGGCCCTCGCGCACCTCCTGGCGGATCGTCTCCGGTCCGTCGGCGTCGGCACCGAGTGCCCGGCGCACCGACGCGGCGAGCTGCCGGCGCGCCTCGTGCGCGAGCTCGGCCTCGGTGCCGTAGAGGTCGGGGGCCCCGAACACGGTGAGCGCGACCAGGGGAGCCCCGTCCGCCCGCGCCGCGCGCGCCGCCCACCGGACGGCCCGGATCGACCCCTCGGACCCGTCGACGCCCACCACGACCGGGCGCGTGTCCCCGTCGCCGGGCTCCGCCCCGGCCGAGGGAGCGCCCGTCGGGACGAGCTCGCCGCGGGCCACGCGACGCAGGACGTCCCGGCGGCTCACGATCCCCACCGGGACGTCCTCGCGCACCACGGTCACGGCACGCGTCCCGGCCTCGAGGAGGCGCTGGACCAGGTCCTCGACGGGGGTGTCGGGGTCGGCGACGGGGACCGGACGGGTCATGAGCTCCGCGGCGGGCGCGGCGTCGTCCGCGCCCACGAGGTGCAGCTCGTCCACGAGCCCCAGCAGGCGTCCGCCGGCGTCCA
This sequence comes from Actinomycetospora sp. C-140, assembly GCF_054796175.1. NCBI lineage: Bacteria > Bacillati > Actinomycetota > Actinomycetes > Pseudonocardiales > Pseudonocardiaceae > Actinomycetospora > Actinomycetospora sp. C-140. Next base: position 516,031 of record NZ_JBTWNF010000001.1, on the reverse strand, counting down.
CCACCGGCGCCGAGGCGATGCCGTGGGACACGAGCAGCGCCGACACCGCCGGCCGCGTCGCGTCGGGCGGCACGGTGAGTACCGGACTGGTCATCATGTCGCGGGCCCGGCGCGAGCCCGGGTCGGTGTTCATGGCGACGATGCTCCGGCGCGACCCCGCCACGCAGCAGGGCCGCCGGACCGTACGACGGGGGCACGGAGGGCCCGACGTCGGTGACGTCCGGCCCTGGGGCCGGGTGGAGCACCTGCGCACGCTGACCCCATGAACGCGACCCGCACCCCGACGCCGGCGCAGCGGTGGACACCGTCCGAGATCGCGGCCCTGCTCCACGCCCTGGAGCCCCTGGGCGGCCCGGCGGCCCCGGCGTGCGCGGTGTCGGTGCACGACCGGCGGGTCGAGCTCGCGCTGGACCCGACGGCGGACCCGGCCACCCACCGGGCGCTCGTCCACGCCGGCCGCCTCGTCGGTGCGGTCGAGAACGCGCTGCGCTCGCTCGGCTGGGCGCCCCGGACCGTGATCTCCGCGAGCGCGGACAGCCGCCCGCTGGTGACGATCTCGGGCACCCGCCGGCGGCCTGCGACGCCGATGGACCTCGCCCGCCGGCGGGTGGACCGCCGCGCGGGCGACGGGGCGTCGCCCCGGTACGCGGCGCCCGCGGACCTGGCCCGCGTGGTGGACGTGGCGCACGCGGCGGGCAGCCGCGGGGCCTGGCTGCACCTGCTGAACGGCCCGACCCGGGACGGGTCGCCGGCCTGGCGCACCCCCGGGTCGGTCCCGGCGGACACGCTCGGGCTCGAGGTGCCCTGGCGCCGCCAACCGGTCCTCGCCGTCTGCACCCACACCGAGGGGGTGCGGGAGACGGTGCTCGCGGGCGTGGTGATCGAGCGGGCCACGGTGGAGGCCGCTCTGCGCGGACTGCAGTGCGACGTGCACGTCGAAACCTTCGACGACCCGGCGGTCCGCGCCGCGACCCTGGTCCACGCCGAACGCGAGCACGGCGTGGGCCACGGCGCGGTCTGCCTGCACCCCTGATCGGCGCCACCGCGAGAGCAGGCCGCGCCGCACGTGGGTCGGGGTCGCTCAGGCGGTGTGCGCCTGCCGCGACGCCGCCCCGGCCCACCTGATCGCCGCGTCGAGCTCGTTCGCGGCGAACTGCCGGACCTCGGGGTGGAGCAGGGTGCCCGCCACGCGCGCGGCGATCCCGACGGGCTGGCCGTCGACGGCGAGCGCGACGCGGCCGATCCGGCGCTGGTGGCCGCCGACGAACCGGAGGTGCTGCACGAGCGCCCCGACGTTCTCCCACCCGGGGAACGACGCGGCGTGCAGGACCAGGCCGGGCAGCTCGGTGTGGTCGGCGAGCCAGCTGTCGACCGCCGCGGCGATGACGTCGACGTCCTCGCGGCGCAGCGGCTCGCCGACGTCCGCGACGACGACCCCGGCGGCCGGGTCCACCCGCGTCGTCACGAGACGGCCCGGCAGCGACTCGAGCCAGCGCAGCGCCTCGGCCCGCTCGTCGGCGTCGAACACGCGCACGTGGCCGGGCAGGAAGAACGACGCCATGCTCGTGGAGCGTCGCACCCAGTCGAGATCGCTCACGACCGCGCAGCCCTCGAGGTTGCGCATCGCCGTGAGGCCGAGCTTGACGTCGGCCCACGCCGCGTCGGGGGTCAGACCGCGGAAGTCCTCGTCGACGACGCAGAGGAAGCGCAGCCGCCGACCTTCGCGGACCGCGGCGTCGAGCATGGGCACCACGACCGCGTCGTAGTCGTGGCGGCTGAGGGTCCCGACCGCGCGCACGGCGTCGATCCCGGCAGGGACATCGGTGTCTGTTTCGATCATCCCCCGAGTCGATCCCCGGGCGACGCCCGACGGCACCGGCCGGACGGCCCGACGCCTCGGGCCGCAGGTCCCCCGGCGCGCGCGGTCGGGGCTCAGCGCCGGGTCTCCGCCACGCTGTGCAGGATCGTGCGGGCGTCGAGGACGCCGCAGGGCTCGCCGTCGGCGACCACGATCAGCACGGGGTGGTCGTGGGCGAGCATGCGCGCCGCGGCGCGGGAGCGACGCGTCTCCGGCCCGACCGACTCCGTCGGCCGGGCCAGGTCGGACACGGGATCGAGCAGCCGGGCCGGGCTGGCGCCGCCCGCGAGCGCGTGGCGCAGCAGGTCGGCCTCCGCGACCGTGCTGAGGCGGCCGTGACCGCGGAGCACGAGGTGGCCCGCGTCGAGCCGGCGCAGGTGGTCGAGCGCGGTCGCGACCCGGGTCGTCGCGGGCACCTCCACGGGGGCGAGGGGGCTCATGAGGGCGCGCACCGGCGGGTCGTCGTCGAGCGTCTCGGGCGGTGCCGCGAGCCGGGTCCCCGGCGGCGCTGGCGTGGTCATGGCCCGCAGCGTCGCCCGGGGCCCACCGCAGGCAGCAGGGTCGGAAGACCCGGAGGGACCGGGACGCGCGCCGTCGCGGCGGGACTGTCGGACCCTGCCCTCCCGACCCGCCGTCCGGGGAACGTGGCCGCCGTCCGGGCCGGGAGGTGCCCGGCCGAGAGAGGGACGTCCGATGACGACGGAGACGAGGGTCGAGCCGACGGGCACGCCGGCGACGATCCGGCGCAGGGCCACCGCGACCACGGGAGCCGACGACCTCGGGAGCGCGCCGGAGCCTGCTGCCCGCTACGCGCGGTGCTCGGTGGCGCCCGCCGCGCACGACGTGATCGGGGTGCGGATGCGCTCACGGGGGATGATCCGCCTCGGCCGCCGGTGGTGGCCCTACCGCGGGCACGAGGTCACCCTGCCGACGCACGGGTACTTCCGCGAACTGCGGGTCGCGGGCGTGCTGCGCATCGTCGACTCCTGGGTGGCCGGACACGCCCGCCGGGAGACCACCGTCCTCGGGCGCCACCGGCACCCGGCCGTCGTCGGCCCCGACCTCGCCCGCGCCGACCTGGCCCATGCCGCGATGAGCGCGATCTGGGTCCCCTCGGTGCTCCTGCCGTCGGACACCGTGCACTGGACCGCGGACGGCCGGGACTCCGCCACCGTGGCCTTCGCGGTCGCGGGCGCCCCGGTCGCGCTGCACCTGACCCTGCACCGCGGCGGGCTGCCCCGCCGTGCCACCACGACGCGCTGGGGCGATCCGCGGCACCAGGGTGTCTACCGGGACGAGCCGTTCGGCGCGGAGATCCTCGAGCACCGGACGTACGGTGGGCTGACCGTGCCCGCCACCGGCATCCTCGGGTGGGGGATCGGGGCTCCCGGGCCCACCCGCGAGGTCCTCCGCTTCCAGCTCACGGCGCTCGCGCCCGTCTCCGGATCCGAGGCGCTGCCCGGGCCCGGCTGCTTCGGCGTGGACGCGGGCGAAGGCGACACCTGGTGAGCGTGAGCTCGCTCGGTGCCGCGGCGGTCCGGCCCGGCGCCCCGGCCGACCAGGAGCTCGCGGCCGTGGACGCCTGGTGGCGGGCGGTCGACTACCTGACGGTCGCCCAGATCTACCTCCTGGCGAACCCGCTGCTGCGGCAGCCGCTCGAGCAGGCGCACATCAAGCCGCGCCTGCTCGGTCACTGGGGGACGAGCCCCGGGCTCGCCTTCGTGCACGCCCACGCCTCGGCGCTCGTCCGGCGCACCGGGCAGCGCATGATCTACCTGGCCGGGCCCGGCCACGGCGGGGCCGCGCTCGTCGCGGCGTCCTGGCTCGAGGGCCGCTACAGCGAGGTCTATCCCGAGGTGAGCCGCGACGAGGCCGGACTGACCCGGCTCTGCCGGCAGTTCTCCACCCCCGGCGGCATCCCGAGTCATGTCGGCGCGAGCACGCCCGGCTCGATCCACGAGGGCGGCGAGCTGGGCTACGTGCTGATGCACGCCGTCGGTGCGGTGCTCGACAACCCCGATCTCGTCGCGCTCGCCGTGGTCGGCGACGGGGAGGCGGAGACCGCGCCGCTGGAGGGATCGTGGAAAGGCATCTCGTTCCTCGACCCGCGAGGCGACGGCGCGGTCCTGCCGGTGCTGCACCTCAACGGCGCGAAGATCTCCGGGCCGTCGCTGCTCGCGCGCAAGCCGGCCGGCGAGGTCCGGTCCCTGCTCGAGGGGCACGGCTACGAGGTGCTCGAGGTGGGCGGCGACGACCTCCCGGAGATGCACGAGCGGTTCGCCGCCGTGCTCTCCCGCGCCACGGCCCGCATCCGCGCGATCCAGCACGAGGCCCGGCGCGGCGGCACCCCCGCCGCGCGCCCCCGCTGGCCGATGATCGTGCTGCGGACCCCCAAGGGGTGGACCGGTCCCCGCGAGGTCGACGGCCTGCCGGTCGAGGGGACCTTCCGTGCCCACCAGGTCCCGCTCACCGGCGTGCGCGAGGACCCGGCGCGGCGCGCCCGGCTCGAGGCGTGGCTGCGCTCGTACCGCCCGGAGGAGCTCTTCGACGCCACCGGTGCGCCGACCCCGCTCGTGATGGCCGCCTGCCCCGAGGGCGACCTGCGCCTGAGTGCCTCCCCGCACGCGGACGGCGGCCGGCTCACCCGTGACCTGGACCTGCCGCCGCTGGACGACCACGCGGTCGACGTCCCGGCGCCGGGCCGGCTGCGGGAGGAGTCGACCCGGCGGCTCGGGACCTACCTGCGCGACGTCGAGACCCGCAACCGCGGGCTCCTCCGGATCACGAGCCCCGACGAGCTGCTGAGCAACCGTCTCGGCGCCGTCCTCGAGGTCACCGACCGCGCGTGGAGCGAGCGCACCGAGCCGATCGACGTCGGGTTCGCCCCCGGCGGGCACGTGATGGAGGTGCTCTCCGAGCACAACTGCCACGGCTGGCTCGAGGGCTACACGCTGACCGGCCGGCACGGTCTGTTCGCGACCTACGAGGCGTTCGGCATGGTCAGCGCCTCCCAGACCATCCAGCACGCCAAGTGGCTCGAGGAGGCCGCCGAGCTGTCCTGGCGTGCCCCGGTGCCGAGCCTCAACGTGCTGCTGACCTCCACCGTGTGGCGCAACGACCACAACGGCTTCTCCCACCAGGGGCCGGGGCTCATCCAGAACGTGCTGACCCAGCGCGGCACCGTCTCGCGGGTCTACCTGCCGCCGGACGCGAACTGCCTGCTCGCCGTGGCCGACCGCTGCCTGCGCTCCCGCTCGCGGGTCAACCTGATCGTGATCGACAAGCAGCCCCAGCTGCAGTACCTCGCCCTGCCCGACGCGCTCGCGCACTGCGCCGCGGGCGCCGGGGTCTGGCGCTGGGCCGGGACCGACGACGACCGCGAGGACCCGGACGTCGTGCTGGCCTGCGCCGGCGACGTGATGACCATGGAGACGGTCGCCGCCGCCGACATCCTGCGCCGGTTCGTGCCGTGGCTGCGGGTCCGGGTGGTCAACGTCGTGGATCTCTGGTCGCTCGCGCCACCGGCCGCACATCCCCACGGCATGGACGAGCGACGCTTCGCCGAGCTGTTCACCGAGACCGTCGGCGTCGTCTTCGCGTTCCACGGGTTCCCCGGAGCCGTCCACCAGGTCGTGCACGGGCGCCCGGTCGCCGACCGCTTCCACGTCCGCGGGTTCGTCGAGCGGGGGAGCACCACGACGCCCTTCGACATGCTCGTGCGCAACCACGTCTCGCGGTACCACCTCGTGCTCGACGCGCTCGCCCGCGCGCGGCGCGTGCCGCGGGGGGCCGCGGCGGTGGAGGGGTGGTGCCGGCGCCGTCTCGCGGAGCACGCCCGCCACGTCCTCGCCCGTCTCGAGGACCTGCCGGAGATCCGGAACTGGACGCTCCTGCTCCCGCCGCCCGCCCGTGCCGCGGTGGAGGACGACCTGCGGCTGCGCCGCATCGCCGCGGAGTGACCAGGGACCTCCGGACGCCGGGTGAGCCGGTGGGCTCGGGGAGGAACGGACCTCCGGCCCTGCCGGTGGACCGTCGCGGGGACGGACGCTCGGGGCGCACACACGACACGGCGGCGCGAGCGCCGCGGCCCGAGGAGGCTGAAGGATGATCGATCGCTCGGTGCCACCCGCCGGGGTGGTCGTCGGCGTGGACGGCGATGCCGCGACCCTGCGGGCGGCGGCGTGGGCGGCCCGCGAGGCCGACGGCCGCGGACTGCCCCTCGACCTCGTCCAGGTGCTCCCGCCGTCGCACCGCCCGGCCGACGAGCTCCGGGCACCGTCCGGCCGCGCCCTCGGCCTGTTGGAGCAGGCCCGTCGCATCGCGGTGGGGGAGGCCCCGGGCGTCTCGGTCCAGCTCTCCGTGGTCGACGGGGCGGTGGGGGAGGCACTCGCCGCGGTGGCCCGTCGGGCGCACCTCCTCGTCGTCGGGTCCCGGGGGTTCGACAGCGTCGTCGACGTGACGCTGGGGCGCACGCTCGTCCACGCCATGACCCACGCCGCGTGCCCGGTGGTCGTGGTGCCCCCGCGCTGGGACCCCTCCGAGCGGCACACCGGGGCCGTCGTGGTCGGTGTCGACGGCTCGCCGGAGTCCCACGGCGCCGTCGCCTTCGCCACCGACGTCGCCGACCGCTGGCACGCCCGGATCACGGCCGTCCACGTGGCGACCCGGCGTGGCGATGCCGACCACGACGACCAGCGGCGCGTGCTCGCCGAGGCGCTCGCCGGACTCGCGGACCGTCATCCCGGGGTCCGGATGCGCGAGGCGTTCCCGCACGGCGCGCCCGGTGAGGGGATCCTGGGCGAGGCTCGTCACGGCGCCGCGCTGATCGTGCTCGGCAGCCGCGGGCGGGGGTCCCTCGTCGGGCCGCTCGTCGGCTCGACCAGCCAGACGGTGGTGCGCTCCGCGAGCTGCCCGGTGGCGGTCCTGTCGTCGGCCGCCGCGCAGCGCTGGACCTCCCCGGACCGCGCCTGGGCCGAGGAGGGCGTGTGATGGCCGCCCGGACGACGGCCGACCCGGTCGTGATCGGCGTGGACGACGGACTGCTGCGGCTGCGCGTGCTCGACCGCGCGGTCGTCGAGGCCCGTCGCCGGACCGGGGCCGTGGTCCTCGTCCACGCCCACGGGCCCGAGACGCCGGTCGCTCCCTGGTACGACGACGCCGGCGCCCGCGCCCAGTCCTACCTGACGCGCACCGCCCCCGACCTCGACGTGCAGCTCGTCTGCCGGGCGGGCGACGTCACCGACACCCTGGTCGGCGTCTGTGGTGCGGGCTCGGTGCTGATCCTCGGCGACCGTCACCGCCGTCTCGGGACCGAGGCCGGGCGCGGCACCGAGCGCGCGATCGTCGAGGCCCCGTGCCCCGTCCTCGTGATCCCCGAGTACCGCGGTCCGACCCCGCGCGGCGTGGCGGTGCGCCGCGCGGTCGTGGTCGGCGTCGACGGCGGGCCCTCGTCGCCGGCGGTCCTCGCGTTCGCGCTCCGGAGCGCGGCCGATCAGCACGTGCCGCTCGAGGTCGTGCGGGCGGTCCCACCGCCCGCCGGGGCCGAGGCCGCGGACGTGGCCGGGTCCGACCTCGCCGCGGCCCGGCAGCAGCTCGACACGGTCCTGGCGGCCGCCAGGAACCACGCACCCGAGGTGTCCGTCGAGGTGGAGGTGGTCGCCGACCGGCCGGCGCGCGCGCTGCTGGAGCGGGCGGCCGGCGCGGACGAGGTCGTGATCGGGCACCGGCGCGACGCCACGGCCACGCTGCGCGGGCCCGGCTCGACCGCCCGGTCGGTGCTCGCCGGGGCGCCGTGCGCCGTCGCGGTCCTCGGGCCGCTCGGCCGCCCCGCGCCGGTCCCGGCCGGGGACGGCGCGCGGTGAGCGTGACGGACCTCGCGCCTGCCGTCACCGAGACCCACACGGCGGTGCTCTGGTTCGCCGGCGACCGCGTGCACAAGATGAAGAAGTCCGTCGACCTGGGCTTCTGCGACTTCACGACCCTCGAGCGCCGCCGCGAGGCGTGCCTGCGGGAGCTCGCGCTGAACCGTCGCCTCAGCCCCGAGGCGTACCTCGGGCTGGAGACCCTGCTCGACGCGGACGGCCTCGCCTGCGAGTACCTCGTGGCGATGCGGCGGATGCCCGCCGAGCGCAGCCTCGCCGCGCTCGTCCGGGCCGGCGAGCCGGTCGACGACCACCTGCGGGCGCTCGCGCGACGCCTCGCCGCGTTCCACAGCACCGCGGCCCGGGGTCCGGCGGTCGACCGGGAGGGCACGGTGGAGGCCGCCCGCACCCGGTGGGCCGGCGTGCTCGACGGCCTGCGGCGGCACGCCGGCTCGGTCCTCCCGGCCGACCTCGTCGACGTCGTCGCCGCGGCCGCGGGGGCGTTCCTCGACGGGCGCCGCGCCCTGTTCGACCGGCGCCGCCGCGAGGGCCGCGTGGTGGACGGCCACGGGGACCTCCTCGCCGACGACGTCTTCTGCCTGCCCGACGGCCCGGTCGTGCTCGACTGTCTGGAGTTCGACGAGCACCTGCGCTACGTCGACGGCCTCGACGACGCCGCCTTCCTGGTCATGGATCTGGAACGCCTCGGGGCCCCGGACGCCGCCGAACGCTTCGTCGGCTGGTACACCGAGTTCGCCGACGACCCCGCCCCCGCCGCCCTGCGCCACCACCTCGTGGCCTATCGGGCCGCGGTGCGGTCCGCCGTCGCCTGCGTGCGCGTCGACCAGGGCGGGGAGGGGGCGACACTCGCCCGCGAGCTCCTGGACCTGGCCGCCGCGCACCTCGACGAGGGACGGGTCCGGCTGGTGCTCGTCGGCGGCCTGCCCGGCACCGGCAAGTCGACCGTCGCGGGCGGCCTGGCCGACCGGCTCGGGGCGACGCTGCTGTCCAGCGACCGGGTGCGCAAGGAGATCGCCGGTCTCGACCCGGCCACCGACGCGGGGGCCGCGTACGGCACCGGCCTCTACCGGACCGAGCACACGGCGGCGACCTACGGCGAGCTGTTGCACCGCGCGGAGGAGCTGCTCGCCCTCGGGGAGTCGGTGGTGCTCGACGCCTCCTGGACCGGGGCCGCCCACCGCGAGGCCGCCACGGGCGTCGCGGCCCGCTGCTCGGCGGCGTTGACGTCCTTGCGCTGCGAGGCGCCCGGCGACGTCGCCGCCGAGCGCATCCGCCGGCGCCGCGGGTCGCCCGACCCGTCCGCCTCGGACGCGACGCCGCTCGTGGCCGCGGTGATGGCCGCCGACGCCGACCCGTGGCCGGAGGCCACCGTGGTCGACACCGCGGGGACCGTCGCCGCCGCCGTCGCCGCCGCCCTCGGGGCGGTCCGCTCGCCCCGCCCGCACGCCACGTGGACGGTCGTCGAGGTGTGAGGCCGGCCGGGCCGACCGGTCAGGTGGGCTCGGGGGCGCGGCGCCGGTGGGCCGTCGAGACCGCGAGGGTCACCGCTGTCACCCCCAGGGCCACCAGGACGGCGGCGACGACCAGCAGCAGCACCGACAGCGTCCGCAGGGCGGGCACCGTGGCGCCGGCGTCGGCGCCGACGTGGACGCCGGGCCCGCCGTCCGGCTGCAGCACCACGACCGACCAGTCGCCCGGCGCCGGCCGCCACGTCACCGTCTGGGTCCCGGGGCCCGCGGCCTGGGCGACCCAGATGCCCGCGTCACTCGGTGCGACCGCCGGCGGGCCGCCCGGCTGCTCGACGATCACCGGCCGCGTGCGGCCGCCGTCGTCGCTCGCCATCGTGCCGGTGGCGACCCCGGCCAGGTAGCGGTCCGCCGCGGCGCGGGGCGCGATCCCGACGAACACCGGGCGCGCCGGGTCGAGGGAGGCGACACGGATCCGCACCTCGCCGAGGCCGGCGGACGGGGAGAACGCCTCGCCGGGTGGGGCCTCGAGCAGGAGCCCGGGCGCGCGCACGGCGTACCCGGTGCTCGTCACGAGGCTGGGCGGCGTGGTGAGGAAGCCGGCGTCGTCCCGGGCCGAGGCGTCGGCCCCCAGCCCGGTCAGGCCACCGACCAGCGCCGGCACCGCACCCAGGCACAGCACGATGCCGAGCGCCAGGGCGACGACCGGGCCGGCGGTCCACCCGCGGCGCGCGGCGTCGGGCGGTGCGGCGGCGCGCGTGGCGTCGGGCTCCGCGGCGGTCTCGCCGGGCTCGCGCGGGCCGGTGTCGAGGACGAACGGCGGGTAGCGGTCGGTCATCAGGGCGGCGTAGACGGCGACCCGGAGCACCCACCGGTCGAAACCGATCACGAGGTCGAACAGGGTCTGCGGGTAGGCGCCCCGCACGGCGTGGACGACGATGCCGACGAGCGCCAGCAGGCCCACCAGCCCGCCGGCGCCGACCGACCACCGGTAGTCCTGGCCCTGCCAGACCCACCAGGGGCTCGCGATCAGCAGCCCGACGACCACGTACTGGGGGATCGCCAGGAGCCACCACTTGACGAGCACCAGACCGCGCGAGAGCCGCTCCGGGTGGTCGATCTCGAGATCGGCCGGGTAGGAGTCGTCCCGCTGGAGGCTGAACGGCGGGTAGCGGTCGGTGCCGAAGGCCGCGTTGGTATAGAACGCCACGCGCCACGCCCACCGCAGCACGCCCACCGCGAAGTCGAACAGCGCCCGCGGGTAGCGACCGGTGATCACGATCGCCACGAGGGCGACGAGGCTGACGACGGCGAACGCGACCCAGAGGAACGCCAGCACGACCCAGTGCGGGACGGCGAGGAGCCACTTCAGCAGCCACAGCCAGCGGGACAGCTGCGGATCGAGCTCACCGCGCACCCGCACCGGCGAGCGGGGTGCCGGGGCGGGCGGCGGCGTCGACTCCGGCGAGGTCGGGGCATCCGTCGTGGTCACGGTGACTCCTCCGTCGGGCGCTCGCCGTCGTCGGCGTGCGCGAGGGTGGCCAGCGCGTCGCTGGCGGTGACGATCCCGACCACGACGCCGTCGTCGGTGACGAGTGCGGCCTCCATCCCCCCGGTGAGCACCGCGCGGGCGATCCGGGGCGCCGACGCCCCGGCCTCGACGGTCGGGACCGGACGCCGGGCCAGGCGGCCCACGGGGACGGTGACGCCGTCCACCGCCGCCGCGACGAGGTCGCGGTCGACGAGCAGTCCCACGCACCGGTCGTCGGCGATCACCGGCAGGTGCCGGACGCCGGCGACGCGCAGGACGCGCAGGGCCTCGGCGACCGTGGCGTGCTCGGTCACCACCCGGACCGGGCGGCTGGGGTCGAGGCGCAGGACGGGGTCGGTGGTCATGCCGCCATCGGAGTCGCCCGCGGTCGTCGGCGGCAGGGACGAGGGTCCCGGTCACGCGGCCCGACGGTCGGGGACCGTTCGGCCCTGCCGGGGTCCCGGGAGGCCGGGCGACCGTGGAGGCCTCACGAGGAGGTGGACCATGGCCCGGGCCCTGGTGGTCTTCGAATCCATGTACGGCAACACCGAGGCCGTGGCACGCGCGATCGCCGACGGACTCGCCACCCGCGTCACCGTCGACACGGTCGAGGTCGGCGAGGCCCCTGCCGCCCCGCCCGGCGACTGCGCGCTGCTCGTCGTCGGCGGGCCGACGCACGCGTTCGGGATGAGTCGCCCGTCGACACGCCGGGACGCGGCCACGAAGACCGGACGGGCGATCGTCTCGCGGGGGCCCGGCGTCCGGGAATGGCTCGCGGCGCTGCCCGACCGGGCGGGGTTCGCGACGGCGGCCTTCGACACCCGCGTCGCCCGCCCCCGCATGCCCGGCTCGGCGGCCAGGGCGATCGCCCGTCGCCTGCGCCGCGGCGGGATCGGCCCCGCGGACGGGCCCCGCAGCTTCTTCGTCGACGGCTCGGAGGGGCCGCTCGTCGAGGGCGAGCTCGACCGGGCCCGCGCCTGGGGCGCGAGCCTCGCCACCGCGGTGACCGTCCCGGCGGGCGGCGCGTCGTGACCGGCGGGCCGGACGGCGGGGCGATCGTCGTCGGTGTCGCCCTCGCGGGCCGGGGCGCGCCGGCGGTGCGGTGGGCCGCGGCCGAGGCAGAGGAGCGCGGCGCGTCGCTCCGGCTGGTGTGCGCCCTGGTGCCGCCGCGCGGCAGCTACCCGGGCCGCTCCGTCGTCGGCGTGGACGCGGGCGAGGCGCTGCTCGCGGCGGCGCGCCGCGAGCTGCACGCGATGCGCGCGGTGGCGCGGGAGGTGGCCCCGGGACCGGTGGTCGACGAGACGCTGATCGAGAGCGGTCCGATCGGGGTCCTCCGGGCGCAAGCCCGGACCGCGGCGGCGATCGTGATCGGTACCGATCGGTTCGGCCTCGCCGGCGAGCTGCTGATGGGCGGGATCGCCCGGGGCCTCGTGGGCCACGTCGACGTCCCCGTGGTCGTCGTCCCCGGCGACGACGACGCCCCGCTCGACGGTCGAGCCGTGGTCGTCGGCGACGACGGCACCCCCGGCTCCCGCGGCGCCCTCCGCTTCGCCGCCGACCGGGCGGCGCGACGCCGGACGCCGCTGGTCGTCGTGCGGGCCGGTCGGGACGCCCGCACGGTGTCCGAGGAGCCTCCCGAGCTCGGCGCCGACGGTCCGCCCGCCGTGCACGTCGTCGTCGCCGAGGACCGGGTGGACCGGGTCCTCGCCGATCAGGCTCGCGACGCCGAGCTCGTGGTGCTCGGCGTCGGTGCCCACGGCCGCTGGCACCCCGTCCACTCCACGCGCCGCACCCTCCTCCGACGGACGTCCTGTCCCGTCGTCGTCGTGCCGCCGGGCACGCCGGCCGGGACCCGCCCGGAACCGGCGCGCGCCGCCGGGCGGGGAGCGCCGGGTGCCGGTGCCCCGCCCGCGGGCGCCGCCCGGGCGGAGGACGGCCCGTGAGAGTCCAGGACGTCATGACCCGGACCACGGTGACGGTGGGCCCGGACACCCCGGTCCACGACGCGGCCGAGCTGCTGGTGCGCCACGGGTTCACGCTGCTGCCGGTGCTCGCCGCCGACGGCGTCCTCGTCGGCGTGATCGGCGAGTCCGACGTCCTGCGCGGACGGGTGCTGCACGACCCGCGGTCCGGCGGGGCCTACGACGACCCGCCCCCGCCGCGGACCGTCCGCGAGGTGATGACCCGCGACGTCCGCACGGTGAGCGCGTGGAGCGACGTGGCCGACGCCGTCGCTCCCATGATCGATCGGGGCCTCCGCAGCCTGCCGGTGCTCTCGGAGGGCGCGCTCGTCGGCATCGTGACCCGCCGGGACGTCGCCGGCGTGCTCGTCCGCAGCGACGAGGACCTCCGGGCGGCCGTGTCACGGCGCCTCGACGCCTACGCCGGCTGGCACCGCTGGGACGTGCACGCCGACCGGGGCGAGGTCGTCCTCTGCGACGAGGAGGACGACCCGCTGCAGCAGCACATCGCGACGGTGATCGCTGCCGGTGTCCCCGGCACCGTGCACGTCGCCACGCACCACCGCGACCGGTGCCCGGCCCATGGCAGCGCCGCTTGAGCGCCCGGGAGCCCCGATCGCCCTCCGGCAGCGGGCCCGGCGGCCGTCCGGACGGGGACGTTGGTCCCTGCACCCGCGCGGAGACCGGCGGGAACGTCGCGGTGGACCCGTCCACCCGACGGGCCGATCGAGAGCCCCGGGAGGAGCCATGAGCGAACGGACCGAGATGAGGAGCGAGTACCCGTCGGCCGCGCCGGCGTCGGGTACGTGGGCCGGCTGGGTGCACTTCGGCGCCATCGTGATGGTCGTCGTCGGGGTCTTCGGCGTCCTCGAGGGCCTCGCGGCGACGCTGAGCCCGACGTACTTCGTCTCCACCGCCGGCGGCGCCGTGTTCGTCCTGTCCTGGGCGACGTGGGGCTGGGTGCACCTGATCCTGGGGGCGCTCGTCGCCCTCGTCGGGGTCAGCATGCTCGGCGAGGCGCCCGCCTGGGCGCGCAGCGCGGCGATCGTGCTCGTCGCCCTGAGCGCGATCGTGCACCTGATCGCCATCCCCGTCGCGCCGGTCTGGTCGATCGTCGTGATCGGCCTGGACGTGCTGGTGCTCTACGCCCTCGTCACCACGTGGGGCATGCCGCTGGGCACCCGGCGCTGACGCCCGCGGCCCCGGGCCGGCGCACGTGCCGGCCCGGGGCCCGCGTCGGGAGGAGGGCCGATGACCGACCGCGCGGACATGCCCGGCCGGATGCGGGATCTGGTGCTCGCGCTCGACGCCTACCGGCGAGCCCACGCGGACGTCCTGGGGCTCGGCATCGGGGAGGTGCTCACGCTCTCGGACCTCGGCAGGCAGGACGCGCAGCCCGTCTCCCTGCTCGCGGCGCGGCTCGGCGTCGCGGCCCCGGCCGGCACCGCCCTCGTCGACCGGCTGCAGGCCAAGGGTCTCGTCGTCCGGCGCCGACACCCGACGGATCGCCGCAGCAGGCTCGTCGAGCTCACGCCGCGCGGCCGTCGCGTCGCGGAGCTCATGGACCGGCTGTTCCACGAGGACGTCTCGACCGGGCTCGACGGCGTGCCGCTGGAGCACCTCGCCGAGCTCGCCGACCTGCTGGACCGTGTCGCGGCCGCCCTGCGGCTGCGCGCCGGCGACCTCAACGACCTGCGACGCCGGATGGTGCGGGCGGACATCGCGTCCGGGGACGGTCCCGCCGTACCCGGACCCCCACCACCGGTGGTCGAGTCGGGAGAGGAGCCGATCACCTGACCGGGCACGGACCAACGGCCCGGCACGGCGGGTCCTCGGGCCGCGGTGCCCGACGGCCCCGGAGCGGGAGCCTCGACCCCGGCGGGCGGCGCGCCCGCCGTGCCGAGAGGAGAACGAGATGGACACGACGCAGGACGGCGCCCGCCGGGTGGAGAACCACGCCGGGGTGGCGATCGGCCGGGTGGACGACCAGGGCTGGGTGACCGACTTCGCCGGCGTGCGGATCGGGCGGCTCCTGCCCGACGGCGTGGTCGAGGACTTCGCGGGTGTCCACCTCGGCGGCGTCGCCGGCGGGCCGGCGCGCCACGCCGCGGTCGCCTGAGCGCCGCCGTGACGAGCAACGGCAGCGGCGTTCTCGGGCCGGTCGTGGTCGGGACCGACGGGTCCGCGACGGCCCGGCGCGCCGTCCGGTGGGCCGCCCGCGAGGCCCTGGCCCGCGGCCGCGAGCTGCGCATCGTGCTGGCGTACGGCGGCGTCGACCCCACCCTCATGTCCGAGGCGTCGCTGTGGCGCCGGTACCAGCAGGGCATTCTCGACCGGGCGCGCCACGACGTCGACGAGGCGCTGCGGGCGGCCGACGAGGTCGCCCCCGGACTCATCGTGACCGACCGGCTCGTCGACGGTCCCGCCGCCCCGGTCCTGCTCGAGGAGGCGGGGAGAGGACTCCTCGTCGTGGGCGAGCGCGGCGAGGCCGACCTCGGGGAACCCTTCGCGGGCTCGGTGGCGGCCTCGTGCGCGGCGCACTCCGCCGGGCCGGTCGTGGTGGTGCGGGGCGACGTGACCGCGGACGACGCCGCGCCGGTCGTGGTCGGGGTCGACGGGTCGCCGACGAGCGCGGCCGCGGTCGACTTCGCCGTCGAGGCCGCGGACGCGGCCGGCTGCCCGCTCGTGGCCGTGCACACCTGGTGGGATCTCCGCATCGGACCGGACCTCGAACCGCTGCTCGACTGGGGCGCGATCGCCACGAGCGAGCGCCGCATCCTCGCCGAGCAGCTCGCGGGCCACTCCGCGGCCCATCCCGACGTGGCGATCTCGTCGGTCGTCGAGCGCACCCACCCGTCGGCTGCGCTGGAGCACCACGCCCGCGGGGCGCGGCTGCTGGTGGTCGGCACCCGTGGGCGCGGACCGGTCGCCGGCCTCCTGCTGGGTTCGGTGAGCCGGCGCATGGTGCACCGCTCGCCGTGCCCCCTGGCGGTCGTGCCGCCGCCTGGAGGGCCGCGTCACCCGCTGGCGAGAACGCAGGACGCCAGGCGCCGACCCGAGAGCGTGTGATCATCGAGAAGCGGAGCGATTAACGTTGACCAGCCGCGGAGACACCCCCTCGTCCTGACGACGAGCGAGGACGAGCCGTGCACCGTCGCCGCCTCGGAGCCCCCACCAGACCCGGTGCGCTACGAGCCGACGCGGACCGACGTCAACTCGAGACCAACTCGGTGTCGACTCGAGGCTCACTCGAGTTGACATCACTTCTGCTTGGCGAGTCACTGAAGCAGTCGTGTATTTCGAGGGGGGAACACAAGATGTCGGCCTACCTGATGATCGCAGTGTTGCTCGCCTTCGTGCTGATATCACAGGCAGCCAGGTTGGGATCTCGTAGGCGCTCGGCAAATGCTCCGGTATATGAGGAGTCATTGTCGCGGATAACGCAGACGAATGAGAAGTACTGCCTCATACTCAGACCGTTCGGAAGTGACGGGCTGACTCGTCTTCCCTATGGCTACCGACCGTGGTTCGTACCACGAGACGCGGGCCTCACTCGGTCACTCGAAGAGGTGGTCAGCCGATCAGCCTTCTACGCCTGCGGCCTGCAGACCTACACTCTGACCGATCATCGCCAGCGTTACGCCCCCGTGGGCCCCGTACTGGTCCGTGTGGAGAACGAGCATTGGCAGTCGTGTACCGAGACGCTGCTCGACCGCGCGCACACCGTCGTGATCATCATTCCACCCATCGAGCAGCTTCAGAACGGATTCCAATGGGAGATCCAGCAGTTGTCCCTGAAGAATCTGCGCTGTCGAACGATCATCGTTCTTCCGCCTGTGGCGCTTGCATCGTGGGCGCATGCGTGGTGCGTCAGGCAAGCCGCTCAGATCCTCGCGGCTCTGCAGGAGTTCGCGATGGCTGTCGACGAAGTCGACCCCTCGATCGTCTTCTATTGGGAGGAAGTGCTCCGCGAAAGCTCTGCTCTGGTCGTCGAAATCGTCCCGGACGTATCCGCGCCCGACTCGCGCATACGTGTTCTGCCCTGGAGACTGTTGGGTAAACCCTCGCCCAGACGCGTTGGGGCCAAGACCTACGAGTCTGCGCTGGTTCCCGCGATCCGAGGCATCGACCTGCGCAACGGGAGTCTGCCCGAGCGGAAGAACCCGATCCTGCATCGATCCGAAAGACGGGCCGACGAGGCGCGGAGTCAGTCGGGCCGACGAGCTGGAATCTGCAACGGGTCCGTTCGGGATCCGAACCCCCGCCCGTCCAGCAACCGGAATCCTGCGGACACGGGTGTCGCTGGACCGGTCGCGGAGGTCAGGCCTCCCCGACGATACGACTCGTGACGGACTCCGCGGGATACCTTCTTCCGCGCTGCCATCGGAGGCGTCCTCCACGGCTCGCGGACATGGTCGTCGGTCGCCGGGTTACCGGGAGACTTCACGGAGACGTTCCGGACGCTCGCTGGTCCGTCGGAGTGAACGTGGGACGGGGATGTCGATGACGGCGAGGCTGTTCGTGGAGTTCTCGACAGCGTCGAGACGATCGAGGAGACCGCCATGAGCACGGACACCACGGACACCACCGGCCTGGACCACACGTTCACCGGCGTGGTGCAGCGCAGCCCGAAGCCGGGCGGCTGGACCTACCTCTGCACCGACTGGTCCGCGGCGTTCTTCGGCACGCGCGGTCTGGTGAAGGTGGCCGGCACGGTCGACGGCCACGCCTACCGCGGGTCGTTCATGGCCCTCGGCGACGGCACGCACAAGCTGCCGATGCCGGCGGCGCTGCTGGCGGCGATCGGCAAAGGCGTCGGCGACACCGTCACCGTCCACCTGACGCAACGCCTCGCCCGTGTGTGAGACCCGCGCCCGTACGGTCGGGTCATGGCGAGGGAGGGCCGGGGCGGGACCGGGATCCTGATCCTCGTGATGTTCGCCGGGATCGCGATCGCGGTGGTCAGCGTCGGGCAGGTCTTCCAGCGCGGCGGGACGACGTGGCTCGGCGTGGTCGTCGGCCTGGCCATCGCCGCGGTCGCCGGCGGCGTCCTGGTGCTGCGATCATCGAGCCGAGGGCGCTGACCGGCTCACGCGCTCCAGGCGCGGGCGCGCCAGAAGGCCGTGAGCACCCGAGCGGCGCGGGCCGGGTCCTCGGCCATCCACCAGTGGCCCAGACCGTCGAGCTCCGTGACGTCCGCGCCGGCGCGCTCCGCGGCGCGCCGGCGCAGCTCCACCGGCCCGCCGTAGGGATCCGCCGTGGCGACGATCCCGAGACCGGGGCGAGCGGCGAGGGCGGACAGTCCCCGACCGAGCTCGGCCATGGTCGGCTGGGCGGCGGAGCGGTAGAGGCTCAGGACCGCCTGCTTCATCTCGTCGCCCTGCACGCCCGCGATCTGGAGCGCCTCGGCGCGGCCGATGCCGAGCGACTCCATCTGCTCGGCCCGCTGCTCGGGCGTCCCGCCGAACATCGCGTCGAGGGCGGCCTCGCCGTCGCCGGGCGTCTGCCAGGTCTGCGCGAGGTCGTGCCAGGTGTAGTCCGGCTCGAAGAGCCCGAGGGCGTCGCTCGCCCAGCTGCGCACCAGCTCCGGGCGCGCCATGAGCGCGGTGACGACGTGGCCACCGCCCCAGTCGTGGCCGAGGAGGTCGACGGGCCGGTCGAGGCGCTCGAGCTCACCGACGAGCCAGTCGCGGTACCCCGTCACTGTCGGGGAGAACCCGGCCGGCAGCGGCACGCCGAAGCCGGGCGGGGAGAGCCGGACGACGTCGTCGACGCCCGCGCGGGCCAGCTCGGCGACGAGCGGGTCCCACAACGCCGCGCTCTCCGGGTTGCCGTGTACCAGTGCGACCGTCACGCCGCCGCATACCCCGGACGCGTCGTCTCGATGCCCCGACGCCGGGCCAGGGCCAGCACGGCCGCGGCGTAGACCACCGTCCCGGCGATCGAGACCACGAACACGCCGGCCCCGACCTCGCTGTAGTCGGCGACCGAGTCGGTCGCGGCGTAGGCGGCCGAGACGACCCAGGCGACGGTGTTGTGGACCAGGTGCAGGGCCAGGGCGGCCTCGAGCCCGCCGGTGCGCAGGGTCAGGACCGAGAGCACGACGGCGAACACGACGAGGTCGGCGAAGCCCCATACGCTCGCGGTCGCGCCCTCGTGGACGAGAGCGAACAGGACGGCGCTGACCGCGACGCCGGGCCACGGGCTGCGGACGACGGCGCCGAAGGTCTGCACGATCCAGCCCCGGAACAGGTACTCCTCGGCGGCGGCCTGGAACGGTGTGAGCACGAGGACCACGACGGCGACCCCGAGGAACGACGACCAGCCCGCGAAGGTGCCCCCGGTCGGGTCGACGAGCTCGCCGACCAGACCGGCGAGGACGGAGACCGCGAGCGCCGGGACCAGGCACACGACGAGCCAGCGACCGCGCAGGCGCCCGGTCACCGACGACAGCGTCCCGGGCCGGCGCCGTTCCACGATCCGCACGACCAGGAGCACCGCGGGCAGGGTGGCGGCGATGACCAGCAGGCCGGCCCCGGCCGCCCAGACGGGGTCGGTCGGGAAGCTGTCGGCGTCGAGGGGGACCGCCGCCATCAACGCGGCCAGGTCGATCGCCGCGGCGGTCGCGACCACGAACAGCAGGCCCCCGACCACGATCGACAGCAGTGCCGTGGGACCGACCCACCAGCGGCGTCCCGGGGTCCGGGCGAGGTGGTCGTAGGTCACCGGGGCCGGGGCGGCCGTCTCGGTGCCGACGGGGACGTCGGTCGCGGTCGTCGGCGGGGTGGACGGATGGGTGGACGGATGTGTCGCGGTCATGGCTTCCTCCGGCGGGCTGCAGAACGGCACGGTGACGGGCGCGATGGCTCTGCGAGCAGGGTCGGGCGCATCACCGGTGCGGTCTGTCGCCTCGCGGTGCGAGTCTCGTGGCCGCGGGAGCAGGCTCCTGTCACCGCGAGGACAGGTCGGAGGACCGCCGGAGAACAGGTCGGCGACGCTAGGCCCGGCCCACTGCCGCGATCCAGTCGGCCGCGGTGGTCACGGCGGCCTGGCTCGGGAAGACCTTCTCGGTCAGCACGCGGTGGACCTCGGGATCCCGGTCGAGACAGCAGTCGGCGAGAACGGTGAGCTCGAAGTCGAGGTCCGCCGCCTGCCGGAGGGTCGAGAGCACGACACCGCTGGTGGCGACCCCGGTGAGGACGAGGTGGTCGATGCCCTGGGCGCGCAGCACCATGTCGAGGTCGCTGCCGGCGAACCCGCTGACGCGGCGCTTGGTGACCACGACGTCACCGTCCCGCGGTGCCACCTCCGCGGGGATGGCGGTCGCCTGCGGGCCGGCGTCGCCGAGGCGGGCGACGACACCGGCGAACACCTTGTTGCGCGGGCTGACCTCGGGGGCGCCGGGCCGGAAGCCCACGACCACGTAGACCACCGGGACCCCGGCGGCCCGGGCGGCGTCGATCACCTCGCGCAGCCGGGCGAGGTACTCCGGGTCGGGGATCCGGGCGAGGACCATGGTCTGGACGTCCATCACGAGGACGGCACGGCGTGACATCGCCATCTCCTCCGCGGCGTGGGTGTCGGATGATCGGTACCCGCGGAGCGAGCGGCAGAGACGGAGAACCTGGCGATGGCGAGTGGACAGGACGCGACCACCGGGCCGACCCCGTTCGAGGTCCACGAGTCGGGGTCCCTGCTGCACGGGACGAAGGCCGACCTCGCGGTCGGCGACCTGCTGGTTCCCGGACGTCCCTCGAACTACGAGGAAGGCCGGATCATGAACCACGTCTACGTGACCGCGACGCTCGACGCGGCGGCCTGGGGAGCCGAGTTCGCGGTGGGGGAGGGCCCCGGGCGCATCTACCTGGTGGAACCCACGGGCGCCCTCGAGGACGACCCCAACGTCACCGACAAGAAGCTCCCCGGGAACCCCACGCGCTCGTACCGGACCCGCGAGCCGGTGCGCGTCGTCGGCGAGCTCGAGGGCTGGGTCGGCCACACGCCCGAGCAGCGGCAGACGATGCAGGACGGTCTCGACGACCTCCGGCGACGCGGCCTCGCAGTGATCTACGACTGACGGCCGTCGGCGCGGCGCCGCCGGCCCCCCGGCCCGGCGACGCCACCCCCGACTGACGGACACGCCCTCGCCGACCGTGCCGATGAGAAAAGTACCGAGCGGTATGCGTCTGGGCAAGACGATGGGATGCTCGCCGTCGGCGAAGCAGGGGGTGTCCGATGGTGGCGACGATCGGGACGGCCGGCGACGGCCGGCGCCTCCCGCGGCAGGCACGGTCCCAGGCAACGCACCGGGCGCTGCTGACGGCGGCGGGCGAGCGTTTCGCGGCCCAGGGCTTCCACGGCACGGCGCTCAGCGAGCTGGTGGGCGACGGCGCGGCGACCAAGGGCGCGTTCTACTTCCACTTCTCCTCGAAACAGGCGGTCGCCGAGGCACTGGTGGCGGCCATGACCGACTCGTGGGACGCCGTGACCGACGCCGTGACCGCGGCGGGGCGCGACGGTCTCGAGGCGCTGGTCCTGCTGACGGACGCGGTCACCGTGCGCCTCGACGACCCCGTCGTGCGCGGCGCCGGGCGCGTGCTGCGGGACGGGGTCGTGGCCTCGCCGACCCTGGCCGAGATCGCGGGCTGGTGGCGTGACCAGGCCGAGGACCTGCTCGAGCAGGCCCAGCGGGCGGGCTTCCTGCGGCCCGAGGCCGACCCGGCGTGGGTCGCCCGCGAGCTCGTCGCGGGGTTCGCCGGGCGCGCGACGGTGAACGAGGCGCCGGGCTCCGCGGAGGCGCTCTGGGATCTGATGAACGATTTCTGGGCCGGCCTGCTGCCGTTGATCGCGACCGCGGAGTGGCGAGCTCGGTGGGACGCGCGGCCCTGGGCGCGGCGCCCGCGCCCGGTCGGTGTCGGACCCGGCGACGCCGAGCACCTCGTGGTCCGGCCGATCGGGGAGCCGTCGCCCGCGCCGTGACCGTCCCGCGGCGACCCGCTGCGGCGTGGGCGGGTCGCTCCGGATCCGTGCGCGGCCGCTGATCGCCCCCATCCGTCCGGGGAGCGGCGGCGTGTGGTTCGCGGCGTGGGGCTTCACGGGGACCACCAGGCGGGTCACGGGCTGACGTCGAGTTCCTGGTGCATGCCGTCGGCGTAGTGGTTCGCCAGGTTGCACACGATCTCGTAGCGCCCGGGTGCCAGGGTGAGCGTGGTCCAGCCGATCCCTCCGGCGGGGATTCCCTCCCCGGAGGACGCGCCGCAGGCGGCGGACACCTCACCGTCCGTGCCGCTCTCGTCGATCGTGCCGTCGGCCCTCGGCGCCCGTCGTCCGGCAGCGGCACCGGCGGCGAGGGGGAGCACGACCACCTCGTGCGGACGCCGGCCCATGTTCCGGGCCACCAGGCTCACCTGACCCGCGGGCACGGTCGAGGGCACCGCACGCACCGTCATCGGTTCGCCGAGCGGTGCGGGCTCCTCCGGCGAGAACGCCATCATCCCCATCTCGGCCAGCCCGACAGTCACGACGTGTCCCGGCAGCGACGTCGGGACGGCGCACGGCTGCTGCGGCGGAACGGTGGCGACCGCACCGTCGTCCGCACCGCCCATCATCCCGGCCTCCGGTGCTCCCTCGGCCGTCGCGGCACCGGGACGCCCCATCATCCCGGGACCCATCGGCGAAGATGCCGGAGCGGGGCCCGCACACCCCGCGAGCGCGGCGGCGAGCACGCCGGCGAGGGCGAGCGCCGCGAGGGGGATCGTCGTCATGACGGCAACGTCCCGCCGAGCCGCCCTCGCCGGGAGAACCATCCGGCACCCGGTTCCGGGTCACTGGACCCGTTGAGCCGCGACTGACCGGGAGCAGGAACGCGCCCGGGCCGCTCCCGGCCGGTGGACCCCCGAGCGTGGCCCCTTCGGCCTCTTCTCGACGCGGCGAGCGTGCGCGGACCGTCGGTGGCCAGTCGTGGACTCGACGGAAGGGACGTCCGCCATGTCGACACTCGATCGACCGATCCCGACCGCGGGGCTCACCGCGGCCGGCCTCGGCGCGCTCGACCGCGTCCTGCTCCTGTGCGGGATCGCGTACGCGCTCGTCTACGTGCTGGGGAACGACGTCGTGGCCGCCGCCCGGTTCCCCGGGTACGACTGGCGCGCCCAGAACGTCAGTGAGCTGTCCGCCCTGGGTTCGCCGGCACGCCCTTTCGAGCTGGTCGTGCTCCTCCCGATCCTGACCGCTCTGATGGTCGCGTTCGGCGTCGGCGTGTGGCGCTCGGCGCGTGGGGGACGCGCCCTGCGGATCGCCGGGACCCTTGTGGTCGCCTGCGGGCTCTTGGGGCTGCTCTCGATCCCGTTCCCGATGACGTCGCGCGCCGCGCTGGTCGTCGGAGGCAGGATGCCGGCCACCGACGTCGGGCACATCGCGCTGACGGCGGGCACCGTTCTGCTGATCATCGGCATGATGGGGTTCGCGTCGGTGCCGCTCCCGACGGTGTTCCGGGCGTACACGGCGGTGTCGGCGTTCGCGGTCCTCGTGTTCGGCGTCCTGACCGGGTCGCAGGCCCCGCAGCTGGCCGCCGGCGCGCCGACGCCATGGATGGGCCTGTCCGAGCGGATCAGCATCGGGGCCTGGTTGCTGTGGATGGTCGTGCTGGCCGTCGTCCTGCTCGCGGGCGCCCGGAACGTGGCAGGTCGAGCAAGGGACCAGCGATGACGACCTCTCCAGCGTGGTCTCCGGGCCCAGCCACCTGGCGGTCCGACCGACGAGCGGGCGGGGGAGCGACCGTGAGTGACGGGCGGGCGTCCAGGGCCGCCGGGGCGCCCGGCTGGTGACGCCCCACCGGCCCGGGTCCGGGGGGTCGACCGGCCCTGCCGCGCCGGACGAGCGCCCGACAACCTCCCGGCCGTGAACGCACTCGGACCGACGGCGCCGCGTCCGGGATCGTCGCCGCTGCTCGGGGCGATCCTCAACCTGGCGCACTTCCACAAGGAGCACGAGCGGTTCTACTCGTCGGCTCCGCTGGAGACCGCGCTGCGGTTGCAGCGCCACGGGCGGACCCTGCAGGCCCTCGCCGACCGGTGGGAGACCGCCGCCCCGGCACCCATGAGCCGTGGCGGCCGGAACCCCTACGAGGGCGCCGACGACCTCAACAGCGAGGCGGCGATCGCTCTGGACGGGGCGTTGTTCATGGAGGGTGAAGGCCGACCCGTGGAGCTCGCGGCCATGATCGCCGAACTGCGCACCGACGCCGAGGGCTTCTCCTCCGGCGGACGCTGGCTGGCCCAGGCGATGGAGAGCAGCTGGACGGTGGCCACGGCCCTGCTCGAGTTCGATGCGTTGGCCGACGTGATGGGTGAGCGGCACCGCATCATCAGCAACGACTGGCTCGCCGCGCACATGCAGTCGCTGATCGCACAGATGCTGACCCGCGCCGCGGACATGCTCGACCGTGTCGACTTCGCTCCCGGCGCGCTGCGCGCCGACCTCGCCGACCGTGCCGTCAGCCCTCGACGGCTGCACTCGGCGGCAGAAGTGATCGCCCGTGCGGCGGACCTGTGCGGCGAGTCGGCGCGGCTGGTGCACGACAACGAACGACGCTGGCGGGTCTTCCGGCAGCGGACCGCCGAGCTGGTCGGCTCCGCCCCCGGCGACGACCACACCGCCGTGGTCACGGCCGAGGGTGTGGACGCCGACGGGAAGGGGACATGACCTGCGTCGCTCGCCCGTCCTCGATGTCGTGGGCACCCTGGCGTCGCCGGGACTCCCGTGGCCGGCTCGTCACGCCGGCACGGCCGGCGACGTCGCCGGCCGTGCCGCACTCCGCAGCGCCGCACCGCGTCCGGTGCGGCGGCCGTCCACGCCGGCACCAGGACCCAGATGCGACCCACGCCGGCCCGATCGCCCAGGCCTGGCGGGCGGTCGTGATCGGCCGGGATCGAGGGTTGCCGGTCCCGCACCCCGGTCCCCCTTCGTCACAAGGTGGTCACCGCGACGACCACGAGCACGAAGGCCGCGACGATGATCGCCACGCGGCCGTGGTGCAGGCGGTCCCAGCGCTGGTGCTGCTCGCGCCAGTCGTCGGGGTGGTCCTCGGCGGTCCACGTCCTCGAGCGGTTGTTGATCGGGACCAGCAGCGCGACGGACAGGACGACGCTGAGGGCCAGCAGCCCGCCGGCGACGAGGGCCGAGGTGGCGCTCGGCGTGCCCCAGGCGACCGCCGCGAGGGCCGCGGTGAGGATCAGGGAGCCGACGTACCAGAACGGCATCAGGCGCCCGAGCATGCGCCCGCCGTCCGCCCGCGCGGCCAGCGAGGCGCCCGCCGGCAGGCGCAGCAGGATCGGGTTGACGACGAAAGCGACCGCGAGCTCGACGCCGACCATGAGGCCGACGACGGTCGCGGTGACGACGGCGAGTACGGGTGTCATGGCGGGCTCCTCGGTATCTAGCAACGCTAGAAATCCTAGCGCTGCTAGGATACGTCCGTCCCGACGCGACCGGCAAGGGAGGAGACCGATGGCGGAGCTGACGCGACAGGAGCGCCTCGACGAGCGCCGTCGTCGCATCCTGGCGGCCGCCCGGGAGCGCGCCGACGGCGGCGGGTGGTCGACCGTGACGACCCGGCACCTCGCCGAGACGATCGGCTACACCCAGCCCGTGCTCTACAGCCATTTCCCCGGCGGCAAGTCGGAGATCATGCTCGCGGTCGCGCTCGAGGGCTTCGTCGACCTCACGCAGCGGTGCCGCGCCGCGCTGGGCCGCAAGCGGGGGCGACGGGCGATCGAGGCGGTGGCCGTCGCCTACCTCGACTTCGGCCGCGAGCACCCCGCGGTCTACGAGGCCATGTTCCAGGAGCCCATCGACGCCGAGTTCGCCCGGGACGACACCCGCGCTGAGCTCCGCGCGGGGTTCGACGTCCTCGCCGACGCGATCGGCGACGACGGCGACGGCACGGCGACCGAGGTGTTCTGGAGCGCCCTCCACGGCGTCACCCTGCTCGAGCGCGCCGGCCGGGTGCGCCCGCGACACCGGACCCGCCGCGTGGCCGACCTCGCGAGCCGTTTCGCGGCGGACCGGGCGGGGTGATCAGGGCACGTCACAACGAGTGGCGGTACTCCTGGTTCGCCGGCCGCAGCCGGCGGTCGGCGCCGAGGTACACGTGCTTGGACATGTCGGGGGAGTAGCGGCTCGCGGGCGGGGTCCGGCCGAGCGTCTCGGCCATCGCGCGCAGGTGGTGCGGGGCGGCGCCACAGCACAGACCGAAGTAGCGGACGCCCGCGGCGCGGGCGCGGCGGGTGAAGTCGGCGATCTCGTAGCGGTGGCAGGTGAAGGGGTCGAGCGCGGTCGGGAAGGGCAGCTCGTCGGGCAGGGGGAGAGGCTCCGGGTCGCGCAGGGCGTGGAACGTCGGCTGCTCCGGGGTGGTCCGGTAGGGCACGGGCAGCGCCGCGACGGGGCAGTCGACCGCCGCGGCGATCGGCCCGAGCAGCGGGAGCATGGTGGCGGGCCCGCGGACGCAGTTCAGCCCGACGACGTCGGCGCCGGCGCCCGCCAGCGCCCGGCACGCCTCGGTGATCGGCACGCCGTCCCGGGTCGTCGGCTCGTGGCCCGCGACGAGCAGGACGACCGACGGCAGGCCGGCCGCGCGGATCACCTCGAGGGCGATCCGCGCCTCGCCGAGGAAGCGGAAGGTCTCCCCGATGACGAAGTCGGCGCCGGCCTCCGCGGCCCAGCCGACCTGCTCGGTGAACATCTCGCGGACGGCGGCGTGTGTCGCGGGATCGGCCGGGTCGTAGACCCCGGTGTTGCAGATGTTGCCGGCGAGGAGCGTGCCGGTGCCGTCGGCGACGCGGCGGGCGATCTCGAGGGCCTGCCGGTTGAGCGGTTCGAGGATGCCGTCCTTGCCGATGACGCGCAGCTTCTCGCGGTGCGCGTAGTAGGTGAAGGCCTCGACGACGTCGGAGCCGGCGTGCACGAACTGCCGGTGCAGCGCCTCGACCTCCTCGGGATGCTCGAGGACGACCTCGGGCACGAACGCCCCGGCCTGCAGGTAGCCGCGGCGCTCGAGCTCGAAGAGGTAGCCCTCGCCGCAGACGACGGGTCCCGTTGCCAGCCGTTCGTGGAGGGTGCGGCGGCGGGCGGATTCCGGTGCCGGCTGGGGGAGGGCCATGGTCGTCTCGCTTTCGTGGCGGATCTCCCCCAGGGTCGCGCTCCGGCGCCGCCGTGACGTCGCGCGACCCATCCGAAGCGTCACTGGTCGCAGAAGGCGCGCCTTATGATCCGCCGCTCTCCGAACGCTTCCCGAGCGCCCTCGCGTGCCGCACGCTGGAGCCGATCGGCGTCGTCGGCGAAACGGGTGAGCAGCATGAACCCCACCGTGCCCTCCGTGCCCACCGAGGCCCGCTACGTGATCGTCGGCGCCGGCATCCACGGGCTGTCGACCGCGTGGCACCTCGCCACCGAGCTGCGCGCGCGAGGGCTCGGCGACGGCAGCGAGGTCCTCGTCCTCGACAAGACCGCCGTCGGCGCGGGCGCCTCGGGTGTGGCGTGCGGCGTCATCCGCAACAACTACTTCCAGCCCGCCATGCGCCGGCTCATGGCGCACTCGGTGGGCGTGTGGGAGTCCGACCCCGAGGCGTTCTCGTACCACGGGGTCGGCTACATCCAGGCCGCTCCGGACGCGATGCACGACGACGTGGTGCAGATCCACGCCGAGCAGCAGGCCATCGGCTACGAGTCGGTGCTCGTGGAGGGCGTCGACTCCTGTCGCGACTACATGCGGGAGATCTTCTCGGACTGGCAGGCCCCCGGGGTGTCGGTGATCCTCCACGAGAAGCGCGGCGGGTACGCCAACAACGTCGCCTCGCTGCGGGGGCTCGCCGACAAGGTGCGCGCGGCCGGCGCCACCGTCGTCACCGGCGTCACCGTCACCGGGCTGCGCCTTGACGGCGACCGCGTCGACGCGGTCGAGACCGACGCCGGGACCATCGCGTGCGACCACCTCGTGGCCGCCGTCGGGCCCTGGATCCGCGACCTCTGGTCGATGCTCGGGATGCCGTCGACGATCACGGTGCGCACCCCGGAGGGCCGCGAGGTCCCCGACGCCCCGATGTGGACCTACTGGGCGCTGCAGGAGGGCATCCTCGGCGTCGACCCCCACGAGTTCACCGACAACCACGGGCGGTTCCCGCCGGTCGTCCACGTCGACTCGGACGCCCCGCTGTACGACGACGTCGACGGGGAGCTGATCACCGACGAGATCTGGGGCATCTACTACAAGCCCGACTTCCACTTCGGCGGCGTGCAGGGCGGGGCGTCACCGGAGCCGGTGGGCCGGCCCGCGGACACCGTGGCCGTCGACCCGTACGGCCCCGCCAGCCCCGAGTTCGTCGTGGGCGCCGACTTCGTGCGGATGTGGACCTCCGCGCTCGCCGCCTGCCACAAGCGCTTCGAAGGACGCCGCGACGTCTACCGCCGCGAGCCCTCGGGCGGTCTCGGCGCCTTCACCCCGGACAGCTTCCCGGTGTTCGACAGCGTGCGCGGCAACGCCTACGTCATCGCCGACTCCAACCACGGCTACAAGATGATCGGTGTCGGCGCGCTCGTCGCCCGGGAGCTGCTCGGCGAGCCGCAGGAACTCCTCGTGCCGTTCCGCCTCGCGCGGTACGGGCGCGGCGAGCTCCACCCGACCAGCCACTCACCGTTCCCGTGGAGCTGACGGCCGGGATCAGAGCAGCCCGCGGGTGACGAGCCCGACCCCCTCCGCGGTGACGTGGTGCGCCCGGCTCGACCCTCCGACGACCCGGCTCCAGCTGCGGACCTCGACCGTCGGCTCGGCGGTGTCCTCCGCCCACCGGCACGCGAAGCCGCCGTACATCCCGGGGATCCCGACCCACATCGTGGCGTCGGGGTGCTCGAGCAGGGGCCCGAGCTGCGGTGGGCGCAGACGTCGCCCCAGCCGGCGGGTCCGCACCTCGATCAACGCGTGCAGGAAGATCTCGAGGCTGGCCCAGGTCTCGTCGTCCACGTCGAGGGCGAGGTCGGGGCGCAGCCGGTCGGCGAGCTCGGTGTGCCCGAGGCGGCGGGCCAGCTCCTCGGCCGTGTCGCCGTCGGCGGTGCGCAGCGTGCGCCACGCACCGCGCCGGACGAGGTCGTCGACGACGTCGGGGTGCGCCCCCTGCAGGGCCGCGTGGTGCACGGGCGCCGTCCCCGCCGCGTCGCCCGCACGCAGGGCGTTGGCGCTCAGGGCCGACGGCAGGTCCTCGTCGGTGCGGTCCAGCAGCGTCGCGACGTGGGCCCAGTGACCCTGCTCGACGGCGTCGGAGAACGAGTCGCGCAGGGCGAGGACGGTCGGCTCGAGATCGGAGCGCTGGACCACGGCGTCCCACACGAGGCGGGTCTCGGCCGGAGCAGGTCGAACCATCGGCGTCGACCCTTCCCGACGGGTACCGGCATGTCAGTCCCCCGATCAGACCCGCCGCGCCCGCCTCCCGGATCAAATCGGGGCCTATCCTCCCCGGGCGTGGACGACGTCGCCCGCTGCGCCTGCGGCTCGCTCGAGACGTTCCCCGCGTGCTGCGGCCGCTACCTCGGCGTCGACGGCGCCGCGCCGCCGACGGCGGAAGCCCTGATGCGGTCGCGCTACACGGCCTTCGTCCACGGCGACGAGGAGTACCTGCGGCGCACCTGGCACCCGGATCACCGACCCTCCGCGCTGGACCTCGACCCGGGCGTGGAGTGGACCGGGCTCGAGGTGCTCGACCGTGTCGGCGGGGGCCCGTTCGACGCCGACGGTGTCGTGGAGTTCCGTGCCCACAGCCGACGCCGCGGGCGGCCCGAGGTGCAGCACGAGCGGAGCCGGTTCGCCCGGCTCGCCGGGAGATGGGTGTACGTGGACGGCGTCGCTCAACCGGCCAGCGCCCGGGCGAGGCGCGCGAATCCCTCGTCGAGGTCGACGCGGGGCCGGTAGCCGAGGTCGCGGCGCACGGCGGAGATGTCGAACCAGTGGGTGGTGGCGAGCTGGCGGGCCAGGAACCGGGTCATCGGGGGCTCCCCGAGGTCGACGAGCTCGCCCAGCAGCCGCCAGGCCGTCTCCACCGCCGCGCCCGCCGCGACCGCGACGGGACGCGGCACCGTGCCCGTCACGGGAGCCAGGCCGCCGGCGCGGAGGATGCCGTCGATCAGGTCGCGCACGGGCCGCGGGTCGCCGGAGGTCACGAAGTAGGCCCGACCGGCACAGGCGGCGTCGGGAGCG
This sequence comes from Actinomycetospora sp. C-140, assembly GCF_054796175.1. NCBI lineage: Bacteria > Bacillati > Actinomycetota > Actinomycetes > Pseudonocardiales > Pseudonocardiaceae > Actinomycetospora > Actinomycetospora sp. C-140. The sequence continues at coordinate 486,091 of NZ_JBTWNF010000001.1, read as the reverse complement.
AGGCGGTCGACCGCGTCGAGGTGCGCGGCCGCGGCGTCGTCGACGTACGTCGTGTCGATCACCGCGGAGCCGTCGCCGACGAGACGCAGGGTGCCGGCACGGGCCCGGGCGAGGATGCGGGGGACGAGCTGCGTGTCGCCGGGACCCCACACGAGGTGGGGCCGCAGCGCCGTGGTGGCGAGGTCGGGCCCGTTCGCGGCGAGGACCAGACGCTCGGCCTCGGCCTTCGTACGCGGGTAGGCCGAGTCGTAGTGCTCGGCGTAGGGCAGCGACTCGTCGCCGCCGGCGATGTCGCCGCCGCGGTGCACGACGCTGGGCGTGCTGGTGAAGACGAAGCGCCCGACGCCGGTGTCGCGGCACGCGTCGAGCAGGACGCGGGTGCCGTCGACGTTGCTGTGGTGGAACTCCGCGTCGCGCCCCCACAGCCCGGCCTTGGCGGCGACGTGGACGACGACGTCCTGGCCCGCCACGGCGGCGTGCGCCGCGACCGGGTCCGCGAGGTCGCCCCGCAGCGTCCGTACGCCCCGGGCCTCGAGGCCGGGATAGGCGCCCCGGGCCAGGCTGGTGACCTCCGTGCCGCGTGCGAGCAGGGCGTCGACGACGGCGCCGCCGAGGAACCCGCCGCCGCCGGTGACGAGGACCTTCACCGCGCACCCAACCGGGTCGTCGCCCACCGCGCCAGCGCGTCGCGGTCGATCTTCGAGTTGTGGCGGGGGTCGACCGGCAGCCCCGGGTGCGCGAGGACGGTGGTGATCGAGGCGGTGCGCGGGTCGGTCGCGACGTGCGCGCGCAGCGCGGCCCGCAGGTCGTCGGTCATCCGGGTGCCGGCCACGAGCTCGACGACGATCACGGGTTCGCGGACGGGGCCGGTCCCCACCCCCACGAGGGCGCTGCGGCGGACCGCGGGGTGGTGGTTGACGACCTCCTCGCACGGCACGCTGTGGAGCGGGCCGCCGGCGGTCGGCACGGTGTGCGCGACGCGGCCCGCGTACCAGAGCCGGCCGGCCGCGTCGTACGCCGCGAGATCGCCCATGCGGTGCGCCGGCGTGCCGTCCCAGTCGAGGGTGGCGGCCGCGGTCGCGTCGGGCCGGTCGGCGTAGCGCCGGCTGACCACCGGGCCGCGGACCACCACCTCACCGACCTCCCCGGCCGGGACCGCCAGGTCCGGGGTCAGCGCGCGGACCGGCCCGTCCACCACCCGGATCAGGGTCACGTCGACCCCGGCCACCGGGCGTCCCACGCAGATGCCGTCGTCGGGCAGCTCCAGCAGCTCGTCGCTGCCGATCGAGGTGACCGGCAGGGCCTCGGTGGCGCCGTAAGGGGTGTGGACCTGCGCGCCGGGCCCGAGCAGGGCGAGGACCCGGCGCTGGACGTCGCGGGGGATCGGCGCGCCCGCGGAGATGATCCGGCGCAGGCGGGGGAGCGACGTACCCTCCGGTGCGCCGCGCCCCAGGCGGTCGAGGACCGCGGGCGAGCCGAACATGACGGTGGCCCCGGTGCGCCGGGCGGCGCGGACCAGCCGCGCGGGCACGACGCGGGCGGGCCGGGTGGGGTCCATGCGGGGCACGACGGTGGTCATGCCGAGCGCGGGCCCGAACAGCGCGAACGGCGGGAAGGTGGCCAGGCTGACGTCCCCCGGCGCGAGTCCGTACAGGTCGCGCACGAGGCCGGCCTGCGCGAGGAGGCCCGCGTCGTCGTGCTCGACGCCTTTCGGCGGCCCGGTGCTGCCGCTGGTGAACACGATGGCCGCCGGGCTCCCGGGAGGACGCTCGACGGGGCCGGCCGGCCCGAGGCGGCGACCCGTGCGCTCGAGCCGGCGCAGCGGCGTCGTGCCCGGGGCGGGGACGGCGCCGACCCCGATGGCGAGGCGGGCCCCCGGGCACCAGCGCAGCGCGCGGCGGGCGAGGTGCGCCTGCGCGGTCCCGATGACGGCCTCGGGGGCGACCTGACCGAGGCAGCTGCCCACCCGGCGCAGCCCGATGCCCGGATCGACGACGACCGGGACGGCGCGGACCCGCATGAGGGCGTAGGCGACGACGAAGAAGTCGTCCGACGGCGGGACGAGCAGCGCCACGCGCGTCCCGGGCCCGATGCCGGCGCTCCGCAGGCCGGCGGCGACGTGACCCACCCGGCGCTCGAGCGCGCGGAAGGTGACCTCGTGGGTGGCTCGGTCGCCGAGCACCGGCTCGAGCCGGCCCCGGCCCGCCGACGGCAGGACGAGCGCGGCCGCGTCCGGCCGCTCCCGCGCGTGCGCGGTGAGCAGCTCGTCGAGCGCGGTCACCGTGGTCGGTGTGGTCACGAGCGGTCCAGGAACGCACCGACACGCTCGACGATCGCCGGGGTCGCGTCCTCGAGGACGTAGTGGCCGGCGTCCGGATAGCGGTGCACGTCGGCGTGGGGGAGGTGGTGCTCGACGTGGGCGAGGATGTCGGCGTCGAACACCGGGTCCTTCATCCCCCAGTGCACCTGCACCGGCAGGGCGTCGAGGTCGGGGAGCCGGGCGGCGAGGCGGACGAGCACCGGGTGGGCGGGGTCGTCGGGGCCGAGCGGGATGTCGCGCACGAAGGCCTGGACCGCGACCCGGTGCTCGGGACGGTCGTAGGGCGCGAGCAGCCCGCGTCGGGCCTCGGGCGGCAGCCATGCCCGGCCGGTGCCCAGCACGAGCGCGCCGAGGGAGAACGCCCCGAGACGCCGGACGAGGACGTCGCCGACGACGGGCAGGCGCGCCGCCTGCAGCATCCACGGCAGCCCGTGGTCCGGGGGGAGCGGGAAGGCGCCGGTGTTCATCACGACGACGTCGCGCACGCGGTCGAGGTGCTCCGCCGCCCAGGCGAGCCCGATCGGCCCGCCCCAGTCGTGGACGACGAGCGACACCGGCTCGGTCAGCTCGAGCCCGTCGACGAACGCGGTCAGGTCCGCGACCCGCCGGGCGAGGGTGTGCGGGTAGTCGCCGGGCGCCGGCTTGTCCGACAGGCCCATGCCGATGTGGTCCGGGGCGATCGCCCGCCGCCCGCGGGCGGGCAGGGCCGCCAGGAGGCTCCGGTAATAGAACGACCAGGTCGGGTTGCCGTGGACGAGCAGGACCGGCGGCGCCGCGGGGGCGCCCTCGTCGACGTAGGACATGCGGTGACCGCCGACGTCGACCCGGTGCGGCGTGAACGGATATCCGGCGAGCGCCGTCGCGGTGCTCACCAGTGCACCTCGGCCGCCGCGGCGTTGATGCCGCTGCCGACCCCCATGAGCATCACCGACGAGCCGTCGGTGATCGTGCCGTCCTCGACGGCCTTGCTCAGCACCGTCGGCACCCCGGCCGGGCCGATGTTGCCGAACCGCGGGTACAGCGACGGGAAGCGCGCGATGTCGAGGCCGAGCTGGTCGGCCACCGCCTGGGTGTGCACCTTGCTGACCTGGTGCAGGCAGTAGGCGTCGTAGCCGGTCGGGTCCCAGTCGAAGGTCGCGACGGCCTCCTTCCAGACCCGTCCCGCCAGCTCCATCCCCGCCATCAGGAGGCCCTTGCTGTCGGTGCGCATCTCGTCGCCCTGCCCGACGCACAGCCCGGCGTTGCCGACGGTGCTCGCGCGCCCGAGCCCGCCGCGGTAGCGGTGCCCGCCCGGCCCGTCGGCCCGGGACAGCACCATCGCGACGGCACCGGATCCGACCGTGAGCGTGGCGAACTGCTCGTGGAACATCCGCCGGGTCGCCGCGTCCGACGCGAGGCGGGCGACCGTCCCCTCGGTGGCCGCGCGGCTCGTCTCGCCGGCGACCACGAGACCGTGGTCGATCTCGCCGCCGGAGATCATCGACGACACGAGGTTCATGCCGTCCAGGAATCCGAGGCACGCATTCCCGACGTCGAAGTTCACGGCCTCCGGCGGTAGGGACATCCGGCCGTGGACGATGCTCGCCGTCGACGGTTCGAGGTGATCCCGGCTCACCGAGGTGTTGATGAGCGCGCCGATCTCCGAGCGCGGGACACCGCTGCGGGCGAGGGCCTTCTCGCCGGCCTCCGCGGCGACCTCGCTGGGCATCGTCCCCGCGTCCCACACCCGCCGTTCCCGGATGCCGGAGAGCCTCTCGAGCAGCCCCGGCGCGATGCGCAGGCGGGCGAACATGCCGCCGAGCTGGTCCTCGAGCTCCTCCGACGTGACCACGTGGGGCGCATCGAGGTGCGCCAGTCCGGTGATCACCACGTCGCCGTACCGCCGCGCCGCTCGCATGGGTCGAGCTTGCGGGGCCGTGGGGGACACCGCAGGGAGGAGCCACGGGCATCGGTGTGCGCTACCGTCGGTTCTAGGAACAGCAGTAACGGGAACACGCTGTCCGAATGCCGCCGCACGGTGCAGTCGGTTCTCCGGCATTCGCAGGAATGGCCGCGGTGGAATCGTTGATCGTCGAGCATACCTGTGCGCCGTCGGTTCCGGTGACGACGGGCCGTGCGATTCATCCGACAATCGCCGGCCGGTTGCCGCTCAGCCGCCGGCGAGGCCGAGCTCGACCGCCCGGGCGTAGTCGTCGTCGACCAGCACGACGTCGCGTCCGGCGCGGTCGAGGAGGCTCGCCGCGATCCCGGCGCGGAAGCCGGAGGCGCAGTGCACCCACAGCCGCCCGGCGGGCAGGCCGTCGAGTCCCGCGGGGAGGTCGTGCAGTGGCGCGTGGTGCGACGCCGGGATGCCGCCGCGGGCGCGCTCGTCGTCCCGGCGCACGTCGAGCACGGGCTCGCGAGCCTCCCGGCCGGACCGCGCGCCGAGGTCGGCGAACGTCGCGATGGGGTAGCGGCGCAGGTCGCCGGCCGGGGCGAGGTCCGTGGGGTGTCCGACGGCGGCGCCGGCCGGCCGGTCGATGCCGATGCGGGTGAGCTGGCGCTCCGCCTCGGCGACCGCCTCGGCGGTGTCACCGACGAGCGTCACCGGCGTCCCCCAGGGCACCAGCCAGCCGAGGTAGGTCGAGAACTGCGTGCCGACCGGGATACCGACCGTGCCCGCGAGGTGCGAGGCGGCGAACGCGACGCGGTCGCGCAGGTCGACCACCCACTCGCCGTCGGCGACGCGCTTGCGGAGCTCGTCACGGTCGACCTCGGCGACGGGGGAGAGGTCGGCGGCCTCGGGCCCGGCCAGGTTCCGCGCGCCCATGTGGGCGTAGTACCGCGGGTAGGCGGTCAGGTTCGCGATCAGCGTGGCGACGAACCGGTCCTCGTCGACCGCGAGCAGGGCGTCGTTGCCCGCGCGTTCGGCGCCGATGGTGCTCGCCGCGGCGCCGGTCGCCGACCCGGAGGAGCAGAAGCTGCCGAACCCGTGGGTCGGGAACACGCGTGTCCCGTCGGGCAGTGCGTCCGCGAGTCGGTGGGCCGACCGGTACTGGTCGCGGGTCAGTTCCGGGGTGCGGGCGGGATCGACGAGATCGGTGCGGCCGACGCTGCCGAACAGGAGCGATCCGCCGGTGAACACGGCGGGCGGCTCGGCGGGCGCGGCGGTGTCGTCCACGACGTAGGCGAGGTGTGTGACGGTGTGCCCGGGCGTGGCCATGGCGCGCACCCGCAGGGTCCCCACCCGGATCTCCTCGCCGTCGACGACCGCCCGGCGGTCGAACGCGACCGGATCGGCCGCGTTGACGAGGTACGACGCCCCCGTCGCGGCGGCCAGGGCGTGGCCGCCGGTGACGTAGTCGTTGTGGATGTGGGTCTCCGCGACCGCCGCGACCCGTACCCCCTCGCGCGCCGCGACGGCCTCGACGCGGTCGAGATCCCGCTGCGGGTCGACGACGAGCGCCACCTCGCCGTCGTGGATCACGTAGCTGCGGTCACCGAGCGAGTCGGTGGCGATCACGTCGACGTGCACGGGGGACCTCCTCGGAACGATATGTACCTACATTAAAGGGGCCGCGGGGCACCGTCAACCGAACTCCCGGGCTTGCGCGAGGCCAATGTAGGTACATACTGAGGCCAAGCGCAGAGACGAAGGGGGTGGCCGGTGCGTCCCATCACGGAGCGTGCGCCGACGACCGAGGTGCTCACGACGCCGTCGCCCGCGGACACGCCGTCCCGCGCCGACCGCCTGGCATCACGGTCCCGCGCGGTGCTGCCGGGTCTCGGGCTCGCGCTCGTGGTCGCCGGGATCGCGACGCCGCTCGGACACCTCGTCCCGGTCGTCGGCGCGCCGGTGTTCGGGATCGTGCTCGGCATCGTCGCCGGGGCGTTCCTGCACCCGGGCGCACGGCTGCGGCCCGGGCTCGACGTCGCCGCCCGGCCGGTGCTGCAGGCGTCGATCGTCGTGCTCGGCGCGACGCTCTCGCTGGGCCAGGTGGCCGCCGTGGGTCTCGAGTCCCTCCCGGTGATGCTCGGGACGCTCGCGGTCGCCCTGGTCGGTGCCTTCGTCCTGAGCAGGCTGCTGGACGTCCGCGGCGCCACCGGCCTGCTCATCGGCGTGGGCACCGGCATCTGCGGCGCGTCGGCGATCGCCGCCACGACGGCGGTCGTCCGCCCGAAGGAGCACGAGGTCGCCTACGCCATCGGCACGATCTTCACCTTCAACGTGCTCGCCGTGCTGGCGTTCCCCCCGCTCGGCCACGCTCTCGGCATGGACGGTCAGGCCTTCGGGCTGTGGGCCGGGACGGCGGTCAACGACACGTCGTCGGTGGTCGCCGCCGCCTACTCGTTCGGTGACGGCGCAGGGCCGGCAGCAGTCGTCGTCAAGCTCGTGCGCACCCTGATGATCATCCCGATCGTGGTGGTGCTCGCGGTGTGGACCGCGCGTCGCGAGGCGGGGCCGAGCGCGCCCGACGAGCAGGGACCCGGCTTCTGGCGTTCGCTGCCGTGGCGACGGATCGTGCCGCTGTTCCTCGTCGGCTTCGTCGTCGCCTCGGCGCTCGACACGGTCGGTGTCGTGCCCCCGTCGTGGCACGCGGGCCTCGCGGCCGCCGGTACGTTCCTGATCACGACCGCTCTGGCCGGCATCGGCCTCGGGATGCGGCCGGCGGACATGCGCCGCGCGGGCCTGCGCCCGCTCGTCCTCGGCGCGTGCCTGTGGGTGCTCGTGGCGACGTCGAGCCTGGGTCTCCAGGCCATCACCGGCACGCTCTGACGCGGGCCCGGTCAGGCGCTGCGCGACAGGGCGGTCGCGACGTCGAGCTGGTAGCCCTGCGCCGAGAAGCGGGCGTCGAAGGCGAAGCGGTCGCCGCGCACCACAGTCTGGCGCCACTCGACCGGCCGGCTGGCGGCGACACCGGTGCGCTCGATGACGAAGACCGCGACGTCCCGGGCGCACTCCAGCAGCGTGCGTTCCCCCGGCGTCGGCAGCTGGGCGCTGATGCGCTCGTGCCCGGACTCCAGCCGCGTGCCGGTGCGCCGGGCGAGCTCGGCGTAGAGCGAGGTGTGGGTGAAGTCCGCCGCCAGCAGTGGCTCCGCGATCGCGGCCGGCAGCCAGACACGGTCGACGGCCAGGGGAGCGTCCCCGGCGCGACGCAGCCGCTCGAGGTGCACGAGCGGGGTCGACTCCTCGAGCCCGAGCCGGGCGGCCACGACCCCGTCGGCCCGCGTGTCGAGCACGCGTACCTCCGAGCGCTGGGTCAGGCCCGCCGCCTCGACCGACGCGAACAGGCTGTAGAGCGTCCCGACCGGCTGCTCGATCTCCGCGTGCCGCACCCGCGGCGCCCGCCCGCGCTCGGCGGTGACGAGCCCCTCGGCGCGCAGGCCCTGCAGCGCCTGCCGCACCGTGTTGCGGCTGACGTCGTAGTCGGCGACGAGTGCGTTCTCGCCGGGGAACACCGCGTCGAACTCGCCGCCCGCGAGCCGTCGTCGCAGGTCGTCCCGGACCTGCGACCACAGGGGGACGGGACTCTGCCGGTCCACCGGACGCCGCGCCATCTCGCCATCTTAACGTCGGGACATTGGCCTGACCGGGGAGACCGCACGACGGACACGTCGGCTGACGAGCCGACCCACCGGACGTCGCCGGCGTGCCGCCCGGGGGCGCCGTCCTCGGGTCGTGGTCGGTCGATGTCACCGCCCGGGGAAACCTCCCGTCAGAGTGGAGGCCGCCACGACGAGCGCGATGGCCCCGAGAAGCACGACGAGCATCGAGAGCGTGATCGCCAGGCACCCACCGATGTGCGGGAGAGGCGTCCACGGGACCCCCGTTGCTCGAAAGACCGGCCAGAAGGAGTAGCGGAGCATCTGTCGTTGCGGCTTGAAGCCGCGGGCGAAGGCCTGGGGCGCATGAATGGGCATGAATGTGGCGAAGCCACCCGGCCGGAAGAAGATGTAGCCCGCATTTCCGTAGATCGTGCGCCGAGTGCTCGCCTCGACGGTTTCCCAGGGTGGGAGACTCGCACGGAGCAGTCGCTCGGCGGCCGCCCGGATCTCGGCGTATCGCCGCCGGCTGAGATGGTCCGAGACGAGGATGACGAGGCGTTCGGGCGGGACGACCCGAGAGGCGCACTCGAGTTCCCAGACGACGCCGGGACTGCGACCCGGCCGGATGACGGTCAGCCGGGATGCCCTCATCAGGTAGGCGACGGCCCGTTGCCAGTCGTCCCCGACGTAGACGCGACGAGCGCCGGGAAGGGGGAGGGGCTCCGTCGGATTGCCGATCGCCACGAGCGTCCCGATGGGACTCAACGCGTCCGCCAGCTGCTCCTCCTCGGTGGCCCAGCCCTCCATCAGACGCGCGATCATCTGCAGGACCGAGAGGAATTGAGCTGCCGCGGTCACCGTCTCTCTCCGCGCCGTGACATCGGCGTCGAAGCCTCGGAGGTACAGGACGGTGGGGTGGCCCGGGACGAGTCGTGTGGCGTTGATGCTCCGGGCGACGAGTTGGCGGCCGCGGAAGAGCGACAGTGCGCCGAGCGCGACGACGCCGAACGGTGCGATCAGAACCGTGGCGTGATGACCTTCGAAACGGAACAGTCCATAGGCCAACGTCCCGACCGGCAGGCTGAGGATCACCAGGACGAATCCGGTCGACCGCAGGACGGCGGCGAGGGCGCCCATCGGTGGTCACCCCCTCCCGTGCAGCGACGGGGAGCCGGACACGAGGGTCGCGCGGCGAGGTCACGGATGCCACCCGATCAGGGCGACGGCGACGGGTTGCGTCCCGTGGACCACGAGGAGTGCCGACAGCGGCGCGGTCCGTGGCGGCGACGATTCGGGCCGGGCTGGTCCGGACGGACGAATGCGCTCGCTTCGTCTCGAAACGTGCTGCAAGGTGTCGGTCACGGCGGGTGGCGGAGGTGGCACGAGCAAATGCACGAACGGCACAGTTCCGAGTCCGGGATCACCTACGAGGCTTTCACGCCCGAAAGCGGCGTCGACGGCACCATTCGGCGCGCGGTGCATTATCTCGGTCGGGGCCGGAAAGGGGAGAGGGGCGCGGGGACGACCGAGGAGTCGGCCACTGATTACTACGACATCTGCGGCACGGTCCCGGCCGACGTCCTCGAGAAGCTCGGTGCCGCTCTCCGGGCCGGCGACCCTCCCGGGGAGGGTGTCACCGTCAGGTGCCGGGCGCACGATCCGTTCGACCCGCACGTGACGAGGCTCCACGGGTGGGCCGACCTCGAGGCATAGGACCGGTCATGCCTCGACCGGGCGACTTCTGGAGCACGCCGCGCCCTCTCGGCCATCCCAGCGCCACCGCGGCGTTCGCGTCCGTGGCGTCACCGCTCCTCGCCGGCTTCTCCATCGCGGCGATCGTGGCGCTCGCCGGGAGGCCCGACCGCGGTCTCCGCGGCGACTTCGCGATCATGTTCTTCGCGCTCGCCATCGCCTGCCTCGTCTTCGCCATCCAGGCGGGACTGGCCGCCGCGAGCCGGCACGTGGCGGTGACCGAGCGCGTCGCGGTCCACCCCGAGAAGGCCCGGGATCCGGAGCGGATGCACGAGATCCGTTCGGAGCAATGGCTCGACGAGGACGTCGCCAGTCACCACCGCCTTCTCGCGCGCCACACGTACAACACCGGCATCCTCGCCTTCCTGGCCGGGCTGCTGTGCGTCGCCGTTCCGGGCCCGGGTGACTGGAACGCTCCGCGCGTCGTTGCTCTGGTCATCGTGGGGTCGGCCATCGCTGTGGAGCTCGTCCAGCAGATCCACCGCCCGCGCCTCCTGGCCGCTTTCCTGGCCCCGTCGGACGAGGACCTCCGGCGGGGATACGTCCCCTTCCGGCGGCGAGAAGTGCCGCCGCTGCACGCCGATGTCGTCGCCGAGGTGCTCGGTCATCAACCCGGCGAGCGGTCCACCGGCCGGTGTGCGGACTGTCCGCACCCGTCCGGCGGATCCGAGCTTCGGTGACGGCGCTCGATCCGTTCTCGGTCCCGGATGTCCTCGTTCAGCCGGCGCTGCTCCGGCGGTACCGGATGTGCGTGGTCAGCGGCGAGTGCAGGACCTCGACGGGTTCGAAGTCGAAGGAGGCGACACCGTCGAACATGCGCTCCCCGCTCCCGAGCAGGGTCGGGGCGATGTCCAGGGTCAGCTCGTCGATCACGCCCGCGTTCAGCGCCTGGCGGACCGTCGACGCGCCGCCGGCGATGTCCACGCCCTTCTCGCCGGCGGTCTCGCGCGCCAGCGCGTAGGCGGCGTCGAAGCCGTCGGTGACGAAGTGGAAGGTGGTCCCGCCCTCCATCTCGATCGGCTCGTGGGCGTGGTGGGTGAGCACGAAGACCGGCGCGTGGTACGGCGGCTCGGGTCCCCACCAGCCACGCCAGTCCTCGTCCCACTCGCCGCGGACCGGTCCGAACATGTTCCGGCCCATGACGTAGGCCCCGCGCGGGCGCATGAGCCAGTCGGTCGCGACCTTGTCCGCCTCGGTCGCCCGCGGGTCGCCGATGTGCCACCCGTGCACCTCGACACCGCGCTTCCCGAGCGGGTCGTCACGGCTCTGGTCCGGCCCGGCGACGAAGCCGTCGAGTGAGATCGACATGTGGCACGTGGTGTCCGACATCGGGCCTCCCAAGCGGTTGCAACTTGCAATCGGTCGGCGACACCGTAGCAGGCGCCGGCCGGGTCGAGGCGCTGCCCGTGACCGGCGAGCACCGCCGCCCGAGGCCCGGACACCGGTTCCCGGCGCGGCGGATCGGGCCTACCTTGCCGTCATGGACCAGGCCGAGCGCCGGGACTTCGTCCGGGAGCACCGCACCGCGATCTTCGGGTACAACCGCCGCGCCGACGGGCCCGCGATGACGGTCGTCTACTACGTCCTCGATCCCGACACCGGCGACATCCTCGTCTCCACCATGGCCGAACGGCAGAAGGCCAAGGCCGTCGCGCGCGACGGCAAGGTCAGCCTGTGCGTGCTCGACGAGCACTGGCCGCTGACCTACCTGCAGGTCTACGGCGACGCCGTGATCGAGGACGATCTCGAGGCCGCCACCGAACTGATGCGCCGCATCATCGTGTTGATGGGCGAGGGCCAGGAGGTGCCCGAGGAGAAGATGGCGACCGTGCGGACGATGTGCGCCGACGAGCACCGGGTGGTCGTGCGGATCACCCCGTACGCGACGTTCGCGACGCCGCCGCGGCACACCCACAGCCCCGACGACATCGACACGCTGACCCACTGGACCAGCAGCAGCCAGCCGTGGTGACGCCGCCCGAGGTCGACACGATCGTCTTCGACATCCTGGGCACGCTCGTGGACGACACGGCCGGCCTGCGCTCCGCGCTCGCCGGGCTCGGCGCCGACGCCGGCCGGGTCGACGACCTCGTGGCGCTCTGGGGCCGGTGCATCGCGACCGAGCACCGGCGCGTCGTCGCCCGCGAGCGCGCGTACGCGCCGAGCGAGGTGCTGGACCGCGAGGCCGCCCGGGCCGTCGCCGAACACCTCGGGGACCCGACGGTCGTCGACACCCTCGTCGAGGCCGTCCGGCAGCGGCCGGCGTGGCCCGACACCGCGGACGCCCTGGCCCGGCTGGGAGCCGACCACGAGCTCATCGGCCTGTCGAACGCCGACACGACGGCCCTGCTGCGCATGAACGCCGCCGCGGGCCTGCGCTGGCACACCGCGCTGTCGACCCAGGCCGCCGGCACCTACAAGCCCGACCCGGCGGTGTACCGCCTGGCGATCGACTGCGCGGGCCGTCCCCCGGAGCGCATGCTCATGGTCGCCGCCCACGCCTGGGACCTGCGCGGCGCGCAGGCCGCCGGCCTGCGCACCGCGTACCTCGAGCGCCCCGGCGGCGACCCGCCCGCCGCGGGGGACCGGTTCGACCTCCACCTGGGCGCCCTCGCCGAGCTCACCTGACCCGACCCGGAGCCGCCATGCTCGTCACGTTCAGCTTCACCCGCGTCGCCGCCACGGTCCGGCGGTGGTTCGAGATCGGTCCGGACGCCTCCATGGAGCACGGCGCCCGCATCGAGCTCGCGCTCCGCGAGCCCCAGGAGCACCGCGGTTCGGAGTCGGCCGCGCAACGCCTGGTCGTCGACGGGGTGTTCTGGCGCGCCGACCTCTTCGGTCGCCTCGATCGGCCGGCCGAGCCCTTCTCCGCGGCGCATTTCCACCCCTGGTTCGAGGGCGTCGAACCGTCCGACCGGCACTGGGACGCCGGCCTGACCGCGGCGCCGTGGGAGTGGCTCGCCGCGCAGTTCGCGGACCTCGGGCAGCGTCTCGCGGGCGCCGGGCTGGATCCGGCCGTCGGCGGGCCCGACGCGGAGGACGTGCGCGACGCCGCCGGCGACATCGTGGCGGCGGCCCGACGGTTCGGGCCCGACCGGCCGTTCACCCGTGACGACGACGCCCGGCTCACGAAGGACGCCGCGCATCGCCACGCGCTGATGCTCGACCTCGTGGCGGACCCGGCCGCGCTCGACCGCGAGCACCTCCGGCCGTGGCTCGAGCGGACCGGCTGGAGCGGGTGAGCACCGGGTCCGCGAGGTGTCCGCCCCGTGAACGTCGGGGGATCCTCGCTCCGGCGTCGATCGCGCGGGGGAGGGTGGGGTACACCTGACCTCGTGTCGAACACCGTCTCCGCCGCCACCGTCGTCCTCGCCGCGATCCGTGAACGGGTGGCCGCGCTCCACGCCGCCCTCGAGCCCGAGACGGTGGCCCCGGACGCGGCCCGGGTCGACGACACCGACACCACGGCCGGCGACGGCGGCGACGACGCCGGTGCCGGATTCGGCGCGGACGGCGGCTCGTCGGTGACCGTGCCGGCCGCGGAGGACGAGACGCCCGACGACGCGCCGGTGCTCGCGGCCGGCGGCTCCGACGAGCCGGACGTGGAGCGCCTCGCGGAGGCGCTGGCGGACCTGGAGGCGGTCGTCACCGGGTTCGCGTCGCTCATCGAGGGCGGCGAGCTCGCCGCGCTGCGCGCGGAGCTGGCCTGGGCGCGGTCGACCGTCGACGAGGCCCGCGCACTCGACGGCACGGTCGAGGTGCTCGAGGAGCTCGTCGAGGACCTCGACCCCGCCCTGCGTCAGGGTCCGGTGGAGGCCCGGGTCGGGATCGTCGTCGCCGCCCGCACGACCGAGCGCCGTGACGCCGTCACCGGGATGCTCGCGCAGCCCGAGTGGACCAGCCTGCTCGCGCACGCCGACCAGCTCGTGCTCTCGGCACCGATCGGGGGCGGCAAGCCCAAGCACGCCGGCCGTGTCCTGGCCCGCGCGCTCACCGACGCCGACGCCGCGGCGCTCGAGGCGGCCGAGCCCGTGGTGGACGGGGAGGCCCCCGAGCTGGGCGCCGTCGCCACCGCGGCGCACGCGGTCGCCACGACGGCCCGGATCGTCCGTCCCGTCCTCGGCAAGCAGGTCCGCCGGCTCGCCGACGCCGCGGACGACCTCGTGGGCGCCGCCGAGGACCGCCGCCGGAGCGAGGCCGTGGCGCACTGGCTCGTCGACCTGGCCGACCTGGCCCACCGTGCCGGGGAGCCGAGCTTCACCTACGGCGTGCTGCACGCCGAGGCGCGCGCCCGTCGTGCGGCGGCCGACGAGGCCCTGACCGCCGCGGTCGCGGCGTACACCAGGCCCAAGCTGCGCAAGGGCCTGGTGGACGCCGCCTGAGGGTCGGGCTCAGAAGTACGTCTTGCGCCCCATCGGCCGCCCGACCGCCCCGAGCAGGGTGAGGATCAGGCCGACGACCAGCAGGATCCAGCCGATCGTCATGACGATGGAGGGGACCGGGGCCAGGTAGCCCAGGACGATGAGGATGATGCCGAGGATGATCACGTGAGGACTCCTGTCCGCTGGGGAGCGTTCGCCGCCGGGCGAGGAACGTCCTGACCCCCGACGGGCAGAGCGGCAACGACACGGTCGGCGCCCGTGGTGCGGCCCAACCAGGGATTGCGGACGAGGTTGCGCTGTTCGGCCGTGCCGTCGCTGGGGGTTCTGACAAGCGGCGCGACAGCGACAGCGGACCTGTCTCAAAGGGATGCTGGCCCCGTGGATGATCGCGCGGCGGACCCGTTCGGCCGGCTCGTCGGCACGCTCGTCGCGGCCGTCTTCGGGGCCGTGTTCGTCCTCGCCAACACCGACGCGTTCCCGCCGCCGTGGGCCGCGGCGCTGCGGATCGCGGCGGTCGCCGCGGCCCTCGCGCTGGCCGCCGGCGCGGTGGCCGTGTTCCGCCGGGCCGCCCGGCACGCGGCGGGTGTCGGCGCCGGTCGGACGCGGTGGGGGCGCGGGTACTGGCTCGTCGTCGCCGGCGAGGTCGTCGCCCTCGCCGTGGGCCTGTGGCTGGTCAACGGTGTGCTGTACCGCCCCGACCTCGCCGTCGTGTGGGTGGCCCTCGTCGTGGGGGTGCACTTCGTGGTCCTCGGGCGCGTCTGGCGCTTCGGGCGGTTCGTCGCCCTCGGCGCCGTGATGACCGTCCTCGCCGTACTCGCGGTTCTGGCGGCGGCGCTGACGGGGTCCGGACTCCTCGTGCAGCTGCTCGCCGGCGTCGGTTCCGGGGTCGCGCTGCTGGGCTTCGGCGGCGCCGCGCTGTCCCCCCGGATCGGCTGATCTGTCCGATCGGCGCCGCGCACGACATGCTGGTCCGAGGTCGCTCGAGGCAGGGGGTCAGGACGTGGCGAAGGCGGACACGAAGTCGGGCACGAAGAAGAAGCGCTTCCCCAAGAAGGTGTACGAGGCCGAGCTGCTGCGTCTGCAGGGCGAGCTGGTCCAGATGCAGGAGTGGGTCAAGGCGACCGGCGCGCGCCTCGTCGTGATCTTCGAAGGACGGGACGCGGCCGGGAAGGGCGGCGCGATCCAGCGGGTCGTGGAGAACCTCAACCCCCGCGTCGCACGGATCGTCGCCCTGCCCGCGCCCACCGAGCGCGAGCGCACCCAGTGGTACTTCCAGCGCTACGTCCCGCACCTGCCGGCGGCCGGGGAGATCGTGCTGCTGGACCGCTCCTGGTACAACCGCGCCGGCGTCGAGCACGTCATGGGCTTCTGCACGCCGCAGGAGTACGACCGCTTCATGCGGCAGTGCCCCACGTTCGAGAACATGCTGATCGAGGACGGCATCCTGCTGCGCAAGTACTGGTTCTCGGTCAGCCCGGAGGAGCAGGAGCGCCGCTTCTTCGAGCGGCGGGCGAACCCGCTCAAGCGGTGGAAGCTCTCGCCCATGGACCTGGAGTCGATCAAGCGCTGGGACGACTACTCCAAGGCGAAGGACGCCATGCTCTCCGCCACCGACACCCAGATCGCGCCCTGGACGATCGTGGAATCGGAGGACAAGCGCCGTGCCCGGCTGAACATGATCGCCCACCTGCTGCACACCGTGCCGTGGGAGCCGATCGAGCAGCCGGCCCTGCATCTGCCGGTGCGCCCGCCGAGCGACGGCTACGTGCGCCCGCCTCGTGAGCTGGCCCGCGCCGTCCCCGATCACGCCGCGACGCTGCTCGACGGGCACTGAGCTCCCCCCCTCGTCCCCCCACATCGGGGGACGAGGGGAGGCCGTCCGTGTGCCTACGGTGCGAGACGACCCACGCCCCCGGCGAAAGGCTCGGTCGTGAAGATCGGAACGACGCACCTGTTCGTGCCCGGGCCCACCGTGGTGCCGGAGGTGGTCCGGCGCGCGATGAACGTGCCGATGGAGGACCACCGCGCGCCCGACTTCCCGGACTTCGTCCTGGAGCTCCTCTCGGACCTCCGGTGCGTCTTCCGGCTCCGCACCGGCCGCGTGCTGCTCTACCCCGGCTCCGGCACGGCGGCGTGGGAGGCGGCGATCACCAACTGCCTCGAGCGCGGTGACCGCGTCCTGATGTCGCGCTTCGGGCACTTCTCCCACCTGTGGGCGGACATGGCGCGCCGCCTCGGGCTCGACGTCGTCTGCCACGACGTGCCGTGGGGGGAGGGCGTCCCCGTCGAGGCCTACGAGCGGGAGCTCCGCGCCGACCCGAGCATCAAGGCCGTCTTCGTCACCCACAACGAGACCTCGACCGGCGTCGCCTCCGACGTCCGCGCCGTCCGCCGGGCGATGGACGCGGCCGGCTCCGACGCGCTGCTGTTCGTCGACGGCGTCTCGTCGATCGGCTCCGTCGACTTCCGGCAGGAGGACTGGGGCGTCGACCTCGCGGTGGCGGGGAGCCAGAAGGGCTTCATGCTCCCGGCGGGCCTCGCGATCCTCGGCGTGAGCGAGCGGGCGGTGGAGGCCGCCGAGCGCACGGCGACGGAACGGTGCTTCTTCAGCTTCCGGGAGATGATCACCGCGAACGACGTCGGCTACTTCCCCTACACGCCGCCGACCCCGTTGCTGCACGGACTGCGGGCCTCGCTGGACCGGCTGCTCGACGAGGGGATGGACGACGTCGCCGCGCGCCACCGCCGCCTGGGCCACGGCGTCCGGCAGGGTGTGCAGGCCTGGGGTCTGGACCTGTGCGCGACCGCCCCGCACTGGCACTCGGACACGGTGACCGCCGTCCGTCTCCCCGCCGAGGTCGACGGCGCCGCGCTGTGCCGGATCGCGTACCACCGCTACCGCACGTCGTTCGGGGGAGGCCTCGGCAAGGTCGCGGGGAAGGTGTTCCGGATCGGGCACCTCGGCGACGTCAACGAGGTGTCCTGCCTGACCGCCCTGGCGGCGGCGGAGATGGCCCTGCTCGACGCCGGCGCCGGGATCGAGCCCGGCGCGGGCGTGGCCGCGGCGCAGCAGTACTTCCGGCAGGCGCTGGCCGACGAGAAGGCCGGGGAGGCCGTCGGAGCCGGCCGGCCGCGCTGAGCACCGGACCCCGTCAGGACTGCTCGGTCAGCACCTGCTCGAGCGGACGGCGAGGGGTCGGGACCAGGGGCGGCGCGAGGGGCTCGGGCCATCCGAGGCGCACGACGCACACGGGCGGACGGTGCGCCCCGACGACCAGGTGCCGCAACCGCTCGCGGGTCTCCGGGACCTCGAGGACCTGGACGATCGGTGTCGTGCCCAGGCCGCGCGCGGTGGCCTTCAGGAGCACCGCGCTGAGGGCCTCGCCCGCGCGCAGCACCGACACCGGGGCGTCGTCGACCGCGGTGAGGACGGTCAGCGCCGACGAGTCCCGATGGTCCGCGCCGGCGCGGGGCTGGCGCAGCGTGCCGCGTGGGAACCAGCGCAGCACGAGGTCGCTGTAGGACGGCGGCGGACCGTCGAGCCGGGCGCTCGCCGGGATGACGTCGCCGGCCCCGGCGAAGCGATGGGTCCAGCGGTGCAGCTCGGCGAGGTAGCCCTCCTGCTCGGGCTGGCGCTCGGCCGCCTCGCGCATGGCCTCGGCGACCAGCGTCCGGTAGGTCCCGTAGGCCAGGTGCAGCACGCCTCCGAAGGGGCGCGCCGCGTCGTCGAGCGCGTGCAGCACGTCGACGGGGACCGAACGCTCCGCGAAGCGCCGCCGGTCGGTGTGGCGCCGGTCGATGGCCGCCGCGTGCGTGCGGGTCCGCGCGTCGGCCGACTGGTCGTCCGGCGTGATCCGGACCCGGGCGAGCGGCCGTCCCGCGGGACCCTCGGGCTGGTGGCGGACCTCCGAACGCCATCCGTCCGCGGCGAGGGCGACCCGGAGGTGGTGCAGGGCGCAGCCGCACCCGAGCAGGACGCCGCGCCCCGACTCGTCGGTGAAGCGCAGCCGGCGCGTCGGGTCGACGTGGAGCTCGAGCTCGGCGTCCCCGAGCACCCAGCCAGGGCTGGGCGTTGTGCTCCGAGGGGGCCCGCTGCGCCCGGCCGACCGCGTGGCGCAGGGCGGCTCCTCTCCCCGCCGCCATCCCAGTGCGGTCACCGCGTCGCGGCGAGGACCCTCCGGCCCCGTCCCGGCCGCCGAACGTCCCGCTCGCGCCCGGTGATCTGGACGTAACCGGCGGGACCGTGACGTCACCCGACTGTCACTCCGGGCGTTTCGTCACGCAACACGATGATCAGAAGCTCGGCGACCGGATTGTCCTGATAGGGAAGGAACCCGCCGGTCGTGGAACTCGACAGTGGAACGATCGCCTGGATGTTGACCAGCACCGCGCTGGTCCTCCTCATGACGCCGGGCCTGGCGCTGTTCTACGGCGGCCAGGCGCACTCGAAGAGCGTCCTCAACATGATGATGATGGTCTTCTCGACGTTCGCCACGGTCGGCGTCCTGTGGGTCATCGTCGGCTACTCGCTCGCCTTCGGTGACAACGCCGTCGGCGGGTGGTTCGGCAACCCCGCGCAGTACTTCATGCTGTCGAGCCTGCTCTCGGAGACCGTCCAGACCGACGGGCTGCCCGACATCGCGTTCGCGGCCTTCCAGGCGATGTTCGCCATCCTCACGGTCGGGCTGATCGCCGGCGCGGTCGCCAACCGGATGAAGTTCAACTCGTGGATGGTCTTCTCGCTGCTCTGGGCGCTGCTCGTCTACTTCCCGATCGCGCACTGGGTGTTCGACCTCGACGCGGGCTGGATCGCCAACGGCATCGGCGCGGTCGACTTCGCCGGGGGGACGGCGGTGCACATCAACGCCGGCATGGCCGCGCTCGTCCTCGCCCTCATCCTGGGCAAGCGCAAGGGCTGGCCGAACGACTCGGCGCGTCCGCACAACCTCACGATGGTCATGCTCGGCGCCGGGCTGCTGTGGTTCGGCTGGTTCGGGTTCAACGCCGGCTCGGCCGCCGTCGCGAACTTCGCCGCCTCCTACGCGCTGCTCAACACCGTCGTCGCGACCTGCACGGCGATCTGCGGCTGGCTGATCATCGAGCAGGTCCGGGACGGCAAGCCCACGTCGCTGGGGGCCGCCTCCGGCATCGTCGCGGGCCTGGTCGCCATCACCCCGGCGTGTGCGGCGGTGACGCCGCTGGGCGCCATGGCCATCGGCTTCATCGCCGGCCTCGCCTGCGCCTTCGGCGTCGGCCTGAAGTACCGGTTCGGGTTCGACGATGCGTTCGACGTCGTCGGCGTCCACCTCGTGGGCGGCCTCGTGGGCACGCTGCTGATCGGCTTCTTCGCCTGGGACGGCGCGCCGGCCGGTGCCGGGGGCGTCTTCTACGGCGGGGGCTGGGGTCAGCTCGGCATCCAGGCGGTCGCCGCGCTCGCGGTCATCGTCTACTCCGGGGTGCTGACCGCGATCATCGCGCTGATCGTCAAGGTCACCATGGGTCTGCGGATCGAGGAGGAGGCCGAGACCGTCGGCATCGACGAGGCCGAGCACGCCGAGTCGGGCTACGACTACTCCGGCATGTCGAACGGCCGCGTCGGGGCGGCCGCCGGCAACGGCGCGACCGCCGGGGTCCTCTAGCGCCCCACGTCGAACGGCACCGGTCCGCCGTCCTCCCGCCGGGAGCGACGGCGGGTCCGGTGCCGTTCGCCTGCGCGCGTCGTGGAGCCGGCACGGTCGAGACGAGAGGTCGGGGATGGACGGGGACGCGGCGACGGACCTGGCGCGGGCCCGGGAGGCGCTGATCTCCCCGCCGGAGGGCGCCCGGCGCCTGGGCCCCGCGGCGCTGCGCGGGGCGCTGGTCGAGCTGCACGACTTCTGGCTGACGAGCCGGGTCGCGGCCGTCGGCGTGACCCGGGGGACCGCGCTCGTCGCGCTCGGGGCGCTGGGCCGCCGCGAGCAGGCTCCGTGGTCGGACCTGGATCTCCTGCTCGTGCACGACGGGAGCGCCCCGGCCGCGGGCACCGGCCGGACCGCCGGCGCGCTCTGGTCCCCGCTGCGGGACGCCGGGATCGGCCTGAGCGCCGCGACGGGCACCGTGGGCGAGGTCGTCGCGAGGTCGCTCGAGGACCTCGACGTCGCGACGGACCTGCTGGACGTGCGGCCGGTCGCGGGCGACCCCGCCGTCGCCGAGCGTCTCGCCGCGGCGGCGCGCCGGGCGTGGCGCGCCGGGGCACGCGGCCGGATCGAGGTGGTCGCCGACGCCGTCCGGGCCCGCCGGGAGACCTCCCGTGAGGTCGCCCGGCAGACCGGCGCCGACCTCGAGCACGGCCGCGGCGGGCTGCGCGATCTCCGGGTTCTCGACGCGCTGGTCGCCGCCCAGCTCGTGGAGGAGCCGGGAGCCGACGTGCGCGCGGCCCGGGCGTTGCTCCTGGACCTGCGCACCGAGCTGCACCGCCGCGCCGGCCGTGCTCGCGACGTCCTGTGGGCCGAGGACGCGCACGAGCTCGCCGCGACACCCGGGTCGGGGTTCGCCGACGGAGTCGAGCTCGCCCGGTCGCTCTCGGGCGCGGGGCGCACGGTCGCCCACGCCCTCGACGTGGCGCTGCGGTCCGCGCAGGCCACGGCGACGAGACGCGGTCTCGCGGCCCTGCGGCGCGGCCCCGGGCGCCGGTCGCCCGCCGAGGGGGTCGTCGAGCACGGCGGGGAGGTCGCACTCGCCCGCCAGGCACCCGTCGGCCGGGATCCCGCGCTCGTGCTGCGGCTCGCGGCGGCCTCGGCCCGCACGGGGCTGCCGATGGCGCCGGCGTCCCTGCGCCGGCTGGCCGACGCCGCGCCGGAGCTGCGGGAGCCGTGGTCCGACGAGGCCCGCGGCGAGCTGCTGACCGTGCTCGGGTCGGATGGGGTCGTCGGCGTCGTCGAGGCGCTCGAGCGTGCCGGGCTGTGGGGCCGGCTGTTCCCGGAGTGGGGCGCGGTCCGCGACCTGCCGCCGGGGGACCGCCGGCATCGCTGGACCGTCGACCGCCACCTGATGGAGGCCACGCGGCACGCCGCGGCGCGGACGGCCCGCGTCGCGCGTCCGGACCTCCTGCTGCTCGGGGCGCTCACGCACGACCTCGGGCGGGGCCGCGGCCACGACCACGCCGCGGTGGGCGCGGAGCTGGCCCGCCACCTCGGGCGCCGGCTGGGGCTCGCTCCGGCGGACGGGGAGACCCTGGCGGCGATGGTGCGTCACCACCGGCTCCTGCCCCTGACGGCACGGCGCCGCGATCCGGACGATCCGGTGACGGTGCGGCGGGTCGTCGCGACGCTCGGCGGCGACCCGGTCCTGCTCGAGCTGCTGGCGATCCTCGCCGAGGCGGACGCCCTCGCCACCGGCCCCGAGGTGTGGACCCCGTGGGAGGCGGCCCTGCTCGGCGACCTCGTCGGCCGGTGCCGGGCGGTGATGGCCGGGCGGCCGGTGCCCCACCCGCGACGCGGCGCGAACGAGGCGGCCGTCGGCGCCGGGATCGGGATGGAATCCTCGGAGCTCCCGGACGCCGGCGTCGTCGTCGGCGACCGGGACGGAGTCTGACACCCGGGCGGGAACGGAGGCCGCGTCGTGCCGGTCCTGTCGGAGGCCCATCGCGCCGCGGCCACCGCTCTCGCGGCGCGGGAGCCGACGATCGCGCGTCTGGCCGACAGGTTCGGCCTGCCGACGATCGTCGAGCCGACCTCGACCGGCTTCGCCTTCCTCACGCGGGCGATCACGCACCAGCAGCTGTCCAACCGCTCCGCGGACGCCATCCACGGCCGCCTGGTGGACGCGCTCGGCGGGGAGGTCACGGCGGACACGCTCCGGGCGGTGCCGGACGACGACCTGCGCCGGGCCGGGCTGTCGCTCGCGAAGATCGTGTCGCTGCGGGACCTGGCCGTGAAGGTCGACGACGGCGCGGTGCGGCTCGACGGCCCGACGCTCGCCGCCCTGGACGACGCGGACGTCGTCGCCGAGCTGACGGCCGTGCGCGGCGTCGGCCGGTGGACCGCGGAGATGTTCCTCATGCTCCAGCTGCTGCGCCTCGACGTCTGGCCGACCGGGGATCTCTCCGTCCGCAAGGGCTACGCCGCGGCGTGGGAGATCCCCGTCCCGACCGCACGGGAGCTGGACCTCCTCGGGGAGGCGTTCCGGCCTTCTCGGACCGTCGCGGCCTGGTACTGCTGGGCGGTGCTGGGGCAGGCGCCGGGGCCGGGGAACGCCTGACGACGATGGGCGCATGACGATCGAGGGAGTGCGTGTCCACGGCGACGACGGCCCGGCGGTGCTGTTGCTACCGGGCGGCGCGGCGCCGTGCGAGGGCTTCTTCCCGGGGGTGGTCGAGGGGCTCGTCGCCGATCCCGGCTGCCGCGTGATCGTCCACGACCGGCCCGGCACGGGCTCCTCGCCCGTGCCCGGGACGCTCGCCGGCGCCGCCGACCACCTGCACGCCCTCGTCGGCGAGCTCGGGACGGGTCCCGTGGTCGCGGTCGGCCAGAGCCTCGGCGGCGCCGTGGCGACCCTGTTCGCCGCCGCGCACCCCGCCGACGTCGCCGGGCTCGTGCTGCTGGACATGACACCGGTGAACGACCCGGAGCTCTGCGCGCAGATCGAGCGGCGCACGGCGGCGACGGTCCGGGTCGCCGCGATCCCGCGCCTCGGGCCGACGCTGCTGCAGGGGCTTCTGTGGCTCTCGACCCGGCGGATGAGGCGTGCGATGCGACCGGACTGTGCCGCGGCCGTCGACCGGACCGTGCGCCTGGACCCCCGGCAGCTCGCCGCCTCGGTCACCGGGCTCACCGAGCAGGCCCGCCGCTGGCGCGACGACGCGCTGCCGCCCGTGCCCGCCGCCGTGGTGACCGCGGACCGCAGGCCCACCGCCGCGGTCCGGCGCGCCCACGAGCGCGTCGCGCACGCGCTCGGCGCGCCGGTGATCTCCTGGCCGCGGGCGGGCCACAGCGTCCACCTCGACCATCCGGACGACGTGCTGGCCACCGTCCGCGACGTCGTGCGCCGCGTGATCCACCCCGTCACCTGATCGACGTACCCGCGATATCGGAGCGTGTCCGCCACCGGGAACGGTCGGTGGCACGGCAGCCGTTGCGGGAGGAGACCAGGTGAGCGGCTTCAACATCGTCCTCGTCCATGGCGCGTGGGCCGACGGCTCGTGCTGGAGCGCCGTCGTCCGGGCGCTCCAGGAGCGCGGCCACACCGTGACCAGCCCCCAGTTCCCCGAGACGTCCCTGGACGCCGACGTGGCGCGGCTGCGCCAGGTGCTGCGACGGCAGGACGGGCCCACGCTCGTGGTCGGGCACTCGTACGGCGGGCAGATCATCACCGCGCTGAGCCAGGACGCCCCGAACGTCGTCGGCCTCGTCTACATCGCCGCGTTCGGGCTCGACGAGGGCGAGTCGATCGGCAAGCTCCTCGCCCAGGGGCCGCCGACCCCGGCCCTGGCCCACCTCGAGATCGACGAGCTCGGCTACGCGTGGTTGCCGCAGGACGACTTCGTGGCGCACTTCGCCGCCGACGTCGACCCGGCGCAGGCCCGCGTCATGCACGCCGTCCAGCAGCCGCTCGCGGCGAGCACGCTCGAGGACGTCATGGGCATCCCGGCCTGGAAGGGGCTGCCGAGCTGGTACATGGTCGCGGCGCAGGACGAGGCGATCCCGCCGGACGCGGAGCGCGCGTTCGCCGCCCGCATGGGCGCCGCGACCGTCGAGGTCGCGTCCAGCCACGTGCCGATGATCTCCCACCCGGACGCGGTCGTGGAGCTCGTCGAGACCGCGCTGGCCCGCGTCGGCTGACGTCCTTCTCCTCGCCCGGGCCCCGCGTCCATCATGTCGGTTGCACACCACCGACGATGTGAGGACCCTCGATGGCCCAGCTCCAGGACAAGGTCGCCCTGATCACCGGCGGGGAGAGCGGGATCGGTCGCGCCGCGGCCGGGCTCTTCGTGCGCGAGGGCGCGAAGGTGGTGCTCGTCGGCATCGACGAGGCCAAGCTCGAGAGCGCGGCCGAGGAGATCGGCCCTGACCACGCGGTGTCGGCGGTCGCCGACGTCACCGACTCCGCCGCGGTGGCCGCCGCGGTCGGTACCGGCGTCGAGCGCTTCGGTCGCCTCGACGTCGTGTTCTCCAACGCGGGCATCTCCGGCGCGGTCGCGAAGATCGTCGACTACCCCGAGGACGTGTTCGCCCGCACGCTCGCCGTGCACGTCGGGGGTGCGTTCCACGTCCTCAAGCACACGCTGCCGCAGATGAACGACGGCGGCAGCGTGATCATCACGTCCAGCGTGGTCGGGCTGGTCGGCTTCGGCGACCTCTCGGCGTACGTCGCGGCGAAGCACGGTCAGGTCGGGCTGATGAAGTCCGCGGCCGCCGAGGTCGCCCCCCGTCGGATCCGGGTCAACACCCTGCACCCCGGGCCCACGTCGACCCCGTTCCAGGACGACATCGAGATGCGGGCGACCGGCAAGTCGCAGGCCGACGCCGCGGTCGACTTCGACGGGATGATCCCCCTCGGCCGGCACACGACCGTCGACGAGATCGCCCAGGCCGCGCTCTACCTCGCCTCCGACGCGAGCGCGATGGTCTCCAGCACGACCTTCGCGATCGACGGCGGCATGAGCGGCGGCGCCTGATGCGTGCCGCGGTCTACCACCACCCGCGCGACATCCGCCTCGCCGACGTCGACGAGCCCGAGGCCGGGCCCGGCCAGGTCAAGCTGCGCGTCGCCCACAACGGCGTGTGCGGCTCGGACCTGCACGAGTACTTCGCGTCCGAGACCTTCGTCCCCGTCGAACCGCATCCGCAGACCGGCGTGCGGGCCCCGGTGACCCTCGGGCACGAGTTCTCCGGCACCGTCGTCGCCACCGGCGACGGCGTGCGCTCCGTGGCCGCCGGCGACCGGGTCGCCGTGCGCCCCACCTACACGTGCGGCGCCTGCCCGTCCTGCCGCGCGGGCGCGCCCAACACCTGCCGGGTGCTCGCCTTCCACGGGCTGTCCGGGCACGGCGGCGGGCTCTCGGAGTACACCGTGCTGCCCGAGAGCATGGTGTTCGCGCTGCCGGAGAACGTGTCGCTGGAGATGGGCGCGCTGGTCGAGCCGATGGCCGTGAGCTATCACGCCGTGGAGATCTCGGGGATCCGGCCGGGACAGCTCGCGGTCATCGCGGGCCTCGGCCCCATCGGGGTCGGGCTCTACTTCGCCCTGCGCGCGAAGGGCATCACCGACATCGTCGCGAGCGACCCGTCGGCCCAGCGGCGCGCGATCCTCACCGGGCTCGGCGCGCGGCACGTCATCGACCCGACCACGACCGAGGTCGCCACCGCCGCCCGCGACGCCACCGACGGCCTCGGCGCCGAGGTGGTCTTCGACGCCGCCGGCGTGGGCGCCGCGATCCTCACCGGCATCGGGGCGCTCGCGCCGCGGGGTCGGATCGTCGTCGTCGGCATCCACGAGCAGGCGATGGAGCTCAACCCGACCGCCCTGCTCCTGGGTGAGGCCCAGATCGTCGCCTCGCTGGTCTACACCGACGACGACTACCGCCACGTCATCGCGAGCATGTCCCGCGGCGAGATCACGGGTGCGGGCTGGGTCGACCACGCGCCGCTCGACGATCTCCTCACCGTGTACGAGGAACTGCGTCGCGGCGAGCGCATGAAGGTGCTGATCGATCTCTAGCGTGGGGCGGGTGACGGACGAGGAGGTCGGTTCCACCGGGCGGATCGCGGCCATCGGGGTCGCGGGCGGTGTGGTGGGCGGTCTCATCGGCGGCGGCGCCGGGGTCCTCTTCGTCCCGGCACTCGACCGCTTCACGTCGATGACCCGTGCCCGGGTGCACGGTACGTCCACCGTCGCGCAGATCGGGCTCTGCGTCGCCGGCGCCGCCACCTATGCGATCGGGGGCGGCGCGCTCGACCTCGCCGTCGGGACCGGGATGGCGGTCGGCGCGACCGTCGGCGGGGCGCTCGGGCCGTGGCTGCTCGCCCGGACCCGCGAGAACGTGCTGCGCGTCCTGCTGATCGCGATCCTGCTGCTGACGGCGGCCAAGTTCGGGGTCGACGCCTTCGGCCCGCCGCTGTTCACGCACGCCCTCGTCCCGCCCGCGCTGCTCGCCGACCCGTGGTTCGTCGTGCCGACGACCCTGGTCGTCGGTCTCGCGGTGGGCGCCTGGTCGGGCGCGATGGGGCTCGGCGGCGGGCTGCTCGCGGTGCCCGCGATGGTGCTGCTGTTCGGCGTCGAGCTGCACGTGGCGGCCGGGACGTCGCTGCTGATGTTCATCCCGAACTCGGTCGTCGGCTCCTGGGTGCACGTCCGCCAGGGCACCGCCTCGGCGCGCTGGGGCTGGGTGCTCGGGCTGACCTCGGCGCCCGGCGTCATCGTCGGGGCCCTGCTCGGACTGGCGCTGCACACCGAGGTGCTGGGTCTGGTGTTCGGGACGTTCGCGCTGCTCATGGCCGTGCGGGAGATCGCGGCGCTGGCGCGTCGGCGATCGTCGGTCAGTACTCGTCGTGCCGCTGCGCCCGATACGGCGGGATCTGTGGACGGCCCTCGGGGGTGTCCTCCCACGTCTCCTGACGCCCCAGAGCGGTGAGGTCGAGCATCGACAGGGTCGGCAGGAGCGGCTCGACGCCGCGGCCGCCGACGAAGAAGGGTTCGGGTCCGCTCAACCGCCGCCTCACAGCGTGTCCACCAGCCCGCCGTCGATGGTGATCCCGGTACCGGTCACGTTCCCGGCGCGCCCGCCCGCGAGCAGGACGACGAGGTCCGCGACCTCCTCGGGCCGGGTGAAGCGTCCGGTGGCCGTGCCCGCGACGGCGGCGTCGGCGATCTCCTGCGGCGAGCGCCCGGCCGCGGCGCCGACCGTCTGCGCCACACCCGAGTCGCCGAGCCACAGGTCGGTGGCCACGGGCCCGGGACTCACGCAGTTGACGCGGATCCCGCGCGGGCCGACCTCCTTCGACAGCGCCTTGGCGAAGTTCTCGAGTGCCGCCTTGCCCGCGCAGTAGTCCATCACCCCGGGGTCGGGGAGGAACGCGTTGACCGACCCGACGCACACCACCGATCCCCGCCCGGCCGCGAGCATCGCCGGGAGCGCCGCGCGCGTCGACCGGACCGCGGTCATGAGGTTGAGCGTCCAGGAGCGCTCCCACTGCTCATCGGTGATCCCGAGGAAGCCCTCGAGGCGCGGCGTGACGGCGCCGACGTTGTTCACCAGCACGTCGATCCGGTCGCCGGCCGCGGCCACCAGCTCGGCCGGACCCGCGGGATCGGCGAGGTCGACCGGGACCACGTCGACCGCCCCGGCGTCGGCGAGCGCCGCCAGGTCCTCCGAGCTCGAGCGGGCGCCCGCGACCACGTGCGCCCCCTCGTCGACCAGCGCGCGCACCACCGCGAGCCCGATGCCGCGGCTCGCCCCGGTCACCACGGCGACCGCACCACGCAACCCCAGGTCCATGACTCCTCCTCGTCCTCCGGCGACCCGCCCCGTCGCAGCGGTGCTCAGGCCTCGGTGTGACCGATCTGCTCGTCCAGCCAGTCGAGCATGCGCTGCTCGGTGAGCTCGCGGGCGAGCGGCTGGCAGTGGTAGCTCGCGCCCTCGTCCTCGGTGAACCGGGCGTGGGTCGCGCCCGGGACCAGGGCCGCGAGCTCGGCGGGCTGGCCGGCGAAGAACTGGTCGCCGTCGGCGTCGATGACGTAGAGCGGTGTCGTGATCCGCCCGGCGACCGGACGCACGTCGTACTTCGCGACCTCGTCGAGGACCGCGGAGTGGCCGGACACCCCGTAGGGCCGGGCTCGGAACGCCCAGGCGATGCGACGCTCCCTCATGCCGGGCAGGTGCATGGCGATGCCCATCTCCTCGTCGAAGCGCTTCTTCTCGCCCCGCTCGTAGGCGGCGAGGATGCGCTGCGGGAGGTACGCGGTCCAGGTACGTGCCATGTCGACGACGCCCCCGTCCGCGATCGCGGCGGCGAACCGGTGCTCGAACGCGAGGGCGCGGGGCACCCAGTAGCCCGCCTGGCTCACGCCGTAGAGCGCGAGCTTCGCGGCGTCGACGTCCGCGAACCCCAGGACGGCGTCGACCACGGGCGTGAGCACCTGCTCCCAGTCGGGACGGAACGGGATGCCGCGCTCGAAGAGCATCGACTGCTGGCCCGGGCCCTCGAAGATCACGACGTCGTAGCCCCGCTCGAGCGCGCCCTCCGCGCCCTCGCTCCACACCCCGGTGATCGCCTCGTCGCTGCCCAGGTTCATCACCAGCGTCGGGCGCACGGCGCCGGAGGTGTCCGGCCGGAAGATCCAGCCGGGCATCGTGTCGCCCTCGTAGGGGATCGTGAAGCTCTCGACGGGCCAGCGGACGGTCGCGAGGAACCCGTCCCACGCCGCCCGGTGCGCGCGGAACGTCGGCAGCAGCTCGTCGTCGCTCTCGAGACCGGGAACGGCGTTGACCGCCGCCGCGAGGTAGTTGGCCGCCCGGAGGTAGGCGCGCGCCGCGCTCGCGCGGTGGCCGCGCGTCCTGCTGGTCTCGGCGATCGCGGCGACGCGCTCACCCAGCGTCCTCCACGCGGCGAACCACCCGGTGTGGTCCTTCGGACGGATCGGGGCGATGGCGGCGAGCACCTCGCCGATGTCCGCGCCGCCCCGTGTCGCCTTGCCCAGCAGCGTGCGGACGACGAAGTCCCAGCCGGTGTCCTCGTAGAAGCCGGCGGTGTAGACCTCGTGCGAGGGCGTCCCGGCGTGGTCGAGCTGGTCGACCGTGAGGCCGGCGGTCGGGGCAGTCGGCGGAGTCGGGGGAGTGGTCTGCGCGTGCGCCATACCGGTCGATCGTGGTCGCCGACCGCGCGGCGGGCACTGGTCACGACGACCAGTCCCGATACCGGTGTCAGACGTTGACCAGCACGATGCCGACGGCGACGACGGCGGCGGCCACCGCCCGGCGCAGCCCGAAGCTCTCGCCGAGGAAGACCGTCCCGATCAGCGCGCCGATGACGATGCTGGTCTCGCGCAGGGCCGCGACGGCCGCGGTGGCCCCGCTGGTCTGGGCGACGAGCACGAGCCCGTACGCGGCCAGGGACACGACGCCGCCGCCGAGGCCCACGAGCGCGACGGACGGCGTGACGGCCCGCAGCCGGCGTCCGCGGCGCGCCAGGGCGACGATCGGCATCACCGGGCCCTGGAGCAGGAACGTCCACGAGGCGTACACCAGCACCGGGGTCGTGGCGACCGCGGTGGCGTCGACGACGGTGTACGCGGCGATCGCGAGCCCGGTGGCCGTCGCGGCGCCCAGCGCGGGCAGCGTCGCCCGGGACGGGCGCCCGCCGTCGAGCGCCAGGCTCAGGAGTCCCAGAGAGATCACCACGACGCCCGCGAGCTGCTGCGGCGGCAGGCTGTGCCCGAGCGCCACCTCGATGAGCGCGACGACCCACGGCGCGGTGCCGCGCGCCACCGGGTAGACCTGGCTGAACTCGCCGAGCTGATAGCTCGCCCAGAGCAGCAGCGTGTAGACGACGTGCAGCGCGGCCGAGGCCAGGATGAACGGCCACGCGTCGGCCGGCGGCAGCCCGAGCACGATCACGCCGATGCCGGGCACCACCACGTAGGCCGCGCCGATCAGCCCGAAGCCGACGAGACGGTCGGGGACGCCGTGGGCGACCGCGTTCCACACGGCGTGCAGCACCGCGGCGAGCAGCGTGATCGCGACGATGCCGCCGGACAGGCCGTCGGTGGCGGGGGAGGAGGAGAGGACGGGGAGGATCACCGGGGAGGCTCCTGGGCGTCGGTCCCGTCCGGGGACGGGCACGTCGAATCGGAGCCCTCAGGGCTTCTCTCCCGTCAGGTGTCGACCGGCCCGACGCTGTCGTCGGGGCGGCCGTGGCGCCGCTCGGTCCAGACCCCGGCCACCCTGGTTGTGGGTCAGGAGGCGGGCGGCGGGCGGAACCCTAGGCGCAACCACGTGCTGCGCCGGACCGTACCCGCTCAGCCGACCCGCGGCAGGACCACGGCCGCGAGGCGCTCCATCTGCTCGCGGTCGTCGGTGACGGTGTCGCCGAGGGGGTTGAGCACGATCATCTCGGCGCCCGCGGCCGTGACCTCGGTCAGCCCCCGCGCGACGTCGTCGGGGGTCCCGGCGACGGCGACGTCGTCGAGGCCGGGCATGTCGCCGTAGATCCGGTGCAGGCCGGCGGCGACCTGCCGGCGCGCGCGGTCCGCGTCGTCGTCGACGGCGAGGTAGACCCGCTTGCCGATCGTGAACGGGGCCGGGTCGCGGCCCTGGCGGTCGAGCTCGGCGCGCACCGTCGACACCTGCTCGGCGAACCGCGCCGTGGACGACGACCCGGCGCCGAGGAACGCGTCGCCGAGCCGGACCGCGCGGGCGAGGGCGCGCTGGGCGTTCGCGCCGAACCAGATCGGCGGGTGCGGGCGCTGCACCGGCTTCGGGGCGATGGGGAGGTCGTCGACGTCGCGGAACCGGCCGTGGAACGTCACGCGCGGGGCGTCCGACCAGGCGGCCTCCATCAGCGCGAGGCCCTCGGTGAAGCGGGCGACGAAGGTCTCGCGCTCCACCCCGAACGCCTCGAACTGCCGGAACCCGCCGCCGGGCGCGACGCCGACGTCCAGGCGCCCGTGGCTCAGTCGGTCGACCGCGGTGAGGGACGCGGCGAGCTGGAGGGGGTCGTGCAGCGAGCTCACCAGCACCGCGACGCCGAGGCGCAGGCGCGTCGAGTGCCCGGCGGCCCACGCGAGCAGCTCGAGCGGGGCGATGAGCGGCGTCGGGCCGACCGCCTGCTCGAGCGTCCAGCCGCCCTCGAACCCGAGCTCCTCGGCGCGGGCCAGGAAGAAGGCGAGCCCGTCGCCGTCGAAGCCGTCGACGTCGAGCTGGGGCAGGGAGATCGACCAGCGCACGCCGACGACCCTAGCCCCGCTCGGCGCCGTCGCCGGCCTGCTCGGTCGCGCCGTACAGGGCGCCGTGGCCCTCGTCGGGGTCGAGGGCGACCGTGGCCACCGGGGTGCGCCGGAGCACGTCGAGGACACCGGGCAGGTCGTCGATCCCGAAGTAGAGGACGACGTTGCCGCTCGAGCCCAGGCCGCCCGGCAGCGTCACCGGGACCCCGCGGGGGAAGAACTGCAGCTGCGCGACCTCCCCGTCGCCGGAGAAGCACTGGACCACCGCCGTGATGGCGCCCGGTGCGCGGGAGTTGCCGGTCAGGTAACTCACGCCGAAGCGGTCGAAGCTCGCCGTCGTCGCTGCCACGCTCTCCAGCATGGACGATCAGCCGCGCCGCACGATGATCGCGGTGCTGGTCCCCGACGCCGAGCCGCTGGTGGGCCCGTTCCGCGAGCGGCTCGACCCCACCGCGCGCCGCGGGCTCGGGGCGCACCTCACGCTGGTCTACCCCTTCCTCGAGCCCGCGGACGTCACCGACTCCGACGTCGGGGCGCTCCGCGCGGCGGTGGCGCCGGTCGCGCCGTTCGCCTGCTCGTTCGGCGCGCTGCGGTGGTTCTCCGACCGCGTGCTGTGGCTCGCGCCCGACCCGGTCGCCCCGTTCCGCGAGATCGCCGAGCGCATCCGGCGCGCCGTGCCGGCGGTGCCGCCCGCGGACCGCGAGCTCGTCCCGCACCTCACCGTCGGCCTGCGCCGGGCCGCCCCGGCCGCCGCGCTGGCCGACGCCGCCGCGGCGCTCGCCCCGCGGCTCCCCCTCACGACCACCGTCGACCGGGTGCAGCTCATGGTGCGCACGCAGACCTGGGACGTCGGGGCCGAGGCGGTGCTCAGTCCTTCTGGACGGTCCGGGCGAGGATCCCCAGCGTCGACCGGAGGGCCTGCGCCGAGATGATCGGGAAGACGTCCTTCTCCGCCCATTCGGGATGGATGCGCGACCAGTCGTAGTAGGACGTGACGCGCGTGCCGTCCTCGACGGGCTCGAGGTGGTAGCCGTAGACGTGGCCGATGAACGGCCGCGCCACGCCCTCGATGGTCCAGGCGATGTCGTGGTCGGGCTCGTACAGGGTGATGACGACGTCGACGTCGTAGCGGCCGAGCGGCCGGTCGCCGAGCGACTCGCGGTCCATGTGCACGGTGAAGCGGTCGCCCACCGCCTCGACGGGCTCGCCGGTGGCGTCCATGAGCATGCCCGAGCTGTCGATCGAGACGTGCCCGTGCGGGTCGCGCAGGACGTCGAAGATCGTGGCGGGCTCGGCGGCGATGACCCGCGAGACCTCGATGCGCTGCTCGCTCACGGTGCGGAGCATGTCACCCCGAGTGGCACATCGACCGTCGGCACCCGGACGCACCACCGGAAACGTCCCTGTAACCCACCGCGTCGCGCCGCGGGTGACGCTGGTCGGGCGACACGAGGGGGAGGCCGGGTGAACGGGAGCCGTGACTGAGGATCCCGGGGCCCCCGAGCACGCCCTCGCCGAGCAGGTGCGCCGGCGTCGCCTGGCCCTCGGTCTGTCCAACGGCGAGCTCGCCGCCCGCGCCGGGATCTCCAAGGCGATGCTCTCGAAGATCGAGCACCGGCGGACGTCCTGCAGCCTGACGACGCTGGCCCGTCTCGCGGCGGCGCTCGAGGTGCCGGTCGGGGCGCTGCTCGGTGAGGTCGCACCGTCCCACCGGGTGGTGTTCACGCCCGCCGGCGCACCGGTCGCCGCGGCGGGGGACCGCCGGCTCGGACCACCGCACGGCCCGCTCGAGGCCCACCTCGTCACGCTGGACGGCGACGCGCGCGTCGACCCCGGGGACCGCGGCCGTCACCCGGGACGTGAGCTGCTCTACGTCCTCGAGGGCGCGATGGTCTACGGCTACGAGGACGCGCGGTACACCCTGCGGCCGGGGGACACGCTGCAGCTCGACGCCGAGGGCGAGCACGGCCCGTACGAGCTGCTCGAGGCCCCGGTGCGGTTCCTGTCGGTGGTGAGCCGGGACTGATCGACCCACGGAACACCGTGGCGGCGGCGTGCGTTTCCCCCACGCAAGCCGAGACCGAGGAGGTCGATCAGTGGCCACGCAGACCGCCATCCTGGCCGGTGGGTGCTTCTGGGGAGCGCAGGAGCTGCTGCGGCAGCGTCCGGGGATCCTCTCCACCCGGGTCGGATACTCCGGAGACCCGAACACCCCGAACGCCACCTACCGTCGCCACGGCGACCACGCCGAGGCCGTCGAGGTCGTGTTCGACGACGAGGTGATCTCCTACCGGACGATCCTGGAGTTCTTCTTCCAGATCCACGACCCGTCGACCAAGAACCGTCAGGGCAACGACATCGGCCGCAGCTACCGCTCGGCCATCTACTACACGACGCCCGAGCAGGAGCGCATCGCGCGCGACACCATCGCCGACGTCGACGCCTCCGGCCTGTGGCCGGGCAAGGTCGTCACCGAGGTGGAGCCGGCGAGCGACTTCTGGGAGGCCGAGCCGGAGCACCAGGACTACCTGCAGAAGCAGCCCTGGGGCTACACCTGCCACTTCGTGCGCCCCGGCTGGGTGCTGCCGCGCCGGGAGGCGACCACCGGATGACGAGCACCCTGGACCTCGCGCAGGACTGGGCCACGTGGCACGCCGAGCGCGAGGAGGTGCTCCGCGCGCCCCACGGCTGGCTCAGCCTCACCGGCCTGTACTGGCTCGACGGCGAGGCCCGCCCGTACCCGGGCCTGCCGGGCACCTGGCGCGCGGTCGACGGCGGGGTGGAGATCACCGCCGCGGCGGCCGACGACGTCGTCGTCGACGGCGAGCCCGTGGACGGCACCGCGCGGGTCGAGCCGGTCGACGGCAAGCCGGGCGTGCTCGTCACGGTCGACCGGCGCCGGGTCGAGGTGATCCGCCGCGAGGAGCACCTCGCGCTGCGGGTGCGCGACCCCGAGGCGCGGACGCGCCGGGAGTTCGCCGGCGTGCCCGCGTTCCCGGTCGACGCCGCGTGGGTCGTCACCGGCCGGTTCACGCCGTGGGACGCGCCGCGGCGGATCGACGTCGACACGGTGGTGGACGGTCTCGGGTTCCACCCGACCGCCGTCGGCACCGTGACGTTCACCGTCGGCGGGGCCGACCAGGAGCTGGTGGCGCTCTCCGGTGAGGGCGAGGAGCTCAAGCTGCACTTCCGTGACGAGACGTCGGGCGAGCTGACCTACGGCGGCGGGCGCATCCTGCGCACCGACGCGCCCGCGGCCGACGGCAGCGTGCGGATCGACTTCAACCGCACGGTCAACCTGCCGTGCGCCTTCACCGCGTCGGCGACGTGCCCGCTGCCCCCGGCGGGCAACACCGTCACGGTGCCCGTCGCGGCGGGGGAGAAGACGCCGGTCTGATCCCGTCGTCGTAGTCGATGGTTCTTGAATAGGACCATCGCTGCTACGGTGCCCGCCATGGACGCACGCACAGGACCTCAGGCGGGGCGGGTCGCGCTCGTCACGGGCGCGGCCCGCGGGCAGGGCCGCAGCCACGCCTGGCGGCTCGCCGAGCAGGGCGCGGACGTGGTCGCGGTCGACATCTGCGCGCCGATCGAGGGCGTCGCCTACCCGATGGCGGGACACGACGACCTCGAGGAGACCGCGGCCGGGATCCGCGCCCGCGGCGGTCGGGTCAGCGCGCACGTCGCCGACGTCCGGGACGCCGACGCGCTCGGCAAGGCCGTCGCCGCGGGGGTCGCCGAGCTCGGCGGCGTCGACGTCGTGCTGGCCAACGCCGGCATCGGCATGGCCTCGCCGGACGTCACGGAGGCGCGGGCGTTCCGCGACCAGCTCGAGGTCAACACCGTCGGCGTCTGGAACACCGTCCAGGCCGCGGTGCCCACGATGATCGAGCAGGGGCGTGGCGGCGCGATCGTGCTGACCAGCTCCTCGATGGGCCTGACCGGGCGCGGCGGCGACGGCAGCGGTCAGATGGACGGCTACATCGCGAGCAAGCACGCGGTCGTCGGGCTCATGCGGTCGTGGGCGCACTGGCTCGCGCCGCACTCCGTCCGCGTCAACTCCGTGCACCCCGCGGGCGTCGCCACGACGATGGTGCTGAACGACGCCGTGGCGGCCCGCTTCTCCGTGCCGGCGGACGAGATGCCCGACGTCGGCAACCTCCTGCCCGTCAGCCTGCTGGCGCCGGAGGACATCACCGACGCGGTCGCCTGGCTCGTCTCGGACGAGGCCCGCTACGTGACGGGTGTGGCGCTGCCGGTCGACGCGGGGTTCACTGCTCGCTGATGTGCTGTCAGGACGACGAGGTCCTCGATCTCCCGCCCGCCGCGATCGAGGCGCTCGCCCACTACCGGCGGCTGCGCGACGAGCGTCGCTGGGACTGGGGCTCCGAAGACCTGCCCGAGTTCTTCCGGCTCGCGCGCTTCTCGCGGCTCGGCGACCTCACCGCCGCGCTGGCGGCGACCGGCGGCGACTGGTCGCTGGCGATCCGCCGGGTCGCGGGCGAGCACCCCGGGCCCGGGCTGGTGGTGCTCTCCGTGGATGCGGACGGGGTGCTGACCTCGCGCGTCGGGACGCCGCGGCTCGCGGTCGCGGGCCGGCCGTCGACCGTCGACGTGGTCGTCGAGGCCGCCACCACCGCGGAGCTCGACGTCACGGGCACGCCGGTCACCGTGCGCACCGGGGGCGCGCACGTGCTGACCGTCGACCTCGTCGGCGACGCCCTCCGGGTCGGGCACCGCGGCGCGGTGCACCTGGTGGACGGGGCGGTCGACGTCCGGGCCGCCGCGACGCTGCGGGTGCGCGGGACGGGGTGGTCGCGCTGGTCGGTGGTCGACGCGGCGGGCGGCGGGTGGTGGCCCGAGGGCGTGCCGCCCAAGCACGACGGCGCGCACCGGCCGTACTTCCACGCGCGCGACACCACGCTCACGGTCCCGGCCGGGGAGCTGACGGTGACGTGCACGCGCGGGCCGGAGTACACGCCGGTGTCGCGGACGGTCGCCGTGGACGGCGAGGCGACGGTCGATCTCGACCCCGAGCGCGTCGTCGACCCGGGCGCCGAGGGCTGGCGCTCGGCGGACCTGCACGTGCACCTCAACTACTCCGGCGACCTCGTCGTCACCCCCGAGCAGGCGCGGGCGATGCAGTGCGGCGAGGGCCTGGACCTCGTGAACCTCACCGCCGGCAACCTCGGCGGCGAGCGGGTCTACGACCGCGAGCTGTTCGAGGTGACGGTGGGGTCGGACCTGTGGCGTGGTGACGCCTCCGCCCGGGCGTCGGTCGAGTTCCGCAACGACCTGCTCGGCCACGTGCACGCGCTGGCCCCGGGCGCGCCGCCGGCGCGGTACCAGACCGGGCACGCCGGCACCGGGCACCCGTACGACTGGCCGCCGAACAGCGCGGCGTGCGCCGACCTGCGGGCGTCGGGCGCCTCGACCGCCTACGCGCACCCGGTGTTCGCACCCTTCGGGGTCGCGGAGGACGACCCGTACGGCCCGTTCCTCTCGCCGCACCGCACCGTCGAGGCCCGCGCGCTCGTGGTGGACGCCGCGCTCGGCCTGGTCGACGGTCTCGAGGTCGTGTCGTGCTTCGACGACCGTGCCGGCGCCGAGCTCTACCACCGCCTGCTCGGGTGCGGCCTGCGTCTCGCAGCCGTGGCGGGCAGCGACGTCTTCCTGTCCTTCGCCCACGGCCCGGGCGTCGCGTCCAACCCGCCGGGCTGGCTGCGGACCTACGCGCAGCTCGGCGGGGCGCCGGTCTCCGCCGAGGCGGTGCGGGATGCGGTGCGGGCGGGGCGGACGGTCGCGACGAACGGGCCGTTCGTCTCCCTGGCCGTCGACGGGGCCGGACCGGGTGACGTGGTGACGGCCGAGGTCGGCGACGTGCTCGCGGTGCGCGCCCGGGTGCGAGGGAGCGGGGCGGACGAGGTCGTCCTCGTCGGCCCCGACGGCGAGATCGCCGCGGCTCCGGTCGGACCGGACGGCACCGTGGTGGCCTCGGTGACGGTCGGCGGCCCGCTGTGGATCGCCGCGCTCGCCCGCGGCGGCCCGCACCCCCTCGACCCCGAGCGGCCGGTGTTCGCCCACACCTCGCCGGTGCACGTCGAGGTGGCGGGGGAGCGGGTCGGCCGCCCCGCCGACGCCCGCTGGTGCCTGGGTCTGCTCGACCGCGTCGAGGCGCTCGTCCTGGCCGAGGGCCGCTTCGACCCCGACCACCGCGACGCCCAGCTCGCCGACCACCACGCGGTGTTCGAGCAGGCCCGCGCGGTGTACCGGTCCCTATGTGAGTGAGCTTCGGTGCTATAGCCCCGAAGTTCGCTCACATGGGGCGGCAGTCGCGGCAGGGGCGGTACCCGGCGTCGCGGGCGCGGGCGAGGCTTGCGAACCGCTGCCGGTGCGCCGTGGTGATCCGGCGCGCGTGGTGGCACGTCGGGAAGCAGACGACGCCCGTGGTGTCGCTGCCGAGGTAGCGCACGCCCCCGGCGGCGAGGTCGGCCAGCCCGCCGAGGTCGACGCCCTCGCCCTCCAGCAGCGACACCTTGTCCGCGACGCCCGAGAGGTACTGCCCGACCTGGCCGTCGCCGCGGGTGACGCGGTGGCACGGGACGAGCAGCGGTACCGGGTTGCGCGCGAGCACCGTGCCGACGGCGCGGACGGCCTTCGGGTGCCCGATCTCGCGCGCCACCCAGCCGTAGGGCCGCGTCTGGCCGGACGGGATGCGCGCGGTGGCGGCGAGGACCTCGCGGGCGAAGGGGGTCAGCTCGCCGAGGTCGATGGCGGGGCCGGGGCCCCGTCCCCGCAGGGCGGGCAGCAGCCCGCGCGGTGGACGCGGGGCCGGGCGGACCGGGCGCCCGTGCCGCTCGCGGTAGCCCTCGAGGAACGCGTCGAGGTCGCCGGCGTACGCGGCGGGGCGCAGCAGGCGCACGCCGCGGTCGCCGACCACGGCGTACACCTCGCCCAGCGGGCTCGGCGCGCGCACCCAGCCGTCCACGACGCGGTCGGCCAGGGTCGTCGGCGCGGGCTCGGCGAGGTCGCGCAGTGAGGTGAGCAGGGAGTCGGTCATGACGTCTCCTCCGGTGTGAGGCGGGTGCGCAACGCCGCGAGCCCCCGCGCCGCGTACGAGCGGGCGGTCCCCTCGGTGCACTCGAGGACGGCGGCCACCTCGGCGACGGGCAGGTCGACCACGTGGCGCAGCACCACGGCGGTGCGCTGGGCCACGGGCAGGTCGGCGAGCAGCGTGGCGAGGCGGTCGCCGAGATCCGAGGCCTCGGCGCGCTCGGCGGGCCCGGGTGTCGGGCTGGGGCGGTCGGGCACCGGCGTGACCCCGTCGGTGCGGGGTCGCCGGGCGGCGGACCGACGGTCGTTGCGGGCGGTGTTGAGCAGGATCGTCAACAGCCAGGGCCGGAGGTCCAGGGCCTCGATCCGTGCGGGGGTGTAGCCGCGCAGGGCGCGGTAGGCGCGCAGGAACGCCTCGGCGGCGAGGTCCTCGGCGTCCGCCGCGCGGTCCGAGGTCCGGCGCGCGACCGCGTGCACCACGTCGCCGTGGGTGCGCACCACCGCCTCGAACCCCGCGTCGAGGTCCTCGACCAGCGCGGTGCGCAGCTGCTCGTCGTCGGCCACGTCGGGGAGAACACCACAGGCGCGCGATCCGTGGCGCGCGCCTCCGATTCCGACAAGACCCCTCGCCACCGTCGGCGGCAGGCTCGCGACCATGACCGTCACCCGCATCGTCGCCAA
The DNA here is from genome assembly GCF_054796175.1 of Actinomycetospora sp. C-140. Lineage (NCBI taxonomy): Bacteria > Bacillati > Actinomycetota > Actinomycetes > Pseudonocardiales > Pseudonocardiaceae > Actinomycetospora > Actinomycetospora sp. C-140. Next base: position 447,457 of record NZ_JBTWNF010000001.1, on the reverse strand, counting down.
CCTCGCCGTCGCCGATCCCGCCGCCGACGCCCCGTTCTGGACCGGCCTGCTCGGCCTGGACACCCCGATGGACCTCGGCTGGATCGTCAACCACCGCCGCGGGACGTCCCAGGTGCAGCTCATCAGCCGCGACGCGACGGCCCCGGAGGACAGCCGCGTCTCGGTGGAGGTGGACGGCCTGGACGCGCTGGACGCCGTGTACGCGCAGGCCGTGGCCGACGGCTACGAGATCGTCCACCCGCTGACCGACGAGGAGTGGGGCGTGCGCCGGTTCTTCGTGCGGACCCCGCAGGGCGTGGTCGTGAACGTGCTCGCCCACCCGTGAGCTGGTAGGCATCCCACCCGTGCGGACACTGATCACCGGTGCGAGCGCGGGGCTGGGCGAGGGCATGGCCCGCGAGCTCGCGCGGCGCGGCCACGACCTGGCGCTCGTCGCCCGCCGCCTCGACCGTCTCGAGGCCCTGCGCGACGAGCTGGCCCCGACCGGCGTGCGGATCGCGGTCGCCACCCTCGACGTCGACGACCACGACGCCGTGTTCGCGACGGTCCGCGCGATGCGCGACGAGCTCGGCGGGCTCGACCGCGTGATCGTCAACGCCGGGGTCGGCAAGGGAGCACCGATCGGCACCGGGCGCTTCGACGTCAACCTCGCCACCGCGCGGACCAACTTCGTCGCCGCGCTCGCCCAGTGCGAGGCCGCGATGGAGATCTTCCGCGCGCAGGATGCCGGGCACCTCGTCGTCGTCTCCTCGGTGGCCGCCGACCGCGGGCTGCCGGGCGCCCAGACCACCTACGCGGCGACCAAGGCGGCGCTCTCGCACCTCGCCGAGGGCATCCGGGTCGACGTCGCGGGCACCCCGATCCGGGTCACGACGCTCGCCCCCGGCTACATCCGCACCGAGCTCAACGGCGGGATGCGCCGGCCGATGTCGGTCGACGCCGCGACCGGCACGAAGGCCATGGCGGACGCGATCGAGAAGGCCCCGGCGTCCGCCTACATCCCGACCTGGCCGTGGGCGCTGCTCGGGCGCGCGCTGCGGGTGATGCCGACGGCGCTGCTGCGTCGCGTCACCTGACTACGGTGGAGCCGTGGCCGAGCTGAAGGAACGACTGCGCAGCGATCTCACCACCGCGATGAAGGCCCGCGACGAGGTGCGGGTGTCGACGATCCGCATGGCGCTCTCGGCGATCAACACCGAGGAGGTCGCCGGCGACGCCCACCGCGAGCTCAGCGACGACGAGGTCGTGACGGTGCTGGGCCGCGAGTCGAAGAAGCGCCGGGAGTCCGCCGAGGCGTTCGACGGCGCCGGGCGCACCGAGCTCGCCGAGCGCGAGCGCGCCGAGCAGGCGGTGCTCACCGACTACCTGCCCGCCCAGCTCTCCGACGAGGAGCTGACCTCCCTCGTCGCCGCGGCGATCGCCGAGACCGGCGCCGAGGGCCCCAAGCAGATGGGCGCGGTGATGAAGGTGGTCCAGCCGCAGGTGGCCGGGCGCGCCGACGGTCGCCGCGTGTCGGGCGAGGTCAAGCGGCAGCTGAGCTCGTGACCGCACCACTGGCCGCCGCGCTGGTCACCGGCGGCGGCACCGGGATCGGGCGCGCCTGCAGCCTCGCGCTGCACCGCGCCGGCCATCCCGTCGCGATCTCCTACCGCCGCTCCGCCGACGACGCCGAGGCCACCGTCGCCGAGATCTCGGCCGACGGCGGGCGCGCGGTCGCCGTGCGGGCCGACGTCACCGACGACGCCGCGGTGCGGGCCATGGCCGCGGAGGTCCGCGAGCGGCTCGGGCCGGTCGCGGTGCTGGTCAACAACGCCGGCGCGACGATCCCGCTGCCCCTCGACGACCTCGACGGCGCCACCGACGACGTCTGGCGGCAGATGCTCGCGGTCAACCTCATGGCGCCCTGGTACTGCGCCCGCGCGCTGGCCGGCGACCTGCGCGCCGCCGACGACGGCTGCGTGGTCAACATCGGCTCGATCGCCGGGCTCACGGGCAACGGGTCCTCGCTGCCCTACGCGGTGAGCAAGTCCGCGCTGCACGGCCTGACCCGCTCGTTGGCCCGCGCGCTGGCCCCGGTGCGCGTCAACGAGGTCGCCCCGGGCCTCGTGCTGACCCGCTGGTGGGCGGGCAACGAGGAGCGCGGCCGGCAGCTCGCGTCCTCGGCGCTGCTCGACCGCGAGACCACGCCCGAGGACGTCGCCCGCGCGGTGCTCGGCGTCGTGGAGAGCCGGGCGATCACCGGGCAGACGATCACCGTCGACGGCGGGCAGACGCTCTAGCTCCGGGGTCGGCGGCGCCCTCCCGGGGTGGAGCGAGGGACGCCTTCGCTGCGTAGGACGCAGCGAGGGACGCCTTCGCTCCGGACCCGCCCGGCGTGCTCGGTGGAGCGAGGGACGCCTTCGCTGCGTGGGACGCAGCGAGGGACGCCTTCGCTCCGGACCCGCCCGGCGTGCTCGGTGGAGCGAGGGACGCCTTCGCTGCGTGGGACGCAGCGAGGGACGCCTTCGCTCCGCACCACCCCACCACGACGCCCGGGTCAGGGCGTCGCGAGCGCGCGCTGGAGCAGCACCGCGGCGAGGACGAGACCGGCCAGCGCGATCCCGACGCGCAGCACGGTCGGGGGCAGGCGGCGGGCGATGGCGGGTCCGCAGTAGTTCCCGACGAGCAGCCCGAGGGTCAGGGGGAGCGCCGAGGACCACGCGACGTCGCCGAGCACCGCGAACCCGATCGCGGCGACGGCGTTCGACGCCCCGAGCAGCACGTTCTTCACCGCGTTGACGCGCACCAGCGAGTCGGCGAGCGCGCGCACGAGCATCGCCATCATCACCACGCCCGCCGCGGCGCCGAAGTAGCCGCTGTAGACGCCGACCAGCACGACGCCGACGACCGTGGCGGCGCGCCCGAACCGGGAGGACACCGGCTTCGCACCGGTGCCGGGCCGCCACAGGAGCACCAGCGAGGCGCCGGCCACGAGGAACGGGACGATGAGCGCGAAGGCGTCGGACGGGGTGACGAGCACCAGACCGGCGCCGATCGCCCCGCCGAGGACCGTCAGGGGCAGCAGGCGCAGCACCCGCGGCGCCTGCCCCCGCAGCTCGGGACGCGAGCCGAGCATCGAGCCGACGCTGCTGACCGCGAGCGCGATGGTGTTGGTCTGGTTCGCGACGACGGGCGGGAGCCCGGCGGCGAGCAGCGCCGGGTAGGAGAACAGCGACGCCAGCCCGGCCATCGAGCCCGTGAGCCCCGCGGCGACGCCGGCGAGGAGGAGGACGACGACCATCGCCGCTCATCCCACCACCGCGCGCGCCGCGTCGCCGGAGTCCTGAGGCGCGTTGCACACTCGCCGGGTGGAGCAGCGCACGCCGATCCGGGACGTCGAGATCCGCGACGAGACCATCCGCCTCGGCCAGCTGCTCAAGCTCGCCGGGCTGGTCGAGCACGGCGCCGCGGCGCGGGAGGTGCTCGACGCCGGCGAGGTCACCGTCAACGGCCGCGACGAGGACCGGCGCGGGCGGCAGCTCGTCCCGGGCGACGTCGTGGCGCTCGCCGGGGAGCGGATCCGGGTCCGACACCCACCCGACGGTTGATGTGTACATGCAACGAAGCTCGGGGTCGACGTCCCGGCGAACCGGGTGGAACGACGACGACCCCGAGCCTCGGTGGGAACAGCCCCACGGAGAGAGGTCAAGGTGGGGCTGGCGCCGAGCCTAGCCCTCCGGACCCGGAGCGGAGAGGTCGGACGGGCCGTCCGATCCGGTCGGAATCGGGTCGGTTCGGGGCCGTGACCCCGTCGTCACCGCGTCACCGTCCTGTTACTGAGGGTCATCGTGGTGACGCTCTCCGCCTGCGCCTCCGCGTGCCGTGTGATCGGACCGAGACCTGCACTATCGTGAGGTCCGTCCGGTCCGTCCGGGGTGACGATCAGTGGCTCCCGACGGACGGAGACGTGGCGGCGGATCACCCGATCGGGGACGCCAGGAGGGGGCAGTGCGTGACCGAGGGCGACGGTGATCGGCGCCGCCGTCGCGCGCGCGTCGGGCGCACCGGGGCCCGCTTCCCCCGGATCGTCGACGACCAGCTCGCCGACGACCAGCTCGCCGACCTCGCCGAGGACCGGCCCGAGCCGCCCGCGGAGACCGTCCCGTCGGACGACCAGATAGGACGCACCGGTGCCCGCTTCAACTCCCGCGGCCGCCGTGCCCGCCGGGAGGCCGAACGCACCGCGGCCGAGGACGCCGCCGTCCCGGCCCAGGCGCTGCCGCCGGCGCGGCGCCAGCCGGAGCCGGACGACGCCCCCACCCTCCCGCTGTTCCTCGCCGCGCCCGCGCCGCCGGAGAGCACCCGCACCCGGGTCCGCCCGTACGTCCGCACCCGGGGGCGCACCCGCTCGCGGTCGGACCTCGCGGTCGAGACCCTCGTGTCGATCCCGTCGCCGCGCCCGCCGCTGGAGGATCCCGAGCACGTCGCGCTGGGCGACGTCGTCGCGGACCCGCGGTCGGTGGCCGAGGTGGCCGCCCTGCTCTCGGTGCCGCTCGGTGTCGCCCGCGTGATCATCGACGACATGGCGGGCGCCGGGCTGCTGCTCGTGCACCCCCGCGCGGTGGCCGCCACCGGCGCTCCGTCGCGGGACATGATGCAGCGGGTGCTGGACGGGCTGCACCGGCTGTAGAACAGAGGCATGACGGCCACGACCCCGCGCCTCACCGGATACGCCCACGGCGGCGGCTGCGCCTGCAAGATCCCGCCGGGAGAGCTCGAGGACGTCGTCAGAGGCCTCGTGCCATCGCCGACGACGCAGCGCGAGGGCGAGCTCGTCGTCGGGCTCGACGACGGTGACGACGCCGCGGCGGTCCGCATCCGCGACGGCCTCGCGATCATCGCGACCACGGACTTCTTCACCCCCGTCGTCGACGACCCCTACGACTGGGGCCGCATCGCCGCCGCGAACGCGCTCTCCGACGTCTACGCCATGGGCGGGCGCCCCGTGATCGCGCTCAACCTGCTGTGCTGGCCTCGCGACGTCCTGCCCTACGACCTCGCGGCCGAGGTGCTGCGCGGGGGCCTCGCGGTCGCCGACCTCGCCGGTTGCCACGTCGCGGGCGGGCACTCCGTGGACGACCCCGAGCCCAAGTACGGCATGGCGGTGACGGGGACCGGCGACCCCGAAGCGCTCATCCGCAACGACGCCGCGCGTCCCGGGACCCCGCTGACGCTGACGAAGCCGCTCGGGCTCGGCGTGCTCAACAACCGCCACAAGGCCACGGGCGAGTCGTTCGCGGCGGCGATCGAGGTCATGACGACGCTGAACGCCGAGGCCTCGCGGGCGGCGCTCGCGGCCGGGGTCCGCGCCGGCACCGACGTCACCGGCTTCGGCCTGCTCGGCCACGCCCACAAGCTGGCGCGCGCCTCGGGCGTCACCGCCGTGATCGACAGTTCGGCGGTCCCGTTCCTCGACGGCGCGCGCGAGGCGGCGGCCGCGGGCTACGTCCCGGGCGGCTCGCGGCGCAACCTCGACTGGGTCCGGCCGCACGCCCGCCTCGACGTCGACGAGGTCGCGGCGCTGCTCCTGGCCGACGCCCAGACCTCGGGCGGCCTGCTGCTCGCCGGCGAGATCCCCGGGCACCCGGTGATCGGCGAGATCGTCGCCGCGGAGGAGGGGCGCACGCTCCGCGTCATGTGAGCGTCTGGTCCCACAGATCGACGGCGGCCTCGCGGACCTCGTCGACGCCGACGTCGTGGGTGGCGCTGGCGCCGTGCCCGCACCAGCCCTCGAGCACCCGCAGACCGCACACCTGGCAGCCGCCGTGCCACGAGACCAGCACGCGGTGCCAGACGCGGGTCAGCGGGGCGACATCGGCGAGGTTGGCGTAGGTGAACACGGCGACCGTGGGCGTACCGACCGCCCCGGCCAGGTGCCGCGGCCCCGAGTCGTTGCCCAGCACCAGCGACGCCCGGGAGAGCAGGCCGACCAGGGCCGGCAGGTCGAGGGTGCCGACGGCGGTCTCGGGCGCGTCACGCATGCCCGCGGCGACCCGGGCGACGCGGTCGGCCTCGCCCGGGCCGCCCGCCACGACGACGCGGGCGCCCCGGTCGGCGAGGTCCTGCGCCACCGCGCCCAGGCGCTCCTCGGGGTAGCACCGCCGCGCGTCGGTCGCCCCGGGGTGCACGACGAGCAGCGGCCCGTCGCCGGGCGGGACCACGGCGCGGGACGCCTCGAGGTCGGCGGCGGTGACCTCGACCCGCGGCTCGACCCGGGTCGCGCGCGCACCTGCCGCGGCGGCCACCTCGAGCCAGCGGACCGTGTCGTGCTGGTAGGGCCAGTACGGCACCCAGCGGTCGGGCCGCGGCGCGTCCGGGGTGGCGGCGCCGACCGTGACCCGCGCGCCGAGGCGCAGCAGGAGCTTGTTGGAGTTGCGGCCGCCGCCGTGCATCTGGACCGCGAGGTCGTAGCCCTCGGCCCGCCGCGCCGCGCACCAGGCCTCGATCTCGGCCTCGGTCGCGTCCTCGTCGGGACCGACCCGCACCCCGGGCATCAGCGGCACGGTGACGACGCGGTCGACCGGCGAGCGCCGCCCGGCCAGGAGGGCCTCGTGGTGGCCGGCGCCGAGCAGCGTCACCTCCGCGTCGGGGTAGGCCCGGTGCAGCGCGGCGAGGGCCGGCTCGGCGACCACGTAGTCGCCCAGCCCGTTCGCGCGCAGCACCGCGATGCGCCGGACGTCGGGGACCGGGGGAGCGGGGAGTGCGGGGAGGCCGAGGGCGGGGCCGATCACGGCGCGAGAGCCTACGGTCGGTGCCATGAGCGAGCAGCGAGCAGCACTGGTGACCGGATCCGGCAGCGGCATCGGGCGCGCGATCGTCGACCGCCTCCACGGCGACGGGTGGTCGGTCCTCGGGGTGGACCTCAAAGGGGACGAGACGCTGCCCGGTCCCTCGCTCGGCGCCGACCTCACCACCCGCGAGGGCAACCGCGCGGCGGTGGACACCGCGCTCGAGCACTTCGGGCGCCTCGACCTCGTGGTCGCCAACGCCGGGTTCCAGCACGTGTCGCCGGTGGCCGACTTCGACGAGGACCGTTGGGACGCGCTGCTCGGCATCCTGCTGACCAGCCCGTTCCTGCTCGCCAAGTACGCGTGGCCCTCGTTGCGCGCGGCCCCGGAGGGCGGCCGGTTCGTGGCGATCGCCTCGGCGCACGCCCTGGCCGCCTCGCCGTTCAAGGCCGGCTACGTGTCGGCCAAGCACGGGGTGCTCGGCCTGGTGAAGACCCTGGCGCTCGAGGGCGCCGAGGACGGGATCACCGCCACCGCCGTGTGCCCGGGCTACGTGCGGACCCCGCTCGTGGAGAAGCAGATCGCCGACCAGGCCCGCGCGCACGGCATCAGCGAGGACCGGGTGCTGGAGGAGGTCATCCTCACCCCGCACGCGGTCAAGCGGCTCATCGAGCCCGCCGAGGTCGCCGACGTGGTCGCCTTCCTGCAGACCCGCGCGGGGTCGGCGTTCAGCGGGTCGCCGGTGACCATGGACCTCGGGTGGACCGCACGCTGAACGGGGATACTGCCCGGCGTGACCCTCCGGGAGCTCGCCCAGGAACGGTGGCTGACCGTCCCCAACGCCCTCAGCTTCGTCCGGCTCCTGGGCGTCCCGCTGTTCCTGTGGCTGCTCCTCGGCCCGCAGGCCGACGGGTGGGCGCTCGTGGTGCTCGTCGCGAGCGGGATCACCGACTGGCTGGACGGGCGCATCGCCCGCGCGCTCGACCAGTACAGCCGGCTGGGCGAGCTGCTCGACCCGCTCGCCGACCGCCTCTACACCGTCGCAACGCTCGTGGCCTTCCTCCTCCGGGGGATCGTGCCGTGGTGGGTGCTCGCGCTGATCATCGGGCGGGATCTCGTCGTCTCGCTCGCCCTGCCGCTGCTGCGGCGCAAGGGGTACCTGGCGTTCCCGGTGCTCTACATCGGCAAGGCCGCGACGCTGAACCTGCTCTACGCCTTCCCGCTGCTGCTGCTCGCGCAGATGGATTGGCCGGGGGCGTGGATCGCCGAGCCGGTCGCCTACGCGTTCACCGCCTGGGGCATCGCGCTGCACCTGTGGTCCGGGGCGCTGTACCTGGTGCAGCTAGCGCGGAGCCCCGTCACGGCCGTCACGTGACGCGCGCCCCGCGCCGGTTGGCCCTGCCGTCCCGGGCCCTCTAGCCTGCCGCGGCCCGTACCAGTGACGATTGAGGAGGCGCCGGTGGTCCCCGAGGGCCTGCGCTACACCGCCGAGCACGAGTGGATCACCGCGACGGAGGGTGACCCCTCGGTCGTCCGGGTCGGCATCACCGACTACGCCCAGGACCAGCTCGGCGACGTCGTCTTCGTCCAGCTGCCCGACGTCGGCACGTCCCCGTCGGGCGGCGACTCGATCGCCGAGGTGGAGTCCACCAAGTCGGTCTCGGAGATCTACGCACCGCTCGCGGGCGAGGTGACCGCCGTCAACGACGCCCTCTCCGACACCCCGGAGCTGATCAACTCCGACCCCTTCGGCTCGGGCTGGATGTTCGAGCTGCGGCTCGCCGACGCCGGGGCCCTCGATGGTCTCCTCGACGCCGCGGGCTACCAGAAGATCCTCGACGGCTGACGCGGCCGAGCCGGTCACGAGGCCTCCTCCCGGCCCGCCGCGAGACGTTCCCGACGACGCTGTGCCACGGCACGCCCGTCATCGCTCACGGTGGGTGGGGAGGGCCTCGACCCCGTGACGGCGACCGGTACCGTGACGGCCACCTCGCGACGATCCGTCACCGAGCCCGGACACCGCGCCCGCGTCGGCGCCCTGACCGCGGCCGCGGCGCCGGCGGGACGGGCGGGCCACGACGACCGAGCACGACACGACGGAGGAGCACGGTGAGCACAGGCGGTCCCCCGGTCCCCCCCGAGCGTCAGGGCGAGACGACGTCGGTCTTCCGGGCCGACTTCCTCGCCGAGCCCGAGACGGAGTCGCGCGGCGCCCCGGTCTCCGGGGTCGACTCCCTGCCCGCGGGCTCGGCCCTGCTGGTGGTCAAGCGCGGCCCCAACGCGGGCTCGCGCTTCCTGCTCGACCGCGACACCACGAGCGCGGGGCGCCACCCCGACAGCGACATCTTCCTCGACGACGTCACGGTCTCCCGCCGGCACGCGGAGTTCCGCCGTGACGGCGCCGAGTTCGTCGTCGTCGACGTCGGCAGCCTCAACGGCACGTACGTGAACCGCGAGCCGGTCGACACGGCCGTGCTCGCCAACGGCGACGAGGTGCAGATCGGCAAGTTCCGCCTCGTCTTCCTCACCGGCCCCCGCGACGGCGGGTCGGCCGGAGCGGGGGCGGGGCTGGAGTGACCGCCGCCGGGCTGCCCGAGCCGGGAGGAGCTCCCCTCTCGATCGGCTCGGTGCTCGACGCGCTGCGCGCCGAGTTCCCGGAGATCACGATCTCCAAGATCCGGTTCCTCGAGTCCGAGGGCCTGATCCGGCCGGCCCGCACCCCGGCCGGCTACCGCCAGTTCTCGCACGCCGACGTCGTGCGCCTGCGGTTCGTGCTGTCCGCCCAGCGCGACCACTACCTGCCCCTCAAGGTCATCCGGGCACGGCTCGAGGAGTTCGACCGCGACCCCACCGCCGGCGGCCCGACGCTGCCGGGGGAGGTGGCGGGCGAGCCGTCGATGCTGTCCGGCGCGCCGGCCGGACCCGCGCCGGGCCCGCCCGCAGTCACCGGTGGTCCCGGGGGACCGGGTGGTCCGTCCGGCCCGACCGGGGCACCGTCCGGCCCGAGCCCGGCGGCGACCGCCCGGGTGCGCAGCCTCGCCTCGGTGGCCGACCGCGCCGAGCCCGACGAAGACCCCGACGGCGTCCGGGAGGGCGCCCGCCGCGGCGACACGGTCGGCCGCGACGTGCTGCTCGCCGAGGACGGCGTGGACGCCGCGCTGCTCGACGGCCTGGAGCACCACGGGATCCTGCGCACCGACGCCGACGGCCGCTACGAGCCCGAGGACGTCCTCGTCGCCCGCACCGCCGCGGGCCTCGCGCGCCTCGGTGTCGAGCCGCGCCTGCTGCGCTCGCTGCGCGCCGGCGCGGACCGGGAGGTCGGGCTGCTCACCCAGCTCGTCACCCCGGTCGCCCGCAGCCGCGGTCCCGAGGCGACCGAGCGCGCGGAGGAGCTCTCCTCCGAGCTCGCGGCGCTGTCCGGGCGCCTGCACGCCCTGCTCGTCGGGGCCGGCCTGCGCGCCGGTCTCCGGCGCTGACCCGGCGCTGACCCGGGGCCGACCCGGCCGCTGACCGGCCCGTCACACCACTGTCACACGGCCTCCGGGCCGCTGAGCGAAGCGACCGCCGGCGCTCCCGCGGACGCGCGCGAAGGGGTGTCGGAGCGTGTAGCGTCTCCGTCGACCGAAGGCCCCGGAGACGGAGCCCGCGGAGCTCGACCGCCAGGTCCGGCGACGGACCGGCGGAGCTCGACCAGTCGAGGAGGGCGAGTCGCATGAGCGAGATGCGTGTCGTGGGCGTTCGGGTCGAGCTCCCCGCGAACCAGCCGATCCTCCTGCTGCGGGAAGCCGACGGTGATCGCTACCTGCCGATCTGGATCGGCTCGGTGGAGGCCACGGCCATCGCCCTCGAGCAGCAGGGCGTGAAGCCGGCCCGGCCCCTGACCCACGACTTGCTGAAGGACGTGCTCGGCGCCCTCGACCGGCGCCTCGAGCAGGTCCGGATCATCGATCTGCAGGAGGGCACGTTCTACGCCGAGCTCGTGTTCGACGGCGACGTGCGCGTCTCGGCCCGCCCCAGCGACTCGGTCGCCCTCGCGCTGCGTGTCGGTGTGCCGATCCACGCCGAGGAGGACGTCCTCTCCGAGGCCGGTCTCGTCATCCCGGACGAGCAGGAGGACGAGGTCGAGAAGTTCCGCGAGTTCCTCGACTCGGTCTCGCCGGAGGACTTCCGCGGCGCGGATACTTAGTGTCGCGCCGAGCGTGAGCGCTGTGCTCACGCTCCTTCGTCGCGTGATCCCAGCGGTCACGCGGCGCGGGCCAGGGGTCGAGAAACGCTGCTGGTCACCGGCCAGTACGCTGACCCTCAAGTCGAGGTCGAGGGCTGCCGCGCGTCGCGTTGACCCCCGTCTCCGCCGCTCGTACCGTCGGCGCCACAACGGCACGAGGGAGGCAATCGGTGAGCGGTGGTCAGGACGGCGGTCCCGCCGGCCCCGAGCTCGAGCCCCTCGGCCCGGAAGGTGAGCAGGGTTCCCTGTTCGCGGACGAGGTGTTCGGTGACGGCCCGCCGTCGGGCGACGTCGTCGGCTACCGCGGTCCCGCCGCCTGCCAGATCGTCGGCATCACCTACCGCCAGCTCGACTACTGGGCGCGTACCAAGCTCGTCGTCCCGAGCATCCGCACCGCGACGGGGTCGGGCTCGCAGCGGCTGTACTCGTTCAAGGACCTCGCGGTGCTCAAGGTCGTCAAGAACCTCCTCGACACCGGCGTCTCGCTGAACAACATCCGCGTCGCCGTCGAGCAGCTGCGCCGCCACGGCGTGCGCGACCTCGCGCGCATCACCCTGTTCTCCGACGGGGTCACCGTCTACGAGTGCACCTCGCCCGAAGAGGTCGTCGACCTGCTGCAGGGCGGCCAGGGCGTCTTCGGCATCGCCGTCGGCGGCGCCATGCGGGAGATCTCGGGCACCATCTCGCGGTTCCCGGCCGAGCGGGCCGACGCCGCGGTCATCGACCACGCCCCCGAGGACGAGCTGGCCTCGCGCCGGGCCCGCGGAGCGCGCTCGGCCGGGTGACACGGGCCACGGAGGTCCTGGGACGGACCGGCCCGCTGCGGTACCCTCACCGCGTCGTACTTGGACACCGCGCGGGAGAGACCTGCAGTCAGAAGCCTCTGGTCGCAGGCGCCGAAGGAGCAACTCCTCCCCGGAACCTCTCAGGCACCCTGACCGCGCGGAGGAGACGACCTCTGGAAAGAGGTGTCCGATCCGGCACCCGCCGGTCCCGGCCACCCGCCGATGGTGCAAGCCGAAGGTGAGCCCACCTCACCGGCGAAGCTCTCAGGCGCCCGCACGGTAGCGGGCAGCGGCAGAGGGGGAGGCCGCGCGAGTCGGACGGGGACGTCCGCGCCGCGCGAGGCCCCAGCCCGCCCAGTCGCCGGAGGCGTCGATGACCGCACAGCACTCGTCCTGGGAATCAGCACCGCTCGCCGCGCTCGAGCACGGCGTGCCCTTCGCCGACCGCCACATCGGCCCCGACGCCCGGGGTCTCGCCCGGATGCTGGAGACGATCGGGGCCGGGTCGCTCGAGGAGCTCGCCGACCGCGCGATGCCCACCTCGATCCGGACGGACCCGGCCGACTGGTCCGACGACGCGACCGGTCACGCCCCGCCGCCGCCCGCGACGGAGGCCCAGGTCCTCGAGGAGCTGCGCGGGATGGCCGCGCGGAACACCGTGCTCGAGCCGATGCTGGGGCTCGGCTACCACGGAACGATCACGCCGCCGGTGATCCGCCGGAACGTCCTCGAGGACCCGGCCTGGTACACCGCCTACACGCCCTACCAGCCCGAGATCTCCCAGGGCCGTCTCGAGGCGCTGCTGAACTTCCAGACGATGGTCTGCGACCTCACGGGCCTCGACGTCGCGGGCGCCTCGATGCTCGACGAGTCGACCGCCGCCGCCGAGGCGATGCTGCTGCTGCGCCGGGCCGACAAGACGAAGAGCAACGTGTTCCTCGTCGACGCCGACACGCTGCCGCAGACGATCGCGGTGCTGCACACCCGCGCCGCGTCGCTCGGCATCGAGGTGCAGGTCGTCGACGCCACGGCCGAGCTGCCCGCGGACGACTTCTTCGGCCTGCTGCTCGCCGCGCCCGGCGCCTCCGGCGCGCTGCGCGACCACCGCGCGGTGGTCGACGCCGCCCACGAGCGGGGTGCCGCGGTCGTCGTGGCGTGCGACCTGCTCGCCGCCACGATGGTCACCCCGCCCGGCGAGATCGGTGCCGACGTCGCGGTCGGCTCCACCCAGCGCTTCGGTGTGCCGCTCGGCTTCGGCGGCCCGCACGCCGGCTTCCTCGCGGTGCGGCAGAAGCTCGCCCGCCAGCTCCCGGGCCGGCTCGTCGGCACGTCGGTCGACGCCGACGGCGACCCCGCCCACCGCCTGGCACTGCAGACCCGCGAGCAGCACATCCGCCGCGACAAGGCGACGAGCAACATCTGCACCGCCCAGGTCCTGCTCGCGGTGATCGCCGCGATGTACGCCGTGCACCATGGGCCGTCGGGCCTGCACACCATCGCCCGGCGCACCCACCGCATGGCCGCCGTCCTGGCCGCGGGCCTGGTCAAGGGCGGGGTCGAGGTCGTGCACCGCGAGTTCTTCGACACCGTGCTCGTGCGGGTCCCCGGTGGCGCCGCCGGCGCGGTGGCCGCGTGCCGCGACGCGGGCATCCTCGTGCGCGAGGTCGACGCCGACCACGTCGGCATCTCCTGCTCGGAGCGCACCTCGCGCGAGCACCTGCGGGCGCTGTGGCGCGCGCTGGGTGCCGGGGAGATGGACGTCGAGGACCTCGACGCGGCCACCGACGACGCCCTGCCCGCGGCGCTCGGGCGCTCGTCGTCGTACCTCACGCACCCGGTCTTCCACCGCCACCGCAGCGAGACCGAGCTGCTGCGCTACCTGCGCGAGCTCTCCGACAAGGACGTGGCGCTGGACCGCAGCATGATCCCGCTGGGCTCGTGCACGATGAAGCTCAACGCCACGGCCGAGATGGAGCCGATCACCTATCCCGGCTTCGCCGAGCTGCACCCGTTCGCCCCGGAGTCCGACGCGCCCGGGATGCTGCAGGTGATCCACGACCTCGAGGACTGGCTGGTGCACCTCACCGGCTACCACGCGGTCTCGCTGCAGCCCAACGCCGGCTCGCAGGGTGAGCTGGCCGGTCTGCTGGCGATCCGCGCCTACCACCACAGCCGCGGCGACACCCACCGCGACATCTGCGTCATCCCGTCCTCGGCCCACGGCACCAACGCGGCGTCGGCGATCTCGGCGGGCATGCGGGTGAAGGTCGTCAAGACCACCGAGCGCGGCGACGTCGACCGCGAGGACCTGGACGAGGTCATCGCCGAGGCCGGCGACGCGCTCTCCGCGATCATGATCACGTACCCGTCGACCCACGGGGTGTACGAGCCGCACGTGCGCAAGGTCTGCGCGGCCGTGCACGACGCCGGCGGGCAGGTCTACGTCGACGGCGCCAACCTCAACGCGCTCGTCGGGCTCGCCCGTCCGGGCCGCTTCGGCGCCGACGTCAGCCACCTGAACCTGCACAAGACGTTCTGCATCCCGCACGGTGGCGGCGGGCCCGGTGTCGGGCCGGTCGGCGTGGCCGAGCACCTGGCGCCGTTCCTGCCGAACCACCCGGCGCAGCCCTCGGCAGGCCCCGCGACGGGTGTCGGGCCGGTGGCCGGCGCGCCGTGGGGGTCGGCGTCGATCCTGCCGATCTCCTGGGCCTACGTCCGGCTCATGGGCGTCGACGGGCTCCGGCGGGCCACGCTGACCGCGGTCGCGGCGGCGAACTACGTCTCGACCCGCCTGCACGACCACTTCCCGACGCTCTACACCGGGCCGGACGACTTCGTCGCCCACGAGTGCATCCTCGACCTGCGCCCGATGACGAAGTCCTCGGGGATCACGGTCGACGACGTGGCCAAGCGCCTCGCCGACTACGGCTTCCACGCGCCGACGATGTCGTTCCCGGTGGCCGGCACGCTGATGGTGGAGCCGACCGAGTCCGAGGACCTCGCCGAGATCGACCGCTTCTGCGACGCCATGATCGCCATCCACGGCGAGGTGGTCCGCGTGGAGTCGGGGGAGTGGCCCGCGGACGACAACCCGCTGGTGCACGCCCCGTTCACGGCGCGCTCGGTGCTGGGCGCGGAGTGGGACCACGCCTACACCCGCGAGGAGGCGGCGTTCCCGGCCGGCGGTCGCGCGACGAAGATCTGGCCGCCGGTGCGCCGGATCGACGCCGCCCACGGCGACCGCCACCTCGTCTGCTCCTGCCCCCCGCTCGAGGAGCTCGCCGAGTCCTGAGGTGCGCTCCGCGCATGTGAGCACTTCGGAGTGCTGGAGCACTCCGAAGTGCTCACATGGCGTAGCCACCGGTCTCGTCGACGGCGGCGCGCATCCCCTCGAGGGTGAGGCCACGGGCACGCAGGAGCGCCGACGCGCGGCCGGTCTCCTCGTGGAGCAGGCCCAGGACCAGGTGCTCGGTACCGAGCGAGCGGTCGCCGCGGCGGATCGCCTCTCGGAGCGAGTACTCGAGTGCCTTCTTGGCGCCGCTCTCGAAGGGGATGTGACCCCAGAGGCGCTTGCGGTCCCGGCTCGCCGCCCGGGTGCTCTCGAGCGCGCCCGGTCCGAACGCTTCCTCCACCCGCTCGCGGACCTCGTCGAGGTCGATCCCGACGCTCGCCAGGGCGTCGCGGTCGGGCAGGTCCGGGCGGTCCCGCGGCGCCGTGCGCCGGAGATCCGCCTCGACGGTCGCGGCCGTGACCCCGCCGGCCGCGAGCAGGGCCGCACCGCGGGTGTCGCCCGCCCGGCAGAGCCCGAGCAGCAGGTGCTCGCTGCCGATGCTCCGGTCGGCGCGCTCGCGCGCGTCCTCCTGGGCGAGCACCACCACCCGCCGCGCCGGCTCGGTGAATCGTTCGAACACGTCGGCCTCCCGCCGCGAGGGTTCAGGGGATGTGGCGGCGGTACTTCTTGTGCACCGCCTGCCGGCTGACCGACAGTCCGTCGGCGATCTGCTGCCACGACCAGCCCTGGTCGCGGGCGTTCCGCACCTGCAGCTCCTCGAGGGACTCCAGGAGCGTGCGCAGCGACGACACCGCCGCGAGCCCCGTGGACGGGTCCCGCGAGGACGCCGCCGCCGCCACCGCCGTCGCATCAGCCATGCGTGTCAATCTAGGTTGACACTTCGGGGCATGTCAACCGTGGTTGACGCGGGCCGGAACCCGGGGCGCGCTACAGGGTGGTGGTCCCCGGGGTGAGGACGACCGGCACGGGCGCCGCGCGCAGGACTGCCGCGCCGGGGTCGCCGAGCAGGACCCGGGTCGCGGCGCCGACCGCGTTGGCCCCGACGACGAGCAGCTCACCGTCGTCCCACCCGACGCTCGCCACCGCGTCCTCGACCGTGGTGTCGGCGACGGCGAGGGTCTCGGCACCGGTCACGTCGAGCTCGGCGAGCGCCGCGCGCTGGGCCGCGAGCATCTGCTCGCGCCACTGCTCGACGACGACCTGCTCGGCGTGCAGGCCCGCCTCGGGCGGCACGGTGGGCCCGCGCTGCGGTCCGAACGAGACGACGCGCAGGGTCGCTCCGGTGTGGCGGGCGAGGTCGACGGCCGTCGCGAGGACGATCCCGGCGTGGCGGCCGCCGCCCCACGCGCACGTCACCCGGGCGATCGGCCCGTCGTGCACGGCGGCGTCGCCGGCCAGGGCGACGGGGACGTCGGCGGCGCGGGCGAGGCGGGAGCCCACCGACCCGGGGCCGGGCGGGGCGTCGCCGAGCACGACGATCCCGGCGCCGTGGGCATGGGCCGCGCGAGCGAGCCCGCCCGGGACGGAGCGGTCGGTGACGTGGTCGACCTCGACGGCGAGCCCGTCGACGACCGCCGGGTCGGGCGCGGGGTCCGGGGGCGGCGTCTCGTCGGGCGGCGTCACGGTGCACACGACCAGCGGGCCCCCGAGAGCCCGGGTCAGGCGCGCGCCGAGCACGACGGCCCCGCCGCCGGGATCCGCTCCCGGCATGACGCCCACCAGGACGGTCACGACGCCTCCTCACCGGTCGGGGCGCGCAGTCGCGAGTGCCGGGCGCCGTAGAACGACCAGAACACCAGCGCGGCGCCGAGCCACAGGACGAACACGAGCAGCGTGATCCAGTGCAGCCCGGAGATCAGGTAGATGCACGCGGCGATCGAGAGGACCGGGGTCACCGGATAGCCGGGCACGCGGAACCCGCGGGGCAGGTCGGGGGCGGTGCGCCGCAGGATCATCACGCCGAGCGAGACGACCGCGAACGCCACCAGCGTGCCGACGCTGACGAGGTCGGCGAGGACGTCCAGCGGGATCAGCCCGGCGAGGATCGCGACGGCGACGCCGACGATCAGCGTGGTGGGCACCGGGGTGAGGGTGCGGGGGTTCACCCGGGAGAGCAGCGGGGGCAGCATGCCGTCGCGGCTCATCGAGAACAGGATGCGGGACTGCGCGTACATCGTCACCAGCGTGACACTGAAGATCGAGATGACCGCACCCGCCGCCACGACGATGCCCGGCCAGGCGGCGCCCGTGACCTCGCCCATGATCGCCGCGAGTCCGGCCTCCTGGCCGTCGAACTGCTCCCACGGCTGCGCGCCGACCGCGGCGACGGCCACCAGCAGGTAGATCACCGTGACGACGACGAGGGCGAGCATGAGGGCCCGGGGGAGGGTGCGCCGCGGGTCCTTGACCTCTTCGCCGGCCGTCGACACCGCGTCGAGCCCGATGAACGAGAAGAACACCGTGCCCGCCGCGGCCCCGACGCCGCCGACACCGAGCGGGGCGAACTGGGCGAAGTTGTCGGCGTTGAACGCGGTGAAGGCGATGACGACGAACAGCAGCAGGACCGCGAGCTTGATCACGACCATGACCGCGTTGACCGTCGCGGACTCGCTGACCCCGCGGATCAGCAGCAGCGTGCAGAGGACGACGAGGATCACCGCGGGCAGGTTGAACACGCCGCCCGCGCCCGGCGCGCCGGAGAGCGCGTCGGGGAAGCGCAGGCCGACCACGGCCTCGAGCAGGGCGTTGAGGTACTCCGACCACCCGACGGCGACGGCCGCCGACGACACGAGGTACTCGAGGATCAGGCAGGCGGCGACGCCCATGGCGGCGGCCTCGCCGAGCGTCGCGTAGGCGTACGAGTACGACGAGCCCGACACCGGGACGGCCGAGGCGAGCTCGGCGTAGCACAGCGCGGTCAGCCCGGCGGTGACGGCCGCGATGACGAACGACAGGACGACGGCGGGCCCGGCCTCCGGTGTCGCCTCGGAGAGCACGAAGAAGATGCCGGTGCCGACCGTCGACCCGATGCCGATCGCGGCCAGCTGGCCGAGGCCGATCGAGCGCTTGAGGTCGCCGCCCTCGTGGCCCGCGGAGGCGTCGGCGCCGGTCTCGGCAGCCATGGTGGCCACCGGCTTGCGCCGCAGCCAGGCGGCTCGGTCCGGTGCGGGCACGGCGGTCCCCCTCGAGGTTCGTGCGGACGGTCCCCTCGCCCTCGAGCGGGTGATCGGCAGCTTAACCCGAGGTTGCGCCGATCGTGGAGCGGCTCGTCCGGCGTCCGACGACCAGCGCCGTGATCGCCGCCAGCACCGTCACGATGCCGACCACCCAGAGCCCGGCGCGCTGGCTGCCGGTGAGGTCGGCGAGCCCGCCAGTGACGTACGGCGCGACGAAGCCCGAGATGTTGCCCAGGGAGTTGATCAATGCGATGCCGCCGGCCGCCGCGGCGCCGGTGAGGAACTGCGAGGGCAGCGGCCAGAAGGTGGGCAGCGCCGCGCACGTCCCGACCGCGCAGACGGTGACCGCCGCGATGGCCGAGTACGGGTCCTTCAGGTAGAGGGCGACCGGGATCGCGATGCCGCCCACGAGCATCGGGAGCGCGAGCCACCAGCGCCGCCCGGCCTCACCGGCGAGGAATCCCCCGTCCTGGCGGGCGGCGGCGCGGTCGGCCATGCGGCTCCAGACCACCATGCCGATCGCGGCGACGGCGTAGGGCACCGACGTGACCAGGCCCTTCTCGACGATGTCGAGCTTCGTGCCGTACTGCTGCTCGAAGCCGGAGACGATCGTGGGGAGGAAGAAGCCCAGCGCGTAGAGCCCGTAGGTGACGCCGAAGTAGACGAAGGCGAGCACGAGGATCCGCGGGGCGGTCAGCGCCCGGCGCAGGGGCCAGTGGTCGGCGGCCTCCACCTCGGCGGCCTCGGCGTCGAGCCGGCGACGCAGCCACTGGCGCTCGTCCTCGGCGAGCCAGCGCGCCTGTTCGGGCCGGTCGGTGAGGGCGAAGAACGTGACGACGCCGAGCAGGATCGCGGGGATGCCCTCGACCAGGAACATCACGCGCCAGCCCGAGAGCCCGAAGAGGCCCTCCCCTCCGGAGATGATCAGCGCGCTGACCGTCGACCCGACCGCGGTCGAGACGGGCACCGCGACCATGAACCAGCCGACCGCCCGGGCCCGGTACTCCGCGGGGAACCAGAAGGTCAGATACAGGATGATGCCGGGGAAGAAGCCGGCCTCGGCGACACCGAGCAGGAACCGCAGGATGATCAGCACCGTCGCGTTCGGCGTGAACGCCATGATCGTTGCGATGATCCCCCAGGACACGAGGATCCGGGTGATCCACCGGCGCGCGCCGAAGCGGTGCAGCGCGAGGTTGCTCGGCACCTCGAGCAGCAGGTAGCCGATGAAGAAGATCCCCGAGGCGAGCCCGAACACCGTCGCGGTGAGCCCGAGCTCCTTGTTCATCCCGTTCGGCCCGGCGAACCCGATGTTCACGCGGTCCAGGTAGTTGACGAAGTAGAGCAGCCCCAGCAGGGGCATCAGCCGCCAGGCGACCCGGCGCAGCGTCCGCCGGCCGACGTCACTCTCGGTGCTTGATCCACTCGTCTCCGTCGACACCCGTTCAGTGGACCAGCCGGTCAAGCGGATGTGAAGCGGTCAGCCGCAACTGCGCAGCGCCGACACGTCCGGCGACCCGCCGTGGTCGAACGAGATGTGCACGTGATCCTTGTGGTTCGCCGTCGTGCCGCCGCGGTCCTCCATCTTCTCCCAGCCGGACCCGGTGTTGATCCGCTGGTTCCAGATGACGTAGGAGACGCCGAGATCGCCGCGGTTGCTGATGACGCAGTCGGCGATCGCGTCGCCGTCGGTGGTCATGAAGTCCAGCGCGTAGCCGTCGGGGTGGTCCGAGGCGTTGCCGCGGCTGCCGACGCCGAGGACGTCGTGACCGGGGAACACGCACTCCATCGCGTTGCCGACCTCCTGCACGGAGTCGGCCACACCGCCGTAGGAGCCCGAGGCGCCACAGTTCGTCACCGAGGCCGTGCGCTGCTCCTCGGCGGCCGCCTGCTGGGCGCGCTGCTCGTCGGCGGCCCGCGCCTCGGCCTCGCGGGCGGTGGCCGCGTCGGCGGCGCGGTCGCGCTCGGTGGCCTTGATGAGGTCCGCGGCCACGGCGCCGCCGCCGGTGCTGCTGACCGGGCTGACGCCGCCGGTCGGAGCGGCCGAGGCCGTGTCGTCGTCGAGCGTCGCGCCCTGGGCGGACAGCGCGAGGGCGGCGGTCGCGTCCGGCGTCCCCTGGTCGGGCAGGGCGATCACCGCGGGGCCGACGAGCGCGAGTGCGCTGCCCGTGAGGCCCGCCGCGACCGCGCCGTGCCGGACCGCCGAGCGGCCGGGGGAGCGGTGCCGGGAGCCGCCGCGGGGGGCGCCCTCGGGCATGACGAACGGGACGGTGCGGGGCTCGCGGCGGCGCGTTCCGGCCTCCGCGTCACGGCCCCAGGGGGAGCGTTGCCGTGTCACGTCCTGCCTTCCGTTCACGGAACGGCCGTGCGGCACCGTCGGGGTCGGTGTCGCAACGAGGGGGAGCAGGTCGAAACTTGGGGGAGCCGTGACCTGTTCGTGACCGTTCCGTGAGCGACAGTAGACGCGGGCAGAACGGACAGGCGGGCAGGTTGCTGACGCGACGACGAGCGGGAGGCCCGATGCGGTCGGCGGATCACGCCGGCCGACGGGCGGGCGGACGACGCTCAGGCGGTCAGCAGGCGACCCGCGAGGCGATCGCCCGGCCGAGCAGGGTGCCCGAGCGCCAGGCCGTCTCGACCTTCGGGCTGCCCCAGCCGTCGCCGCAGAGCCCGACCAGGTCGTCGGTGAGCGCGAACTCGTCGTCGCGGGGCTCGGCCGGGCTCGCGTAGGACCAGCGGTGGGCGAACGTCCACGCCGGCGCCTGCTCGAGCCCGAGCAGCTCGGTGACCGCGGCGACGACGGGGGCGATCGCGCCGTCGGGGTCGTCGAGGTGGCGGCGGGCGCGCTCGGCGCTCGTGTGCGCGACGAGGACGGGGGCGCCGTCGCCGCGGCGGTCGCCGTCGTCGGCGACGAGGTCGAGGTCGGGATGGCCGTTGACGAACGCGGCCGGGAGACGGAGCGGAGCAGAGCTCGACCCCGGAGGCCGGAACGGCGTCCACTCCCGGTGCCCGTAGCCCAGGGCCACCGAGATCACCGGGTTCCAGGCCCGATCGGCGACCAGGGGGCCCGCGCGCAGGGCGGGGTGCAGCAGCCGGGCGGCCTGCGGGTCGGGCATCGCGAGCACCACGGCGCAGGCGGGGACGCCGTCGACGGCAGGGCCCGGCTCGACGGCGCCCACCGTGTGGCCGGTGCTCACCGTGACGCTCTCGGCCAGGTCGGCGACCAGCGAGCGCAGCCCGCCGGGCGCGGCCCACCGCTGCGGGCCCGTGGTGGACGACCAGGTGCCGTCGGCGTCGTGGCTGGCGAGCGTGTCGGTCCAGGGCCGGGCGAGTCCCCGCGCGCGCCAGTCCTCGACGACGCCGGCGAACGCGTCGTCGCGGACGGTGAAGTACGCGGCGCCCAGGTCGACGGGGTGGTCGGCACCCGCGGGCAGCGGCCGCGAGGCCATGCGGCCCCCGACCCGGCGCGAGCGCTCCAGCACCCGCACCGGCGTGCCCGCGGCGTCGAGCGCCCGCGCGCACGCGATCCCGCTGATGCCGCCTCCGACGACGAGGACCTCGTTCCGGACCGGGGGTGTCACGCCCGGCTCCCGGACCGGAAGACGTGGGTGCTGTCGCGGACCGTGCCGACGTACTCCTCGACGAGGTCCTCGAGCGCCACGAGGCCGACCGTCGCGCCGTCCTCGTCGACGGCGCGGGCGAGGTGCGACCCCTCCCGGCGCAGCGCGGCCAGCGCCTCGTCGACGGGCGCCGAGAGCGCGAGCTCGGGCAGCGGCCGCACGCGCTCGGCCGGTACGGGGAGGTCGCCGGCCTCGTCGTCGGAGGCGCCGTCGCCGTCGACGTCACCGAGGTCGAGCACGTCCTTGACGTGCAGGTACCCGTCGAGCGCGACGACCGGCGCGTGCTCGGCGTCGCCGCGCGGGGTGATCGGCGTCGTGCCGGGTTCGAGGGCGTCGGTCGACAGCCGGGGATGCACGTCGGGGGCCTGGGCGGCCTGCACCGGGAAGCGGGAGAACCCGGTGCGGGCGACGGCTTCCTCGACCGCGCCGACCGTCGGGTGCGGCGGCAGCACGGTGACGCGCTCGAGCGGGATCATCACGTCGGCGACGGTGTGCTCGGCCGAGCTGAGCGCCTGGGTGAGCCTGCGGGTCTGCGAGGCGTCGAGCAGGCCCTCGCGCCGCGACTCCGAGAGCATCTGCGCGATCTCCTGCGGCGTGTACGCCGACTCGCGCTCGTCGACCGGCGTCACCCCGAACAGCCGCAGCACGTGGTTGGCGCACCAGTTCAGCACCACGATGACCGGCCGCGTCACCTTGAGGAACGCGACGAGCGCGGGCACGAGCCACAGCGAGGTGCGCTCGGGGCCGGCGATGGCGATGTTCTTGGGCACCATCTCGCCGATCACGATGTGCAGGATCGTGACGATCGTCAGCGCGACGACGAAGGCGATGGGGTGGATCAGCACCTCGGGCACGCCGACCGGCTCCAGCACCGCCTCGAGCTGGTGGGCGACCGCGGGCTCGCCGAGCGAGCCCAGCGCCAGCGAGCAGATCGTGATCCCGAGCTGGGCGGCCGCGAGCATCATCGACAGGTGCTCCGAGGCGCGGATCACCGTGCCCGCGCCGGTCGCGCCCTCGGCGAGCATCGCCTCCAGGCGGTCGCGGCGCGCCGAGATCAGCGAGAACTCCGCGCCGACGAAGAAGCCGTTGGCCAGCAGCAGCGCGAGCATCAGCAGCAGCGCGACGGTGTCGCTCATGCCGGTGCCTCCGTCTCGACCTCGACCTCGACCGCGGCCGGCACCTTCGGCGGACGCACCACCCGCACCTCGGCGATCCGCCGCCCCTCGACGCGCGTGACGATGAGCTGCCAGTCGTCGCGGGTGACGGCGTCACCGACGTTCGCGAGCCGCTGCAGCTCGGCGACGATGTAGCCGGCGAGCGTCTCGTAGACGTCGCTCTCGGGGAACGACCAGCCCACGACGTCGGCGAGCTCATCGGGACGCAGCATCCCGGAGACGATCCAGGTGTCCTCGCCCGCGCCGCGGACCCGGGCGGCCTCGCCGCGGTCGTGCTCGTCGCGGACGTCGCCGACGATCTCCTCGACGAGGTCCTCGAGGGTGACGATCCCGGCGGTGCCCCCGTACTCGTCGACCACCAGCGCCATCTGCAGCCCGGCGCCGCGCAGGCGGTCGAGCAGCTCGTCGCCGTCGAGGGAGTCCGGCACCGTGGTGGCCGTGCGCATGAGGTTGCGCAGCTTGGTGGTCGCGCGCCGCGACCGGGCCTCCGAGAACGCCTGCTTGACGTGCACGACCCCGCGGATGTCGTCGAGGTCGCGGTCGACCACCGGGAAGCGGGAGAAGCCGGTGCGCACGGTGGCGGCGAGCAGGTCGTCGACCGTGTCGTCCTGGGACAGCGACTCGACCCGCACCCGCGGGGTCATGAGCTCGTCGGCCCGGCGCTCGCCCACACGCAGGGAGCGGGCCATCACCTGCGCGGTGCCCTCGTCGAGGGTGCCCTGCTGGGCGCTGGTGGTGACGAGCGAGCCGAGCTCCTGGGGCGAGCGCGCCGAGCGCAGCTCCTCGGCCGGCTCGACCCCGAGGCGCCGCACGATCCAGTTGGCCGACCCGTTGAGCCCGCCGATGAAGAACGAGAACACCCGCGAGAAGCCGGCCTGGATGCCCGCGACCATGCGCGCGGTGCCCATCGGGCGGGCGATCGCGAGGTTCTTGGGGACCAGCTCGCCGAACGTCATCGACAGCCCCGTGGCGACGACCAGCGCGATGACCGCGGCCGTGCCCGTCGCCGCGCCCGGCGGCAGCCCGACGTCCTCGAGCACCGGCGAGATCAGCGTCGCGATCGCAGGCTCGGAGAGGTAACCGGTGACCAGCGTGGTGATCGTGATGCCCAGCTGGGCGCCGGAGAGCTCGAACGACAGGTTCCGGTGCGCGCGCTGCACGATCTTCGATCGCCGGTCGCCCACCTCGGCGACGTGGTTGTCGATCTGGCTGCGCTCGAGGCTGGTCAGGGAGAACTCGGCCGCGACGAAGATCGCCGTGCCGAAGGTGACGGCGACGAAGCCGACGAGGCCCAGCACCGAGAGCAGGACGTCCACGACCGACCGAGTCCCCGTCTCAGCCGGCGGCCAACCGGGCGGGGAACCCGCCCGTGGCGATCGGGCCCCACCGCTGCACCGACAGCCGGATCAGCGACTTGCCCTGGCGCGCCATGGCCTCGCGGTACTCGTCCCAGTCGGGGTGCTCGCCGGAGATCGAGCGGAAGTACTCGCACAGCGGCTCGAGCGCGTCGGGCAGGTCGAGCACCTCGGCGGTGCCCTCGACGTGCACCCACGGCCCGTCGAAGTCGTCGGAGAGCACGCACATCGCGACCCGCGGGTCGCGCCGGACGTTGGCGACCTTGGCCCGCTCGGGGTAGGTCGACACGAGCAGGCGCCCCTCGGCGTCGATGCCGAGCGTCACCGGCGACGTCTGGTCGCCGCCGTCGGCGCGCCGCGTGACCACGATCGCCTTGTGCCGCGTGCGCAGGAACGCGTCGAGCTCCTCGCGCCCCACCCGGTCGTTCGTCGCGACGTTCGCCATGCCCACGAGCCTAACGGCGGGGTCCGGCGCACCCCGCTCTACGGTGATCTCCGTGGGTGCGCTGGACGGGAAGCGGGTCGTCGTCACCGGGGCGTCGTCGGGCATCGGGGCCGCGGTGGCCCGGGCGGCCGCGGACGCCGGCGCGCGGGTGGGGCTGCTGGCCCGCCGGGCCGACCGCCTCGAGGAGCTGGCGGGCGAGGTCGGCGGGCACGCGGCGGCCGCGGACGTCACGGACCCCGACGCCGTCACCGCCGCGGTCGACCGGCTGGCCGGGCGGCTCGGCGGTCTCGACGCCGTGGTGGCCGCCGCGGGCACCATGCACCTCGGAGCGGTCGCCGACACCGACCCCGCGCGGTGGCGCGAGGTGTTCGACGTCAACGTCGGCGGCCTGCTCACGACCGCCCGCGCCGCCCTGCCGCACCTCGGCGAGGGAGCGAGCTTCGTGACGGTGTCGTCGATGTCCGGGCGGCGGGTGCCGTCGGCCGCGGGCGGGGTCTACGCCGCGAGCAAGCACGCCGCGCACGCCGTCGACGAGACCCTGCGCCGCGAGGCCGGCCCGCGCGGGGTGCGCGTCACGACCGTCGCGCCCGGGTTCGTCGCCACCGACCTCATGGCCTCCCTGGAGCACGACGAGCCCGGCCGCGACGACGTCGCCGCCTTCCGGGAACGCATGCACACGCTCGGGCTGACCCCCGAGCACGTGGCCGCCGCCGTGGTGCACGTGCTCGGTCTGCCGCCCGAGGTGTGCGTCGTCGAGTACGCGCTGATGGCCACGGCACAGCAACAGGCGTGAGACCCGGTTCGGTGACCTGCGCCGCAGCGAGTGGCGGGCGACCGGGCGGCCGCGTGAACAATGTCGCGCCATGTGCGAGGGAGCCTCGTGAGCGGAAGCCCGTTCGTCGACTTCGACCGGACGTCCTGGGCGCAGCTGCGCGACACGAGCGCCGTGCCCCTGACCGCCGACGAGCTCGAGGAGCTGCGCTCGCTGGGCGACCCCGTGGACCTCGACGAGGTCCGCGACGTCTACCTCCCCGTCTCCCGCCTGCTGGACCTGCACGTACGGGCGACGTCGGGCCTGCTCGACGCCTACCGGACGTTCCTGCGCCAGGACGAGGTGGCGACGCCGTTCGTCATCGGGATCGCGGGGTCGGTGTCGGTGGGGAAGTCGACGACGGCGCGGCTGCTGCGGCTGCTGCTGGCGCGCTGGGACGACCACCCCGACGTCGCGCTGGTGACCACCGACGGCTTCCTCTACCCGAACGCGGAGCTCGAGCGCCGCGGGATGATGCGGCGCAAGGGCTTCCCCGAGTCGTACGACCGCCGCGCGCTGCTGCGCTTCGTCGCCGACATCAAGGCCGGCAAGCCCGAGGTGCCGGTGCCGACGTACTCGCACCTGACCTACGACGTCCTCTCCGAGCAGCGCATGGTGTCCCGCCCGGACATCCTCGTGCTCGAGGGCCTCAACGTGCTGCAGCCGGCCCCGTCGACGGGGGAGCGGGCGAGCGCGCTGGCGGTCTCGGACCTCATCGACTTCTCGATCTACGTCGACGCCCACCCGGCCGACGTCCGGCGCTGGTACGTCGAACGCTTCCTCGCCCTGAGGCAGACGGCGTTCCGCGACCCCGCGTCCTACTTCCGGCGCTATGCGGAGATGGACGAGTCCGCCGCGCGGGCGCAGGCGGCGACCCTCTGGGACACGATCAACGGGCCGAACCTGCGGGAGAACATCGCCCCGACGCGCTCGCGGGCCGGGCTCGTGCTCACCAAGGGTGGTGACCACTCCGTCCGGCGCATCCGGCTCCGGAAACTCTGACCCGTCCGGCCGTCGTCAGCAGGTCGCAAGGGTGACCCTCGGCCACTACCCGTCCGTGACGGGCGCCCGGATGGGACCATGAGGCATGACCACCTCCGCCACCGGGACGCAGGCCGGGCCGTCCGGTGGGTCCGGATCGTCCGATCCCGACCTCCCCTCGCGCCTGCGGCTGGCCATCGGCCGTCTCAACCGCCGCATCCGCGTCGACACCGCCGCCGCCCTGCCGCCGCTGCAGACGTCGGTGCTGGCGACGCTCGAGGACCACGCGCCGCTGCGGCTCTCCGAGCTCGCGCGCCGGGAGGCGGTGACGCCGCCGACCATGAGCCGCGTCCTCGCCGCGCTCGACGACGCCGGTCTGCTCGTGCGCACGCCCGACCCCCAGGACGCCCGCTCCGCGCTCATCCACCTCTCGGACTCCGGGCACGACGCGATCCGCCGTATCCGCACGGAGCGCACGGCGTCGCTCGCCCACCGGCTGGATCGTCTGGACGCGGAGCAGCGCGCGGCGCTCGAGGCGGCGCTGCCGGCGCTCGAGATCCTCGTGGAGGAGTAGACGCGAGACCGGACGGAGTAACACTGCGCGTCCGGGCGACGACACACCGTGTGTCAGGAGTGAGCACGACGACCCCGGGAGAGCCGGTGCGGTTCCAGGCACCCCTGCAACGCCGTCCGTCCCCGCCGGAGGTGGCCGACGAGCGCGAGGCCCTCGAGGGCTGGCTCGACTACTTCCGTTCGCTGGTGGTGCTGGCCCTGGACGACCTCGACGAGGCGAACCTGCACCGCCGGATCCCCGCGGAGGCCGGGCCGAGCCTGCTGGGGATCGTCAAGCACCTCACCGAGCTCGAGCGCACGTGGCTGGTGGAGCGCTGGGGCGGGCGCGGCGGCCGGCACGTCCCGAGCTACCTCGACGACCACGACGCCGGCTACCGCATCGCGGACACCGAGCAGGCCGACGAGGTCGTCGGCACCTACCTCACGGTGTGCGAGCAGGGGCGGGACGCCCTGGCGGGCGCCGAGTCGCTCGACGACACCGTGCGCGACGACCGGCGCGGCCACATCGAGCTGCGCTGGATCCTCCTGCACGTCATCACCGAGACCGCCCGCCACGCCGGGCGCGCCGAGACGCTGCGCGCGGCCGTGCTCGAGACCCCGGCACCCGAGGACCTCAGCCCCTCCTGATCAGCCGGTGACGTCCGCGCGGACGACCAGGTCGTCGTGGGCGAAGCAGACGAGATCCTCGATGGCGCGCGACTCGTCCGTCGGGTCCTCGTAGGACCAGGCGGCGTCGGTGATCACGCGCCCGTCGGGCAGACGCACCGAGTAGTAGGTCGCGTGGCCCTTGTACGGGCAGACCGTGCGGGTGCCGGACGGCTCGAGCGTCGCGGACACCGCGTCCCGGGCGACGTAGAGGCGGTCGACGAGGCCGGTCTCGCCCAGCAGGATCCCGCCCGCGGCGTCGGCGACGGGCACCCCGTCGGTCGTGGCGATGGTGACGTGGCGGCTCGTGTGGCGCAGGTCGACCCGGTGGTACGGGTCGGTGAGGTGCCCGATCACCTCGTCGTCCTCGTCGAGCCAGCGGTCCGCCGCCTTCGGGGCGAGCACGGCCAGGCCCGCGAGCCACGCCGCGTCGGGCTTGGGGTCGGGGTAGGCCCACACCGCGTCGGCGACGACCCGGTCGCCCACCCGGACGCTGCGGTAGGTCGCGTCGCCCTTGAAGGGGCAGTGGGTCGTGGTGTCGCTGGGTTCGAGCAGATCGGCCCGGAAGTCCTCCTCGGGCACGTAGAGCTGCGGCGGGAGCCCGGTCTCGAAGAGCAGGTTCGCGCGCGTGGTGTCGAGCACCGTCACCCCGTCGACCTCGGCGCGCACCCGGCGCGTGAACGGCTGGAGCAGCAACGAGTGCGCCGGGCCCTCCACGGTGAAGGTGCGGGTCTCGGGCAGCTTCCGGGACAACGGGCCACCGAACATGGTCAGGGCCATGACGACCTCCTCGGGGTGGGCGTAGACGGTGCAACCCCGGCCGTCGGCGGCGTTGTTCCCGTCGGGGTCCCCGTCAGGTCGACCCGGCGGCCGCGGCGCCCGCCGCGGCCGTGGCGGCGACGGCCGCGTGGATGTCGGCGATCGCCTTGCGGACCGCCTCGCCGGCCCACTCGCCCTCGGCCACCTCCTTGCTCCGGGCGCGCAGGTCCCGGCGCGGGGCGTCGAGCAGCTTGTGCTCGGCCTTGACCGCCCGCACGAGGGCGACCAGCGCCGCGTCGTCGGTGCTCGGGGCGACACCGTCGACGAGCACCGCCCGCAGCCGCCCGATCGCGGCGTCACGCCGGGTCGTGTCCGCGGCCGGGTAGCGCGGGCTGCGGGGGATCCCGAGGAACGCGCGCTCCTCGACGCGCAGCGAGCCGTCGTGCACCAGCCCGGCCATGAGCGGGTCGCGGACGCGCCCGTGCAGCTTCTCGATGGCGCTCTTCGGCGCGAGGTCGTCGGGCAGGCGGTCCAGCGCGAGGTCGAGCACGTGGTCGCCGGTCGGCCCGCGGTCGTCGATCACCAGGTGGGTGCGCCACCGGCCCTCGGCCAGGTGCGCCCGGCGGTCGAGGACGAGCTGCAGGACGACCGCGCCCGCGAGCGCCCGGGGCAGCGAGGTCGAGTCGACCAGCGGCGCGCCGGTCGCGGGGTCGTGCAGGAGCAGGGCCAGGTCCTCGGCGGTGCGCATGGGCTCATCGTGGCGTCCGGCGCGACGGCGCCGCCTCCTCCCTGCGACGGAGATCGGGCGTGGCGCTCCTCCGCAGCGGGGATGCGGGGGAGGTGACCGAGCCCGTGACCCGCGCGGCCCCGGGCTACACCGGGCCGACGATGATGACCCAGCGGTGGTGCGACGTCGCCTTCCTGCACTGGGCGGTCGACCCGGACACCGTGGCTCCGTTGCTGCCGCCCGGCGTGCGCCCCGACGTGCGCGACGGCGTGACCTGGGTGGGGCTCGTGCCGTTCCGGATGGTCGGCGCCGGCGTGCTGCGCGGTCCGTCGATCCCGTGGCTGGGGACGTTCCCGGAGACCAACGTCCGGCTCTACACCGTCGACGCGCGCGGCGTGCGGGGGATCGTCTTCCGCAGCCTCGACGCCACCCGGCTCGCGGTCGTGGCGGGCGCCCGGGCGGCGTTCGGCCTGCCGTACCGCTGGGCGTCGATGACCGTGACGACGTCGGGGGCGGACCGGACCTACGCGACGTGGCGGCCGCACGCCGACTGGGTCCGGGTCCGGGTGGGAGAGCCGATGACCTCCGGCCCCCTCGAGGACTTCCTCACCGCCCGCTGGGGCCTGCACGAGCGCCACCTCGGCGTCGACTGGTACGTCCCGAACGTCCACGAGCCGTGGCCGCTGCACCGCGCCGAGCTGCTGGAACTCGACGACACCCTGCTCGCGCGGGCGGGCTTCCCGGATCTCGCCACCCGCCCGCCCGACCACGTGGTCTGGTCGCCCGGCGTGACCGTGCGCTTCGGCTTCCCGCGGCCCTGGCGACGCCCCGGGTCACGCCGGCTATGACCTCCGAGGTCATGGCCGCCGTGCACCGGCGGCCCTACCGTCTCCCCGTGTGACCAGCACGCTCGACCGTCCCGCACCCGGTGACCTGCTGCGGGGCTGGCGCACGCGCCGCCGGCGCAGCCAGATGGACCTCGCGCTCGACGTCGGCGTGTCGACCCGGCACCTCAGCTTCGTCGAGACCGGCCGGTCGCGGGCGAGCCGCGAGCTGCTGGTCGACCTCTGCGAGCACCTCGACGTGCCGCTGCGCGAGCGCAACACCCTGCTGCTGGCCGCGGGCTTCGCCCCGACCTACAGCGAGTCCCGCCTCGACGCGTCGGCCCTCGACGCCGTCCGCGGCGCGCTGGAGCACCTGCTGGCGGGGCACGAGCCGTTCCCCGCGCTCGTCGCCGACCGCTGCGGCGACGTCGTGATGGCCAACCGGGCGGTCGGCGCGCTGCTCGCGCGGCTCGACCCGGCCCTGCTCGCGCCGCCGGTGAACATCTACCGGCTCAGCCTGCACCCCGACGGCCTGGCACCCCACGTCCGCAACCTGCCCGAGTGGGCCGGGCACCTGCTGCACCGCCTCGAGCGCCTCGCGGACCTCACCGGCGACCCGCGCCTGGCCGGCCTGCGCGAGGAGCTCGCCGGGTACGTGCCGCCGGCCCCGACGGGTGCCGCCGCCCGCGTCGCCCACGTCATGCTGCCGCTGCACCTCGCCCTCCCCGACGGGGACCTGCGCCTCTACTCGACGATCACGCACTTCGGGGCGGCGTGGGACGTCACCCTCGACGAGCTCTCGCTCGAGTCGTTCGTGCCCGCCGACGCCGCGACCCGCGCGGCGCTGGACCGGCTCGTGAGGGAGGGCTGATCCGGGAGAGCGTCAGCCGCTCGTCGGCCGCCGGACGGCGTACACCCCGATCACGGGGTCGTCGGTGGACGCGCGCTGCTGCGCCACCGGCTCGCCGAACCCGCCGGCGTCCCGGAGGTACGTCGCGACGATCGCGGCCCGCTGCCGGTCGTCGGCCGCGAGCCAGCCCCGGATCGCCTTGGTGGGGAAGCAGCGGTTCGAGAACGTCAGCGCGAACGTGCCGCCCGGGCGCAGCACCCGGCCGACCTCGCGGCACACCGCGACCGGCCGGACGAGGTAGTCGACCGAGACCGTGCAGACGGCGGTGTCGAAGGCGGCGTCGGGGAGGGGCAGGGTCGGGTCGGCGTTGAGGTCGTGGACCACCCGCGCGTCGGCCATCGGGTTGGCGTCGAGCTCCGCGGCGTTCATCCCGAGCACCGTGAGGTGCCGTGGCCGGGTGCGCAGGTGCGAGACCCAGGAGCCCATGAGGTCCAGGACGTCGCCCGTCACCCCGACCTCGTCGTAGAACGCGCCGACCGCCGCGATCGCGCCGTCGTCGATGTGCTGGACGAGGCGCGGCGGGCCGTAGAAGCGGGCGTCGTCGCCGTCGTCGTCGCGGTCGAAGAACCCGGGCGGGAAGTCGGTCACGGCCCCCGGGTATCCCGCCGTCGGTCGTCACATGTGATCCGGGCGGTACGACGGGGCCGCGGCCGGTCGCGGTGGGGACCATGGCCCCCATGGCCGATCACGCACCGGTGCTCGCCGCCGGCCCGTCGCTGGCCGAGGACGGCGCCGGGCTCACCGACCCCGCCGCCTTCCCGGTCCTGCGCCCGGTGGTGCCGCGCTACGCCGACCTCGGGGGCGACGGCCGGGTGACGACGGTGGCGCTGAGCCGCTGGTTCGAGGAGGCCCGCGTCGGCGCGGAGCTGCCCCGGTTCCGGCGGCTGGTCGAGGACGGGGGTCTCGGCCCGTTCCGGGTGCTGCTCGCCGCGCAGCGGGTCCGGCACCTGGCGCCGCTCAGCCACGGCGGGGAGTACCGGGTCGGCACCGGGGTCCGTCGGATCGGCGGGTCGTCGTACTCGTACGGCCACGGGGTGTTCGACGGCGACCGGTGCGTCGCGGTCTCGGACTCCGTGACGGTGCTCGCGACCGGGTCGGGCCCGTCGGGGCTGCCCGACGCCCTGCGCACCGACCTCGCCGCGCTGGTGATCGAGGAGCCCGGCGGCGCCCCGCCACGGCCGGAGAGCGCCCGCCACGACCGCGCCCGCTACCCGGTCGGTCACGCGATGGTCTCGCGCATCGGCGACGTCGACACCAACCGGCACGTCAACAACGCCGCCGTCCTGTCCTGGTACGCCGACGCCGTGGCCGCCTGGCAGTCGGCGCGGCTCGACGACCCGGACGGCGGTCCGCCGGAGGAGCTCGCCCCGAGCGCCTGGGAGGTGCAGTTCGTCGCCGAGGTCGCCCACCCGCGCACCTACGACGTCGCCCTCGCCGTCGACCCCGCCCCCGACGGGGGACTGCACTACCGCGCGGGCATCTTCGCGGGGGAGCGGTGCGTGGGCCTGGCCGACGGGTTCGGCGCGGCGGGTCCGTTCGCCGGCCGCGGCCTGGGCCCCCGCTCGGCGTGGCGGGCGTGATCGGAACGCGGCGGGCTCCCCGGACGTTGGCCCGGTCGTGACGACGAGGATCGGCGCCCGCCTGGGCGTGGCCGCGGTCGCCCTGGCGCTGGTGCTGATCGGGGTGATGCACCTCGTGGGTCCGTCCTCGCGGGTCGACCCGGTCCGGCGCACGATCAGCGAGTACGCGCTGCTGCCGGGCGGGTGGGTGTTCGACGTCGCCGTGGTCGGTCTGGCGCTCGGGTCGGCGGGGGTGCTCGCCGCCCTCGTCGCGACGCGCCTGGTCCCGGCACGTTCCTGGCCGTCGGCGCTGGTCGGGGCGTGGTGCGCGGGCCTGCTGCTGGTCGTGGCGTTCGAGAAGACGAACTGGTCGATCGGGCCGAGCGTCTCGGGGTACGTCCACCGCTACGCGAGCCTCGTCGCGTTCGTCGCGCTGCCGGTCGGGGCCCTGCTGATCGCCCACCGCCACCGTCGTGACCCGGCGGCGCGCCCGTTCCGTCTCGGGGTGCGCGTGCTCTCGTGGCTGGCGCTGGCCTCGTTCCTCCCGATCGTCGGGGCCATCGCGTTCCGCGGGGTGATCGGCGTGCCGTGGTGGCGCGCCGTCCCGCTCGGGCTGCTCGAGCGTGGCCTGGCCCTCGCCGAGGTGGTCGTCGTGGCCCTGCTCGGCCTGTGGGCGCTGGCCCACGCGCGCCGGGACGCCGCGACGGGCCCGCCGGATCCGCGGCCGCTCACGGCACGGCCCGCCGGCGCCCCGTAGCGTCCCGTCGGGTGTGGGACGAGCCGCTCGACGAGGCCCGGCGCTTCGCCGACGGCTGGCTCGCCGGGCTGGGGGAGCGGCCCGTCGGGCGACCCGTGACGGACGCGGCGATGCGGGCGCGGATCGACGACCGTCTGCCCGAGGCCGGCGCTCCGGCCGGGACGGTCCTCGCGGAGCTGGCGACGGCGCTCGAGCCCGGGCTGGTGGCGAGCGCGGGTCCCCGGTACTTCGGGTTCGTCACCGGCGGCGCGCTGCCGGTCGCGCTCGGCGCGGACTGGATGGTGGCCGCGGCCGACCAGAACGTCGCGGTGCGGGTGATGTCCCCGGCGATGGCGGCGATCGAGGACGTCACGGCCGGCTGGGTGCTCGACCTGCTCGGACTGCCCGCCGACGCCGCGGTCGGGTTCGTCACCGGGGCCCAGATGGCGAACGTCTCCGGGCTCGCCGCGGCGCGCCACGCCCTGCTCGCCGCCAAGGGCTGGGACGTCGGTGCCGACGGGCTCGCCGGGGCGCCGGTGCCGACCGTGCTCCTCGGGGCGCACGGGCACTCCACCGTGCTGCAGGCCCTGCGACTGCTCGGGTTCGGCGCGGATCGTGCCGTGCGGGTGCCGGCGGACGACCAGGGTCGGATGCGGCCCGAGCTGCTGCGCGACCTGCTCGGCGCGATCGACGGGCCGGTGCTCGTGTGCGCGCAGGCCGGGCAGGTCGACACCGGGGCGTTCGATCCCCTCGACGCGGTCGCCGACGTCGTGGGGGAGCGCTCCCGCGCCTGGCTCCACGTCGACGGCGCGTTCGGGCTCTGGGCCGCGGCCGCCCCGGCGCGGCGGCACCTCGTCGCCGGCGTCGAGCGGGCCGACTCCTGGGCGGTCGACGCCCACAAGTGGCTCAACGTCCCCTACGACTGCGCCATGGCCGTCGTCCGGGAGCCCGCCGCGCTGGCGGCCGCGTTCTCCAGCACGGCCGCCTACATCACGATGGGGGCGGACGACCCGTCCGGTCGTGTCCCCGAGAGCTCCCGGCGGGCCCGCGCCCTCCCGGTGCACGCCGCGCTGCGCCACCTCGGCCGGTCCGGTGTGGCCGACCTCGTCGAGCGGTGCTGCGCCCTGGCCCGGCAGGCGGCCGACGAGCTCGGGCGCCACCCCGGCATCGCGATCCTCAACGACGTCGAGCTCAACCAGGTCCTGGTCGCGCCGCGCGACGTCGAGGCGGGCGTGCTCGCGCGGGCGATCGCCGAGGACGGCACGTGCTGGGCCGGCACCAGCGTCTGGCACGGCCGGCCCGTGGTGCGGCTCTCGGTGTCGAACTGGTCGACGACTCCCGCGGACATCACGCGGTCGACCGCCGCGATCACGGCGCAGGTGGACCGGTTGTCGCGCTGAGGTCCCCGAGGTTCGCCGCGCAGACGGTCAGCAGCTCGGTCAGCGTCGCCACCTCGCGGGCACTCAGGCCCGCGAGCATGCGCTCCTCCACCTCCGCCATCGCGGTCTCGGCGGCGGCCAGGCGCGCGCGGCCCACAGTGGTGAGCGCCATCGGCCGGGCCCGCCCCCGGGCCGGCTCGCCGTCCTCCACTGCCCCGGCGGCCCGGAGCGGGCCGAGGACGTCGGCCACCGACTGCCGGGTGACGAAGCAGCGCCGGGCGACCTCGGCCGACGAGGCCCCGGGCCGGTCGGCGAGCGCCCGCAGCGCCGCGTACTGGCTCACCGACAGCCCGATCCCGCGCAGCGCCGCGTCGCCGGCGTGCCGCAGCGCCTGCTGCACCTGCTTGACCCGGTAGCCGGGCCGGTCGCCGACCGGGGCTTGACCCATGGCAGGAACCTTACACACTATGGAGACGTTCGTCAGGAACCTGACATGAGGAGGACGCCGTGACCACGTCGACCATCGACCCCGGGGCAGGAGTCACCACGCTGATCAACCACTTCACGGTGGCGCCGGAGCGGCAGGCCGAGCTCGTCGCCCTGCTGGAGAAGGCGACCGAGGACGTCATCCGCCACGTCCCGGGCTTCGTGTCGGCGAACCTGCACGCGAGCGTCGACGGCACCCACGTCGTCAACTACGCGCAGTGGGAGAGCGAGGAGGCGCTCGGCGGGATGTGGGGGGACCCGGCCTGCCGCGAGCACATGGACGCCGCGCTGGCCCTCGCGACCGCCGAGCCGCGGCTCTACCGGGTCGCCTCGGTGCACCACGCGTAGCGCGCCCTACGGTGGCGCGCGTGGCACGGACCCCGAGACGGCACGACGCTGACGCCGGCGGACCGGCGGAGGTCAACGAGGCCAAGGCGGCGATCCGGCAGCGGGTGTGGGACGCGCTGCGCGACGAGAAGCTCGCGCGATTCCCGGGCGCCCACGGCCGCATCCCGAACGTCACCGGCGCCGAGGCGGCGGCCGAGCGGCTGCGGGGGACCGAGGTCTGGCAGCGGGCCCGGACGCTCAAGTGCAACCCGGACGCGGCGCAGTGGCCGGTGCGCCAGCGCGCGCTCGAGGACGGCAAGACCGTCTACATGGCCGTGCCGCGCCTGGCCGAGGAGGCGCCGTTCTTCCTCCTCGACCCCGAGCACCTGGAGGACACCCCGCGCAAGGCCTCGTCGATCAAGGGTGCGTCCCGCTCGGGGCGCACCGTGGCCGTCGAGGACCTCGAGCCCGTCGACCTCGTTGTCACGGGCTGCGTCGCGGTCGCCGAGGACGGCGCGCGCCTCGGAAAGGGTGGGGGCTTCAGCGACCTCGAGTTCGCGGTCGCGAGCGAGGCCGGGCTCGTCGCGCCGGACACCCCGGTCGTCACGACGGTGCACGAGCGGCAGGTCGTCCCGACCGGCGAGATCCCGGTGACCGACCACGACGTGCGCCTGGACCTCGTCGTCACCGCCGACCGCGTGATCGCCTGCACCCGCGAGGCCCGGCACCCCGGACGGATCGACTGGGACCAGCTCACCGACGAGAAGATCGCGGCGATCCCGGTGCTGCGGCGCCTGCGACCCTGAACGCGGTTGCTTCTGCAAAGCGGCACCACCTGACCGGCCAGCTCACCACCGACGCCGGCCCCGGATGGTGCGTGTTCGTCCTCGAACGCCTCGGCACGCCAGCGATCGAGCCCGCCGACGAGGAGTGGGCCGAGGCCCTCACGGCCGCCGCCGTCGGCGCCGGGTTCGGGTCGCTCGGGGTCTTCCTCAGCTCGCCGGTCGATGTGCGCCGGGTGCGGTAGCCCGCTGGCCGGAGCAGGGGAGGAGCGGCACGATGGCCCTCGTGAGCAACCAGGCCTCGACCGCGGAGTACACCGTGGCCGACCTGCACGCGATGCCGGACGACGGCCGGCGTCGTGAGCTCATCGACGGGATGCTGTTCGTGACGCCGGCGCCCGGCTGGCCGCACCAGGAGATGGGCCTCGCGCTCTACCGGCTCCTGCACGCGGCGTGCCCGCCCGAGCTCCACGTCCTGGCCGCGCCGTTCGGGGTGACGACCAGCGAGGTCGACGAGGTGCAGCCCGACGTCCTCGTCGCACGGTTCGCCGATCTCACGCGGGCGAACCGGCCGGTCGCGCCGGTCATGGTCGCCGAGGTGGCCTCGCGCAGCACCCGGTTGCACGACCGGAACACCAAGAAGGCCCACTACGAGCGGCTGGGCGTCGCCTCGTACTGGCTGCTCGACCCGGACGGGGCCGGCGGCCCTGACGGTCAGCCCGCGATGCGCAGCACCGCGAGCCGGGACTCGTCGAGGCACGACACGCGGACCGTCGCGCTGTCGGGCGGCACCACCACGACGCTCGTGGGGGAGGAGCACACGGGCAGCGTGGCCGTGGCGGCGTCGGTGCCCGTGTCGATCACCGACACCGTCCCGTCCTGCACGTTCGCGGTGTAGAGGTGGCGCCCGTCGGCGGCGTACGAGACGAACTGGGGGCCGCGGCCGACCGGCACCGTCGCCGCGACGCGATTCGACGCCGTGTCGATGAACGAGATCGAGGCGCCGTCGTAGTTCGCGACCGCGACCCGCCGGCCGTCGGGGGAGACCGCCAGGGCGTGGGGGCTCACCCCCACCGGCACGGTCGTGATCACCGACGCGGTGGCCGTGTCCATCACCGAGACCACGTTCGACTCGTGGTTGGCGACGTAGGCGCGCGCGCCGTTGAAGGCGATGTAGTGCGGGTTCGGGGCCACCGGGATGCGCCGCGTGACGGTGTCGGTCGCGGTGTCGAGCAGGTCGATCGCCCCGTCGTCGTGGCTGGGCACCCAGACCGTGCGCTGGTCGGGCGCCATGGCCAGCGCGTACGGGCGGCGGTCGACCGGGACGGTGGCGACGACGGCGCGGCTGCGGGTGTCGACGACGTGGACGACGTTGACCGCGTCCTCGTCGGTGTACGCGCTGACGTAGGCCCGCGAGCCGTCGGCGGCGAACGTGATGAACCGCGGCGGCGCGTCCGGCACCGGGATCGTGGCGACGGGTGCCCCGGTCGCGAGGTCGAGGACGGTGAGCACCCGGGGGTCACGGTTGACGACCCACCCCTCGCGGGCGCCGGGCGCGACCGCGAACGTCCCGGGGGTCGGCGGCGTCGGCACCGAGCCGACCACCGCGGGCGTCGCGACGCTCGCCGCCGGCGTGACGGGTGCGTCGTCGTGCACGTGCCCGCTGGGCGCGGCCGCCGGGGTGACGCCGCCGGTGAGCGAGACGATCACTCCTGCGACCACGACCACCACCAGGACCGCGGCCGTGACGAGCAGCGCGACCCGTCGGCCGGGGTCGGTGACCCAGGCCCGCGCCCGCCCCGCCGCACCCGACGACGACGGGGGCGGAGGCGGTGTCGGCGGGCCGATCGCGTGCGGCTCGGTCGGGCCGTCGAGGGGCGGCGGCGTGCCCGCGTACGCCGGCGACCGCCGTTCCGGGGCCGGCGGGGACGAGGAGGACGGTGCGCCCGCGCCGTCGGGCTCGAGGTGGCCCGTGCCCCCGCCCGGATCCGCGGGCGCCGCCCCGACGACGCCGACGGCCTGGTGGGGTGCGGGGGAGTCGGGGCCGCCGGGCTCGTCGACCGTCTCCGGCTTCGTCCGGCGCGGCGGTGTCGCGACGGGGCGCGGGGACGGACGGCTCGTCGCGGCGCCGTCGAGGGCCCGGTACGCCGCTTCGCCCAGGGCGCCCGCGGTGGCGTAGCGCGCGTCGGGGTCCTTCGCCATACCCGTCGCGACGACCTCGTCGAGGGCCGCCGGGACCTCGGGGGCCACGGCGCTCGGTACGGGCGGGTCGGTGTGCACGTGCGCGAACATGAGGGCCGGGACCTCGGAGCCCTCGAACGGTGTCCGTCCGGTGAGGCACTGGTAGAGCAGGCAGGCCAGGGCGTAGACGTCGACGCGGCGGTCGATGGCGCCGTTGGTGAAGCGCTCCGGCGCCATGTAGTCGAGCGTGCCGACCGTCGACCCCGTCAACGTGAGCCCGAACTGCGTCTGGCCGACGGCGTGGGCGATGCCGAAGTCGACGACGTAGACGAAGTCGCGGGACGTCACGAGCACGTTGGACGGCTTCACGTCGCGGTGGATGAGCCCGTCGGTGTGGGCCGAGTCGAGGGCGTCGGCGGCCTGGCCCACCAGGTGCACCGCCCGCGCGGGATCGAGCGGGCCCTCGTCGCGCAGCAGCGTGGCGATGGAGGTGCCGCTGTCGACCAGGCGCATGTCGATGTAGAGGCGCTGGTCGATCTCGCCGAAGTCGTGGATCGGGATGATGTGCGGGTCGCGCAGGCGGGCGACCACCCGCGACTCGCGCCGGAACCGTTCCTGGAACTCGGTGTGCCCGCTGAACAGCGGCGGCAGCAGCTTGAGGGCGACGACGCGGTCGCGCTCGGTGTCGACGGCCTCGTAGACGTCGCCCATGCCGCCGGAGCCGATCAGCCGTCCCAGGCGGTATCGACCGAACTCCTCGCCCTGCACCGCGCCCCCCTCCGGCTCGTGCGCATCGTAGGAGATCGAGAACGCCGGTGGGCGTGATCCGGCGGACGAATCAGGCAGGCGGCGTGCTCGCCGTCCGGCGCCCGACGACGCGGGCCAGCAGGGGAGCGACGATGAGCATCAGCAGGACGCGCAACACCTGGACGGCGACGACCGACGTGACGTCGACGCCCGAGGAGATCGCGGTGGCGAGCACGGCGTAGACGCCGCCGGGCGTCGTCGCGAGGTAGCCCTCGAGCGGCGTCATGCCGGTCGCCCACGACAGCACCAGCCCGAGACCCGCGCAGACGGCGATCACCGCGAGGATCAGCGCCGTCGCCAGCGGCAGCACGCGCAGCACGGTGGCGAGGGCCTGCCGGGTGAACCGCAGCCCTGCCTGCCACCCGATGACGGCGTAGGCGACGTCGACGAGCAGGCTCGGCACGCTCACCCCGACGAGCACGCCCGACAGGCTCAGCGCGGCGGCCAGGATCATCGGTCCGAGCAGGGCGCCGGCGGGCACGTGCAGCCGGCGGGCGACCGGGATGCCGACGACCGAGCAGCCCGCGAGCACCAGCAGCCCGACCCACCACGGCGCCGTGGTCGCGGTGTCCCCGCCCGTGCTGCTCGCGCCGACGTGCCCGGCGCCGTACCCGACGACGGCGACCACCGGCATCGTGGCCGTCACCAGGCCGACCCGCAGGTACTGCACGACGGAGACCACGCGCTCGTCCCCGCCGAGCTCGCGGCTGATCGCGACGAGACCGGAGGCGCCGCCCGCGGTCTGCGCGAGCATCCCGGTGAGCGGGCTGACGCCGCGCTGCAGGCCCATCGCCAGGCCGGCGCCCATGCTCGCGACGAGGGTGGCGACGCTGATGAGCAGCACGGGCAGCCAGTCGGCGGCCACCGCGCCGAGCGTCTCCGGGCGCGCCAACAGCCCGATGACGACGCCGATGACGGCCTGACCGACCGCCGTGGCGCGCTTGTCCACGGCGGCCGGGCCGAGCCCGGCGAGCGCCAGCGCCGTGGCGACGGCCAGCCCGGCGAACAGCGCCGCCGACGGCACGGACAGCGCGGCGAGCCCGACGGTGGCCGCAGCGGTGAGCACCGCCAGCAGCGCCCAGCGCGCCGGCGCGCCGGGGGTGCGGTCCGACATCGTTGGCAAGCCTAAGCGTCGAGGGGCGGTCCGTCGTGGCCCGTCGACGGCGTCACAGCCGGGGTGCGGCGGCCGGGCAGGAACGCGGCGAGCACGAGGCCCGGCACGGCGAGGACGGCGATCGCGAGCAGCCCGGCGACGGGCACGCCGATGAGCGGCTCGACCGCCGCCACGAGCACGACGCCGCCCAGGTTGCCGGCCAGCAGGAGCAGCGCGGTCCCGGTGGCCGCATCACCCGCGCCGACGCGCTGCTCGGACCAGTCGAGGGCCACCGGCAGCCCCGCGAGCAGGAAGAACCCGGCGACGCCGAGCAGGACGGCGGTGACGGCGAGGCCCGGCCCGAGCGCGATCACCGCGAACGCGATGGCGAGCGCGGCGGGGGTGACGACCAGCGCGGCACGGCGGCGGTCGTGGCGCGCCGCGAGGCCCGGCACGATCGCCGCGCCCGCGATGCCGGTGACCGTCATCAGGGCGATCAGGGGCCCGCCCGCGTCGGGCAGGCCGAGCCCGTCGAGGAGCACGTCGAGCCAGGTGGCCGTGGCGTTGAAGATCCCGACACCGACGAAGAGCAGCCCGGCGAGCAGCCAGAGGACGCGGTCACGGGGGAGCGTCCGGCGGCTCTCGGTCCCGTCGGTGAACGCGGCCGGCACCCGCAGCGCGAGCAGGGTGGCCAGGGCGCCCGCCAGGCTCACCGCCGCGCCCACGACGAGCAGGGCGCCCACGCCGCCGGCGGCCACCACGGGCGCACCGGACAGCGCGGCGACCAGGATGCCGACGAACTGCCCGGCGCTGCCCACCGAGATCGCCGTGGTGCGCTCGCCGGGCGGGAACCACCGGGCGGCGACCTTCGTCGTCGCGTTGAGCACCAGCGGCTGGCCGCACGACATGACCACCTGCCCGGCGAGCACCCAGCCGTACGAGCCCGGATCGATCAGGCGGATCAGGGCGCCGCCGGCGGTGAGCACGGCGCCGAGGGCCAGCGCCGGGCCGAACCGCCGGTCGGCCCACCGGCCGGCCGGGAGCGCGAGCAGGACGTAGACGAGGGGATTGACGGCGGCGAGGTTGCCGACGGCGCCGTCGGAGACGGTCAGTGCCCGGCCGACCTCGGACGTCACCGGGGCGAACCCGAGCCACAGCAGCTGCGTCGACGCGACGAGCAGCGTGAACGCGGCGAGCACCGCCCAGCGGCTGCGTGTCACCACGGCGTCTCCACGGCACGGACGCTAGGGGCGGGGGTCCTCCTGACAAAGTGACATAATGTCGATTATCGGATCGACGGGGAGAGGCGCGCGGGCGTGGTGCGCCGCGACCACCCTGCGCCGTGTTTCCCGACATTCAACGAGCACGCCCGCCGCGGCACCGTCCCGCCTGCTCCACCGGAGTGAGCGAGATCCGCTCGGCGGCCGCCGACGACCGGTGAACGGCGTACGCAGGGTGCATCGTGTCCGTCCGATCGGCCGCTGAGCGGCCCGTGCGCCCGTCGACCGCGCGCCTCCTTCCCCCGGGCCACCTGATCGAGCACGGTGGGGTCACGACCGGGTCGCGTCTCGAACCCTCTCTGTTCGGAGCGTGATGGTCCGGTCACTGACAGTGGACGTGCTCGGTCCCGACCGGGCACACCGTGGGGGGACGAGGTGTCAGGACGCAACGCGGTGGGGGCGCCGCGGGCCCGGCGTGGAGATCACCGGTGACCGAGGAGTCCGACGAGATCGACCGGTTGGTCGCCGCGGTGGTGGCCGGTGACCGGCGTGCGCTGAACCAGCTCCTGGTGATCCTGCGCCCGCTGGTCGTGCGCTACTGCCGGTCCCGGCTGGGCACCGAGCGCGGCGGCGTCGCGGCCGACGACGTCGCCCAGGAGGTCTGCCTGGCCGTCCTCAAGTCCCTGCCGACCTACACCGACCAGGGCAAGCCGTTCCTGGCGTTCGTCTACGGCATCGCGGCGCACAAGGTCGTCGACGCGCACCGCCACGCGGGCCGCGACCGCTCCGAGCCCACCGACGAGGTCCCCGAGGGGTTCGCCGACGCGATCGGCCCGGAGCAGGCCGCGCTGGAGATGTCGGCCAGCGAGGAGATGCGCGCCCTGCTCGAGCAGCTGCCGCCCAAGCAGCGCGAGATCCTCGTGCTGCGCGTGGTCGTCGGCCTCTCGGCCGAGGAGACCGCCCTCGCGGTCGGCTCGACGCCCGGTGCCGTGCGGGTCGCCCAGCACCGGGCGGTCGCCAAGCTGCGGGGTGTGCTGGGCGAGCCGGACGTGCCGCCCGGCCCGGACGACACCCCGGCCAGAGGGTTCCTCAGTACGCGGGCCGCAGCGGGAACCCGGACCGCGCGGAGGGGCCGAGCTTGACCCCCAGCACCTGGTGGAGCTGGATGTTGTTGAGGTCGAACCCCACCTGGCACGCGGGCATGTAGAGCCGCCAGACGCGGGCCCGTCCCTCCCCGGCCTCCGAGACGCACTCGTCCCAGTTCGCGTCGAGGTTCGCCGACCAGCCCGCGAGCGTCTTCGCGTAGTGCTCGCGGAGGTTCTCCTCGTGGCGGATCTCGAAGCCCGCCGCGTTCATCCGCGACATCAGCCACCCGATCGGCAGGAGCTCGCCGTCCGGGAAGACGTACCGGTTGATGAACGGGTCGGCGCCGGCGCGGTGGTGGGCGTCCGGGCGCGTGATGCAGTGGTTGAGCATCCGGCCCCCCGGCCGCAGCTTGCCGTAGAGGAAGCGGAAGTAGCCGGGGATGTTGCGCCGTCCGATGTGCTCGGTCAGCCCGATCGAGCTGACGGCGTCGAAGCCGGTCTCGGTGACGTCCCGGTAGTCGCCGTGACGGATCTCGACGAGGTCGCCGAGGCCGCGGCGCGCGACCTCCTTCTGCGCCCAGGTCGCCTGGTCGCGCGAGAGCGTGACCCCGAGCGCCTGCACCCCGTGGTGCTCGGCGGCGTGCATCGCCATCTGGCCCCAGCCGCAGCCGACGTCCAGCAGCCGCATCCCCGGCTCCAGGTGCAGCTTCTCGGCGACCAGCGCGTGCTTGGTGAACTGGGCCTCCTCCAGGGTCGCGCCCTCGGAGGGGTACACCGCACACGTGTAGGCCATCGACGGGCCGAGCACCATCTCGTAGAAGCGGTTCGAGACATCGTAGTGGTGCTCGATCGCCGACGAGTCGCGCTCCTTGGAGTGGCGCCGGCCGTGCTGGCGGTGCTCCTCGGGCGGCGGCGCGACGCGGTGCTTGAACCGCAGCGGCGCGAGGCGCGCCGCGGTGTGGACCAGCGTCGCGGGCGAGACGTCGGAGACGGTCAGCTCGCCCATCGCGGAGAGCGCCTCGTAGAGGTCGCCCTCGACGTCGAGGTGGCCGGACACGAACGCCCGAGCCAGCCCCAGCGTGTTCGGGGCGCCGGCCAGATAGGCCAGCGCCGTCTCGCTCCGGATGTCGACGGTGGCCACGGGCTGCGCTCCCGTCGGCGACGACGAACTCCCGTCGTACGCGCGGATGGCGACGGGGGCCTGCTCCCCCAGCACCGGCCGGAACATCTCAGCGACCTGCACGGCGATCCTCCCTAACCCGTCACGGTCTTGGTGTAGAGATCGGGGAGGCGGCCGTCCGGGTCGTAGCGGGCCTTGAGCTCGCCGTATGTCGCTCCCCCGTACAGCGCGTCGAACTCCTCGCGCGGGTAGCTGGACGTCGAGTACAGCGACTTGTGTCCACCCATGCCGAGGAGAACCTGTTCGATGCGCCGGTTGTGGTGGTCCGGCGCCTGGCCCGGGGCGAGCTCGGCGTCCGACCAGAACCCGACGTTCACGTACGTGAGGTCGGGGTCCAAGGGATACAGCGGCCACGTCGGCGGTCGCTGTGTCTGCGCAGCTCCGCTCCGCTCCGTGCGTCGTTGCCGCAGCGGGCACAGCCAGACCGGGCTGATCCCGATCTCGTCGTGGAAGAACGCGAGGAACTCCGGCAGCCGATCCACCGGCACCTCGACGTCCTGGATGATCGGTTCGACGCCGGCGGCCCCGCCGCGGCGCGCCACCGCCTGCGAGAGCCCGACGCGGCGGTCGAG
This sequence comes from Actinomycetospora sp. C-140, assembly GCF_054796175.1. Taxonomy (NCBI): domain Bacteria; kingdom Bacillati; phylum Actinomycetota; class Actinomycetes; order Pseudonocardiales; family Pseudonocardiaceae; genus Actinomycetospora; species Actinomycetospora sp. C-140. Next base: position 402,980 of record NZ_JBTWNF010000001.1, on the reverse strand, counting down.
CGCCACGAGCCGGCGGTAGACGTCCGAGCGCCGGTACCGCGCGGGCCACAGGCGGCGCACCACCGGGTGCTGGACGCCGAGCGCCCGCGAGCACCAGAACCAGTCGGTGTCCCACCGCCACAGGTAGTCGTGGATCGACAGGTAGTCGCTGTCCCGCTGCTGGATCGACCGGTAGTAGATGCCCTGACCGGTGTAGTCGGACAGGTAGGGCGCCGTGTCGACCATCTCGCCGACCGTCATGTAGTGCTCGTCCGCGCCGAACACGACACCGTCGACGAAGTCGACCCGCTCCCCCGCCCAGCTCCGCGACGTCGAGACCTCGGCGAGCGCCTTCGCGATGTCGTCGGCGTCGTCGAAGCGGACGTGGCGCAGCCGCACGAACGGCCGGACCGGCGCCAGCTCGATGCGCAGGCGCAGCGCGTAGCCGAGCGTCCCGTACGAGTTCGGCAGGCCGGCGAGGAGATCGGGGTGCTCCCGCGTGGAGAGCACCTCGCCGGTGCCGGTGAGCACGTCGGCCTCGACGACCGACTCGTGCGGCAGCCCGTCGCGGAACGACGACGACTCGATGCCGAGCCCGACGACCGCCCCGCCGAGGGTGATCGTCTTGAGCTGCGGCACGACGAGCGGCATCAGCCCGTGCGGCAGCGTGGCCGCCACGAGGTCCTCGTACGTGGTCATCCCGCCGACGTCGGCGGTGCGGGCCTCCGGGTCCACCGACAGGACGCGGTCGAGCCCGTCGACGGCGAGCCCGCCCGCGCCCCCGCGGAACCGGAAGAGGTTCGACGTCTTCTTGCGCAGTCGCACCGGCGCGTCCGCCGGGAGTGCGGCGAGGCCACGCCGCACCGCGTCGACCGCCTGGCGGTGCTCGGTCTCGGCGTCAACCGCGACGCTCATCCGCGTGCCTCCTCCCGGTTCTGGCCGCAGCGTATGCCTGCGGTGAGCCCGGAGCACCGGTGTTCCACCGTGGGGTGGGCCACCCGGACGGCGGCCGACGCGCACGGGGCGGGTCAGCCGACGAGGTCCGCCACGAGCTCGAGCCCGGCGCGACCGGCCTCGCCGCGGTCCGAGACGGCGTCCGGCGTCTCGGTCTCGGTCCACACCGTGACCAGGAACAACCAGCGGACGACGAGGTAGACGATCAGCAGGAAGCCGACCAGCGTGCCGAGCGCCGTGACCGTGGGTGAGCCGCCCATGAGGCGCAGGTACAGGCCGCCGATCTGCTGGAGCACGACGAGCCCGACGGCGGCCGCGGCCGCCGCCGGCAGCAACGGGTGCAGCGCGCGCTTCGGGCGCGGCAGGTGGGCCAGGCACCACGCCACCACCAGCCAGTTGGCGGCGACCCCGATCACGAGGGAGCCGACCGCCAGCAGCGCCCGGGCGCCGCCGGTGCCCGCCAGCCCGAGCAGGTCGAGCAGCCACCGCCCCAGGACCCCGGTCAGCGCGGCGAGCGCGAACGACACGGCCAGCGCGAGGCCGATGCCCAGCAGGGCGCCGGCGTCGGAGAACGCGTGGCGCAGCCGGCGCTCCGGGATCGGCCGTCCCAGCAGGGCGGTCACGGCGTCGCGCAGGTGGCTGATCCAGCTCCACCCGGTGACCGCCGCGGCCGCGAGCCCGAGCACGCCGAGGGTCCCGCGCTCGGCCACGACGACGTGGACGACGTCGACGACCTGGCCGCTCACCGGCTGGGGCAGCGCATCCGCGACGAGCTGTTCCAGCTGGGCGAACACGGTCTGGCTGGAGGACAGCACGAACCCGACCGCGGACACGGCGAGCATCAGCAGCGGGACCAGCGCGAGCACGGTGAAGAACGTGACCGCGGCCGCGAGGTGGTCACCGTGCCGGGCGCGGTAGAGCCGCCGGCACTCGCGCAGGCGCCGCCACGACGGCGCCCAGCGGCCCGCCGCCAGCAGCCCGACCCGTGGTCGCCACCCCGCCGGTGCCATCCGACCAGGCAACCACGCGCGCACGAGGCGCCGTCACCGGGGTCCCGCACTCAGCCGGCGGCCTCCCCGGTGACCGCGGCGAGGACCCGCGGCAGCGCCTCGTCGGCGAGCGCGGCCATCTCGGCGTCGGTCCGGTCCTGGATCGGGTGGGCGACGTAGACGGCGGGCACCGCGGCGAACCCGAGCGCCCGGGACTGGGCGTCGGTGGCGGCCACGAACTCGGTCGACGCGACGAACGTGGCGGCGACGCCGTCGGCCTCGAGGGCGGCGAGGTCGTGCACACTGCACGACGTGCACGAGCCTCAATCGGCGAGGGCCTCGATCACGACCTCGCACTCCGCGGCGATCTCCGCGCGCAGGTCGGCGGGCAGCGGCTTCGTGAAGGTCGGCTTGGCGTAGCGCCGGACGGTCGCGCCGTGCTCGCCGAGCAGCGTCGCGAGCCGGTCGAGGAACACCTCCCCGCGCGGCTTGGAGATGTCCAGCAGGCCCACGGTGCGCCCGGCGAGGTCGCCGGGCCGCGGGCCGACGGTGCGGGCCGCGGGGCGGGACTCGTCGGTCGGGTCGAGCACTGTCGTGACCTGCGGGACCATCAGACCTCCTCGATGACGCGGGTGACCGGGCTGCTGCCGCCGGGTCCCCCGACCCAGCCGCCCAGCACGGCGGAGAACTTGCCCGCTCCCCCGCCCGCGACGGCCACCAGCAGACCGCCGGGACGGAACTTCGGGAGCGGCTTCGACGGGGCGGCCACGCCTTCCTCGATGCCCCCGGCACCGCGGACGAGCTCCTCGGGCGGCAGCAGGAGCAGCTCGTCGATCTCGGCGTGGAAGCGCGCCCGGTCCCACCCGGCGGCGGCGAACACGGCGACGTGCTCCGGGCTGAGCACGAGCGTCGCGTCGAACCCCCGCGGGAGCTTGGGGTGGGCGACGCCGCGCAGGGCGGCGGCGAGCGAGCGGGCCAGCGACCCGGGGGTCCGCGAGATCTGGTCGGCGACGCCGTGCGCGCCCTCGGCGGCGAACACCGTCACCGCCGACGCCCCGGCCGGCACGCCGCGCGACACGGACAACGGTTCCCACGGCGAGGCGTCCTCGTCCTCGGCGAAGCACAGACCGACCTTGCCGGGCTGGCCCAGCGTCGCGCGGTCGACCTCGCCGGGGCGCCCGCCGCCCACGTTGCGGATCACGAGCTGCAGGGCGCGCCCGATCGTCGAGTTCGCGCGCGTGCCCTGGCCGAGGACGTTGCCGCGGGCGTTGACGCCGATCCGCCGCGCCACCGGCCCGTGCACGAGCACCGCCGGCGCCGCGCCCCACGTGGTGGCGAGCAGGCCGTGGGCGTTGAACTCCTCGGCGCACGCGGCCTCGACCGCGGCGATCACCACCGGGAGGTACGCGGGCCCGCACCCCGCGAGCACCGCGTTGACGGCGACCTTCTCGACGGTCGCGGGCACGAGGTTCGGCGGGACGACCGCGACGACCTCGTCGGGCGCCCGGGTCGTACCGGCCAGCATCCGCAGGACCCGGGGAGGCGTGGGCGCCACGACGGGCAACCCGTCGGTCCAGCCGCGGTCGTACAGCGCCTCGGCCTCGTCCTCGAGCCCGGCCAGGTCGATGTGCCGGGCGGCGAGCTCGTGGCCACGGGTGCGCACCAGCATGGCGTCGGCGACGGCCGGGTCGTGGGTGCGCGAACCGCAGCCGGGCTTCCAGTCCGGCAGGTCGGCGCCCAGGTCGGCGAGGCCGGAGAGCTCCCGCCAGCGCTCGCGGTCCCACCCCTCGGCACGGTCGGTCTCGGCCCCGCCGGTGCGGCGCAGGAGCGTCGGGACGACGTCGATGCCCAGGGCGAGGCTCACGTCGAGGTCGGTGTCGTCGCGCACCGCGACGCCCTCGGGGAAGGCCGGGTCGTCCTGGCTGAAGACCACCGCGCCGAGCCCGCCGAGCACGGGCGCGACCAGCTGACAGGTCGGGCAGTCCTGCTTCACCACCACGACGAGCCCGTCCTCGGGCAGGGTCGCGGACGCGGCGGGCGCGCTCACGCCCGGGACGCTATCCCAGATTCCCGGCGGCGCCGTGTCGAGAACGGCGCGCCTGCTCCGTCCCGGGGATGCAGGAAGCGCACCGACCCGACAGGAGCACCCCGAGATGCGCAAGCTCGTCGTCACCGTCATCGCCACCCTGGACGGCTACGTGGCCGGCCCCGGCGGGGACCTCATGGTCATGCCCTTCGACGAGGGCTTCAACGTCTACGCCGCCGAGCGGATCCGGGCGGCAGGCACCCTGCTGGCCGGGCGCACCACCTACAGCGACTTCGCGTCGTACTGGCCGGCGGTCGCGGACGACCCCGCGCAGGACGACCTGCAGCGCGAGATCTCCCGCATGCACAACACCCTCGAGAAGGTCGTCGTCTCCGACTCGCTGGTCCTCGACCCGGGTGCCCCGTGGGCGGACATCACCCGGGTCGTGCCCCGGGCCGACGCGGCGGCGACGGTCAAGGAGCTGAAGGCCGGGGACGGCGGCGAGGTCCTCGCGTTCGGCAGCACCACGACCTGGAACCCGCTGCTCGGGGCCGGCCTGGTCGACGAGCTGCACGTCATGGTCGGTCCGGCGCTGCTCGGGGCCGGGCTCCCCCTGCTCGGCGACGCGACCCGGGTGCCGCTGCGCCTGCTCGACGCCCGCCCGCTGCCGGACTCGTCGCTCGTGCTGCACCGCTACGACGCCCGGGGCTGACTTGCGCCGGCACCGACCTGCCGTGCACCATCCAGATGGATGGTGAGGGGATGGTCCATGGTCGGCGAGCCGGGCACGGAGAAGATCACGATCAACATCGGTCCCGTCGACCTCGGGCGCATCGACCTGCTCGTGCAGGAGGGGCACTTCAGCAACCGCACCGACTTCATCCGCACCGCCGTGCGCAACCAGCTCGCGGCGAGCGGTCCGGCGATCGAGCACACGGTCGCCCGCCGCACGCTCGTCCTCGGCACGCAGCACTTCGCGCGGCGCGACCTCGAACGGCTGCGGGACGCGGGCGAGCAGGTCCACATCCGCGTGCTCGGGCTGGCGAGCGTGGCCGACGACGTCCCGCCCGACCTCGCGCTGGCCACGATCGCGTCGGTCGAGGTGCTCGGCGCCTTCCGCGCGAGCCGAGCCGTGAAGGCCGCGCTCGGCCCCCGCATCGTCTGACCTCGGAGGTCACCGTGTTCGGTACCGGCAAGCGGATCCGCGAGACGCTGTGGGCGGGCACGCCCGGGTCGCCGGAGGCCGCCCGTCTCGTGCGGCAGGGCCGGCTCCTCGAGGCGACCGCCGCGATCCAGGAGCGTCTGGGCGCCGGGTCGACGGGGCTCGTGGTGCCCGGCGTGCCGGGTGCGCGGGGTGCCGGTGCCGCGGGTGACCGTTCTCGGGCGTCTGGCACGGTCGCCCGGGGCGCCGCCGGCGGTCTGGCGTACCGCCTCTACGTCCCCGCCGGCGTCCGCGCGGGCGCGCCGCTGCTGGTCATGCTGCACGGCGGCACCCAGGACGCGGACGCCTTCGCCGCCTGCACCGGCATGGACGAGGCCGCCGAGCGAGCCGGGGTCGTGGTCGTCTACCCCGAGCAGTCACGCGCCGCCAACCCGATGGGCTACTGGAACTGGTTCCGGCCCGGCGACCAGGCCCGCGACGCGGGCGAGCCGGCGGCCATCGCGGCCGTGGTGCGCGCGATGGCCGCCGACCAGCACACCGACCCGGCCCGTGTTGCGGTCGCCGGGTTCTCCGCCGGCGGGGCGATGGCCGCGGTGATGGCGGCGGCGTACCCCGATCTGTTCTGCGGCGCGGGCGTGCACTCGGGCCTTCCCCATCGCGCCGCGCACGACGTCGGCTCGGCGTTCGCGGCGATGTCCAGCCCGCCGACCCTTGTAGCGGACGGTGGCCCGGTCCCGCTCGTGGCCGTGCACGGCGACGCCGACCGCACCGTGGCGCCCGGTAACGGTGACGCCGTCGTGCGCTCGGCGCTGACCGGGGCGGGACGCACCGAGCACCGCCGGGCGACCGGGCGAGCCGGCCGGGCCTGGACCCGCGCACGGTGGTCGGAGCCCGGCGGGCGGGTGCTCGCCGAGTCGTGGACGGTGCACGGGATGGGCCACGCCTGGTCCGGGGGCCCCGCCGGCGCGACCTACGCCGACCCGGCGGGACCCGACGCGTCCGCGGCCATGCTCGCGTTCTTCGGCTTCACCCCCTGCGCGGGCGTCGGGTAGACCTCTCGTCATGCCCGACCTCTCCGAGTACAACGCGAAGCGCGACCCGGCGCGCACGCCGGAGCCGTTCGGGGAGGTCGACGCCGGCGCGCCGACCGGCGACCGCTTCGTCGTGCAGGAGCACCACGCACGTCGCCTGCACTACGACGTGCGGTTCGAGCGCGACGGCGTGCTCGTGTGCTGGGCCGTGCCCAAAGGTCTGCCGGACAAGCCCGGGGCGCCCCGGCTCGCCGTGCACACCGAGGACCACCCGATGGAGTACCTGGAGTTCCACGGCGAGATCCCGGCCGGCGAGTACGGCGGCGGCGAGATGACGATCTGGGACTCCGGGCGCTACGAGACCGAGAAGTGGTCCGACCACGAGGTGGCCGTGACGCTGCACGGCGAGCGCGTCGACGGCCGGTTCGTGTTCTTCCGGCCGGAGAGCAGCGACCACGACGCGAAGGACTGGCTCGTCCAGCGGCGGAAGAACGACACCGCAGCCCCCTCGCGGGACAAGGCCGCCCAGTCGCCGCGCGTGGCGGTCGGCGGGCGGACCCTGCGGCTGTCGAACCTCGACAAGGAGCTCTACCCGGACGTCCCCAAGGCGTCGGTGATCGACTACTACGCCCGGGTCGCCGACACCCTGCTCCCCCACCTCGCCGGCCGCCCGCTGACGCTGCGCCGCTTCCCCGACGGCATCGCCGCCCCGTGGTTCTACGAGAAGAACGCGGGGGCCAAGGCGCCGGAGTGGATGCGCAGCGTCACGGTGCCCACCCCGGGCAGCAGCCGGGGCTCGACCACCGCGGCCTTCATCGTGGTCGAGGAGCTGGCCACGCTGGTCTACCTGGCGAACCTCGCGGTGCTCGAGCTGCACGTGCCCCAGTGGCGGGTCGACGACGAGGACCGCGTGCAGACCCCCGACGAGCTCGTGTTCGACCTCGACCCGGGCGAGGGCCAGACCGTCGTGGACTGCGCCCGCATCGCGGTCCGCGTGCGCGACCTGCTCGCCGCCGACGGCCTCGAGCTCTGCCCCAAGACCAGCGGCAGCAAGGGGATGCAGGTCAGCGCGGCGGTGCGCGTCGACGACCCCGCCCGCACTTCGGCCTACGCGAAGGCCGTGGCCGAACACCTGGCCCGCGAGACCCCGCGCGCGGTCACCGCGATCATGGCCAAGGAGCGGCGGCGCGGGAAGATCTTCGTCGACTGGAGCCAGAACAACACCGCCAAGACGACCGTCGCGCCGTACTCGCTGCGGGCGCGCGCCGCGCACGGTGCCCCGACGGTGTCGACGCCCCTGACCTGGGACGAGGTCGAGGCGGCGGCCGACGTCCGGGACCTGACCTTCTCCCCCGCCGACGTGCTGGCCCGCATCGACCGGGACGGCGACCTCTACGCCGCGGCGCTCGGCGCGGGCGTCACCCGCCCCGACCTGCCGGAGCGCCCGTCGGGCGCCTGAGCCGCGCGGCGTCTCAGCGCAGGATGCCGGTCACGCCGTTCACGGTGCTGCCGACGGTGTCCACGAGGCCGCCGACGACGCCGCCGCTCTGACCCGAGCCGCCGCCGGAGGACCCGCCACCGCCGGAGCCGCCGTCGGACTCGCCGCCGGACGATCCACCGCCGCCCGAGGAGCCCGAGCCGCCGCCGGAGGAGCTGCCGCCCGACGAGTCGTCATCGTCGCCGCGGGTCGTCGGGGTCTCGGTGGCACCGGTCGACTCGTCGTCGTCGGCCGACGTCGTGGTGGTCGGCCGGGAGGTCCGGGTCGTGGTCTCGTCGTCGGCGTCGCGCGCCAGGGCACGGGGCGTGACCGTCTCCCGACGCGGGGGTTGGGCGGGCACGATCGGCGGCGCCGCGGTCGGGTCCTGCAGGGGCGGGAGCGCGGTGGCGTCGCCGTAGCCACCGGGAGCGGCGCCGCCGGGAGCCCGGGACGGGGCGGCCGGGGGTCCGCCGGGCAGCTCACCGGGCGCCACGACCGGGAACGTGCCGACGCGCGGCAGGGCGGTGTTCTCGCCCGAGTGCGAGAGCGTGGAGACGGCCAGCGGGACGGCCGCCGCGGCGGCCGCGACCGAGGCGGCGGCGAGGCCCCAGCCTTTGAGCCGCTGGGCGCCGCCGACGCCAGCGGCCCCGGCACGGCGGCGACCGCCCCGACCCGTCGTGCGGTGCCGACCGGTGTCGGACGGAGCGGCAGGTGAGGGCGTGAGCTCCTCGGGAGCCTCGTCGAGGCCGCGGCGCGCCCAGGCCGGCAGGTCGTCGGGGACCGAGCCCGAGGACCACCAGGAGCGCTCACCCCCCGGCCGCTTGCCCATCTGCGCTCCCCTCAGCCCAGTGTGATCGTCAAGGCTACTGCACGTGCACGCCGGCCCCCAAGGAGGCCCACCGATTCCCCGGAACGTGCCATCCGTGGCGGCTGTGTGCATCAGCGGGATCCCCGAGACGGATGTCCCGCGCGCGTGTCGGCGAGACGCGGCACACTCGTCGGACGTGACCCGGGCCCACCACCCGTACCTGGCCGGACGGACACCCCGTGCCTTCGCCCACCGCGGCTGGCACATCGACGACCTCGACGGCCTCGAGAACTCCCTCGCGGCGTTCCGCCGCGCGGTCGACGAGGGCTACACCCACCTCGAGACCGACGTCCACGCGACCTCCGACGGCGTCCTCGTCGTGCACCACGACGCGACCCTGCGCCGCGTCGCCGGGCACCCCGGGGTGCTGCGGACGACGCCGTGGGCCGACCTCGCCGGCGTGCGCCTGCGCGGGCGCGAGCCCCTGCCCCGCCTCGAGGAGGTGCTGGAGGCGCTGCCCGGGACGCGGTTCAACGTCGATCTCAAGGCGCCGGGGACGCTCGCCCCGATGCTGCGCCTGCTCGAGCGCGACGACGTCGCCGAGCGGGTGGCCGTGGCGAGCATGGACGAGCGCCGGCTGCAGGCCGTGCGCGCCCGGTTCGGCGATCGGGTCGTCACCGGCATCGCGTCACGGTCGGCGCTGCGCCTGCGCGCGCGCTCCGCCGCGCCGTCGGTCGTGCGGTGGGGCGTCGAGCGCGTGCTGCCGGTCCGGGGGGATCTCGCGCAGCTGCCGGTCCGCCTGGGCTCGTTGCCGGTGGTGGACCCCGCCCTCATCGCCGCGGCCCACGCGATGGGCGTCGAGGTCCACGTCTGGACCGTCGACCGCACCTCGGAGATGCACCGGCTCCTCGACCTGGGGGTCGACGGGCTGATGACCGACCGCCCCGACCTGCTGCGCGACGTGCTGGTCACGCGCGGGGCGTGGACGGCTCCGGCCGACGACGGCGGATGAGCCTGGTGGGCCGGCAGGGGGAATCTCGGCTGGTCCTGGTTGGTTGGTAACGATGGGACTCGTGTGGACGCTGTTCCACGGGGTATCCCACCCCTGTGTGCTCGGGCTCGTGAGTCCGGTCACGGACGGTGTGAACACCCGGTGCCGCGGGAACGAACCGCGATGGTCCGGCGTTGACCCCTCCGTGCCCGATGACCGTGCGTCCCCGGGTGCACTCGCAGTCGAGGAAAGGACACCATCATGGCCGACCGCGTCCTCCGTGGCAGCCGTCTCGGAGCCGTGAGCTACGAGACCGACCGCGACCACGACCTCGCCCCCCGCCGCTCCTTCGCCTACCGCTGCCCCAAGGGTCACGACTTCGAGGTCCCGTTCTCCGACGAGGCCGAGGCGCCGGTGACCTGGGAGTGCCGCCTGCACGGCGACGAGGGCAAGCGCATCGACGGCACCGAGCCCGAGCAGAAGAAGGCGAAGCCGCCGCGCACCCACTGGGACATGCTGCTCGAGCGCCGCTCGGTCCCCGAGCTGGAGGAGCTGCTCGACGAGCGCCTGGGGCTGCTCAAGGAGCGCCGCTCCGAGAGCGCCTGAGCCGCTGGTCGGACCCAGCACCACCAGAGCCGTCCCGGCACCGCCGGGGCGGCTCTTGCGTGTGCGCTAGCGGGGTCGCGCCCGGCGCCGCCGCACGCGGTCGCGCAGACCCCACGACGTGATCCGCCACAGGGCCTCGCGCACCACCGCGCCGCTCATCTTCGACTCCCCCTGGGCGCGCTCCACGAACGTGATCGGGACCTCGCGCACCCGCAGGCCCGCCCGCTCGACCCGGAACGCGACGTCGACCTGGAAGCAGTAGCCCTCCGAGGCCACCGTCGCCATCCCGAGCTCGGCGAGCGCGGCCCGGCGGAAGCAGCGGAAGCCGCCGGTGACGTCGTGCAGGCCCATCCGCAGGACCCGCCGCGAGTAGACGTTGCCCGCCCGCGACAGCATCCGCCGGTGCCAGGCCCAGCCCTCGGTGCCGCCGCCGGGCACGTAGCGGGACCCGAGCACCACGTCCGCGTCCGAGGCCGCCGCCAGCAGGCGGGGCAGCTCCTCGGGGGCGTGCGAGCCGTCGGCGTCCATCTGCACGATCCACCCGACGTCGCCGAGCTCGCACCGCCCGTCGAGCAGCCCGGTGAACGCGTCCACGTACGCCGCGCCCAGCCCGGCCCGCGGCGCGTGGTGGTGCACGCGCACCCTCGGGTCGGTCGCGGCGATCGTCTCGGCGAGCGAGCCGGTGCCGTCGGGACTGCCGTCGTCGACCACGAGGATCCGCGCCCCCGGAAGGGTGGCGAGCAGGCGCGTGACCAGCCCGGGCAGGCTGTCGCGCTCGTTGTAGGTCGGGACGGTGACGAGCACGTCCGACCCGTCCGGGGACGGTCCGCTCACGCCCGCGTCCTCCGGACGACCGCCCCGGCGACGGCCGCCGCGACGCCCAGACCGGCCAGCACCCACTCCGGCGCGGGACCGAGCCGGGTCGCGAGCGTCGTCGTGGTGCGCAGCGGCACGGTCTCGACGAGCAGGCCCGGCGTGAACAGCGCGCCGGTCCGGGCGACGAGCGACCCGTCCGGCGCCACCACCGCGCTCTGCCCGCTGGTGGCGGCGATGACGACCGCGCGGTCGTGCTCGATCGCGCGCAGCCGCGACATCCCCTGCTGCTGGTAGGTCATGTCGCTGTACCCGAAGGTCGCGTTGTTCGTGGGCACGGTGAGCAGGTCGGCGCCGCCGCGGACGGCGTCGCGCACGGCGTCGTCGAAGACGACCTCGTAGCAGGTCACGACCCCGAGCCGCGCCGGTCCGGCCGGCAGCACCCCGGAGCCGGTGCCCGGCTCGAAGTCGGTGACCCGGTCGACCAGCGGCGAGACCAGCGAGGCGACGCCGCGCAGCGGGATGTACTCGCCGAACGGCAGGATGTGCCGCTTCGTGTAGGTCGCCGCCGGCCCGCCGGTGGTGACGGGGTCGGCTCCGCTGCGCTGCGCGACCCTGGGCATCCAGACGATGGCCGTGTTGCGCGGCCCCTGCAGCAGCGTGCCGTCGGCGGCCCGTGTGCCGGACAGGACCGCCCCGACGACCACGGGCACCCCGATCTCGTCGGTGACCGCCTGGACCTCGGCGCCGGCGTCGGCGTTGCGGATCGGGTCGATGTCCGAGGAGTTCTCCGGCCAGATCACCAGGTCCGGACGCGGCGTGCGGCCGGCGCGGACGTCGTCGGCCAGCCGGCGGGTCTGCGCGACGTGGTTGTCGAGCACCGCGCGGCGCTGGGCGTTGAAGTCGAGGCCCGCCCGCGGGACGTTGCCCTGCACCGCGGCCACCGTGATCGTCGGGCCGGGCGGGCTCGCCGTCACCGAGTGCCAGGTGGCGAGCCCGGCGACGGGACCCAGCAGGAGCGCGACCAGCGCCACCGCCGCGGCCCGCGTCTGCCGTGGCGGCCGCAGCGCCCGCACGAGCGCCCACAGGCCCGCACCACAGAGCACGACCGCGAAGCTCACCAGGGGCGCACCGCCGACCGAGGCCAGCGACGCGAAGGGCCCGCCGGGCTGCCCGAACGCGACCTTCGCCCACGGGAAGCCCGCGAACGGCCAGCGCTCGATGACCGCCTCCCCGGCCACCCAGACGCACGCCACCCAGAACGGCGCGCCCGGCAGCCGCGTGACCAGGGGCATGAGCGCGACGGGCAGGGCCACGACCACCGTGAGCGCGACGAGCAGCAGCAGCCACACGGCGCCGACGTACTCGCCGGTCCAGTGCAGCAGCGGCCACTGGTAGGCGACGCCCACCAGCAGCCCGAGCCCGAACGCCGACCGCAGCCGGCGCCCGTCGACCGCGGCGAGGACCAGCGCGATCCCCACCGGCGCGGCCCACCACGCCCCGAGCGGCGGGAACGCGACGTAGAGCGCGAGCCCCCCGACGACGGCGGCGGCCAGGCGCACCCACGTGCCGCGCGACGGGCGCCTGCGTTGAAAACCCTCGAACGACGGGGCGCTCCGGTCGGACGTCAGCACGACAGCAGGTCGTGCGGGCGCCGGTTGACCGGCTCGCAGCCCGTGTCCGTGACGACCACGATGTCCTCGATCCGCGCGCCCCAGCGGCCCGGGAAGTAGATGCCCGGCTCGATGCTGAACGCCATCCCGGGCTCGAGGGCGAGGTCGTTGCCGTCGACGATGTAGGGCTCCTCGTGCACCTCGAGGCCGATGCCGTGGCCGGTGCGGTGCACGAAGTACTCGCCGTAGCCGGCGTCGCGGATGATCGCTCGGGCGACCTCGTCGATGCTCGCCGCGGTGGCGCCCGGGCGCACGGCGTCGACGGCCGCGGCCTGGGCGCGCTGGAGCACCGCGTACACGTCGCGGACCTCGTCGGACGCCTCGCCGACGACGTAGGTGCGCGTCGAGTCGGAGTTGTAGCCGTCCGGCAGCGGGCCGCCGATGTCGACGACGACGACGTCGCCGCGTTCGATCACCCGCTCCGAGACCTCGTGGTGCGGGCTCGCGCCGTTCGGGCCCGAGCCGACGATGACGAACGCGGCCTCGGCGTGGCCGGTCTCGACGATCGCGCGGGTGATGTCCGCGCCGACCTCGGCCTCGGTCCGGCCGGCGACCAGCCAGTCCGGCACCTGCGCGTGCACGTCGTCGATGGCGGCGCCGGCCTTCCGCAGCGCGGCCACCTCGCCGGCGTCCTTGCGCATCCGCAGCTGCCGCAGGATCGGTGTCGCCAGCTCGAGCGTGGCCGCGGGCAGCGCGTCCCGCAGGCCCAGGACGTGCAGCGCGGGCATGTCGGCGGCGACGGCCACCCGCCGCGGGTCGCCCAGCCGTGACGCGGCCAGCGCGTGCGGGTCGACCCCGTCGGTCCACGTGAGCACGTCCATCGACTCGACGGCCGACCCGTCGAGGCCGGGGCGCTCCAGCGTCGGCACCACGAACGCGGGGTCGCCCTCGGCGGGCAGCAGCAGCGCGGAGAGCCGCTCGTGGGAGTGCTTGACGACGCCGGTGAGGTACTGCAGGTCGGGACCGGGGGTCACGACCAGGGCGTCCACCCCGGCCTGGCGGGCCGCGGCCTGCGCGCGCTCGAGCCGGGCGGAGACGTGGTCGGGGGCGGTGCCGCTCATGGTCGCCGAGCCTAGGTCAGCGCACCGATCTGAGTAGTCCTCCCCTGGGCGGGTGGCACGCCACGCGCGAGGGTCGTCGCCATGACGACCTCGGTGCCGCAGGACGCGCTCCTCGCCCGGCTGGGCGACGACCTGGCCGGCGTGACCCGCGAGATCGACCGCATCCGTGCCGCGATGCAGACGCTCCGGACGAGTCCCGCGCCGGCCCCGCCGGCCCCGCCGGCCGTGACGACGCCGCCCCGGCCCACCGTGCCGGGCGCCTCGTTCGGCGCCCCGGTCCCGTCGGGTGCCTGGTCGCCCCCGGCGGGATGGGGACCGTCGCGGGGCCCGTCCTGGCGCGGGGCGCCCGCGGTCCCGCCGCGTCCGCCGCGTCCGCCCCGTCCCCCGCGCGCGCCACGCGCCGCGTGGACGCCCGCGCGCCTCCTGGCGATCACGGGCGCGGCGACGACCGTGCTCGGCGTGGTGCTGCTGCTCGTGCTGGCCGCCAACCGGGGCTGGTTCAACCCAGAGGCGCGGGTGGCCGGCGGGGCGCTGCTGGGCCTCGCGCTGGTCGGCGTCGGGGTCCGGGTGCGCCGCCGCACCGGGGACGGACCGACACCACCCGCGACCGTCGCGCTGGCCGCGACCGGGGTGGCGACGCTCTTCCTCGCCGTCGCGGCCGCGGTCTCGCTCTACGCGATGATCCCCCTCGCGCTCGCCGTCCCCGCCGCGCTGGCCGTCGCCGCGGGCGGTCTGCTGCTCGCCGACCACTGGCGCCACCGCGGGCTCGCGCTGTGCGTGCTGCTGGCGTCCGCCCTCGCCGCGCCGCTCGTCGTCGGTGCGCCGACCCCGACGCTGGTCGCCCTGCTCCTCGGCGCGCAGGTGGCGGCGGTGCTCGTCGCCCGCCGCCGCGCCTGGCCCGCGGTGGCCGCCCTCGCCGCCGGCGCCTCGAGCCTCGCCGCTCTCGGCGCGGCGATCCGGGTGCTCGCCGACGCCCCGGACAGCCACCTCTCCACCACCGTCGCCGTGCTCGCGGTCCTCGCCGCCGGCGCCGCGTCCGCGGTCCTGGTCGGCGCGCCGGGCCGCCCGGTGGCCGCCGCAGTGCTCGGCGCGCCGGTGCTGCCGGTCCTGCTCACCGCGCTCGGCCTCGCCCGCCTCCCCGGCACGCTCGTCGCCGGCGGCGTCGCGGTGGCGCTGCTCGTGCTCGTCGTGACCCTCGACCGGCTGCCGGCACCCGCCGGGCGCCGCGGTCTCGCGGTCGTCGCGGGCACCGGTGGCACGGCCGCGCTGCTCGTCGCGACCGTGCTCGCCGTGGGCGACGGTCCCGGCGCCGCGCCCCTGCTCGCCGAGGCGGCCGTGCTCGCGGTCGCGGCGGCGGTGACCCGTCGCGTCGGTCCGCTGCTGGCCGCGGCCGCGCTGGGGCTCGTCGGCGGCCTCGCCGCGCTGGTGGTGGACGCGCCGATCGACCTCGTCGTGGACTTCCCCACCGCGCCGTTCGTCGTCACCACCCCGGGCGGGACCGTCACGGCCGCCGTGGTCGGTGAGCTCGCCGGCGCCCTCGTCACCTCCCTGCTGCTCACCGCCGCGGCCGCGGCGGGCATCGTCGCCCTCGCCCGCCTCGGCGCGCTGCGCGACCGGGTCCAGGCCGCGGTCGCGGTCGGCGGGCTGGGCGTCGTCGGGCTCTACGGCGCGACGGGCACCGTCATCGCCGGCGCCCTGCTGGTCTCGCCGACCCGCGGCGCGTTCCTCGTCGGCCACGTCCTCGTGACCGTCTCGTGGACCGCGGTGGCGCTCGTCCTCCTGGCGCGCGGCCTGCAGGCCTCGTTGCCCCGGGTGCTCGGCGGCGTCCTGGTCGTCGCCGCCGTGGCGAAGCTCGTCCTGTTCGACCTGACCGCGCTCGACGGGCTCGCCCGCGTCGCCGCGTTCCTCGGCGCGGGGCTGGTCCTGCTGGCCGCGGGGACTCGCTACGCCAGGGCCGTGGCCGGCACCTCGGCGAGCGACCCCGTCACCAGCGCCGCGAGCTCGCCGCGGGTGGGCCCCTCGGCGTACGACGGACGCCAGCCCGACGCGTAGATCTCCCGGGCGCGCGGGTGGGCCTCGATGAGCGACCCGGGCAGGGCCCGCATCGTCAGGTACGGGCCGACGATGCGCATCAGCGAGGGGTCGACGGCGGTGACGCGCACGACCAGGTCGGACGTCGGCGTGCCGGCGGGATCCACGTCGGCGCCGTCGCGGCCCTCCCACCGCGCCACCTGGGCGGCGTCGTTCGCCACGTGGTCGAGGAACCACGGCCGGATGTTCTCCGCACACCAGGCGTCGAGCGCGAGCCCCGTCGCCTCGTGGTCGTCGCCGTGCTCGTCGAGCAGGGCGAGGAACCGCTCCACCTGCATCAGCGACGTCGACACCCCGCGTCCCGCGGTCGGGTTGGTGGTGCAGACGCTGTCGCCGAGGAACACCAGACCCGGCAGCGGCAGGCGGCCGGCGTCGTCCAGCTGACCGCGGTAGGTGTTGTGCAGCCGCCCGCCCGGCAGGACCGGGGTCAGCGGCTCGGCCCGCTCGGGGTCGGTCCACGCCGCGAGCAGCGGGATCGCCCGCACGGCGGCGTCGTAGGCGGCGTCGTGGCGCAGCAGGGCGAGGCGCCGGTCGGCGCTCGGCCGGGCGATCAGGGTGGAGAAGACCCCGGCGTCGTGCACGAAGACGATCGCGACGTAGCCGTCGTGCTCCGCGACCGCGCCGATCGGCGAGGTGATCGGCCCCTGCTCCGCGCCCGGCCGCAGGCGGTACTGGCGCGAGACGTAGGACAGCCCGCAGTCGGACGACTCCTCGGGAGCCCGCAGGCCGTCCGCCAGTCGGCCGCCCCGGCCGGTGGCGACGACGACGAGGTCCGCGTCGAGCGACCGGTCGCGCGCCCCGACCCCGACCGCGCGCCCGCCCTCGCGGCGGACCACGTCGGCCCGGGTGTGCACCCTCCGCACGCCCGGCTCCTGCTCGGCGACCCGGCGCAGCTCCCGCTCGACGACCATCCGCCGGCACCGCAGCCCGGCCCCCGCCGGCAGCCGGCCGTCGCCCGCACCCTCGGAGGCGTCCGCGACGGTGATCGGCTCCGCCCCGAGGGCGAGGAGGGCGTCGACGACCTCGGGCACCTCGGCCCGCATCACGTCGACCGCCTGGCCCCGGAAGGCGTGTGGATGGTGGAACTGCATCACCCCGCGCCGGGTCCACTGCCCGTCCGGACCGGGTCCCCGATCGTTGTCGACCAGTGCGACCCGGTGCCCGCGCCGGGCCAGCCCGACCGCGCTCACGAGGCCCGTCGGGCCCGCGCCGACCACGGCGACGTCCATGGTGACCTCCCCGGGTCCCCGCCCAGCGCACTCCCTCCCCCGCGGTGCGTCAAGCACGGTGACCCTCGGCGCCCGGCCGTACCCGCAGCGTCCTGACCAGCGACGACGACCGTCGCCGACGCGCGGAGCGGCCGGTCGGCGTCCGTCCCGGCGAGCGAGGTGGGAAGCTCTCGCGCATGGACGCGCCGGTGATGCTGCTCGACTCGGCCAGCCTGTGGTTCCGGGCCTTCTACGGGGTGCCCGCCTCGCTCACCGCCGAGGACGGGACGCCGGTCAACGCCGCGCGCGGCATCTGCGACATGGTCGCCCGGCTCGTGCGGGAACGTCGCCCCGGCGCCGTGGTCGCCTGCCTCGACCGCGACTGGCGCCCGGCGTTCCGCGTGCAGGCGATCCCGTCGTACAAGGCGCACCGCGTCGACCCGTCGATGGGCGACCCCTCCTCGCCGGTCGGCGGCGCACCCGACGCCGAGGCCGCGCCGCCCGAGCTCGGCCCGCAGGTGGAGATCATCCTCGAGGTGCTCGCCGCGGCCGGGATCCCGACCGCGGGCGCCGAGGGCTACGAGGCCGACGACGTCATCGGCACCCTCTGCGCCACCGAGGCCACCGACGCGATCGAGGTCGTCAGCGGCGACCGCGACCTGCTCCAGCTCGTGCGCGACGAGCCGGCCCCGGTGCGGATCGTCTACATCGCCCGCGGGGTGTCGAAGTACGAGCTCTACGGGCCCGAGGACGTCGCCGCCCGCTACGGCGTGCCGGTGGCGCGGGCGGGCGACGGCTACGCCGAGATGGCGATGCTGCGCGGCGACCCCTCCGACGGGCTTCCCGGCGTCGCCGGGATCGGGGAGAAGACCGCCGCGCAGGTGGTCTCGAAGTTCGGGTCCTGGGACGAGATGATCAACGCGGTGCTCGACCGCTCGGATCAGCGGATGTCCTCGGCCGTGCGCGCCAAGATGGCGAAGGCCGGCGAGTACCTCGTCAAGGCGCCGGAGGTCGTGCGCGTCGCCCCGGACGCCCCGCTCGACTGGACCGGTGAGCGCCGCGCGCTGCCCCACGGGCCCGTCGACACGGACGAGCTCACCGAGCTCGCCGAGCGGTGGAACCTCACGGGCTCGGTCGACCGCCTCGTGGCCGCGCTGAAGGGCGAGGAGGCTCCCTAGTCGCCCCGGCGGCCCTGCTCGGCGAGCCACGCGCGCGCCACGGTCGTCGGCGCCCGCAGGACCCAGGCCTCCTCGACGAGCTCGCGCAGCTCGTCGGCCCCGATCCGCTCGAGCCGCACCAGCACCGCCGGGTAGCCGTCGAAGTGCGGGGTCGTGAAGTAGACGTCGGGGTCGTCGGCGAGCAGCGCCTGCTTGACGCCCTCGTCGGCCACCCGGACGCCCAGCACGTCGCCGTCGGGCAGCGGCACCCCCGCCGCCCGCAGCGCCTCCTCGTCCGCGCGGCGCAGCGGCCGCTCCCAGACGAAGCCTTTCGACGACACCCGCCAGTGCGCCGACCCCCAGGACACCTTCTCCGTGGTGCGCGGGAGCGCGAGCGCGAGGCTGCGGACGTCGTCGAGGGTGGCCATCAGCGCGGCTGGCCGACCGAGTAGGTCCCCTGGCCGTCGAGCACCGCGACCGGGACCTGGACCGGACGCCCGTCGACCGTCGCCGAGCAGGTGAACCGCACCCCGGCCCGGACCTCCTGGTCCGCCGGGCACGACACGCCGGTGATCTGGCGTCGCCAGTCCTCGGTGACGACGCGCGTGACGCCCTGCGCCACCGAGTCCGCGTCGAGGACGTCCACGCGCGCGAACTTCGGGCCGACGACGAACGCGAGGAGCCCGACCACGATCACCGCCACGAGCAGCAGCGCACCCCCGACGATCCCGACGACCTTCCAGGGGAAGGGACGGCGCGGCGCCGGCGGATACGGCCCGCCCCACCCCGGGCCGGCCTGACCGCCCCAGCCGGGCGGCGCGCTGCCGGGTGCCGCCCAGACGTTGGTGCCCTGGCCGCCCTGACCTGGCGGTGGGTACGGGCCGGGCTGGGGGAACTGGCCGGTCCGGTGCTGGCCGGCGGGGTACTGACCGGTCTGGCCGTAGCCCGGCGGGAGCGGACCGGTCGGCGGATAGCCGGGTTGGCCGGGTTGGCCGGGTTGGCCCGGTTGGCCGGGCTGGCCATAGCCCGGCTGGCCATAGCCGGGCTGGCCATAGCCGGGCTGGCCGGGTGGGGCGCCGTAGCCCGTGGGTGGCGCGGAGGCCGCCGCCGGCCCGTAGCCGGTCGCCTGCCCGTAGCCGGAGGTCTGGCCCTGGCCCGACGGCGGACCCCACCCGGTCGGCGGGGTCTGCCCGCCCGGCGGCGCGAATCCGGGCTGCGCGAACGCCGGGTCCCCGCCGGGCCGCGCGAACGCGGACTCCCCGGCCGAGGAGACGGGCGCCTGCTGTTCGGGAGCCGACGGCGGGTCCGGAGCCGGCCGGGCGGTCGACGGGGACGTCTCCTGGGCCGGCGTCGGCTGCGCGGGCGCCGTCGGACCGGACGACGCCGTGCCGTCGGGCGGGGTGGGCTCCTGGGGCGACGAGGCCTCGCCCGCCGCGCCGGGTGCCGGCTCACCGGGAATCGTCCGCGACTCGTCGGGACGGGCCCACGGCGAGGTACGACCGCTCGGTTCGTCCGGCGGTGTGCTCATCGGTCCCGCTCCGCTCCGTGCCGTCTCCCGGTGCTCACCCCGTCAGCCCTCCCCCACGGCGACGACGCCGCGCCGGATGGCGCGGACGGCGTCGGCGGCGGCGCGGCCGACCGTGTCCCCGGTGCCCGCGACGGCGCGGATCTGGTCGAGCAGGTCGACGACCTGCCGGCACCAGCGCACGAAGTCTCCCGCGGACAGCTCGGTGCCGTGCGCGCGGGCCCCGGCGAGGACCGTCGCCAGGGTGTCGCCGCGGACCCACCGGTGGACCGGCCACGCGAACCCGAGGTCGGGCTCGCGGGTGCGGTCGAGGTGGTGGCGGCGTTCGTCGGCGACGAGGTCGTGCCAGAGCTGCACCGTCTGCTCGACGGCCGAGGTCGCGTCGTCGGGGACGCGCGGGACGCCGCCGTCGTCGCGACGGCTGTCGTACACCAGCGACGACGCGACGGCCGCGATGTCCGCGGGGCCGAGACCCCGCCAGATGCCGTGCCGCAGGCACTCCGCGACGAGGAGGTCCGACTCGCCCCACAGCCGGGACAGCCGCCGGCCGTCGTCGGTGACGTTCTGCTGGGCGTCGGGCGCGTCGTCGAGGTAGCCGCGCTCGCCGAGCAGCCCGCGGATGCGGTCGAAGGTGCGGGCCAGCGAGTGGGTCGTCGAGCGCACCCGGGACTGCAGCTGCTCGGTCTCGCGCTCGAGGCGCTGGTAGCGCTCGAACCACCGGGCCCGCTGGTCGCGATCGGCCAGGCCGTGGCACGGGTGGCTGCGCAGGGCCCGGCGCAGGGACGCGAGCTCGGGGTCCTCGTTATCCGCGCCGCGGCGCCGACGCGCCGAGCCGGAGCGGGTCGGCGGCTCGATCCCGGTCTCGCGCAGCGCGTTCGCGAGGTCGCGGCGCACGCGGGGCACGCGGTGGTCGACCTTGCGGGGCAGCTTCATCGTGCCCAGGGCCGTCACCGGCTCGGGGAAGTCGGCGAGCGAGAGCCGGCCCGCCCAGCGGTCCTCGGTGAGCACGAGGGGCCGCGGCTCCATCCCCCGCGGGCTGCGGTCGATCCCCGGGTCGATCACGACGGCCAGCCCGGCGCGCTTGCCGCCGGGGACGGCGATGACGTCCCCGGGCCGCAGCGCCTCCAGCGACCCGGCGGCCTCGGCCTTCTGCGCCGAGCGCCCCTGGCGGGAGAGCATCTTCTCGCGCTCGGACACCCGCCGGCGCAGGTCCATGTACTCGGCGAAGTCGTGGAAGTCCTTGTCCTCGCCGGAATGACCCCCGGCCGCCTCGGCGTAGCCGGCGAGGGCCTCGCGGTTGCGCTCGAGCTTCTTGGCCAGCCCGACGACGCTGCGGTCGGCCTGGAACTGCGCGAACGACTGCTCGAGCAGCTCGCGGGCGTCCTCGACGCCGAGCCGGTCGACCAGGTTGACGGCCATGTTGTAGCCGGGGCGGAACGACGAGCGCAGCGGGTAGGTGCGGGTCGAGGCCAGGCCCGCGACCTGCTCGGGGTCGACCCCTGGTGTCCACACCACCACGGCGTGGCCCTCGACGTCGATGCCGCGGCGCCCCGCCCGGCCGGTGAGCTGGGTGTACTCCCCCGGCGTCAGCTCGACGTGGGCCTCGCCGTTGTACTTCACGAGCTTCTCGAGCACGACCGTGCGCGCCGGCATGTTGATGCCGAGCGCAAGCGTCTCGGTGGCGAACACCGCCCGCACCAGGCCGCGGACGAACAGCTCCTCGACGGTCTCCTTGAAGGCGGGCAGCATGCCGGCGTGGTGCGCCGCGACGCCGCGCTCGAGGCCCTCGCGCCACTCCCAGTAGCCCAGGACCTCGAGATCGGCGTCCGGCAGCCCGGACGTGCGCCGTTCCACGACCTCGCGGATCGCGGTCACGTCGTCGGGGCCGGTGAGCCGTAGCCCGGAGCGGACGCACTGGGTGACCGCCGCGTCGCACCCGGCCCGGCTGAAGATGAAGGTGATCGCGGGGAGCAGCCCGGCGGCGTCGAGACGCTCGATGACGTCGACCCGCGACGGCGGCCGGAACCCCGAGGACCCGCCGCGTCCCGGCGGCCCGGACCGCCCCGGTCCCCCGCGCCGGTCGCCACCCCGGCCGTTGCGTCCCGGCGGCCCGGAGCGGGCCTTGCCCCCGCGCACGGCGGAGCCACGGTCGACCTCGGCGACCGCGCGCACGAGCGTCGGGTCGACCTTCAGCGCCGACGTGCCGCCGCGGCGCTCCTCGGCGAACAGGTCGAACATCCGGTGCCCGACCACCATGTGCTGCCACAGCGGCACGGGCCGCGTCTCGTCGACGACGACGGTGGTGTCACCCCGGACGGTCACGAGCCAGTCGCCGAACTCCTCGGCGTTGCTCACCGTCGCCGACAGCGAGGCGATCTGCACGTGCTCGGGCAGGTGGAGGATGACCTCCTCCCACACCGCGCCGCGGAAGCGGTCGGCGAGGTAGTGCACCTCGTCCATCACCACGTAGGCGAGGCCCTCGAGCGCCGGGGCCTCGGCGTAGAGCATGTTCCGCAGGACCTCGGTGGTCATGACCACGACCGGGGCGTTGCCGTTGACGGCGGCGTCCCCGGTGAGCAGCCCGACCGCGTCGGCGCCGTGGCGCTCGACCAGGTCGGCGTACTTCTGGTTCGACAGCGCCTTGATCGGCGTCGTGTAGAAGCACTTCTGCCCGCGGGCGAGCGCCAGGTGCACGGCGAACTCGCCGACGACCGTCTTGCCGGCACCGGTCGGCGCGCACACCAGCACCCCGTGGCCCTGCTCGAGGGCGAGGCAGGAGCGTCGCTGGAAATCGTCGAGCTCGAAGGACAGCTCGGTCGCGAACAGGGACAGCTGAGGATGTGCGGCGCGCGTGCGAGCCTGCTCGTAGGCCTCGGCGGGAGAGCGGGTGGCGCGAGTGGCCATGGCCCCACACTGACACATCTGACGGGCCTACCCACGGATCAGGTGGGCTCGGATCGGCTCAGGTCACGTCCCACCGGTCGGTGGAGCCGTCGTTCGGCCGGTCGGTGGCCGTCGGCGGGATCGGTTCGATGCGGGGCGAGGGCGTCGCGGCAGGACCCGGGGAGCCGAGACGGTCGTCCAGCGGCGAGGGCTGGTCGGGGCCGAGGCCGTCCCACCCCTGTTCGAGGCGCCGCTGGGCGGCCCGCTTGTCGTGCACCCGCGCGACCTGGATCGAGAACTCGAGCAGCAGCACCAGCGAGACCCCGAGGGCGAGCATCGAGATCGGGTCCTGGCCCGGCGTCGCGATCGCCGCGAACACGAACAGGCCGAAGATCAGCCCTCGCCGCCAGCGCTTGAGCTGCGCGTACGAGACCACCCCGACGCGGTTGAGCATCACCACGAGCAGCGGTAGCTCGAAGCTCACCCCGAAGATGATCAGCAGGGCGACCAGCAGGCTGAAGTAGTCCGAGCCGCGCAGCACCGTCGTCTGGATGTCACCGCCGACGGTGAACAGGAACTGCAGGGCCTGGGTGACCACGAAGTAGGCGAGCACGGCGCCGGCGGTGAAGAGCACCACCGCCGCGGTGACGAAGACGTACGCGAAGCGCTTCTCCTTCGCGTACAGCCCCGGCGTGATGAAGCCCCAGATCTGGGCGAACCAGATCGGGCTCGACAGCAGCGCGCCGGCCGTCGCGGCGACCTTGAGACGCAGGGTGAACTGCTCGAACACCCCGAACGCGACCAGGCGGCACTCCTGCCCGCCGCCGAACTGGACGCGGTTCTCCGGGGGCAGCTCGCAATAGGGCTCGGTGAGGATCTGGCCGAGCGACGGCAACCCGAACGGGTGGGCGGTGTACCAGACGAAGCCCAGGATCGTGCCGACCGCGACGGCGAGGAGCGCGATCGCGAGCCGCCGGCGCAGCTCGTAGATGTGCTCGACGAGCGTCATCGTGCCGTCGGGGTTGGCCCGGCGGCGCGCGCCGGGCCAGCGCAGGCTGCGCCACCACCGGGCACGCGACGCGTCCCCGGAGGTCGTCATCGGCGGCTCAGGTCTCGACGGCTGGCGTGGTGCCGGCTCAGGACGAGGTGGAGCCCGGCTGCGTGGACCGGGTGTCCTGCGGGGGCACGGTGCCGTTGACGCCGGTGGTGCCGTTGACGCTGGTGGTGCCCTCGTCCAGCTGGCGGCCCGGCGCCTGGGGCTCGGCGGCGGGCTGACCCGGCTTGGCGGCCTGCTCGTCCTCGCGCAGCCCGCGCGTCTCGGCCTTGAAGATGCGCATGGACTGGCCCAGCCCCCGCGCCATGTCGGGCAGCTTCTTGGCGCTGAACAGCAGCACCACGCCGACGATCGCGACGATGACCCATTCGCTCACGGTGTGGCTCCTTCCACGGTGCCGCTGATGCTACGCGCGACGCTCGGCGAGGCGGACCTTCAGCGCGGCCACCCTGGCGTTGATCAACCCGGCGTCCCTGCCGAGCTGCTCGCGTGCCACCCCGGCGACCACACCGAACCGCTTCACGGGCCCGAGCAGCGCGGCGACGGCCAGCCCGAGACCGACCAGTGCCACGAGCACCACGATGACGCTCCACAGGTACGGCACTCCTCCGACCCTATCGGTCTGCCGTGACCGGACGGTGAACGCCCGAGCGCATCCCGCATCCCGCGCCGCGTCACGGAGGTCCGCTCCCCCCGGGGGGCCGGGGCTCCTGCCCGGGCCTCAGCTCGCGTCGCGCCACGGTGCGTACGGGTCCGGCGCGGCGTCAAGCCGGTCGGACCCATCGTCGCCGGGCGCATTCGAAGGCGAACGGTTCTCGACGAGCCGCGTCAGCGCGGCGTCGGCCTCCGCGGGATCGCCGGAGAGGTCTCGCTCCCACGGCGGGGGCTCGAGCTGGGGCGAGCGGACCCACCACCGATGGCCGGACGGGGACGTCCACACGATCACGGAGTCGCGTCCGCCGTCCGGATCGGGGGCGACATGGGTCTCCCAGCGCGTGAAGGTCTTCAGCCGGTGGTGCGTGCGGCAGCACGGCTTGAGGTTGATCCGCGTCGTCCCGCCCGCGCCGCCCCGGCCGTCCGGGTGCCCGAAGTCGTAGGGCACGACGTGGTCGAGGTCGCAGCGCGCGGCCGGGATGCGGCAGCCGGGCGCGGCACAGGTGAGGTCCCGTGAGCGGATGAAGTCCTGCATCGCGGGCGGTGGTCGGTAGCGCCGGGACTCGAGATGGTCGGCGACCCCGGTGACCGGGTCGGTCAGCAGCCGACGCCACATCGCCTCGGGGTCGGCGGCGAGGCGCCGCGCCAGGACCGCCGGGATCGGCCCGTGGCCCTCGAGCTCGGCGGGCCGCTCGGACAGCCCGGCGAGCACGTCCCACCCGATCGTGACCCGGACCTCCGGGCGCACCGGCGCACGCTCGCCCTCGAGCAACCCGCGCTCCGGGTCGCGCGCGGCACGCACGGAAGCGCGGAGCTCCGACACGGTCGCGTCGGTCCCGTCCGCGCCGGCGTCACGGGTGCTCTCCCCCGCGAGGTCCTCCTCGGCGAGGTCCTCCTCGGCAACGTCGTCGCTGGCGGTGTCGTCGCTGGCGGTGTCGTCGCTGGCGGTGTCGTCGCTGGCGGTGTCGTCGCTGGCGGTGTCGTCGCTGGCGGTGTCGTCGCCGTTGGTGTCCTGTCGCTCGGCGGTGTCGTCGCCGTTGGTGTCCTGTCGCTCGGCGGTGTCGTCGCCGTTGGTGTCCTGTCGCTCGGCGCTGTCGCTGTCTGCGTCGTCGTCCGCGGCGTCGGCATGCGCATCGTCGGCGGTGTCGTCGGGTGTGTCGGCGGCGGTCGAGTGCGAGTCGCCGGGGTGGTCGTGAACGGCGGAACCATCCGCCTCGCCCCCGCACCCGCAGGTTCCGCAGCCGCACGGCTCGGTGTCGCGGCGGCGTGTGGCGGCGTCGAGGATGAGGTCGCGTGCCGTGTCGGCGCGCTTCTGGCCCAGCGAGCGCTGCTCGCCCTCGGGGGCATCGCCCGCGCCGCGGGCGATCGCGTCGATGACGGCGTAGACGCCACGCGCCTGGTCGCCGGGCAAGCGCAGCTGGATGACGCCCGTGGCGCCGTCGTCCTCGGCCCAATACCGGAGCTCACGGTTCCGGCGCGCCTGCTCCGGGCGGCGCCGCACCGCATCGGCGTCGAGGCGGTAGAGGATGCGGCGGACCGTCTCACGCAGCTGGGTGGGCGTGCGGTCGCGCGGCGGCCGGGACCACAGCTCGACGTCGAGAGCGCGGGCCGTGGCGTCGTCGCACTCCTCGGTCTGCTCGACGACCACCCGCGCGTGGGACAGCGAGATGCGCCCGTCCTCCAGCGCGGCGAGCGTCCCGGGCAGCCTCTCGATCAGCATCCGCGCCTGGTGCGCCCGGATGCCGCCGGTACGTGGCGCGACCCGAGCGAGGGCGGCGACCTCCATGGCCACCTCGTCGAACACCAACGCCCGCTGCCCGTCGCCCCGGGCGCGGGCCTGGCGCGCACCCAGGTACTCCGCCGTCTCGCGGTACAGGTGCGCCGTGGCCCAGCCGGCCAGTCTCTCCCAGCCGGCGAGACGCTCGGCGGCGTCGAACCCCTGGTCGTCGGCCAGGTCGACCGCCTCCGTCGCGGCGAGCGCGACGGCGAGCTCCGGCCCCGTCGGCCGCTGCGACCAGGACAGCTCCGCAGGGGCCACCGGCGCTCCGGCGTACCACCCGCTGTCGAACATGTGTTCGAGTCTACCACCGACGGGTGACAGCGGAGGCGGTCTGGCTCAGTCGTCCTCGCCGTACGCCGCGAGCGCCTCCCGGGCGCGGGCGCGGCGGGCCTCGACGAGGTCGGGCGGGGCGAGGACGTCGACGGCGTCGCCGAGCCCCAGCAGCAGCCGCACCATCCAGTCGCGGTCGCCGTAGCGCATGGTGATCCGGGCCGACCCGTCGTCCTGCGCGTGCAGGCTCTCGACCGGGTAGTACTCCGCGACCCAGCGCGCGGCCGGGTGCAGCACGAGCGCGGCGACGTGGGCGCCGTCGTCGGGGCGCAGGAGGTCCTCCCCCGCTCCCGGACGGCCCTGGGCCCCGGGCGGTGGGGCGGAGGGCTCGTCGAGCACCTCGGCGTCGTCGACGCGGTCCAGTCGGAACAGCCGGACGCCCTCGGCGCTGCGGCACCAGGCCTCGAGGTACGCGGAGGCGTCCACCAGCAGCAGGCGCATCGGGTCGACCACGCGGCGCCCGACGGCGTCACGGGAGGCCGAGTAGTAGGTCAGCCGCACCGCGCGACCGGTCTCGACGGCGCGGCGCACCGCGTCCTCCGCGCCCCCGGGCGAGCGGCCCAGACCGACGGCGACGGCGCCCGGGCTCCCCGGCTCGGGCTCCTCCGGAGCGGCGGTGCCCGCGCGTCCCGCGGCGTCCTCGATCTTGGCCAGCGCCCGCTGCACCGCGTCGGCGTCGACCATGCCCGGCGCGTCCGCCAGCGCCCGCAGCGCCACGGCCAGCGTCGCCGCCTCGGCCCCCGAGAGGCGCAGCGGTCGGCGCATGCCGGCGTCGAACGTGACGGTCACCGTGTCGCCCTCGAAGGAGAGGTCGACCAGGTCGCCCGGGCCGTAGCCCGGCAGCCCGCACATCCAGAGCAGCTCGAGGTCGCGACGCAGCTGGGCCTCGCCCACGCCGAAGTCGGCGGCCGCGTCGGCCACCGCGATACCGGGACGCGCCAGCAGGTAGGGCACGAGCGTGAGCAGGCGCGGCAGCCGCTCGGACACCCCCGCGGTCACGGTGCACTCCCCACGTTCACGGCCCCCACCGACCCCCGCAGGAGCGCGACGACGGCCTTGCGCAGCTCCGGCGGCTCGAGGACGACCGCGTCCGGTCCGTGGCCCGCCACCCAGCGCGCGGCGGTGTCGATGCGGGACAGGTCGATCTCGACGACGTCCGGGTCGCCGTCCGGGTCCGGGTGGGCGCCGCGGCGCAGCCCCTGGGCCCGGCCGGGAGTGAGCCGGACCCGGGCGCGGCCCGTCGGGGGTGGCGGGCCGGCCGAGGCCGCCACCAGCGCCACGAGGTCGACGTCAGCCGGCGGCGTCACCGCACCCCGCGGCCCGATCGCCCGGGCGTCGTCGCCGATGCGGGAGAGCCGGAAGCAGCGGACGTCGGCGCGGTCGCGGTCGTGGCCGACGAGGTACCAGCGCCCGCGCCAGGACACGACCCCCCACGGCTCGACGGTGCGGGTGCGCGCCTCGGCGGTGGGGTGGGAGCGGTGGGTGAAGGTGACCACCCGCCCGGCCCGGCTCGCGGCGAGCAGCGGGGCGAAGGCCGGCTCGGCGGCCTGGAGCCGGGGCTGCACCGCCGACGCCGCGTCCGGGTCGACCGCGATCCCGGCGGCGCGTAGCTTCTGCAGCGCCGACCGCGCCGCCCCCGCCAGCGCCGGGGAGTCCCACAGCCGGGCCGCCAGAGCGACGGCGGTGGCCTCGTCCGGCGCGAGGTCGATGTCGGGCAGCTCGTAGTCGCCCCGCGCGATGCGGTAGCCGTCGACGGGCTCGGCCATCGACGACCGCCCGGTCTCCAGCGGGACGCCCAGCTCGCGCAGCTCGGCCTTGTCCCGCTCGAACATCCGGAAGAAGGCCTCGTCCGACGCGACGTCGGCGTAGCCCGGCACCGTGGCGCGGATCCGCTCGGCGCTGAGGAACTGGCGCGTCGAGAGCAGGCAGAGCACCAGGTTGACCAGGCGTTCGGCGCGCGCGGACGGGCTGGTCGTCACGGGCACGAGCCTACCGAGGTCTCGCCCAGGTGTTCGAACGCCGGTCCCGGCGCGTCAGCTCGAGTCGCTGCTGCGCTGGGCACGTTCGATGCGCACCTGGCCGTCGTCGTCGCGGTCGACCTCGAACCGGTAGTTCTCCCGGCTGGTCCGCCCGCTCGTGGTGGTGAACTCGATGTCGGCGGTGACGGTGCTGCCGCGCACGCTCACGTTCGTCGCCTGCACCGCGCTGATGCCCGACCAGAAGCGGCAGTAGCCCTCGTAGCCCCCGGAGTCGTCGCGGGCCTCGTCCGAGAGCACCGCCCAGGCGCCGTCGATGTTCCCGGGCAGCGACGCGTAGTAGTCGACGACGACGGTGGCCGGGTCGGACGACGCCGACGGGTCCATGGGTTCGACCGGCGCCGCGACGGTCGGGGTCGGCGCCGGCGTGGCCGTGGTGCCCGCCCCGCCGAGCGGGTCCGCCGGCGCCGGCTCCGTGGTGCCCGGCACCGGCGCCGCGGGGGTGGCGACCGTGCCGCCGGTGCTCGTCGCCGCGACCGCGACGCCGATCCCGGCCGCCAGCACGAGCCCGGACGCGGCGGCGACGACGGCCGTGCGCCGCCGGCGCCCCGCGTGGTCACGTCGCGTCCGCGGCACCGGCGTGATCCGCGGGACGCGCCGCGCGGCGGTCAGGCCCGGTCGCGCCAGCGACGACGCCGCCGCGGCGGCGGCCGGTGCGGCCGCGTCCCCCGCGACCGGCCCGGCGGCCGGCTCGGCGGCCGGCGAGGGCGCCGCCGCGGGACTCGGCGGAGCGGGGTCCGACACGGGGTCGGGTCTCGATCCAGGCCGGGATCCCGGTTCGGCATCCGGCCCGACGTCGTTGCCGGCACTCGACCCGCCACCCGGTCCGGCGACCGACCCGGCGACCGACCCGGCGACCGACCCGGCGACCGACCCGGCACCCGACCCGGCATCAGGGGCCGGCCCGGACGCCGTGGACGGCAGGTCCGCGGTGCTCGGGTGGCGCGGTGCCGGGACGTCCGCGGCGGCGTCGCCGCCGCTGCGGGGGGCCGGCACGAACGGCGTGGTGCCACCGCGGGCACGCAGGGCCCGCTCGACGGCCCCGGTGCCGGGGCGGTGCGCGGGGTCGAGGCGCAGCATCGCGGCGAGCGGGCGTCCGAGGACCCCGGCGCGGGTGGCGGGGCGCAGCCGGCCCTCGGCCATGGCGTGCAGCACCGCGAGGGTGTTGTCGTGGCGGCCGCAGACCAGCTCGTTCTCGACCGCGGCGTAGAGCGTGGCGCCGAGGGAGAACACGTCCGACGCGGGCGTGGGCTCGTCGCCGCGGGCCACCTCGGGGGCGAAGTAGCCCGGGGTGCCCGCGACGGTCCCGCCGCCGGTGGCCGTGGTGTCCCACGTCGCGCGGGAGACGCCGAAGTCGGTGATCTTGGCGACGCCGTCGTCGGTGATCAGGACGTTGCCGGGCTTGATGTCGCCGTGGACGATGCCGGCCTCGTGCACCGCGCCCAGCGCGTCGGCCACCTGCGCGCCGACCCAGGCGGCCTCGGCAGGCTCGAGCGGGCCGTGCTCGGCGAGCAGCGCGGCCAGCGAGCGCGACGGCAGGTACTCCATGACGAGCCAGGGCCCGGCGTCGTTGACCACGACGTCGAGCACGGCGATCGCCCGCGGGTGGGCCACGCGCGCGGCGATGCGGCCCTCGCGCATCGCGCGGGTGCGGGCGAGGCGCTCCTCGGTGGCGTCCCGGTGGCCGCGGGCGGCGAGCTGCTTGACCGCGACGGTGCGCCGCAGCCGGCGGTCCCAGGCCGTCCAGACCACGCCCATGGCGCCGGCGCCGATGCACTCCCCGATGCGGTAGCGCCCGCCGAGCACCGTGCCCACGACCTCCCCGTCGACCGGCACGGCCGCGCGGTCGTGGAGCGTGCCGGGGGGCGGGCCCGGCCGGTGCAGGCGGGAGGTGCGGGGCTGGTGCTCCATGAGGTCTCTCGTGCCGTCCTCGGCGTCGTCGGTGAAGTGCGGTCGTGGTTACCTCGTGCGCCCCGGACGCACGCCGCCGACGTGGCCGTCGTTACAAGGTGGCGATCAGGCGGTCCACGCGTTCGTCGACGGCGCGGAAGGGGTCCTTGCAGAGGACGGTTCGCTGGGCCTGGTCGTTCAGTTTGAGATGCACCCAATCCACGGTGAAATCGCGCCCGGCGGCCTGCGCGGCGGCGATGAAGTCGCCGCGCAGCTTGGCGCGGGTGCTCTGCGGCGGGGTGTCCTTGGCCGCCTCGATCTCGCCGTCGTCGGTGACACGGTCGACCATGTCCTTGCGCTGGAGCAGGTCGAAGATGCCGCGACCACGCCGGATGTCGTGGTAGGCGAGGTCGAGCTGGGCGACGCGCGGGCTCGAGAGCCCGAGGTCGTTGCGGTTGCGGTAGCGCTGGACGAGGCGGTGCTTGATCGCCCAGTCGATCTCGCGGTCGATGAGGGAGAGGTCCTGGCGCTCGACCGCGTCGAGCGTGCGGCCCCAGAGCTCGACCACGCGGTCGGTGATCGGGTCGGAGCCCCGGCGCGCGACGTGCTCGACGGCGCGGGCGTGGTACTCGCGCTGGATGTCCAGCGCGCTCGCCTCCCGACCCCCGGCCAGGCGCACGGGACGTCGGCCCGAGAGATCGTGGCTGATCTCACGGATGGCACGGATGGGGTTGTCGAGCGTGAAGTCCCGGAACTGCACGCCCTGCTCGATCATCTCGAGCACGAGGTGGGTGGTGCCCACCTTGAGCAGCGTGGTGACCTCGGACATGTTCGAGTCGCCGACGATGACGTGCAGCCGGCGGTAGCGCTCGGCGTCGGCGTGCGGCTCGTCGCGGGTGTTGATGATCGGGCGGCTGCGTGTCGTCGCGGACGACACGCCCTCCCAGATGTGCTCGGCGCGCTGCGAGAGGCAGTAGACGGCCCCGCGCGGGGTCTGCAGCACCTTGCCGGCACCGGCGATGAGCTGGCGCGTGACCAGGAACGGGAGCAGGACGTCGGCGATGCGGGAGAACTCGCCCGAGCGGCCGACCAGGTAGTTCTCGTGGCAGCCGTAGGAGTTGCCCGCGGAGTCGGTGTTGTTCTTGAACAGGAAGATGTCGCCGCCGATGCCCTCGTCGGCGAGCCGGCGCTCGGCGTCGAGCAGGAGGTCCTCGAGGATCCGCTCGCCCGCCTTGTCGTGCGCGACGAGCTGGGTGAGCGAGTCGCACTCCGCGGTGGCGTACTCGGGGTGGCTGCCCACGTCGAGGTAGAGCCGCGACCCGTTGCGCAGGAACACGTTGGACGACCGTCCCCAGGACACGACCCGGCGGAACAGGTAGCGGGCGACCTCGTCGGGCGACAGGCGCCGCTGGCCGTGGAAGGTGCAGGTGACACCGAACTCGGTCTCGACCCCGTAAATCCTCCGCTGCATCCCTCCACCCTAGGACAGCAACCCCGCCTGTGAGGGCTCCGCGAGCGGCCGGGTTCACGCTCCGTCGCGGGGCGTGCGGTACGGCCGGGGCCCGGATCACTACGGTCGGGCCCGTGGCGCTCCCGGGACGCGAACTGGCATCGGACATCTCCCACGGCGTGGGCCGCCGGGTGCGCCAGGGCGCGCGGGGCGGCCGCCGCCGGCTGGCCGACGTCAACGAGGCCGACTGCCGGATCACCACCGCCATCGGGCACCTGCCCTACTCGGCCGCCGATCCCGCCCTCGGGGCCCTGACCCGGTCGGCCAACCACAGCAAGCTCTGGTTCGGCGTGGCCGGCGTGCTGGTCGCGGGCAGCCGGCACACCCGCCGCGGCGCGCTGCGCGGAGTGCTCGCCATCGCCGGGGCGAGCCTGCTCGCCAACGGCGTGCTCAAACCGCTGGTCCCCCGCCGCCGGCCCGCGGCCGAGCTCCTCCCGGCGCACCGTTCGCTCGACGACCCGCCGACGTCCTCCTCGTTCCCGTCCGGCCACGCGGCGTCGGCCGCGGCGTTCGCGGCGGCCGTCGCCATGGAGAGCCCCAAGGCCTCGACCTGGGTGGTCCCGCTCGCCGCGACCGTCGCCTACAGCCGCATCCACGTCGGTGTCCACTGGACCACCGACGTCGCGGCGGGGGTCGGGCTCGGGACCCTGGCCGCACTCGCCACCCGGCGCTGGCTGCCCGTGCGCGACATCGACGAGGCCGCGGCCCGCCCCGTCGCCGGCGCACCGACGCTGCCCGAGGGCGAGGGACTCGTCGTGCTGGTGAACAGCCGGTCCGGCAAGGCGGGCGTCGACCCGTACGACGAGCTGGTCGGTGCGCTGCCCCGCGCGCGGGTCCTGCGTCTCGACGACGGGGCGGACCTCGCCGAGACGCTCGTGTCGGCCGCGCGCGAGCCCGGGACGCGGGCGCTGGGCATCGCAGGGGGCGACGGCTCGGTGGCCGCCGCCGCCCGGGTCGCCGAGGACCTCGACCTCCCCCTGGCGCTCATCCCGGCGGGCACGCTCAACCACTTCGGCCGCGACGTCGGCGTCTACGACACCCAGGAGGCCATCGACGCCACGGGCGCGGGCGAGGCCGTCGCGGTGGACCTCGGCGAGCTGCGGATCCACGCCGACCTCGAGGGCCGGCAGGAGCCGCAGCGGGTCGTCTTCGTCAACACCTCGGCGTTCGGCGGCTATCCCGAGATGGTCCGCCTGCGGGAGAAGTGGCAGAAGAGATGGGGCAAATGGCCCTCGGCGATCGCCGCGCTGCTCGTCACCCTGAAGCGCAGTCGGCCCATCCGGGTCCGCCTGAACGGGGTCGAGCGGTCGGTGTGGATGCTGTTCGTCGGCAACGGGCCCTACGTCCCGACCGGGATGGTGCCGTCCTACCGCCCACGGCTCGACACCGGCGTGCTGGAGGTCCGTTACCTGCGCGCCGATCGGCGCTTCGCCCGCGCGCGGGCGTTCGTGGCCCTGGCCACGGGCGTGCTCGGGCACAACCGGATCTACCAGGAGAGCGCCATGCGATCACTGGACATCGAGCTGCTCGACGGGCCGGTCGAGGTCGCCGCCGACGGCGAGGTCGTGGGTCGCGGCCGGCGGCTGCGCTACCGGGTGGCCGACCACCCCGTGCCCGTCTACCGGCGCGACGAGGCGCTGTGGCCGCACCGGGCCACGGCCCGCTGAGCCCGGCCCCGACCGCCGAGACCACCGGGATCCCCGTGACGCTCCCCCGCCACCGCTCCCCCGTCGGCTCCCGCTGGGCCCGCCGCGTCGACCGCACCGCCGACCGCGGACTGCTGTGGGCCGTCATCGCGGGCGGCCTGTTCGTCTCCGGGAAGGGTCCGCGCCGGCGCGCCGGGGTCCGCGGGGTCATGGCGGCCGCGGCGACGTCCGCGATCGCCCACACGCTGGCCAAGCCCCTGCTCCCCCGGATGCGTCCGTGGGGCCGGCGCTTCCCGTCCGCGCACGCCGCGTCGTCGTCGGCCTTCGTCACGGCCGCCGCGATGGAGTCGCCGCTGCTCGGCGCGGCGCTCGCGCCGGTGGCGGTGGCCGTCTCCGGCGCCCGCGTGACCCTCGGGGAACGCACGGTCGCCGACGTCCTCGCCGGCGCCGGGCTCGGCGTCGGGGTCGCGGCGCTGACCCGGCGCTGGTGGCCGGTCGTGCGCCACGCGCCCGCCCGCGCGCGCCCCGCGCACGACGCGCCGGCGCTGGCCGACGGCTCCGGGCTCGTGATGGTGGCGAACCGCTCGGCCGGCACCCCGGGACCCCTGGAGGCCCTGGGCCAGCTCGTCGCTCCGGTGGTCGGCGCCGTCGAGGACGACGCCGAGCCGTCCCCGCCGGAGGAGATCCACGCCGTGCTCCCGCGGGCGCAGGTCCTCGTCCCGGAGCCCGGCGTCGACTTCGTCGAGGAGGTCGAGGCCGCCCTGGACCGCCCGGCTCCGGACGGCGGCGCGCCGCGCGCCATCGGGGTCGCCGGCGGCGACGGCTCCGTCGCGGCCCTCGCCGGGCTGGCCCAGCGTCGCGGCGTGCCGCTGGTGGTCATGCCCGAGGGCACGCTCAACCACTTCGCCCGCGACGTCGGCATCGAGGACTCGGCGACGGCCCTCGCCGCGGCCCGCGACGGGGAGGCCGTGGCGGTGGACGTCGGCCTCGTCGACATCACCGCCCCCGAGGGCGGGGAACGGACCGTCGCGTTCATCAACACCGCGAGCCTCGGCGGCTACCCGGACATGGTCAAGCTGCGCGAGCAGTGGGAGGGCCGCTGGGGCAAGTGGCCGGCGGCCGCCATGGCGCTGGTCCGCGTGCTGGCCGAGGCGACCCCGCTCGTCGTCGAGCTCGACGGCCGGCGCCGCACGATCTGGCTGCTGTTCGTGGGGATGGGCGGCTACGAGCCCCGGGGCATGGCCCCGCTCTTCCGCCCCCGGCTCGACGCCCGGGTGCTCGACGTGCGCTACCTGCGCGCCGACGGCCGCTTCTCGCGCACCCGGTTCGTGGTGTCGGTGATGGCCGGGACCCTCGCGCGCAGCCGCGTCTACACGGCGGCCTCGCGGACCCGGCTCTCGGTGCGGGTCGTCGGCCCGGCGGTCGGGCTGGCCACCGACGGCGAGGTGCAGCCCGACTCCGACCGGTTCGTCTTCCGGATCGCGCCCAAACCGGTGCCGGTCTACCGGCTGCCGGAGGCTTAGGCCTCAGGGTCGGCGCCGCCCGCGCCCGAGACCTCGTCGCCGGCGCCCGTGTCGTCCGCGTCGGTGTCCCCCGCGGGCTCCTCTGCGGAGGACCCCGCCTGGTCGCCGCCCGGCAGCAGGGCGGCCAGGGCGGCCCCGGTGACGCGCCGGAACGCCCGGCGCGGCCGGCGGCTGCGGTCGAGGACGGCGACTTCGAGGGCGTCGACCCCGAGGGGCTCGGGAGTCGAGCCGCCGGACCCCGAGCCGGACGAGCTGCCGTTCTGCGCCTGCAGCGCCTCGAGGGCGATCCGCAGGGCGTTCTGCATGTCGAGGTCGGCCTCGTAGGACGAGCGCAGGGCCGCGCTGATGGGCTCGGTGGTGCCGCCCATGACCACGAACCGCGGCTCGTCGGAGATCGAGCCGTCGTAGGTGATCCGGAAGAGCTTGTCGCGGTCGGGCGTCTCGCCGACCTCGGCGACGCACAGCTCCACCTCGAACGGCTTCTGCTGCTCGATGAAGCTCGCGCCGAGGATCTGGGCGTAGGCGTTGGCCAGCGAACGGCCGGAGACGTCGCGGCGGTCGTAGGAGTAGCCGCGCACGTCGGCGTAGCGGATGCCGGCGGTGCGCAGGTTCTCGAACTCGTTGTAGCGGCCGACCGCGGCGAACCCGAGCGAGTCGTAGATCTCCGAGACCTTGCGCAGGGAGTTCGACCGGTTCTCCGCCACGAACAGCACGCCGCCGGCGAAGGTCAGCACGACGACGCTGCGGCCCCGGGCGATGCCCTTGCGCGCGAGGTCCGAGCGGTCGCGCATCAGCTGGTCGACCGACGCGTAGAACGGCATCGTCATGGCGGGGAGCGCTCCTGGGTCCGAAGGTGTCTGCGGGTTCGTGGGTGGGGAGCTCAGCCGCCGGGCCGCTCGCGGCGGCCCGCGACGACGGCCTCGGCGACCGCGGCGGTCTCGTCCTCGGGCACCGTGACGGCGCCCTCGGCGTCGATGGTGACCACGATCGGGTAGATCGCGCGGATGGTGTCGGGCCCGCCGGTGGCGCTGTCGTCGTCGGCGGCGTCGTAGAGCGCCTCGACGAGCGTGCGCACGACGTCCTCGCGCGAGCCCTCCGGGTCGTGGCGCTTCTTCAGCGACGACTTCGCGAACAGCGACCCGGAGCCGACGCCGGCGTAGTGGGTCTCCTCGCTGCGGCTGCCGACCACGTCGTAGGACACGATGCGCCCGGCGCGGGCCGGGTCGGCGGCGTCGACGTCGAAGCCGACGAACAGCGGCACGAACGACAGCCCCTGCATCGCCGCGCCCAGGTTGCCCCGCACCATGCCCGCGAGCTTGTTGGCCTTGCCGTCGAAGGTGAGCGGGACGCCCTCGATCTTCTCGTAGTGCTGCAGCTCGACGGTGAACAGCCGCACCGCCTCGACCGCGATGCCCGCGGTGCCCGCGATGCCGGCCGCCGACCAGTCGTCGGTGACGAAGACCTTCTGCATGTCGCGCGAGGAGATCAGGTTGCCCATCGTCGCCCGCCGGTCGCCGGCGATGGCGACACCGCCGGAGAAGGTGGCGGCCACGATGGTCGTGCCGTGCGCGGCGGTGACGTGCCCGCCCGCGCCGGCCTGCTCGGCCGTCACCGGACGGGCGCCCGCGCCGGGCAGCAGGTCAGGCCGGACCTCCCGCAGGAAGTCGACGAACGAGGCCGTCCCGGCGGAGAAGTAGGCCGGGGGCAGGGCCGACGAGGGCTCCATCGGTGGGGCGCTCCTGTGCGTGGGTGTCGGGGCTGGGCTCAGGACTTCGGGGAATGGACCGCCGCCCCCGTGGCCCCGGTCACAGCGAACCGGGGTCACGGGGGCGGCGTGGTGTCTGTAGGCCGAACGGAGTACGAGGACTCCGCCGGGAGGTTACTGGCCGCCCTTCTGGACGTACGCCCGGACGAAGTCCTCGGCGTTCTCCTCGAGCACGTCGTCGATCTCGTCGAGGATCGTGTCGACGTCCTCACCGAGCTTCTCGCGGCGCTCCTGGCCGGCGGCGGTGCTGTCCTCGCCGCCGTCGCCGTCGTCGCCCCCGCCCTGCCGCTGGGTCTGTTCCTGCGCCATGGCTAGCCTCCCGGGGTCTTTCGTACAGCGGGGTACTGCGCTTTCGAACCCTACAGACCCGGGGCGACATCTGCCCGTGACGCAACGCTCTCTCACCCCCGCGTCAGGGCCTCCACCAGCGCCGTCGCGTCCGCCGAGTTGTCGATGAGCTCCCCGACGTGCCCGCGCGTGCCGCGCAGGGGCTCGAGGGTCGGGATCCGCACCAGTGACTCGCGGCCCAGGTCGAAGATGACCGAGTCCCACGACGCCGCCGCCACCTCGGCGGGGTAGCGCTCCAGGCAGCGGCCACGGAAGTAGGCGCGGGTGTCCTCCGGAGGGTGGGTGACGGCCGCGCGCACGGCCTCCTCGTCGACGAGGCGCTTGATCGAGCCGCGGGCGACCAGCCGGTTGTACAGGCCCTTGCCCTGGCGGACGTCGGTGTACTGCAGGTCGATGAGGTGCAGCTTCGGCGAGTCCCAGGGCAGGTTGTCGCGCTGCTGGTAGCCCTGCAGCAGGTTGAGCTTGGCGACCCAGTCGAGCCGGTCGGCGCAGCGCAGCGGGTCGGTGCCGAGGTCGTCGAGCACCTGCTGCCACGTCTCGAGGACCTCGAGGGTCATCGGGTCGATCTCGCCGTCGGCCGTGGTCTCCTCGTGCTTCCAGGCGCGCTCGAGGTAGGCGTGCTGGAGGTCCAGGGCGGTCATCTTCCGGCCGTCGGAGAGGTCGACCGTGGTCTTCAGCGTCGGGTCGTGGCTGATGCGGTGCACCGAGCGCACCGGCTCGAGCAGGCGCAGGTCGTCGAAGCGCACCCCGCCCTCGATCATCGAGAGCACCAGGGCCGTCGTGCCGAGCTTGAGGTAGGTGGAGTACTCGGCGAGCGTCGCGTCGCCGATGATGACGTGCAGCCGGCGGTACTTGTCGGCGTCGGCGTGCGGCTCGTCGCGGGTGTTGATGATGCCGCGCTTGAGCGTGGTCTCCAGCCCGACCTCGACCTCGATGTAGTCGGCGCGCTGGGAGAGCTGGAACCCCGCCTCGTCGCCGGACGGGCCGAGGCCCACGCGCCCGGCGCCGCACACCACCTGCCGCGACGCGAAGAACGGCGTCAGCCCCGTGATGATCGTGGGGAACGGGGTCTGGCGGGCGCAGAGGTAGTTCTCGTGGGACCCGTAGCTCGCGCCCTTGTTGTCGATGTTGTTCTTGTAGAGCTGGATCCGCGGGGTCCCGGGGACCGTCGCCGCCCTTTCGGCGGCGTCCTCCATGACCCGCTCCCCCGCCTTGTCCCAGATCACCGCGTCGCGCGGGGTGGTCACCTCGGGGGCGGAGAACTCGGGATGCGCGTGGTCGACGTAGAGCCGGGCGCCGTTGGTGAGGATGACGTTGGCGGCGCCCAGGTCGTCGAGGTCGCCCGCGTCCGGCGGCGGGCCGGCGCTCGGACCGAGGTCGAACCCGCGGGCGTCGCGCAGGGGCGACTCGACCTCGTAGTCCCAGCGGGCACGCCGGGCGCGCGGCACCTCGGCGGCGGCCGCGTAGGCCAGCACGATCTGGGTCGAGGTGATCACCGGGTTCGCGGCCGGGTCACCGGGGACGGAGATGCCGTACTCGATCTCGGTGCCCATGATGCGGCGCGCGGTCATGCCTCCGACCCTAAATGTGTCCGGGCCCCGCGGCCCGCTCCGGGCGGCGCGGTGCGCCACAGGACACCGAAGACGACGGCGCCCAGCACGACGGCCCCGGCCATCGTCGCCGCCATCGGCACCGCCGACCGGCTGCCCGCCAGGCCGACGAGCGGGGCGGTGCCGGCGCCCACGATGAACTGGGCGGTGCCCAGCAGGGCCGACGCGCTCCCGGCGTGCTCCGGGTGGTCGGCCAGGGTCAGCGTCGTGGCGCTGGGCAGCACCAGGCCGACGCCGACGACCGTGACGAAGAGACCCGCCACGACCCCGGCGAGCCCGCCGTCGAGCAGCGTCGCGACCAGCAGCACCCCGGTCCCGACGGCCGCGACGCCCAGCCCCGTGGCGACCAGCCGCACGGGCGCGACCCGGCCCGAGCCCGCCAGACGGCCCGCGACCTGCACCGACGCCACGATCCCCACCGAGTTGGCGGCGAACACCCCGGAGAACGCCTGGGGCGAGAGCCCGTAGAGGTCCTGCAGGACGAACGTCGAGCCGGAGATGTAGGCGAACATCGCCGAGAACAGCAGGCCGGCCGCGAGCACGCAGGCGACGACCCGGCGGTCGCCGAGCAGCACGCGGAACGACGCGAGGGTGGCCGCGGCGCTGCCGGCGCGACGGCGGGACCGCGGCAGCGACTCGCGCACCAGCGCGAGGACCGCGAGCCCGGACAGCGCGCCGTACACGGCGAGGACGACGAACACCCCGCGCCAGCTCGTGGCCCGCAGCAGCTGCCCGCCGAGCACCGGCGCGACGATCGGGGCCACGCCGGAGACGAGCATCAGCGTCGCGAAGGCCCGCGCCGACGCCGTGGCGTCGCTGGTGTCGCGCACCACCGCCCGCGCGACGACGATGCCCACGGCCCCGAGCAGCCCCTGGAGCAGGCGCAGCGCGACGAGCACCTCGATCGACGGCGCCACCGCGCACAGCACCGAGACCACCGCGAAGCCCGCGGCCCCCAGCAGCATGGGGCGACGGCGCCCGAGCACGTCGGACAGCGGGCCCGCGACGAGCTGGCCCAGCGCGAGCCCGACCAGGCACGACGTCAGCGACAGCTGCGTGACCGACGGCGTGGTGGCCAGGTCGGCGGTCAGCGACGGCAGGGCGGGCAGGTACGTGTCCAGCGACAGCGGCGCGGCCGCGGTCAGGGCGCCGAGCACGACCAGGCGCGCGCGGTGACCCTGCTGTCGCTCCCCGCTCGCCGGGTCCCCGGACGGAGCGGGCCCGCTCACGCGCTCGTCTCGTCCGTGTCGTCGTCCTCGGCCGTCAGCCAGCGCATCAGGTGGTCGTGGACGTCGGGGTCGTTGAGCAGGTGGAAGTGGTGCGACGACGTCAGCGGCTCGACGTCGGTGACGGCGCCGCCCGCGGAGTCGACGGGGACCAGCAGGTCGCCGAGGGCGTTCGCCAGCGGGTGGTGCGCGGAGCTGGTGAGGCACGCGGCGACGGCGTGGTGCGACGCGTGGGCGAGCAGGGGCACCTCGGTGTCCGACACCCCCGTCACGAGGTCGCGGATGCCCGCGGAGCGGCGGTCGAGGAACTCGCCCCAGGTCCTCGAGCTCGACCACCCGCTGAGCCGGCTCGCCAGCTGGTCCACCCGGTGGGCCAGCGGAGCGCCCCGGTGCGGCGAGCCCAGGTAGATCATCCGGCGCACCGCGCCGACCCAGGGCTGACCGGTCTGCACGGCGTGGTGGCAGGCGTGGCGCAGCACGAGGCCGCCCATCGAGTGCCCGACGAGGTCGAGGCGCCGGACGGCCTCGGGCCAGCGGGCGAACAGGTCGGTGAGCAGCAGCGAGAGCGCCGTGCCGTTGTCGGCGATGCGCAGCCCGGAGTTGTAGCGCAGCAGCAGCGGCGTCGCGCCGGTGGCGGAGGCGACGCGCTCGGCGTAGCCCTCCCCCGCGCTGGCCTCGCCGTAGAGCCGCCAGGCGTGCTCGGTCTCCCCGAGGCCGTGCACGAAGAGCACGAGGCGGGTCAGGTCGCGCTCGGGGTGGTCGGCGACCGCGGCACGCAGCGCCTCGGGATCGGCCGTGTCGCCGGGCAGCTCGCCGTGCTCGTCGTCGACGGTCGCGGTGTAGAGGGCCATGGGCACGGCGAGGTCGTTGTCCAGGGCCACCATGTGGTCGCCGACCAGGCCGTTGATCGCGCCGGTGAGCACCGCGCCCGTGGGCGTGCCGGTGATGGGGCGCCAGTCGCCGGGACGGGCCAGCGACGCCGCGGCGCCGACCCCCTGCCCCGCGAGCCGGGAGATGCCGCGCACCGCCGCGTAGACGCCGGTGCTGATGCCGTCGTGCATCACCTGCACGGGCTTCGACGCCGGCCCGAGCCCGGCCCGGCGGAGCGCGCCGAACACGGTGCCGGAGATCGCCTCGTGGGTGCCCTGGACGGGTCGCGAGACGATGTCGACGGCCTCCGACGCGACACCGGCCGCTCCGCGGACCTCGTTGCGGTCCTGGCGGGGCGGCCGGTGGTGCTCGTCGGTCATGCCTACACGGTACCCGCTGTCACAGGTACTGGCCCGTGTTGGAGGCCGTGTCGATCTCCTTGCCCTGCGTCGCGCCCTTGCCGGTGAC
Organism: Actinomycetospora sp. C-140; assembly: GCF_054796175.1. Lineage (NCBI taxonomy): Bacteria > Bacillati > Actinomycetota > Actinomycetes > Pseudonocardiales > Pseudonocardiaceae > Actinomycetospora > Actinomycetospora sp. C-140. The sequence goes on along the minus strand of NZ_JBTWNF010000001.1, from coordinate 361,836 downwards.
GAGGGTGCGGATGTAGACGATCCGCTCGCCCTTCTTGCCCGAGATGCGTGCCCAGTCGTCCGGGTTGGTCGTGTTGGGCAGGTCCTCGGACTCGGCGAACTCGTCGACCACCGCGTCCAGCAGGTGCTGCACGCGCAGGCCCGGCTGGGAGCTCTCCAGCTCGGACTTGATGGCCGACTTCTTCGCCCGGCCGACGATGTTCTCGATGACCGCGCCGGAGTTGAAGTCCTTGAAGTACAGGACCTCCTTGTCCCCGTTGGCGTAGGTGACCTCGAGGAACCGGTTGTCGTCGGTCTCGGCGTACATCCGCTCGACGACCCGCTCGATCATGCCGTCGAGGCACGCCGCGCGGTTGCCGCCGAACTCGTCGATGTCGTCCTCGTGCAGCGGCAGGCCGTCGATCAGGTACTTCGAGAAGATGTCCTGCGCGGCCTCCGCGTCCGGGCGCTCGATCTTGATCTTCACGTCGAGACGGCCGGGCCGCAGGATCGCGGGGTCGATCATGTCCTCGCGGTTCGAGGCGCCGATGACGATGACGTTCTCGAGCCCCTCGACACCGTCGATCTCGCTCAGGAGCTGGGGCACGATCGTCGTCTCGACGTCGCTCGAGACACCCGAGCCGCGCGTCCGGAAGATCGAGTCCATCTCGTCGAAGAACACGATCACCGGCGTGCCCTCGGACGCCTTCTCGCGCGCCCGCTGGAAGATCATCCGGATGTGCCGCTCGGTCTCGCCGACGAACTTGTTGAGCAGCTCCGGGCCCTTGATGTTGAGGAAGTGCGCCTTGACGTCGCGGCTGTCCTCGCCGCGGGTCTCGGCGACCTTCTTCGCCAGCGAGTTGGCCACGGCCTTCGCGATGAGCGTCTTGCCGCACCCGGGCGGGCCGTACAGCAGCACGCCCTTGGGCGGACGCAGCTGGTAGGTCCGGAACAGGTCGGCGTGCAGGAACGGCAGCTCCACCGCGTCGCGGATGGAGTCGATCTGCCGCGCGAGGCCGCCGATGTCGGTGTAGGCGACGTCGGGGACCTCCTCGAGCACGAGCTCCTCGACCTCGGCCTTCGGCACCTTCTCGTAGGCGTAGCCCACCTTGGTGTCGACCATCAGCGAGTCGCCCGGCTTGAGCTCGGGCCCGTCCTCGGACAGCAGCGAGTCGGCCAGGTGGATGACCCGCTCCTCGTCGGCGTTGCCGATGATCAGCGCGCGGGTCCGGCTGCCGTCCTCGTCGGTGAGGATCTCGCGCAGCGCGCAGACCTCGCCGATGCGCTCGTAGGCGCCCGCCTCGACGACGGTGAGGGCCTCGTTCAGCCGCAGGGACTGCCCGCGGGTGAGCTCGGAGGTCTCCACGGCCGGCGACACGGCCACGCGCATGCGGCGGCCGGACGTGAACACGTCGACCGTCGAGTCCTCGTGCGCCTCGAGGAACACGCCGTAGCTCGACGGCGGCTGCGCGAGCCGGTCGACCTCCTCGCGGAGGCTCACGAGCTGCGCGCGGGCCTCTTTGAGGGTGTCGGTCAGCTTGTCGTTGCGCTCGGTCAGCTGCGCCACACGCTGCTGAGCCTCGCCCAGACGCTGTTCGAGGATGCGCGCGTGCCGAGGGGATTCGGTCAACTTGCGACGCAACAGCGCGACCTCGTCCTCGAGGAAGCGCACCTGTGCTGCCATGTCCGCCGAGCCACGGTCGTGTCGTTCGCCGCGGTCCCGGCCGCTGTCTGCCCTGTCGGATCGGCCCCTGGGGTCGTCGTCAGTCGTCACGGCGCCCTCCTCCGCTACTCCGTGGCGCAACCGTACCCGTGAATCGAGGTGTCCGTGGAGTAGCGCGCCGGTGACGGAGTTCTCACGGGCGGCTCTTGCGCGGCGTCACGGTGGGTCATTCCCGCATCACAGGAGGGCCTTCTCCGATCACCGATGATCGGATCTCCCGCGCGTCAGCCCCGGCTCGGCCGACGCTGCACGCGCGGCGGGGTCACGCCGTCGGCCAGACGCCGCGCCGTCAGCAGGAACGCCGTATGGGCGATCATCCGGTGCTCCGGGCGCACGGCGAGCCCCACCGCGTGCCACGGGCGGACCATCGACTCCCACACCTGCGGCTCGGTCCAGCACGCCTGCTCACGGAGCGCTTCGGTCAGCGTCGAGAGCTGGGTCGTCGTGGCGACGTAACCGACGAGCACGCCGCCGGGCACGAGCGTCTCCCGCACGACCGGCAGCGTCTCCCACGGCGCGGCCATGTCGAGGACGATCCGGTCCGCGGTCCCGTCCGGCTCCGTGGGGTCGTGGTCGGCGAGGTCGCCCACGCGCAGGTCCCAGGTCTCCGGGCGCTCGCCGAAGAAGCGCTCGACGTTCTTCTCGGCGTGCTCGGCGTGGTCGGCGCGGACCTCGTAGGAGCGCACGTGGCCGGTGGGCCCGACCGCGCGCAGCAGGCTGCACGTCAGCGCCCCCGACCCGGCGCCGGCCTCGAGCACCCGCGCCCCCGGGAACACGTCGCCCCACATGAGGATCTGCGCCGCGTCCTTCGGGTAGATCACCTGGGCCCCGCGCGGCATGGCGAGCACGTAGTCGGGCAGCAGGGGGCGCAGCGCGAGGTAGGGGGTGTTGGCGGCCGAGAGCACGACGCTGCCCTCGGGGGCGCCGATCAGCCTGTCGTGGTCGATGGCCCCGCGGTGCGTGTGGTAGCTCTGCCCGCGCTCGAGCACGAGGCTGAAGTGGCGGCCCTTCGGGTCGGTGAGCTGCACCCGGTCGCCCGGCCGGAACGGCCCGCTGCGCACCGGGCCCCGCTCGGTGTCGGTGACGTCCTCGGCGCTCTGCACGACGGACCACCCTAGGCAGCGGGGTGCGTCGCGACCGCGAGGGGCGTGTCGGGGGCGTGATCTAGCCTCGCGGGCATGAGCACGGAGGCCGGGGTGACGGTGGGTGCGGCGTCCGCCGACGCCCCGCGACGTCCCGCGCTCTCGCCGTCGCGGGCGGTCGACTTCCGGCGGTGCGCGCTGCTCTACCGCTTCCGGGCGGTCGACCGGCTGCCCGAGACGCCGTCGCCCGGCGCGCTGCGGGGCACGGTGGTGCACGCGGTGCTCGAGCGGCTGCACGGCCTCGACGCCGCGGACCGCGATCCCGCCGCCGCGCGCGAGCTCGCGCGCACCGTGCTCGACGAGCTGGATCCCGCCGAGCGGGCCCGGCTGGGCGAGGACCCGGGCCTCGACGGGCTGCTCGCCGGTTACTTCGACCTCGAGGACCCGCGCACTGTCGTCTCGGAGGGCCGCGAGCTGCGGGTCGAGGCGGAGCTGGGTGACGGGACGCCCCTGCGCGGCTACCTCGACCGTCTCGACACCGGGCCCGGCGGGCTCACGGTGGTCGACTACAAGTCGGGGCCCTCGCCCACGCCGCGCGGGGAGATGCGGGCGCTGTTCGGCGTGCGCTTCTACGCGCTGCTGCTCGCCCGCACGCGGGGCGTGGCGCCGACGGTGCGGCTGCTGCACCTCGGGAACGCGACGTCGCTGACGCTGCGCCCGACCGCCGGCGAGCTCGACCGCTTCGCCGGCGTCCTGGCCGCGGTGTGGGCGGCCGTCACGCGGGCGGCGCCCACCGGCGACTTCCGCCCGAACCCCGGCCCCGGCTGCTCGTACTGCGAGCACCGCGTGCGCTGCCCCGCCTGGGGCGGCGAGCCTCCGCCGTACCCGGGCTGGCCCGAGGACGGACCCGTCGACCTCCCCCTCCCCCGCCCCCGCACCGGAGAGCCGCTCCCGTGACCTCCTCCGCGACACCCACCGTGACCGAGCCGTTCTTCCGGCTGCTCGAGCCCGGCACCCCCGATCCGGAGGGCACCCAGCGCGTCCTCGCCACCGGCTCCACGGCCGGGCCGTGGTTCCCCGACGCCCAGCACATGGGGCCGCCGAGCGCGCTGCTGGTGCGCGCCCTCGAGCGGTGCGCGCCGCGGGAGGGGATGGCGCTGACCCGCCTGACCGTCGAGGTCCTGGGGCGCGTGCCGATGGGTGAGCTGACGATCAGCAGCCGGGTCGAGCGCGCCGGGCGCACCATCGAGCTGGTGGTCGCGGAGCTGGTCGCGGGCGGGCGGGCCGTCGCCCGCGCCACCGGATGGCGCCTGGCGGTCACCGACACCACCGCCGCCGCCACCGACCCCGGACCGGCGCTGCCGCCTCCCGAGGAGGGGCGCACGATCCCGAACCCGCCGGGCTGGCTGCCCGGCTACCTCGACGCCGTGGAGTGGCGCTGGCTCGCGGGCCACCTCGGCGAGTCCGGCCCGGGGCGCGCGTGGGGCCGGCTGCGCGTGCCGGTCGTGGCGGACGAGGAGCCCACCCCGTGGCAGCGGCTGGCCGCGGTGGCCGACTCGACCAACGGCGCGGCGGCCCGCCTCGACCTCAACGACTGGCTGTTCGTCAACACCGACCTGACCCTGCACGTCCACCGCGCCCCGCGGGGCGAGTGGATCGGGCTCGACGCCGACAGCGTCATCGGCCCGGAGGGCGCGGGCCTGGCGTCCTCCGTGCTGCACGACCGCGACGGCCCCGTGGGGCGCGCCGCGCAGGCGCTGACGGTGCGGCCGAGGTAGCCGCCGACACGGTCGCGGCGCCCCATGTCGACACGTCACGCGACGGAGGAGCGTGAGGGGTCGAACCGGCTTGCCGCGAGAGCAGAGCGCAGGCGCTGACGGTGCGGCGCCGTTAGGGGGTCAGGGCGCCGGCGCCGTTCGCGGCGGGACCGATGGCGCGGCAGGACTGCAGCGAGGACGTCACGATGCCCGTGGCGCCGAGGTCCGCGAGCTCGTCCATGATGTCGTTGACCCGCTTGCGCTCGACCATGGAGCGGACGGCGACGAACTTGTCGTTCGACAGCGGCGCGACGGTGGGCGACTCGATGCCCGGGGTGAGCTCGACGGCGCGGTCGAGGAGATCCACCGGGCAGTCGTAGTCGAGCATGACGTAGCGGCGGGCGTAGACGACGCCGCGCAGGCGCTCGACGAACCGCGACTTCTCCCGCTCGGTGTCGGGCGCGTCGGGCACCTGGTCGAACTTGGCGTTGCGGTCGATGATCACCGCTTCGGACTCGGTGATCGGGTCGCCGATCGTCACGAGGCCGTGCTGGGCCAGGGTGCGCCCCGAGCTCACGACGTCGGCGATCGCGTCGGCCACGCCGAGCTCGATCGAGATCTCCACGGCGCCGTCGAGGCGGATCACGTCCTTGGCCGCGATGCGCTGCTGCGCCAGGTTGGCGCGCACGAGGCGGGGGTAGGACGTCGCGATCCGCTTGCCGGCCAGGTCCTGGACGGTCCACTCGTTGCGCAGGGGCGCCGCGTAGCGGAACTTCGACTGCCCGAAGCCGAGCTGGAGCAGCTGCTTGACCGACGCGGAGGACTCCTCGGTGAGGTCGTGGCCGGTGATCCCGAGGTGCAGCTGGCCCTCGGAGACGTAGGTCGCGATGTCCTTCGGGCGCAGGTAGAAGAAGGTGACGTGGTTGGCCTCGTCGTGCAGGCTCAGGTCACGGCTGTCCGACCGTTGCCGGTACCCGGCGTCGCGCAGCATCGTCGACGCCTCTTCGGCCAGGGATCCCTTGTTGGGAACGGCGACGCGGAGCATGGTCCTTCTCCTCCTGACACCTGGCGGTGTCCACTACAGGTGCTTGTAGACCTGGTCGAGCGTGAGCCCGCGGCCGAGCATGATGACCTGGGTGCGATAGAGCAGCTGGGAGATCTCCTCGGCCAGCTTGTCGTCGGTCTCGTACTCGGCAGCGATCCACACCTCGCCGGCCTCCTCGAGCACCTTCTTGCCCTGGGCGTGGACCCCGGCATCCAGAGCGGCCACGGTCCCCGACCCCGCAGGTCGGTCACGGGCCTTGACGGCGAGCTCGTCGAAGAGCTCCTCGAACGTCTTCACGGACAGCCATCGTTGCACGTGGTCACTGCGGGGTGCACAACCTGGGTTCCCGTGCACCGCCGGAAGAGTTCGTCCCAGGCCCCGCCGCCGCGCCGTCCGGCGGTTCCGACGCGCCGAACGGACGGTCGGTCCGGGTCCGGACGGTGACGGGGAGGGCCGAACGGAGGTCGTCGACGGTGAGCCCGACCAGGCTCTCGCGCAGGATCCGGCGCTCCCCCGCCGGGACGGGGACCTCGGACGGGACGACGAGCACCGTGGCGCCCGCGGCCACCGCCGAGCGCGTCCCGGTCGGCGAGTCCTCGACCGCGACACAGCCCGCCGGGTCGACACCGAGCAGCTCCGCGGCGCGACGGTAGGGGGCGGGGTCGGGCTTGGTCGCGGCCACCTCGTCGCCGCACACGGTGACGTCGAAGTACTCGCGGCCGATGGTGTCGAGCGCGACCTCGGTCAGCTCGCGGTAGGTGCTCGTGACCAGCGCCGTCGCCACGCCGCCGGAGCGCACGGCCGCGAGCGCCTCCCGGGCGCCGGGGCGCCACGGGAGGTCCCGGGCGAACAGCTCCTTGGTGCGCTCGAGCAGCCAGCGGCCGTCGGCCTCGACACCTGCCTCGTCACCGGGGTCCAGCCCGACCTCGGCGCGCACCGCCGACACCGAGCGCCGCAGCGACGAGCCCACGAGGTCCTCGCGGGTCGCCGCCGAGAGCGTGCCGCCCAGGTGGGCGGCGAGGTCGGCCAGGGACACGTCCCAGAGCCGCTCGGAGTCGACCAGCGTGCCGTCCATGTCCCACAGGACGGCCGCCAGGGACTCAGGCATTGAAGTACTTGGCCTCCGGGTGGTGCACGACGAGCGCGTCCGTGGACTGCTCGGGGTGCAGCTGGTCCTCGTCGGAGAGCTCGACGCCGATGCGGCTCGGGTCGAGGAGGTCCACGATCTTCGTGCGGTCCTCGACGTTCGGGCAGGCCCCGTAGCCGAGGGAGAAGCGCGCGCCGCGGTAGCCGAGCTTGAAGTACTCGTGGACGTCGGCCGGGTCCTGGTCGGCCATCGTCGAGCCGTCGGCGAAGGTCAGCTCCTCGCGCACGCGGCGGTGCCAGTACTCCGCCAGCGCCTCGGTGAGCTGCACGCCCAAGCCGTGCACCTCGAGGTAGTCGCGGTAGGAGTTGTCCGCGAACAGCTGGTTGGCGAAGTCCGCAATGGGCTGGCCCATCGTCACGAGGTTCATCGGCATGACGTCGACGCCCCCGAGCTCGCGGGCCTCGTCGCGCGTCCGGAAGAAGTCCGCGAGGCACAGGCGCCGGTCGCGCTTCTGGCGCGGGAAGGCGAAGCGGTGCAGCTCGCCCGCGTCCGGCTTGGCCTCGTCGAGGACCACGACCTCCTGGCCCTCGGAGATCACCGGGAAGTACCCGGTGACCAGCGCGGCGTGGCTGGTGATGCCCTCGGACTGCAGGCGGTCGAGCCAGTAGCGCAGGCGCGGGCGGCCCTCGGTCTCGACGAGCTCCTCGTACGACGGGCCCTCGTCGCCCTTCTGGCCGCGCAGGCCCCACTGGCCGAAGAACGTGGCGCGCTCGTCCAGCAGCGCCGAGAAGTCCTGCAGACGCAGGCCGCGGACCACGCGGGTGCCCCAGAACGGCGGCTGCGGGACCTCGATGCGCCGCGCGACGTCGGAGATCGCGTCCGGGTCGAACGCCGGGTTCTCGCCGCCGGCCTCCTCCTCGCGCTTGGCCTTGATGCGGTTCGAGCGCTCACGGCGCTCCTTGCGCTCGGCGGCCTTCTGCTGCTCCTCCTCCGAGGGGCCCTCCCCGGTCATGACCGAGTCCATGAGCTTGAGGCCCTCGAAGGCGTCCTTCGCGTACCGGACGTCGCCCTGGTACAGCTCGCCGAGGTCGTTCTCGACGTACGAGCGGGTGAGCGCCGCGCCGCCGAGCAGCACCGGGTACTTGTCGGCGACCCCGCGGTCGTTCATCTCCTGCAGGTTGTCCTTCATGACCACGGTGGACTTCACCAGCAGCCCGGACATCCCGATGGCGTCGACGTTGTTGTCGTCGGCGGCCTCGAGGATGGCGTTGATCGGCTGCTTGATGCCGATGTTCACGACGTCGTAGCCGTTGTTCGACAGGATGATGTCGACGAGGTTCTTGCCGATGTCGTGGACGTCGCCCTTCACCGTCGCCAGCAGGATCTTGCCCTTGCCGGAGTTGTCGGTGGCCTCCATGAACTGCTCGAGGTGGGCCACCGCGGCCTTCATCACCTCGGCCGAGGCGAGCACGAACGGCAGCTGCATCTTGCCGGCGCCGAAGAGGTCGCCGACGACCTTCATGCCACCGAGCAGGTCGGTGTTGATGATGTCGAGCGGGTCCTTCTCCTCCATGCCGGCGTCGAGGTCCTCCTCGAGGCCGTTGCGGTCGCCGTCGATGATCCGCTGCGCGAGGCGCTCGAAGAGCGGCATCGCGGCGAGCTTCTCGGCGCGCTCGTCCTTGGCCGACTGCGCCGACACGCCCTCGAAGAGGTTCATGAAGTGCTGCAGCGGGTCGCGGGACTCGCGACGGTCGTAGACCAGGTCGAGCGCCGCCTCGCGCTGCTCCTCGTCGATCTGCGAGAACGGCAGGATCTTCGCGGAGTTGAGGATCGCGGTGTCGAGACCCGCCTCGGTGCACTCGTTGAGGAAGACCGAGTTGAGCACCTGGCGCGCGGCCGGGTTGAGGCCGAACGAGATGTTCGACAGGCCCAGTGTCGTCTGGACCTGCGGGTACTTCTCCTTCAGCTGCTTGATCGCGTTGATCGTCTCGATGCCGTCCTTGCGGACCTCCTCCTGGCCGGTGGAGATCGGGAAGGTCAGGCAGTCGATGATGATGTCCTCGACCCGCATGCCCCAGTTCTCGGTGAGGTCCTCGATCAGGCGGAACGCCACGCGGGTCTTCCACTCCGCGGTCCGGGCCTGGCCCTCCTCGTCGATGCACAGCGCCACGACGGCGGCGCCGTGCTCGTGGACGAGGCGCATGATCTTCTGGAACCGCGAGTCCGGGCCGTCGCCGTCCTCGTAGTTCACCGAGTTGATCGCCGACCGGCCGCCGAGCTGCTCCAGACCGGCCTCGAGCACCTCGGGCTCGGTGGAGTCGAGCACCACCGGCAGCGTCGAGGCCGTCGAGACGTCGTGGGCGAGGCGGTCCATGTCGGCGACGCCGTCACGGCCGACGTAGTCGATGCAGAGGTCCATCCAGTGCGCGCCCTCGCGGGTCTGCGCCTTGGCGATGTCGACGCACTGCTCGTAGTCCTCCTCGACCATCGCCTCGCGGAACGCCTTCGAGCCGTTGGCGTTGGAGCGCTCGCCGATCATCAGCAGGCCCGTCTCCTGCCGGAACGGCACGGAGTGGTACATCGACGAGATGCCCGGCTCGGGCTGCGGGTCCCGCGTCGCCGGGGTGAGGTCGCGGCACTTCTCGGCGAGCGCGCGCACGTGGTCGTTCGTGGTGCCGCAGCAGCCGCCGACGAGCTGGAGCCCGTAGTCGGTGATGAAGGAGGCGCAGTAGTCCGCGAGCTCGTCGGGCGAGAGCGGGTACTCCGGACCGTTCGGGCCGAGCTCGGGCAGGCCGGCGTTGGGCATGACCGTGACCGGGATCCTCGACTGCCGCGAGAGGGCCCGCAGGTGCTCGCTCATCTCGGCCGGGCCGGTGGCGCAGTTCAGGCCGATGCCGTCGATGCCGAGCGGCTCGAGGGCGGTGAGCGCGGCGGTGATCTCCGAGCCGACGAGCATCGTGCCGGTGAGCTCGACGGTGACGTGGCAGATGACCGGGACGCGCTTGCCGTACTGCTCCATCGCGCGGTACGCGCCGAGGATGGCGGCCTTCGACTGCAGCAGGTCCTGGCAGGTCTCGACGAGGATCGCGTCGGCGCCGCCCTCGAGCTGGCCGAGCACCGACTCGATGTAGGCGTCGCGCAGCTGGGCGTACGGAGCGTGGCCGAGGGTCGGCAGCTTGGTGCCCGGGCCGTTCGAGCCGAAGACGAAGCGCGGGCGGTCGGTGGTGGAGTACTCGTCGGCGGCCTGGCGGGCGATCTTCGTGCCCTCGAGCGAGAGCTCGCGGATCCGGTCGGCGATGTCGTACTCGTTGAGGTTCGGCCAGTTCGTGCCGAAGGTGTTCGTCTCGATGATGTCGCTGCCGGCCTCGAGGTGGCCCTGGTGCACGGCGAGCACGGCGTCGGGACGCGAGACGTTGAGGATCTCGTTGCAGCCCTCGAGCTGCTCGAAGTCGTCGAGCGAGAGGTCCTGGTCCTGCAGTGCCGTACCCATGGCACCATCACCGATGAGTACTCGGGAATGCAGCGCGGCCAGGAATGCAGACTCACTCGAAGTAGTCATCACACGATCGTAACGTGATCGACGAGCAGTCCCGGGCGCACTGCGAGCCTCGTCACGACACGTACGCTGTCCGCGTGCCCGTGCCCGACGACCTCTCCGACGAGACGACCGAGACCACCCCGACCGGGGAACCGGAGGACGCGACCGCCTCCGAGGGGACGAACGCGCCGGTCATGCTGGCGGCGTTCGAGGGCTGGAACGACGCCGGGGACGCGGCGAGCACGGCCGTCGAGCACCTCTCGCTGCACTGGGACGCCACCGAGCTGTCGTCGATCGACCCGGACGAGTACTACGACTTCCAGGTCTCGCGCCCGACCATGCGCCTCGTCGACGGCGTCAGCCGCGCCATCGACTGGCCGACCACCCGGCTCACCCGCTGCCGGCCGCCGGGCTCGGCGCAGGACCTGGTGCTCGTGCGCGGGATCGAGCCGAACATGCGGTGGCGGGCCTTCTGCGCCGAGATCATCGACCGTGCCCGGGAGCTGGGCGTGGGCACGGTGATCACGCTCGGGGCGCTGCTCGCGGACACGCCGCACACCCGGCCCGTGCCGGTCACCGGGACGTCGTTCGACAAGGCCTCGGCGGCCCGCTACCGGCTGCAGCGCTCGCGCTACCAGGGTCCCACCGGGATCGTCGGCGTCCTCCAGGACGCGTGCGTGCAGGCGGGCATCCCGGCGATCTCGTTCTGGGCCGCGGTGCCCCACTACGTGTCGCAGCCGCCCGCGCCCAAGGCCACGATCGCCCTGCTGCAGCGCGTCGAGGAGGTCCTCGACGTCGAGGTGCCCCTGGGCGGGCTGCCCGAGCAGGCCGAGAAGTGGGAGCGCACGGTCTCGGAGATGGCCGACGAGGACGACGAGGTGCGCGAGTACGTCAAGGCGCTCGAGGAGGCCGGCGACGCCGAGACCGACCTCGAGGAGGCCTCCGGCGAGGAGATCGCCGCCGACTTCGAGCGCTACCTGCGCCGGCGCGGCCCCGGCGGTCCGGGCGACACCGCCGGCGGGCCTCCCGGCCCCGGCAAGGGTCCCTGGGAGCGGTGACCGGGGCGCCGACTCGCCCGACCGTCGCCCGCCTGCAGGTCGCGGGCCTCTACGCCGGCGCCTTCCTCGGCCCGTTCGGCGGCGGGATCACCGCCTCGATGCTCCCGGAGCTCGGCGCCGACCTCGGGATGACGCCGGCGGCGGCGTCCAGCTCCCTGACCGCGTACCTGCTGCCGTTCGCGCTGCTCATGCTCGTGTCGGGCACGCTGGGCGAGCGGTGGGGCGCGCGCCGGACCGTGCGGATCGCCTACGTCGCGTACGTCATGTTCTCGCTGCTCGGCGCCGTCGCCACGACGGGCTGGCTCTTCCTCGGGGCCCGGGCGCTGCAGGGGGCCGCGAACGCCTTCACCACCCCGCTGCTCCTGGCCTCGCTCGCCGCGGCCACCCCGCCGGAGCGCCTCGGCCGCTCGCTGGGCGTGATGGGCTCGCTGCAGGCGGCCGGGATGACCTTCGCCCCGCTGGTCGGCGGGATCGCCGCGGCGCTGGACTGGCGCGGCGCGTTCGTCGGGGTGGCGGTCGTCGCCGCCGTGCTCGCCGCCGTCGGGCTGCCCGCCGCCCCCGCCCGGGACACGGAGCGCAGCGGAGCCGGACCCGAGGGGACCGACCCGGCTGACCGCCCGCGGCTGCGGGACGCCTGGCGGCCCTCGGTGCTGCGGCTGGGCCTCGTGGCCGGTCTGGCGTGGGGCGCGCTCGGGGGCCTGGCCTTCCTCGTCGCCCTGCGGGTCGAGGACGCCTTCGCCCTGGGCGCCGGGCTGCGGGGCGCGCTGCTCACCGGGTTCGGGATCGTCGGTCTGCTCACCGCGCGCCTCATCGGCGGCGGCGTCGACCGCGTGGGGCCTGCGGTGGCCGTGCGCGTCGGCGCCGTCGCGGCCGCCGTGCTGGTCGCCGCGGTCGGCGTCCTGTCCTCGGCGCTCGCGGTGGCCGTGGTCTGGGCGCTCGCCGGCGCGACCGCCCAGCTCGTGCTCGTCGGGGTCAACACCCTCGTGCTGCGCGGTGGCACCGCGGGCGGCGTGTCGGTGGTCCAGGCCCTGCGCTTCCTCGGGGCCTCGGCCTCGCCGGCGGTGTTCCTCGCGCCGTACCACCTCTCCCCCGCCGCCGGCTTCGGTCTCGCGGGCGTCGTCCTGCTCGGCGCGGCGACGCTGGTGCCCCGGCGCTGATCAGGCCCCCATGAGCCGGCGGGCGGCGGGCAGCCCGAGCGCCGCGGCGGCGACGGCGGCGACGACCGCCAGCCCCGCGAGCGGACCGAAGAGGCTGCCGCCGCCGGCGAGGGCGGAGAGCACGAACGGCACGCCGAACCCGAGGTAGGCGCACGCGTAGAAGGTGCCGGTGAGGGCGCCGCGCTCGGTGGGCAGCGCCAGGCGGGCGACCGTCGAGAGCCCCGACGCGAGGCACAGCCCGTAGCCCGCGCCCAGCAGCAGCGAGGCGGGGAGGAGCAGCGGCCACGCGTCGAGGGCGAGCGAGAGCAGCGCCACCCCGAGCCCGGCGGCACCGAGCCCGAGACCGACCGGACCGGCCACGGTCGCACCGAGACGGCGCTCGAGGGGCGGCACCAGCGCCCCGGTCGACAGCGTGACCCCGGCGACGATCCCCGCGACCGCCACCGCGATCCCCGGCATCTGCGGGGTGAGCAAGAGCGGCAGGACCGTCGCCGCCGTCGACGGGAACGCGAACACCCCGAGCGCGATCGGCACGACGACGAGCACGAACGCGCGCCGCGTCCCGGCCGGCACACCGAGGTTGACGATCGGGCCGCGTCCCTTCCGGCGGTCCGGCCCGAGCGTCTCCGGGACGACGGGCAGCAGGGCGAGGGCACCGAGCATGAGCACGACGTGCACGAGGTAGGGCAGCAGCGTCGGCAGCGGGGCCCACTGCCCGAGCAGGCCCGCGACCAGGGGCCCGCCCGCCCAGCCGGCCGCGAGCGCGATCGTGGTGAGCCGCGCCGACCGGCCCGGCTCGCCGATCAGCTCCCCCAGCCACGCGGTGCCGACGCTGAACACGACCCCGGAGACCGCGCCCTGCAGGAAGCGCCCGGCGAACAGCACCGGCACCGACGAGCCGGCGGCGAGGAACAGCACCGACACCAGCCCGGCGAGCACCACGAACGGCACCACGACCGGCCGGCGCCCGAAGCGGTCCGACGCCGGGCCCGAGAGCAGCAGCGCCGGGATCAGGCCCGCCGCGTAGACGCCGAAGGCCGCCGTCAGCGTCGTCGGCGACAGCCCGAGCGTCTCGCGGTAGATCAGCAGGAGCGGCGTGGGCACGTTGGTGCCGAAGGCGACGACGAACACCACGGTCCACAGCGCCGCGGTCGCCGACGGCGCGCCTCTGCCCGTCGGGACCCGCGCCGGTCGCATGACCCGCACCCTGCCGCACGCAGGGGTGGCGCAGCGAGGGCGTCCTCCGCTGCGTGGGACGCCGCGAGGGCGCCCCTCGCTCCCCTCGGCGTCGGGGTCAGCGCGCCGTCTGCGCCGCGAGCGGGTCGAGGGTGGGGCCGCGCGGGAGGAGGTCGAGCACCGCGCGGGAGGCCGGGCGCGGCGTCCCGAGGCCGAGGGCCGCGGCCGCCGCGGGGTCCGGGACGGCGTAGACGCGCCCGCCGGGGTCGACGAGCACGCCGCGGGCCGGGTCGACGGACGGGTCGGGGGCTCCCGGTCCGACGGGCACCACGTAGGCACCGCCGCCCGCGACCCAGGCGCCGTCCAGCGGCGGGCCGACGAGCGGGGTCGGCTCGACCGGCCCGGGCAGCGCCGGGGCGGCGTACACCGCGGCCCCGCCGCCGGCGTCGGCGCGCACGCACGCCGTGGTGGCCTCGTCGTAGGTGACGAGGCGGGGGAAGGTCGAGGGGTACGCGCCGCCGTCGACCACCCCGACGCGCGGGACCGCGGCGAGGCGCCCGGCCGGGACGGCGGCGATGCCCGGGTCGGCGGCCGGGTCGGGGTTGGCGAACCGGGCGAGCTGCGCGACGACCGCGGGGACCTCCTGCACCCCGCGGGACGCCACGAGGAAGAAGCGGCCGCCGTCGGGGCTGACGACGGCGCCGACCGGGACGCCGAGCGCCGCGGTGCGGGCGTCGGTCGGCGGGGTGCCGCTGCCGGCCACGGAGACCGGGACCAGGGGCGGCCCCTCGGGCAAGGTCCCGAGCAGCGCCGGGCTCGCGGCGCGCGCCCGGGCGCCCGTGAGCTCGAGCCCTCGCACCACGGAGCCCTGGGACGGGTCGATCCGCGCGCGCCTGCCGTCGGTGACGAGCCAGAACCCGTCGGGGCCGCGCAGCAGCAGCGCGCGGTCGGCCGCGAGCGGGCGGCCGGGGGCGGCCAGGCCGCCCAGCGCCACGGTGGTCACCTCCGGGTCGGCGCCCGGGTCGGGCACCGACGGATCGAGGACGGCCCGGTCGCACACGGCCCAGGCGTCCGCCGCCTCCGTCGCCGGGTCCGGGAGCACCGACGGCGCCCCGGGGATGCCGGCGGGCGCGGTGCGCGGAGCGGTCGCGAGCTCGTCGTCGCGCACCGGGACGGGCGGTCCGCCGACGTCGCGGTGGCCTGCGCTCGCCGCGAGCAGGCGCGCCGAGGTCAGGTTGAGCGCCGGGACCAGACGGTCGGGTCCGTGCGCGACGGCGTAGAGCGCGCCGGAGGGCTCCCCCCGCACCACCGCCTCGTCGCGCCACCCCTCGTCGCCGCGGACGAGCCCGACCACCGCGAAGCCCGCGAGTGCGAGCACCCCGAGGACCGCCCCCACGAGCAGCGCCCGGTTCTGGCGGCGCCCGGGGTCGTGGCGCGGCGTCGGGTCCCGCCCGACGAGCGCGGACTCCAGTCGACGCACCGCGAACCGGTGCGCCTGCACCTGGGTCGCGGTGGGCGGCTCCGGGAGACGCAGCGGAGCGGAGCTCGACCCGTCGACGTTCCGCACGAGCAGATCCCTACCGCATCGCGCGGCCGGGCGTAGGTCACTCGCTGATGCGGTGCGCCTCCAGGTCGGCGAGGTCGACCCACTCCAGGGTGCGGGCGTGGGTCGCCTCGAGGACGACCGGCGGGGCGACGCCCCCGTCGAGGGCCTCCTTCCACCGGCTCGCGCACAGGCACCAGCGGTCGCCGGGCTGCAGCCCCGGGAAGCCGACGTTCGGCGCCGTGAGGTCGTTGCCGCGGGCGGCGCTGAAGGTCAGGAACTCCTCGGTGACGCGGGCGCACACGGTGTGCACGCCCGCGTCGTCGGCGCCGGTCTCGCAGCAGCCGTCGCGGTAGAAGCCGGTGATCGGGTCGTGACTGCAGTCGGCGAGCTCGCCGCCGAGCACGTTGCGGGCCATACCCCTGGCATACCCACGTGAGCAGGTGGCGCCCCGGCCGGGGCGCCAACTGCTCCCATATCGGTCAGCGGAGGGTGACGCCGAGGAGGGCGTCGGTCGCGTCGGCGATGCGGGACGGGCCGTCGGCGGTCCAGCCCTGGCCGTCGCGGCGGACCAGGACCTCGTCCGCCCAGGCGTCGAGCGCCGCGAGCGCGCCGGCGGTGTCGAGGTCGTCGGCGAGGTGGGCACGCACCCGGGCGACGGTGTCCTCCGGGTCGGGTCCGGACGGCGCGCCCGCCGCCTCGCGCCAGCGGTGCAGGCGCGCCTGGCCGCCGGTGAGCAGCTCGGCGGTCCACGAGCGGTCGGAGCGCCAGTGCCCGGAGAGCAGGGCCAGGCGCACGGCCATCGGGTCCACGCGATCGCCGCGCAGGCGGGAGACGAAGACGAGGTTGCCCTTCGACTTCGACATCTTCGCGCCGTCGAGCCCGATCATCCCGGCGTGGCAGTAGTGGCGGGCCAGGGGGTGCGCGCCGGTGAGGGCCTCGGCGTGCGCGGAGCCGAACTCGTGGTGCGGGAACGCGAGGTCGGAGCCGCCGCCCTGGACGTCGTACTGGTCGCCGAGGCGGTTGAGCGCGATCGCGGCGCACTCGACGTGCCAGCCGGGGCGGCCGTCACCGAGGTCGGAGCTCCACGCCGGCTCGCCCTCGCGGGCCGTGCGCCACAGCAGCGCGTCGAGGGGGTGGCGCTTGCCGGGCCGGTCCGGGTCGCCGCCGCGCTCCGGGAAGACCCGCAGCATCTCGGCCTCGCTGTAGCGCGAGACGTAGCCGAAGTCCCGGGTGGCGGTGTGGTCGTGGTAGACGTCGGGGTATTCGTCGTCGTCGGCGCGGTAGGCGGCGCCGCTGGCCAGCAGCTTGCCCACCAGCTCGCTGATCTCGTCGACGGCTTCGACGGCCCCGATGTAGTCGTGCGGCGGGAGGATCCGCAGCGACTGCATGTCCTCGCGGAACAGCGCCGTCTCGCGCATGCCGAGCACGACCCAGTCGACGGAGTCGCGGTCCGCGCGCTCGAGAAGCGGATCGTCGATGTCGGTCACGTTCTGCACGTAGTGCACGCCCAGGCCCGCGTCGAGCCACAGCCGGTGGATGAGGTCGAACGCCAGGTAGGTGGCCGCGTGACCGAGGTGGGTCGCGTCGTAGGGCGTGATGCCGCAGACGTACATCTTCGCGGTGGACCCGGGGGTGACGGGCCGGACGTCGCCGCTGGCCGTGTCGTGCAGCCGGAGCGGGGGCGGGGTGCCGGGGACACGGGGGACGTCGATGGCTGGCCACGCTCGCATGACCACGAGCCTAAGCCCGCCCCGACCCGGTCGGCCGGGACTCGTGGCGAACCGCTCGCGGCGCGGCCGCGAACACCGTGGTGGAACCCCGGCCGGGTCGTGTCGCAGGGACCTCGGTGGGCGAGCACCGGTGTCCCTGCACGGGATGACGGACCCGGCCGGGGTGGCCGGGAGCCGCGGGGGGGATCGGCTCCAGCCACGATCGAGCGTAACCGCTTCCGACATACCGTGGCGGCACGTGGTCGGGGTTGCCCCGTCCGGCTGAACGAGTGTTCGGCTGATGCCTCAGCGTCGTCGGCGACTCGCGAGGTAGTCACTGACCACGGCCGCCCCGAGCCCGTCGAGGTCGGGGTTCACCACGCGCCCGCCGGCCCGCCGCGCGACGAGGTCGACGAACTGCTCGAGACGCGGGTCGTCCCCGAGCATGAACACGGTCAGGGCCGCGTTCAGGCGCGTCAGCGCGTCGACCTCCCCGAGCGTGGCCCGGAGCGTCTCCGGGCTCGGCGGGTAGTCGAACGCCGCGTGCCCGTCGGGCTCGAGGTGGGCGGTCGGCTCGCCGTCGGTGACCACGAGGACCACCGGCGCCGCGTCCGCGTTCTTGCGCAGGTGCCGCCCGGCGAGCAGCAGCGCGTGGTGGAGGTTGGTGCCCTGCTCCCACGCCCCCTCCAGCGCCGTGAGCTCCCCGAGCTCGACCTCCTTGGCGTGCCGGCCGAAGGTGATCAGCTGCAGCGCGTCGCCGCGGAACCGCGTCGAGACGAGGTGGTGCAGCGCCAGCGCGGTGCGCTTCATCGGCACCCACCGCCCGTCCGCCACCATGGACCACGAGGTGTCGACGCAGAGCGCCACCGCCGCGCGGGTGCGCTGCTCGGTCTCCACGATCTCCACGTCGGTGACGTCCAGGGCCCGCGCGTCGCCGGAGGCATGGCGCATCTCGGCGTTGAGCAGCGTGCGCGGCACGTCCCACTGCTCGGTGTCGCCGAACGACCACGGCCGGGTCGCCCCGGTGGCCTCGCCGGCCGCCCCGGACCGCTGCGTCTCCCGTTCCCCCCGCCGGGTCGACAGCGAGCCGACGACGTCGCGCAGCGACGACTGCCCGAGCTGGCGCAGCGCCTTCGGCGAGAGCATCAGCGACCCGTCCGCCGCGCGCTGGAAGACGCCCTGGCGCTCGAGCTCGCGCTGGAGCTCGGCCAGGCGCTGGGCGTCGACGCGGGCCTGCTCGCCGAGCGTGGCCTCGAGCGCCTCGAGGTCGATGTCCTCCATGCGGGCGCCCGGGTACGACTGGGAGAGCTGCTCGGCCAGGGCGTCCATCTGCCCCAGCTCCTCCATCGCCCGGGTGGCCTCGCCCATGCCCAGGGGGTCGTCGCCGCGGAAGCGGCCCCGCCCCTGCCAGTCCTCCCCCGGGCGCATGCCCTGGAGCTGCTGGTCGAGCCGCGAGAGCTGCTCGGCCAGGCCGGGGTCGCCGAAGGCCTGCTGCATGAGGCCCTCGAGCTCGGCGCGCTGCTCGGCCGACAGCGAGTTCATCATCCGCTGCGCGGCCGCCGAGCGTTCCGCGAGCAGGTCCACCAGCTCGTCGGTGGTCTGCGGGTTCTCCGGGAAGAACTGGCCGTGCTTCTCCATGAACTCGCGGAACTGGTCCGTGGTGTCCTCGCCGCGGCTGTGCGCCTCGAGCAGGTCGTTCAGGTCGGAGATCATCTCCTTGACACGCTCGACGTCCTCGGGCGTCGCGTTCTCCATCGCCTGCTTCATGCCCTGGAAGCGCTGGTCGAGCGCCTCCCGGCCGAGCAGGTCCTGGATCTGCTGGTAGGCCTGGCGCGCCTCGGCGTTGCGCCAGTCGTAGTTCTCCAGCTCGGCCACGGCGCCGGCCGGCGAGGGCGGCAGCGCGTCGAGCTGCATCTCGCGGAAGCGGGCGTCGTCGGAGTCCTCGGCCTGCAGGGAGTTCCGCTCGGCCTCGAGCGCGCGCTCGAGCAGCTCGCGGACCTCCTGGAGCGTGCCGTCGAGCCGGTGGGTGCGCTGCAGCCGGCTGCGCCGCTCGTTGAGCCGGCGCATGAGGTCGTCGAGACCCCGCTGCTCCTCGGTGCCGCGGCGCATCAGCTCGCGCATCGCCTGCCGCGGCGAGGTGCCCTCCATGACGTCGCGGCCCAGCTCGTCCATCGCCGAGCGCAGGTCGAACGGCGGGGCGAGCGGGTCGGGGCCGTCGTAGAACCGCCCGTAGGAGTAGCGCCCGCTGGACGGGCCCTGTCCGGATCCGGAGTCGGCCGGGTCAGCCGCCATACGCCACCGTCCCGTCCTCGGCATCGTCGTCCTTGGCCAGCTTGCGGGTGAGGTAGAGGTGCTCGAGCGCCAGTTCGACCGCGCTCGCCAGCGGCCCGGGGGCCTCGGTGCCCGCGGCCCCGAGCCGCTCCGCCACCGTGTAGACCACCGAGATCGACGGGAGGGCGTCGACGACCTGACGGGCGGCCACACGGTCGCCGGTGACGACCCGGCGCGAGCCCTCGAGCGCGGAGACGCCGTCGGCCAGCGGAGCGAGGTCGACCCCGGCGAGGCGGGCACGGGCGGTCTCGGAGATCGAGCGCCGCAGCAGGTGGGTCAGGAGCTCGGCCTCGCGGCCCTCCTCCCCCGACTCGAACTCGAGCTTGCCGCGCAGCACCGGCGGCACCGACTCGAGGTCGACGGGGCGGGCGACGGCCGTGTCCTCGCCGGTGACCGCGGCCCGGCGCAGCGCGGCGGCCGCGACGGTCTCGGCCGCGGCGATCGTGAAGCGTGCGGACACGCCGCTGCGCTGGTCGATCGCACCCGACGAGCGCAGGTGGCGGGTGAAGCGGGCGAGCACCTCGACGAGGTGGTCGGGCACGTCGGCCACGAGGTGCGCCTCCTGGCGGGCCAGGGCGATCTCGCCGGCGACCTCCAGCGGGTAGTGCGTGCGGACCTCGGCGCCGAACCGGTCCTTGAGCGGGGTGATGATGCGCCCGCGGTTGGTGTAGTCCTCGGGGTTCGCGCTGGCCACGAGCATGATGTCCAGCGGCAGGCGCAGCGTGTAGCCGCGCACCTGGATGTCGCGCTCCTCCATGACGTTGAGCAGCGCGACCTGGATGCGCTCGGCGAGGTCGGGCAGCTCGTTGATCGTCACGATGCCGCGGTGCGCCCGCGGCACGAGGCCGTAGTGGATGGTCTCGGGGTCGCCGAGGCTGCGCCCCTCCGCGACCTTGACCGGGTCGACGTCGCCGATGAGGTCGGCGACGCTGGTGTCGGGCGTGGCCAGCTTCTCGGCGTACCGCTCGGAGCGGTGCCGCCACGCGATCGGGAGGTCGTCGCCCAGCTCGGCGGCCCGGCGCCGGCTGGCGGGGGTGATCGGCTCGGCCGGGTGCTCCCCCAGCTCGGAGCCGTCGATCACGGGGGTCCACTCGTCGAGCAGGTTGACCAGGCTGCGCAGCAGACGCGTCTTGCCCTGGCCCCGCTCGCCGAGCAGCACCACGTCGTGCCCCGCCAGGACCGCGCGCTCGAACTGCGGCAGGACGGTGCGGTCGAACCCGACGATGCCCGGCCAGGGGTCCGCCCCGGCGCGCAGCCGGGCGAGGAGGTTGTCGCGGAGCTCGGTGCGGACACTGCGGGCGTGCGCCGCCGGGTGGCCGCTGCGGGCCAGGTCGCCGGCGGTGGTGGGGAGATCAGCAGGAGCGGAAGGAGTGCTCACTCCTCCACGCTACGTCCGTGGTCGCGATCCGGCCCACGAAAAGACGGATCGTCGTTCCGAAACCGGGTTCCACCGATCGTGTCGACGGCCGACCGGTCACGTTGCGTGGTCTCTGGACACTCACCGGAGTTGACTGCGGTCCTCCTCCCGCACGGGGCGGGTGGCGGAGGCGATCGGGGAGATCATGCAGCGATCCGTCGTGGTGGTGGGCCTGTCGGTTCTCCTGCTGCTCGGCGGGGTCGGCCCCGCCCTCGCGGCACCGCCCACCCCGAGCGCACCCGAGATCGTCGACGACCAGCCGCCGCTCGTCGCGCCTGCGGTCGCGTGGTGGACCGGCACCGGGCTCGCCCTCATGGCCGGCGCCGCGGGCGTCGCCGGGATCCGGCACGTGACGCAGCGCCGGTGAGCCGGCACCGCCGGGAGCCCGACGGTCACCTGCGGGCGATCGCGGCGCTGGAGACCTCGGCGACCGTGCGGGCGCTGGCCGTGCTGGCCTTCGTCCTCAGTGCGGCGTGCCTGGCCATGGGGGTGGCCGGTGTCGCGGGGGCCGGCCCCGCGCCCGACCCCTGCCCCCCGCCGACGGCGCCCTGGCACGCGGACCCGGCGCCGCTCGACCGCGGAGACCCGGTGGCGTTCTCGCTCGACCGCGTCGACGCCTGCTCGTCCCTGGTGCCCGTCGGCGTGGACGCGCGGCGCCGGCTCGAGGCGCCGTCGGTGCACACCCCGGAGCAGGCGGGCTGGTACCGCCTCGGCCCGACGCCCGGGGAGCGCGGGCCCGCCGTGATCGTCGGGCGGATGACCGGAGACGGGCACCGCGGCGTCCTCGCGGGCCTGACCGACGCGCGGACGGGCGACCGGATCACGGTCTGGCGCCGCGACGGCACGGTCGCCGTCTTCGCCGTCAGCGGCACGACCCGGGTCTCGACGGCGAAGTTCCCCACGCGGGCGGTCTACGGCAACACCGACGGCGCCGAGCTGCGGGTGGTCACCGCCGGGGCGGTGCCCGACGGTGCCGGGCGCGCCGCGGACGACGCCGTCATCGTCTACGCGCACCTCGTCGGCCGCGGCTGAGCGCTCACGCGACGAGCTTCATCAGCGTGTCGGTGAGCTCGTCGAGCGCGCGCTCCTGCTCGGCCTCGCCGAGCCCGGCACACCACAGCGGTGCCTGGCTCATCGCGGCGTGCATCGCCTGCAGGGTGCTGCCCAGGCCGACGACCCGGAACTCGCCGCGGTCGATCCCCTCGGTGAGCACCGTCCGGAAGACGTGGTCGTGCCGCCGGCGCAGCTCGGTGATCCGCACGCGCAGGGCGTCGGGCCAGGTGCGCGGGACCAGGAAGAGGCGCAGCGCGGCGGGGTACTCGCGCACCGCGATCGCCACGTGCTCGCGGATCAGCGCCCGCAGCCGGTCGGTGGGAGATCCCTGCGACCCGGCGGGCAGGGCCTCGAGCCGGCCGGTCCAGTCGCTGCCGAGGGTCTCGATGGCCGCGGCCGCGAGCTCCTCCTTGCTCGCGAAGTAGTGGTAGAGCGAGCCCTTGGTGACGTCGAGGCGCTCGGCGACGTCCTCGAGGTTCACGGCGTCGTACCCGCGCTCGCCGAACAGCTCGGCGCCGACGGCCAGGATCTGCTGGATGCGGCGCCCGCGCTTGCGGGCGACCCGGCCGACCGGCTCCGGCGCCTCCGCCGCGATCTCCGTCATGGGCCCAGCGTGGGCGAGTACGACCCCAGAGTCAAACTTCAGGTTCGAATATTGACTCTCGGGTCGACGTTTGCCACCGTCTCCGGTGTCCGGGACCCGAGCGGGAGGCCGACGATGGACTTCGAGCTCAGCGACGCCCAGCGCGCGCTGCGCGACCGGGCGCGTGCCGTGGCGACCGAGCACCTCGCCCCCGGCTACGCCGAGCGCGAGCGGGCCGGTCGCATCGCGCCCGACCTGCGCCGCGAGATCGGGCGCCGCGGCCTCATCGCCCCGGAGCTGCCGACCGACCTCGGCGGCGGCGGCCACGACCGGGTCACCGCGGGCGTCGTCACCGAGGAGATCGCCCGCGGCGACATCAACGTCGGCTACCTGCAGGTGGTCGGCTCGCTGGTCGGCGCCGTGCTCGCCCGCAACGCCGCGCCGGAGGTCGCGAAGGAGTGGGTGCCGCGCATCTGCTCGGGCGAGGAGATCGTCGGCATCGGGCTCACCGAGCCGCACGCCGGCTCCGACGCCGGGGTCCCCCGGCTCACCGCGCGGCGCGACGGATCCGACTGGGTGCTCGACGGCGTCAAGTCGCTGTCCTTCGCCGGCGACGCGGCCGCGGTCGTGGTGTTCGCCCGCACCGGACCGTCGGAGCAGCGGGGCCGCGACATCAGCGCGTTCCTCGTCCCCCTGGACGGCGCCGGTGTGACCCGCGAGCCGTACCGGGACATGGGGACGACGGCGGTCGGGCGCGGCGCCGCGCACCTCGACGGCGTCCGCGTGCCGGCCGAGCACCTGCTCGGCGACGAGGGCCGCGGGTTCGTCCAGGTGATGCAGGGCTTCGACTTCAGCCGGGCGCTGATCGGCCTGCAGTGCCTCGGCGCCGCCGAGCAGAGCGTCGACGAGACCTGGACCTACGTCAGCGAGCGCGAGGCGTTCGACCGGCCGCTGTCGACCAACCAGGGCGTCGCCTTCCCGCTCGCCGAGGCCGAGACGCTGCTGGCGGCGGCGCGGCTGCTGTGCCTCGAGACCCTGTGGCGCGGCGACACCGGACGGCCGCACACCGCCCAGGCCGCGATGTGCAAGTGGTGGGCCCCGAAGACGGCCTACGACGTCATCACCCAGTGCCTGCTGCTGCACGGCCAGTACGGCTACCGCACCGAGCTGCCGCTCGAGCAGCGCCTGCGCGACGTGCTCGGCCTGCAGATCGGCGACGGCACCGCCCAGATCATGAAGCTCGTGGTCGCCCGCGACCGCCTCGGTCGCGAGCTGGCCCCGTGATCACCGGAGAGGACTCCCGCATGGGACGGATGGACCAGAAGATCGCGATCGTGACCGGCGCCGGCCGCGGCATCGGGCGCGGCATCGCCGAGAAGCTCGCCGCCGAGGGCGCCACCGTGGTGGCCACCGACGTGGACGAAGCGACGGCGAAGGACACCGCGGCCGCGCTCGGCGGGGACGCCCTCGGCCTCCCCGCCGACGTCGCCGACCGCGACTCCGTCGACGCGATGGTGGCCGCGGTCCGGGAGCACCACGGCCGCGTCGACGTGCTCGTCAACAACGCCGGCTGGGACAAGGTCGGACCGTTCGTCGACTCCGACCCCGCCGACTGGGACAGGATCATCCAGATCAACCTGTACGGCGTCCTGCACACCGCGAAGGCCGTGCTCCCGATCATGGTCGAACAGGGCGGCGGGCGGATGGTCAACCTCGCCTCCGACGCCGGCCGGGTCGGGTCGTCCGGCGAGGCCGTGTACTCCGCGGCCAAGGGCGGGGTCATCGCGTTCACCAAGACCGCCGCCCGCGAGATGGCCCGCCACCAGATCGCCGTGAACTGCGTCTGCCCCGGGCCGACCGACACCGCGCTCTTCGCCTCGGTCACCGAGGACAACCCCAAGCTGCGGGACGCGCTGACCAAGGCGATCCCGCTGCGGCGCCTCGCGCAGCCGACCGACCTCGCCAACGCCGTCGCGTTCCTGGCCTCCGACGAAGCCGCCTACATCACCGGCCAGACGCTGTCGGTCAGCGGCGGACTCTCGATGAGCTGACCCTGCTCCCCCACCCACCCCCCCACGACGAGGAGACCGCGTGTCCTTCGAGGACTACCAGCAGCTGACCTTCGAGCGCCGCGACCACGGCGTCCTGCTGATCACGATCAACCGCCCGGACAAGTACAACGCGGCGGACGAGCAGCTCCACGGCGAGCTGGCGCGGGTGTGGCGCGACGTCGACGCCGACGAGCGGACCCGCGTCGCGGTGATCACCGGCGCCGGGAAGGCGTTCTCCGCGGGCGGCGACCTCGCGATGGTCGAGCGCATGGCCGGGAACTACGACGGCGTGCAGCACATGCTGCGCGAGATGTCCGACCTGGTCTACAACATCATCGACTGCGACAAGCCGATCGTCTCGGCGATCAACGGGGTCGCGGTGGGGGCCGGGGTGGTCGTCGCGCTGCTCGCCGACGTGGCCATCGCCGCCGAGGACGCCAAGCTCGGCGACGGGCACGTCAAGCTCGGCGTCGCCGCCGGCGACCACGCCGCGATCATCTGGCCGCTGCTCGCGGGCATGGCCAAGGCGCGCTACTACCTGCTCACCGGCGAGATGGTCACCGGCGCCGAGGCCGAGCGGTTCGGCATGGTCGCCAAGGCGCTGCCCCGCGACCAGGTGCTCGACGAGGCCCTGCGCGTCGCCGATCAGCTCGGCACCGGCGCCCAGCAGGCGATCCGGCTGACCAAGCGCAGCCTCAACAACTGGCTGCGCAGCGCCGGGCCCACCTTCGACCAGTCCGCGGCCTACGAGATGCTCACGTTCCTCGGACCGGACGTCGTCGAGGGCTACACCGCGCTGCGGGAGAAGCGGGCGCCGGTGTTCCCGTCCGCGGCCGACTGACGGCCCACCCGCCGCGACGCGGCGGCGATGCCGACCAGGGCGACCAGCCAGACCGGGACCTGGACGAGCATCGCGACGCGGAACGCGGCGAGGGTGTAGTCGGCGGGGGCACCGGCCCCCTGCAGGTCGAGCAGCAGGCCGACGAGCAGCACGACGGTGATCGTGGAGACGAACCCGCCGGCGTTCACGATCCCCGAGGCCCGGCCGATGCGGGCGGGCGGGACGGCGGCGCGCGCGATGTCGAAGGCGACGAGCGACGCCGGCCCACCCCCGCCGATGACGACGACGAACACGACGAGCAGCGCCACCGGGGCCGGTCCCGGCCAGGCGAGCACCACGATCCAGGCCAGCGCCTGGGAGACCACGCTCGCCACGATCAGCCGGACCCGCCGGTGCGGGAACCGCCCCGCCAGCGTGCCGAGCAGCGGGCCGATGGCGATGCCGGCCGCGACGTAGAGCGCCAGCAGGCCGCGGGCGGCGCCGCTCGTGACGCCCTCGCCGCCGGTGAGGAACGGGAAACCCCAGAGCAGCCCGAACACGTTGCCGGGGAACGGCGACGCGAGGTGGCACCAAAAGGCGAGCCGCACCCCCGGTTCGCGCAGGGCCGCCCCGAGACCGCCGGCGACCCGCGCGGCGGGCGCGGCCGGGGCGCCCGCGGGCCCGTCGCGCACGACGGCGAGGACGAGCACGGCGACGAGCACGGCGGTGCCCCCCGCGGCGAGATAGGCCGGGGTCCAGCCCGCGCTCGCGACGAACGCGGCGAGCGGCACCGCCGAGATCACCTGCCCGAGCTGGCCGAGGATGCCGGCGAGCTGGTTGTAGAGCGGCACCCGCCGGGCCGGGAACCAGGACGGGATCAGGCGCAGGACGCTGACGAAGGTCACCGCGTCGCCGGCGCCGATCAGCATGCGCCCGGCCACCGCCAGCCAGAACGGCGCGGCGAGCGCGAGCACCGCCTGGCCGACCGCGACGAGCACGGCGCCGCCGGCGATCACCCGCCGCGGGCCGATGCGGTCGACGAGCACCCCGGCCGGCATCTGCAGCGCGGCGTACACGGCGAGCTGGAGGACCGCGAGCAGGGAGAGGACCCCGGAGGAGACGCCGAACCGCTCCGCGGCGGTGACGCCGGTGGCGGCGAGCGACGAGCGCCCGAGCACGGCGGCGACGTAGGCCAGCACGGCGACGCCCCACACCAGCAGGGCGCGCCCGGAGCGGCGCGGCGGGACGGGTGCGGTCACAGCAGCCGCGTACCGCCGATCGGCAGGTCCCAGAGGTCGGCGCGGTCGCGCCCGGCGCGCGCCCACGCGTCGCGCACCCGCTCGAGGGGCTCGAGCACCGGTTCCCCGGAGAGCACGAACGTGCCCCAGTGCACGGGCACCACGCGGCGCACGCCGAGGTCGCCGGCGGCCCGGACGGCCTCCGCCGGGTCCATGTGGACGCTGCGCAGCAGCCGCCGCGGGGCGTAGGCGCCCACCGGGAGCACGGCGACGGCGAGGTCGTGGTCCAGCTCCCGCTGCCGCGCGGCGATCCGCGCCGGGAACGGGCCGTAGCCGGTGTCGCCGGCGTGCAGCACGCTGCGCCCGTCCGGCGCCGTCACCACCCAGCCACCCCACAGGCGGCGGCAGGTGTCGAGCACGCTGCGCCGGGACCAGTGGTGGGCGGGGACGAACTCGACCCGGTTCCCGCCCACCTCGACGTGCTCCCACCAGTCCAGCTCGGTGACGTCGGTGAACCCGCGGCGGGCGAACCACGGCGCGCTGCCGCCGCCGGTGAGGATCGGCGTCGCGCGGTCGAGCCGGCGCAGGGTCGGGGCGTCGAGGTGGTCGTAGTGGTCGTGGCTGATCAGCACCGCGTCGAGCGGGGGCAGCTCGTCGGGGCCCAGGGCGGGCGCCGTGAGGCGTTCCCGCGCGCCGGGGATGCCGCCCAGGAGGACCGGGTCGACGAGCAGCGTCACCCCGTCGACGCGCAGCAGCACCGACGCGTGGCCGAGCCAGGTGACGCTGATGTCCCCCGGCCCCGCCGGCGGCAGCGGCAGCGCCTCGGTGACCGGGATCGCCGAGGCGTCCCGCCGCGCCCCACGCGGGAAGGTGCGCCAGAGCTCGACCACCTCGAGCGGGTTCAGCAGGTCGGCCGTGCGGCGGTGGTGGAAGTCGCGCGGCCAGCGGGGGTCCCGCCGAGGGGCTAGAACGCCGGCCACGGGATCGCCGGCCACCGGCCGCCGGGGGCGGGGAGCTCGTTCGCGTCGAGCAGCTTCGACACCCGGGAGCGCAGCGCGGACACCTCGGCGCGGGTGAGGTGGTCGTGCAGCGTGTCGTTCAGGCCGGCGGCGTTGCCGGGCGAGAGCGCGGCGCGCAGGCGGCGCAGGCCGTCGACGACGTCGTCGGTGAGGGGCTCGCCGACCCATCCCCACAGCACCGTGCGCAGCTTCTCCTCGCGGTGCAGGCAGATGCCGTGGTCGACGCCGTAGACGCCGCCGTCCTCGCCCGCGAGGACGTGGCCGCCCTTGCGGTCGGCGTTGTTGACCACGACGTCGAGGGCCGCCATCCGCCGCAGCGCGGGGTCGTCGGCGTGCACGAGCAGCGCCGGGTCGCCGTCCATCCCGCGGGCGCGCAGCACGGTGCGCCAGCCCTTGCCGACGTCGCGGGGCGAGACGATGTCGACGAGCTCGCGCTCCTCGTCGGTCTCGATCCAGCGCTGCACCATGCCGGGGCCGAACGGCCCGTCGCGCAGGACGGTCGCGGGGACGACGCCGAAGCCGGCGGCCTCGCTGACCAGGTACGTCGCGACCTCGCGGCCGGCCAGCGTGCCGTCGGGGAAGTCCCAGAGCGGGCGCTCGCCACGCACCGGCTTGTAGACACAGTGCTCCTCGACCCCGTTGACCGCGATCGAGCAGAACAGCGTGGTGTTGGAGGCCTCGGTGAGGCGCCCCTCCACCTCCATGCGGCCGTGGAGCAGCAGCTCCACGTGCTCGTCGGTCGTGTCGTCCGTCGGCGGCTCGGTGCCGTGCGTCTCCCGGTCCACGCGCCTACTCGGGGGTGGCGACGCGTCGGTAGCCGTTCTGCCGCGGGCACACGTGGCCGGCGGCGTCGAGCGGCTGGGTGCACAGCGGGCACAGGCGGCGACCGGCGGAGACGACGCGCTCCGCGCGGGTCGCGAACGCGCGCGCCCCGGCCGGCGAGAGGAAGACGCGCAGCGCGTCGGGGCCCTCGTCGGTGTCGTCGAGGACGACGGACTCGTCGACCTCCTCCTCGGTGACCGCGAGCAGCTCGACCACCACGTTGCGGGACTCGGCGTCCCAGCCCAGGCCCATGGTGCCGACCCGGAACTCCTCCTCGACGGGGACCTCGAGCGGCGAGGTGTCGACCTCGTCCTCGGGCACGGCCACGGGGACCTCGGCCCCGAACCGGCGGGAGACCTCCTCGAGCAGGGTGCCGATGCGCTCCGAGAGCACCGAGACCTGCTGCTTCTCGAGCAGCACGCTCACCTTCCTGGCCTGCTCGGTGGCCTGCAGGTAGAAGGAGCGCTCACCGGGCTGCCCGACGGTCCCGGCGACGAACCGGTCGGGCTGGCGGAAGACGTGGATCACCCTGGGCATGACATCTCGATCGTAGGACTCCGGGCTGCGGGGCGCCGGAGGAGGTCAGCGGTCCTCTCGGCTCGACGGCCCACTCATGCTACTCCCGTCGATCCCCCGACGGTGGCCTCCGCGGGCACCGCGGGGTCGTCCGCGGACCCGTCCTCGGGGGTGCTCGACTCCTCGCTGTCCGGCTTCGGGACCAGCGACGACAGGTCGCCTCCGGTGTCGTTCACCCGCACCACGAACGGCCGCGTCGGGGTGTAGCTGATCACGCTGACCGAGCAGGGGTCGATGACGATCCGCTGGAACGAGTCGAGGTGCAGCCCGAGTGCGTCGGCGACGGCGGCCTTGATCACATCGCCGTGGCTGCACGCGACCCAGAGCGCCTTCTCGCCGTGCTCCGCGCCGATCCGCACCGCGTGGCGACGGATGGCGGCGACGGCGCGCGACTGCATGCCGGCGAGACCCTCGCCGCCCGGGAACACCGCGGCCGACGGGTGGGCCTGGACGACCTTCCAGAGGTCCTCCTTGCCCAGCTCCCCCAGCTTGCGCCCGGTCCAGTCGCCGTAGTCGACCTCCGAGAGCCCCTCGTCGACCTCGGCGGTGAGCCCGCGGGCCGCCAGCAGCGGCGCGAGCGTCTCCTGGCACCGCTGCATCGGGGAGGTCACGGCGGCGGCCAGGGGCAGCTCGGCCAGACGGTCGACCAGCTTCTCGGCCTGGGCGCGTCCGTGGTCGTCGAGGCCGACCCCGGGGCTGCGGCCGGCCAGCACGCCCGAGACGTTGGCCGTCGACCGGCCGTGCCGGAGCAGGATCACCGTGGTCACGGTGTCGACCCTACGTCCGGGCTACACCGCGGGGACGACGCCGTTGCTCACGGCGAGCAGCACGATCAGGCCGAGCAGCACGCGGTACCAGACGAAGACGTAGATCGTGTGGTTCTCGACGAAGCGCAGCAGCCAGGCGATCGAGGCGTAGCCCAGCACGAACGCGATGAGCGTGGCCACGATCATCTGGGCGACGCTGGGCAGCACGACCACACCGCCCTGCACGTCCGAGGCGGCGGGATCGAGGATGTCGGGGATCTGCGTCAGCCCCGACGCGAACACCGCGGGCAGGGCCAGCAGGAACGAGAACCGCACGGCCACCGACCGCTCGAGCCCGAGGAACAGGCCCGCGGAGATCGTGCCGCCCGACCGCGAGACGCCGGGGATCAGCGCCATCGCCTGCGCGCAGCCCATGACGAGGCCGTCGCGCAGCGTCAGCTGGTCGGAGCCCCGGCGCTGGGGGCCGTAGCGCTCGGCCGCCGCGAGGACCAGGGCGAAGATCACGAGCACGGCGCCGTTGAGGTACAGGTTGCGTGCCGGGCCCTTGATCGCGCTCTCGAACGCCAGACCGAGGATGCCGATCGGGAGCGAGCCGAGGATCACGTACCAGGCGAGCTTGTAGTCGTACCCGCGCTCCTCGCGCCGGGCCAGGCCGACGAACCAGGCCTTGAGCAGCCGCCAGATGTCGGAGAAGAAGTAGATGAGCACCGCGGTCTCGGTGCCCAGCTGGGTGACGGCGGTGAACGCGGCCCCCGCGTCGTTGCCGAAGAAGAACGCCGACGTGATCCGCAGGTGCGCCGACGACGAGACCGGCAGGAACTCGGTCAGTCCCTGCACGATGCCGAGGACCACGGCCTCGAGCCATCCCATCGGAGCGCCCACCACGGCGCCGGACGGTAGTCCACCAAGGGCACGTCAACTCCTCCCCCTCGGGTGGTCCCCGGCGTGCCCCCGGGTGGTGTCACGGCGCCGGTTCGTAAGCTCGCGCCCCGTGGAACAGCGACGCCTGGGCACGAGCGGCCTGCGGGTCTCGCGCCTGGCCCTGGGCACGATGAGCTGGGGCCGGGACACCGACGCCGACGAGGCGGGCGCCTCGTTGCTGGCGTTCCTCGACGCGGGCGGCACGCTGGTCGACACCGCCGACGTCTACTCGGCCGGCGAGGCGGAGCGGATCCTGGGCGGCCTCTTCGACGACGTCATCCCCCGGAGCGAGGTGGTGGTCGCCACCAAGGCGGGCGCCCGCCGCGAGGACGGCCCCTTCGGCGGCGGCGCCTCGCGGGCGGCCCTGCTCGCGGCGCTGGACGACTCACTGGACCGGCTGAACACCGACTACGTCGACCTCTGGCAGCTGCACGCGTGGGACGACGACGTCCCGCTCGAGGAGACCCTCGCGGCCCTGGACGTGGCGCTGACCACCGGGCGGGCCCGCTACGCCGGGGTCGCGAACTACGCCGGCTGGCAGCTCGCCTCCGCCGCGACGCGCCAGAGCCTGACCTCGCTGCCGCTGGTGTCGGTGCAGTCGGAGTACTCCCTGCTCGACCGGTCCGTCGAGACCGAGGTGCTGCCCGCCGCCGAGCACCACGGGCTGGGCCTGCTGCCGTGGGGCCCGCTCGGGCGCGGCGTCCTGACCGGGAAGTACCGCGAGGGGGTGCCCGCCGACTCCCGCGGCGCGTCGGAGCACCTCGCGGGCTACGTGGGCCGGCACCGCACCGAGCGCACGGCCCGGATCGTGCAGGCCGTCGTCACCGCCGCGCACGGCCTCGGCACCTCGCCCCTGGCCGTCGCGCTGGCCTGGGTGCGCGACCGTCCCGGCGTCGTGGCCCCGGTCGTCGGCGCCCGCGACGGCGCCCAGCTGCTGGGGTCGCTGGCCGCCGAGGAGCTCGTCCTGCCGCCCGCGATCCGCGGCGCCCTCGACGACGTCAGCTCGCCCTCCGGGTCCGCGGCGTGGACCTCGGCGGGGACCGACGACGAGCCCGGGGAGCCCGACGTCCCGCCCTGGGAATGATCGGTCCCGTGCGCGGACGGGTGCGCGGGGTGTCCCGCTGTGCGTACGGTGGTTTCCGCTCCTTCTGGTGTCCCGGAGGTGGTCGGCTCGTGAACGACGCTGGTGCCCGCGATGGCGGGGCAGTCGTGGGATCGGCGGTGGTCGACGGGGACTGGGAGTACCAGCCCGTCCGGCTGCCTCCGGACGTGACCCGCATCTCGGCGACGGTGCAACTGGGCATCCGCGCCGAGTTCGGGGGCTGGGAACTCGCGCGGACGCTGCTCTACGCCGACGGCACGCGGAAGGTGTGGCTGCGCCGGAAGCTCTCCCGCTCGCTCGTGGCGGGGCTCGCGACCTGAGGTGCGCTGCGCGCACGTGAGCAGTTCGGAGTGCCGGAGCACTCCGAAGTGCTCACCCGCGCCGGAGGCGCACCGGTAGGACGAGGTCCATCGCGGACGGGCCGCCGTTCACCGACACCCGGTCGGCGCGTGGGCTGAACGCGGTCGCCGCGCCGTCCTGCGGGGTCGCGACGAGGACGTAGTCGCCCGAGCGCGGCGGGCCGAGGTGGAAGGCGCCGTCGTCGCCCGTCACGGCGCGCGCGGCCTCCTGCCCGTCGTGGCCGACCAGCGTCACCACCGCGTGCAGACCGGCACCGTCGGGGGCCAGGACGTGCCCGAGCACCGTGCCCGTGCCCGGCGCCGTCGGGGTGGCCGCCGCGACGGCGGGTTCCGGCTGGGCCGGCTGGGCCGCCGTCGTCGCGACGACGGAGTCCTCGTGCGCGTACTTCCCGCCGCGCAGCAGCGAGCCGAACGCCGCGACCAGGCAGCACACCGCGGCGAAGACGAGCGCGAAGGTCAGGCCGTCGGCGAACGGGCCGCTGATCAGCTGCGGGAAGAAGCTCCGGCCCGTGAGGTAGGCGGCCTGGTCCGGACCGATCTGGGCGAGGACCTGCGGCCCGAGCAGCGTCTGGATCGGGTTGTAGCCGAGCAGCGCGGCGAACAGCGTGCTCACCGGCGGCAGACCCGCGATCTGCCCGGCGACGTCGGCGGGGACCCCGTGCTGCGTGAGGCCGTCGAACAGCGACGACGGCAGGGTCGACGAGAGCCCGAGGATGAGCATCGAGAAGAAGATGCCGATCGAGAGCACGGTCGCCGAGTTCTGGAACGTCGAGGTCATCCCGGCGGCGGCACCGCGCTGGTCCGGCGGGACGCTGTTCATGATCGCGGCACGGTTGGGCGAGGAGAACAGGCCCATCGCGAGGCCGTTGACCGCGAGGACCACGGCGAACCCGGCGTAGGCGAAGTCGACGGGCAGGAACTTCAGCGCCAGGAAGCTCGCCGCGGCCACGACCATCCCGAGCGTCGCGAACGTCCGGGCGCCGTAGCGGTCGGACAGGATGCCCGAGACCGGTCCGGCGACGAGGAAGCCGATGGTCAGCGGGACCATGTAGATGCCGGCCCACAGCGGTGTCGACTCGTAGTCGTAACCGTGCTGCGGCAGCCAGATGCCCTGCAGCCAGATGATCAGGATGAACTGCAGACCGCCGCGCCCGAGGGCGGCGAGCAGGCTCGCGACGTTGCCGGCGGTGAAGGCGCGGATCCGGAAGAGCGAGAGGTGGAACATCGGCTCGGGGACGCGGGTCTCGATCACCGCGAACGCCGCCAGCACCACGACGCCGCCGATGATCAGGGTCAGCACCATGGGGCTGGTCCAGCCCATGACGTGCCCGCCGTACGGCTGGATGCCGTAGGTGATGCCCATGAGCACCGCGACGAGGCCGACGGCGAAGGTGACGTTGCCCCACCAGTCGATGCGCGCGACGTGGCGTTCTCCGGCCTCGCGGAGCTTGAGGTAGGCCCAGATCGTGCCGAAGACGCCGATCGGCACCGACACGACGAACACGAGGTGCCAGTTCACCGGCGCCAGGACCCCGCCGATGATCAGGCCGATGAACGACCCGGCGATCGCGGCGACCGAGTTGATGCCGAGGGCGAGACCCCGCTGGTGGGTCGGGAACGCGTCGGTGAGGATCGCCGTCGAGTTCGCGAGCAGCAGCGCGCCGCCGATGCCCTGCAGCACCCGCATCGAGATCAGCCACAGCGCCCCCGCGTCGCCGTGCATCCACGTGACGGCGAGCAGGACGGAGAAGACGGTGAAGACCGCGAAGCCCAGGTTGTACATCCGGGTCCGGCCGTACATGTCACCGACGCGGCCGAAGCTGACCACCAGCACGGCGGTGACGACCAGGTAGCCCATGATCAGCCACAGCAGGTAGCTGATGTTGCCCGGCGCGAGCGGGCTGATGTCGATGCCCTTGAAGATGTCCGGCAGGGCGATGAGCAGGATCGACATGTTGATCGTGACGATCAGCACGCCGAGGGTGGTGTTGGACAGCGCCACCCACTTGTAGCCCTCGCCCGGCCGGTCGACGGCCTTCTCCCCCGTCACGGACGCCTCCCGCACTAGTCGTTAGCTAGCGACAACTATATGACGGGGACGGCCGGCGGGCGCGGCCCGGCCTCAGGGTGCGAGCAGCACCACGCGGCCGGTGGTGCGGCGGGCGGCGAGCTCCGCCAGCGCGGCGGGCAGGTCGTCGAAGGCGTACTCCGCGCCGACGAGCGGGTCGATCGCCCGCCGGTCCCACAGCGTCTCGATCTCCCGCTGCCACGCGCCGACGAGGTCCGGGCGGCGCTGCTGGTACGCCGACCAGTGCACGCCGAGCACGCCGTAGTTCTTCACCAGCGCGTGGTTGGTGGGCGCGTCGGCGATCCGGCCGCCCGCGAACCCGATGACGAGCAGCCGGCCCTCCCACGCGACGACGCGGCGCACGGCGTCGAAGGTGTCGCCGCCGACCGGGTCGTAGACGACGTCCGCCCCGCGCCCGTCGGTGAGCCCGCGGACGGCGTCCACCAGGGTGTCCGGACCGGTGACCAGCACCTCGTCGGCGCCCGCGGTCCGGGCCACCGCCGCCTTGGCCTCGTCGCCGACCACGCCGATGACGCGCGCGCCGGCGGCCCGCCCGAGCTGCACCGCGGCCACGCCGACCCCGCCGGCCGCGGCCAGGACGAGCAGGGTCTCGCCGGGGCGCAACGTCGTGCGGTGGTGCAGCGCGCACCAGCCGGTCTGGTACGAGACGAAGAACCCGGCGGCCTGGGCCGCGGTCATCCCCTCGGGCCACGGCCAGGTCGTGCGCAGCACCGCCTCCTCGGCGAACCCACCGTGCGGCAGGGCCACCGGGCCGAAGACGCGTCGGCCGTCGTCGGTCTCGCCCGCGACCTCGAGACCCGGGGTGAACGGCGGCGGCACGCGCTCCTGGTACTCGCCGGCGGTGTGCAGGATGTCGGCGAAGTTCAGCGCCGCCGCGGCGACGCGGACCCGCGTCTCGCCCGCGCCCGGCTCGGGACGCGGCACGTCGTCGACCTCGAGGACGTCGGCGAACGGCCCGTACCGCGGCACCCGCCAGGCGCGCACGCTCAGCGTCCCCGCTCGCGGCTGTGGGGTGGGCGCGCGTCCGCCCCGGCCGGTCCCGGGACGTCCGCGAACCGGAACGGCTCGGGCTCGCGGCCGGGCCGCGCGACCCAGCACTCCCCCGTCGCGCCCCGCGCGAGCACGCCGCCGACGGCCTCGGCCACCTCGTCCGTGGTGTCGTCCGCGCAGACCGCCATGACGCGCACCCGCTCCTCGATCAGGGTCGCGGCCGCGGAGCGCACGAAGCCGACCACGGCGTGCTGGGCGAGAGCGCCGATCGCGTCGCCGGCCACACCGGTGAGGCCCGCGAGCGACGACGTCGCGATCACCGTGCCGCCCCCGGCGCGGCGCAGCGCCGGCAGCGCGGCGTGGAGGCCGAACACGACGTGGTCGACGGTGGCGGCCGTCGTCCGGCGGTAGGCCTCGACGTCGAGGGCGGCCCCGGACCCACCGCCGGGCGTCGCGGCGTGCAGCACGACGACGTCCAGGCGCCGGCCCCAGCCGACGGCCTCGTCCACCGCGGCCCGGATCGCCGTGTCCGACGTGACGTCGCAGGCCACGGCCACGCCGCCGCACTCCCCCGCCACGCGCGTCGCGGCCTCGGCGTCGCGGTCGACGACCGCCACCTTGTAGCCGTCGGCCGCGAGCCGGGTGCTGATCGCGGCGCCGGCGCCCGACGCCCCGCCGGTCACCAGCGCGACGTGCCCGTGCCGCACCGTCACGAGCGCAGCAGGATGCGCTCGAGCACCCGGGTGCCGAAGGGCAGCGCGTCCACGGGCACCCGCTCGTCGATGCCGTGGAAGAGCGCGGTGAAGTCGAGGTCCGGGGGCAGCCGCAGCGGGGCGAACCCGAAGCAGCGCATCCCGAGCTTGACGAACGCCTTCGCGTCCGTGCCGCCCGACATCATGTAGGGCAGCGTCCGGGCCTGCGGGTCCTCCTCCTGCACGGCCCGGGTGATGACGTCGACGAGATCGCCCTCGAACGGTGTCTCGACCGCCTCGAGGTTGCGGATCCACTCCCGCTCGACGTCCGGGCCGAGGAGCTCGTCGAGCTCACGCTCGAAGGCCTCCTGGCGTCCCGGCAGCACGCGGCAGTCGATGGTCGCCTCGGCCACCGAGGGGATGACGTTGGCCTTGTAGCCCGCCTGCAGCATGGTCGGGTTCGCGGTGTCCCGGGTGGTGGCGCCGACGACGCGCGCCACACCGCCGAGCTTCGCGACCGCGCCGTCGAGGGCGGCGGCGGAGTCGGTCGGGAACTCGATGCCGGTCAGCGCGCTGACCTCGTCGAAGAAGCCCTGCACGGACTCGGTGAGCACGAGCGGGAAGCGGTGGCGCCCGAGCCGGGCGACGGCCTCGGCGAGGATCGTCACGGCGTTCTCGTCGTGGACCATCGAGCCGTGGCCGGGCCGCGAGCGGACCCGCAGCTTCATCCAGGCGATCGACTTCTCGGCGGTCATCACGGGGTAGACGCGGACGTCCTCGCCGAGCGTCACCGAGAACCCGCCGACCTCGCCCAGCGCCTCGGTGCAGCCGGCGAAGAGGTCGGGGCGGTGCTCGGCGAGCCAGTGCGACCCGTACGCCCCGCCGGCCTCCTCGTCGGCGAGGAACGCGAAGACGATGTCCCGCGGCGGCACCGTGCCCTCGGCGGCGAACTGGCGCGCCAGCGCCAGGATCATCGCGTCCATGTCCTTCATGTCCACCGCGCCGCGGCCCCAGACGTAGCCGTCCTGCACCGAGCCGGACAGCGGGTGCACCGACCACTCGCTCGCGTCGAACGGCACGACGTCGAGGTGCCCGTGCACGAGCAGTGCCGGCCGCGAGGGGTCCGCACCCTTCAGGCGCGCGAAGACGTTCTGCCGGTGCGGCGCCCCGGATTCGACGACCTCGGTCTCGTACCCGACCTCCCGCAGCTTCTCGTCGACGTAGGCGGCGGCCTCGACCTCGCCGGTGGTGGTCTCGAGCTCTCCGGTGTTCTGGCTGTCGATCTGGATGAGCTCGCTGGTCAGCTGCACGACCTCGTCCTCGGCACGACCCATGCGCCGCATCCTGCCACCCACCGTGATCGGGCTGCGCGGCGTCGTCTACGCTGTCCCCTCGCAGGTCCGAGTGGCGGAATGGCAGACGCGCTAGCTTGAGGTGCTAGTGCCCGAGTAGGGCGTGGGGGTTCAAGTCCCCCCTCGGACACCCCTGGTTTCTCTCGATCCGGACGACACGGATCACACCCTCCCCCGCACGGCCCCGGACACACGTCCGCGCCGGCCGCCCGAGGGCCACCGGCGCGGATGATCGTGCGATCTCAGACGGCGATCGGCTCCTCGCCGGTGCTGCCGTCGGTCCCGATGATGCCGCTCTGACCCGGCGTGCCACCGTCCCCGGCGTCGCCGCCGTCGCCCAGGACGAGGCCGCCGTTGCCGGCCGTGCCGTCCTCGCCGGCCGCGCCGCCGTTGCCGATGAGCAGGCCGCCGTCGCCCGCGGTGCCGCCGTCGCCGGTGGTGCCGCCGTTGCCGATCAGACCGCCGTCTCCGGCGACGCCGCCGTCACCGGTCGACCCGCCGTCGCCCCCGACGATGCCGCCGTCGCCACCGGTGCCGTCGCCGCCGGCCGCCCCGCCGGCACCGAGGAGACCGCCGTCGCCTCCCACGCCGCCGTCGCCGGCCTCGCCGCCTTCCCCGAGGACGAGGCCGCCGTCGCCGGCCGTGCCGCCGTCACCCGCGGCTCCGCCGCCACCGATGAGCCCGGCGTCGCCGCCGGTCCCGCCCGCGCCGCCCGCGCCGCCGTCCCCGAGGACGGTCCCGCCGCTACCGCCCGTGCCGTCGGCACCCGCCGTGCCGCCGTCGCCGATCAGCCCGGCGTCGCCGCCGGTGCCGTCGTCGCCCGCGTCGCCGCCGTTGCCGGCGACGGCGCCGCCGTCACCGCCGTCCTCGCCGTCACCGGCGTCGCCGCCGTTGCCGACCAGCCCGCCGTCGGCGCCGGGCGTGACCCCCTCCTCAGCGGTCCCGCCGGGCGTCGGGTCGCCAGGGGTGGTGTCACCCGGCGTGTCCTCGCCCGGGGTGGTCTCGCCCGGGGTGGTCTCACCCGGGGTGGTCTCACCCGGGGTGGTCTCACCCGGGGCGGCACCGGTCGGGTCCAGGATGCCGCCGAGCACGCCGCCGGAGGAGGGGCCGCCGGTCGACGGGGCGCCGGACTCCTGGCCCCCGTCCGGGCCGTGCCCGTGATCGCGGCCGTGGCCGTCGCCGTGGCCGTGGTGGTCGCCGGCCCCGGCGGGCTGGTCGCACTCGTGCGCGGACGCCACGCCGCCGCCGGCCAGCAGGAGTGCCGGGAGCGTCGCGGCGAAGCCCAGGCGGCGCAGGGATGCGCCGCGGTCGATCGTTGCTGTGTGCCTACCCAAGGTCTCGGCCTTTCGTTCGCTGGACACGTCGCACAGGGGAGCCGTCGGGAGGTCGACGCGGTGCGACGTCGGCGCACGCTAGGAGCCAGCGTTCCGGTCACGGACGAACGAACCGATACCGGGCGCGTTGGGGCTCGTGTGGGTGAGGAGTCGTCGGAGTGTGGCGACCGTGATCTGCACGTCCCCCACCCGTGGCGAGACGCGCGTTCGCTCAACGGCTAGATCCACAAGCGAGCGGCGGGCGCGATCTCACGGAGGGTCATCTCCGTGTGGGCGACGCCGTCGCGACGACGATCCCGAAGGATGCAGGAATACCCGGTCGAGTGGTGACCGGTCGTGCCCGTCCGGTCGGCCGTCCCCGTGCTCCCGGACCCCGTGGGACTCGGCGGGCGCACGAGGGGGTAGTGGGTGGCATGACGCTGACCGCGCGGACGGCCGGTGCCCCGTGCTGGGCCGAGCTGGACGCCGGCGACGGCGCGGACCTCGACGCCGTCACCGGTTTCTACGGCGCGGTGCTCGGGTGGACTCCGGACGCGTCCCCGAGTGCGGAGCACCAGCGGCTCGCGGTCCGGGCCGGCGGGGAGACCGTCGCGGCGCTGGGCTCCCCCGGGGCGGCGGCGCCCCCCGCGTGGACGCTCTACCTCGCCGTGGACGACGTCGACGCCGCCGCCGAGGCGCTCGAGGAGCTGGGCGGGCAGGTGCTCCACGGACCGGAGGACGACCTGGCCGGCGGGCGGTTGCTCGTCGCGCTCGACGCGGGCGGGGCGGTCGTCGGGCTGTGGGAGTCCGACGACGTGCTGCCCGCGCCGGGCCCCGGGCGCCTCTGCTGGGCCGAGGCGGCGTCGGCCGAGCCCGGGACGACCCGCACGTTCTACCGGGCGCTGCTCGGCTGGGAGATCGCCGACGATGACGAGGCGGGGCGGCTGGTCTGCCACGGCGAGGACGGGCGGGCCCTCGCCGGGCTCGGTCTCGCCGGCGACGCGCTCCCCCACTGGCTCCCGGTCTTCGCGGTCGCCGACGCCGACGCCGCGCTGGTCGCCGCCCGGGACGCCGGCGGATCGGTGGTGACGCCGGTGAGCGAGGGCCCGCGCGGCCGGCGGGCCACCCTCGCCGATCCGGCCGGAGCCCGGTTCGGGGTCCTCCGCATCCCGGGCTGAGGTGGGGCGGACCACCCCGCGCCTGACCGACACCGTGCTGCTGGATCGGTACGGTCGATCACCGTGGAGCGAGGCGCCGGGGTGTCGTCGGCGCCGGACCGCCGGCGTGTCCGGGGTGTGCCGTGGGCCCTCGTCCTGGTCCTGGCCGCGCTGCCGTGGGCGTGGTTCCCGCTCCGGGACGAGCTCGGTCTCGTCGGCGACGTCGTCGCGATCGTGCTGCCGCTGCTGGTGGCGGCCGCGGCGATCGTGGCCGTCGCCCTGATCGGGCGCCGGGGCGTCCTCGTCGCGGTGTCCGCGCTGCTCGCGGGGACGATCGCCGTGGTCGCACCCTGGACACCCGCCGACGTCGGTCCGGTGCGCCCGGGCGCGGGCGTGACGGTCGCGAGCGCCAACGTCACCGCGATGCCGTCCACCGTGCCGGCCCTGCGCGCGGCGCACGCCGACGTGCTCGCGGTCGTGGAGAACTCGCCCCCGGTCGACGCCGGCGTCGCCGCGGCCTACCCGTACCGGTTGTTCACGCCCGGCGAGCCCTCGGTCGGGGTGTACAGCCGCTTCCCGCTGCGGCTCCTGCAGCCGCCGGGCCCGGGATTCCCCGGGATGCGCGCGGCGGTCGCCGCGCCGACGCCGTTCGTGCTCTACGCCATGCACGTCCCGAAGCCGTGGTGGACGGGCAGCGGCGGCTACTGGACCACCCCGGCCGAGCACCACCGTCTCGTCGAGGGCCTGGACGCCCGGGTCATCCACGAGCCGGGCCCGGTGGTGGTGGCCGGCGACCTCAACTCCACCGACCGCGCCCGCGACTACCGCCTGCTCGTGCGCTCCGGGCTCACCGACGCGATGCGCGCCGAAGGGACCGGCCCGACGTCGGTGACGATGTGGCGCGCCCTCCTGCTGCGCATCGACCACCTGCTGGTCGGACCGGGCTGGTGCGGTGACGCGCCACGGCAGTTCGCGCTCCCGGACTCGGACCACGACGGCATCACCGCCACCGTCGGCCCGTGCGCGGTCACACCGGCAGCGTGACCTCGTCGCCCACGGCGATCGTCCCGGAGGTCAGCGCCCGCAGGATCGCGCCGCCCCGCCCGTGGAGCGCCGCCCGGGCACCCTCGCCGATCTCGGTGTCCATGACACGGCACGGCGCGGCCCGCCGGACGACCTCCAGCACCACGTCGCCGACGACGACCCGCGCGCCGGGCTCGGTCGGGACGGTCCCGTGGTCGAGGGTCACGGTGCGGCGGGTCAGCCCCTCGGGCACCGGAGCGCCGAAGGCCTCGGTGGCCGCCGCGAGCTCGTCGCGGCTCTGCAGCGACACGTGCCGGTGGCGCGTGCCGTGGTACCGGTCGCCGACGACGCCCGATCCGGCCTCGACCTCGATCCGCGGCACGGCGACCATCGGGGCCTTCCGCTCCGGCGCGACGTGCAGCGCCGCGACGCGGGTCATGCCTGCTCGACGCGCGGGATCACCTCGGTGCCGAGCAGCTCGATCGAGTGCAGCAGGTCGTCGTGGGCGAGGCGCGGGTTGGTCATCTGCAGGTTGATCCGCTCGACGCCGCCGAGCTGCTCGGACACCCGCACGACCTTGGCGGCCACCGTCTTCGGGTCGCCGACGAAGAAGGCGCCGTCCGGCCCGCGCATGGCGTCGAACGCGCCCCGGGTCGGCGGCGCCCCGCCGCGCTCCGCGGCGACCGTCGTGAACATCTCCTGCCAGCCCGGATAGAAGGCGTTGGTGGCCTTCGCGACGTCGTCGCCCACGAACCCGAAGCAGTGCAGCCCGACCCGCATCGCCTCCGGCGGGTGCCCCGCGTGCTCGCCCGCGCGGCGGTAGAGGTCGATCAACGGCGCGAACCGCCGGGGCTCCCCGCCGATGATCGCGACCATGAGGGGCAGCCCGAGCAGGCCCGCCCGGACGAACGACTCCGGCGTCCCGCCGACCCCGACCCAGATCGGCAGCTGCTCCTGCGACGGACGCGGGTAGACGGGCTGCTCGGTCAGCGCCGGGCGGTGCTTGCCCGACCACGTGACGATCGGCGACTCGTTGATCTTCAGCAGCAGGTCCAGCTTCTCGCTGAACAGCTCGTCGTAGTCCTCGAACGCCAGCCCGAACAGCGGGAACGCCTCGACGAACGAGCCCCGGCCGACGACGAGGTCGACCCGCCCGCGGGAGATGAGGTCGATCGTCGCGAACTCCTGGAACACCCGCACCGGGTCGGCCGCCGACAGCACCGTGACCGCGCTGCGCAGCCGGATGTTCTCGGTGCGCGCGGCGGCGGCCGCGAGGATCACCGGCGGGGCGGCGTCGTAGTACTCGCTGCGGTGGTGCTCGCCGATGCCGTAGGAGTGCAGCCCGACCCGGTCGGCGAGCGCGATCTCCTCGAGGAGGTGCTCGAAGCGCTCCTCGGGGCCGATCTCCCGCTCGGTGTGGGGGTCGGTGACCCGGGCGACGAAGCTGTCGACGCCGAGGCGGAGCGGTGGTGTCACAGCGTCTTCTGCAGGCGCTCGGCGAGGGTGTTGACGAACGCCGTCGGCTCCTTGAGTTCGCCACCCTCGGCGAGCAGCGCCATGCCGTAGAGCAGGCGGGCGACATCGGGGTCCGCGTCGCCGCCGCCCTGCTTGTCGCGCAGACCGCTCACCAGCGCGTGCTGCGGGTTGAGCTCGAGGATCCGCTTCGTGACCGGCGGCTCCTGGCCCATCGCCCGGTACATCTTCTCCAGCATCGGCGACATGTCGCCGGGGTCGCCGACGAGGCAGGCCGGCGAGCTGGTCAGGCGCGTGGAGAGACGGACCTCCTTGACGTCGTCGGCGAGCTCGGTGCCCATCCAGGTCAGGAGGTCGTCGAAGCCCTCCGGCTTCTCGTCGTCGCCACCGAGGTCGACGTCGCCCTTGGCGATCGAGGCCATCGGGGTGCCGTCGAACTCGGTGACCGTGTCGGTCCAGACCTCGTCGACCTGGTCGGTGAGCAGCAGGACCTCGTAGCCCTTGGCCCGGAACGCCTCGATGTGCGGGGAGTTCTCGATGCTCCCGCGGGTCGCCCCGGTGAGGTAGTAGATGGCCTCCTGGCCCTCGGGCATGCGCCCCTTGTAGGCCTTCAGCGTGGTGTTCTCGTCCGCGGAGTGGGTCGACGGGAACGCGCTCGCGGCGAGGATCGCCTCCCGGTTGTCCGGGTCGGTGATCAGGCCCTCCTTGAAGGCCCGGCCGAGCTCGCCCCAGAAGCTCGTGTACTTCTCCGGCTCGTTCTCCTGCAGGGCGGCCACCGTCTGCAGGACCTTGCGGACGAGCCGCTTGCGGATCGCCTGGATCTGGCGGTCCTGCTGGAGGATCTCGCGGGAGACGTTGAGCGAGAGGTCGGCCGCGTCGACCACGCCCTTGACGAAGCGCAGGTACTCGGGGACGAGCGCCTCGCAGTCGTCCATCACGAACACGCGCTTGACGTAGAGCTGCACGCCGCGGCGGGCCTCGCGCATGAACAGGTCCATCGGCGCGTGCGCCGGCAGGAACAGCAGGCCCTGGTACTCGAACGTGCCCTCGCCCGAGAGCCGCATGGTCTCCAGCGGCTCCTGCCAGTCGTGGCTGACGTGGCGGTAGAACTCGGTGAGCTCCTCGTCGGTCACCTCGGACTTCGGACGCGCCCAGAGCGCCTGCCGGGAGTTGATCGTCTCCGGCTCGGGCTCCGGGGTCTCGTCCGTGGCGGGCGGGGTCATCCGGATCGGCCAGGTGATGAAGTCCGAGTACCGCTTCACGATGCGGCGCACCGTCTCGGGCTTCGCGTAGTCGTGGAGGCTGTCCTCCGCGTCCTCGGGCTTGAGGTGCAGGGTGATCGAGGTGCCCTGCGGGGCGTCCTCGACCGGCTCCAGGGTGTAGGTGCCCTCGCCGGTCGACTCCCAGTGCACGCCCTCGCTCGTCCCGGCCTTGCGCGTCACCATCTCGACGCGGTCGGCGACCATGAAGCTCGAGTAGAAACCGATGCCGAACTGGCCGATGAGGTCCTCGGCGTTCTCGCCCTTCTCGTTCTGCGACTCGCGGATCTGGGCGAGCATCTCCGCGGTGCCCGACTTGGCGATGGTGCCGATCAGCTCGACGACCTCGTCGCGGGTCATGCCGATGCCGTTGTCGCGCACGACCAGCGTGCGGTGCTCGACGTCGGGGGCGCTCTGCTCCAGCTCGATCCGCAGGTCCGACGTGTCGACGTCGAGATCCTTGTCGCGATAGGACTCCAGCCGCAGCTTGTCCAGCGCGTCCGAGGCGTTGGAGATCAGCTCGCGGAGGAAGACGTCCTTGTCGGAGTAGATCGAGTGGATCATCAACTGGAGCAGCTGACGGGCTTCGGCCTGGAACTCGATCGTCTCGCTCATGCGTCCTCTCCCGCGGTGGGTCGTGCGTGCAGAGTTCAGGATATCGACCGGTCGGCGCGGGCCGGAGGCCCCGACCGCGCGGACGGCTCAGAGATCGAGAGCTGCCCTGAGTGCGCCGTCGATGCGGGACAGGGTGGTCGTGTCCACGGCACCCAGCCGCTCCCCCACCCACGCCCGGCACGGGCGGCTGGTCAGTTCGCCGGGGTCGACGACGTGGCGATGACGTGGTCGGCGTCGTCGGCCAGGGCGTCGGACTCGTGGTCGCCCCAGGAGGAGCCCGCCCCCTGCCGCACGGCTTCCTGCCGGGCCGTCTCGGCGAGCCACGCGGACAGCGACATCCCCGCCCGCGCGGCCGCCCCCCGGACGAGCTCGACGGAGAACTCGTCGAGGGTGATGCTGACCCGCCTGCTCGCCACGGAGGGCAGTTTACCGGCGAGTCTCACGCCGCGAGCTCGTTCGGCAGGGCGCGGACGTGCAGGAGGTCGAGCCGACGTTCGACGATCGTGCCCACGGGCCAGCCGGCCACGTACTCGGCGAGGTCGTCGGCTTCGTCGGTCGAGCAGCAGGCACAGGCATCCCAGC
Source organism: Actinomycetospora sp. C-140 (assembly GCF_054796175.1). Classification (NCBI taxonomy): domain Bacteria; kingdom Bacillati; phylum Actinomycetota; class Actinomycetes; order Pseudonocardiales; family Pseudonocardiaceae; genus Actinomycetospora; species Actinomycetospora sp. C-140. Next base: position 317,376 of record NZ_JBTWNF010000001.1, on the reverse strand, counting down.
CCTGCGCCTGCAACGAGGACCGGACCGGCGATGATCGCTCCAGGTGCTCCTCCGGGGCGATGTCATCGACCCGCCGGAGCACCCGGAGCGATCACGGGACGCGCGCGCACCGCCCACCACGCGAACCACACCGCCGTCCCGACGATCGCCACCCCGAGCGGGACGTGCACCGCGAGCACGCCGGTGGCGCCGAGGGCGACCTGGGCGGTCTCGGCGACGACGAGGCCGGCCGCGACCGCGATCGGCCACGCCGGCAGATGCCCGGGACGCCAGGCGAGCACCGCGGCGACGACCTGCACCAGCGTGACGAGCAGGAGGGAGCCCCCGACCGCCTGGTGCACGGTCAGCCCGACCGTCGACGCCTGGAGCAGGGCCCCGGCCGCGACGGGCTGCACGAGGGCCATGGCGGCGTGCAGCACCGCCACCCCGCGCAGGATGCCGACGGCGGCCGCCGAGCCGTCAGCCATGGTCGTGCCCGGGCATCGCGATCGCCGTGGCGGGCCGCTGGCCGGGGGCGACGACGAGGAACTGGAGCATCATCCCGTCGTCCTCGTGGCGCAGCAGGTGGCAATGGAGCATGTACGGCGTCGCCGGGTCGGCGTACGGACCCACGCGCACCAGCAGCCGGACGGTGGTGCCCGGCGGGACGGGGACCGTGTCCTTCCAGGCCCGCTCCGCCGGCGCGATCACCTGGAGACGGGCGTCGTGCACGTGGATGTTGTGCGGCAGCGTGTGCCGGTTCGTGAGCTCCCAGACCTCGGTCGCGCCGGTCTCGAGGACCTCGTCGACGCGGCCCATGTCCATGGCGAGCCCGTTGATCCGGTCGTTCGACAGGACGAAGCGCCGGGTCCGGCCGCCGCCCTCGACCAGCGGCGTCTCCCGCGAGAGCACCGACGGCACCGACGGGGACTCCTCGAGGCGGTCGGCGGGCCGGAGCTCGAGCAGGTCGAGGGTGTCGTCGCCCCCCGTCGCGCGGGCGATCCCGTTGACGGCGCCGAGGTCGTGGGGCAGCGAGCGCACCGTCACCGGCCGGCCCGGCGCGACGTCGACGACGATCTCGGCCCGCTCCCCCGGGGTGAGCACGACGTCGGGCACCACGCGCGGCGACGGGAGCAGGCCGCCGTCGGTGCCGACGAGGGTGACCGGCTCGCCGGCGGACACGCGGTAGCTGCGCGCCGGCGAGGCGTTGAGCACGCGCAGGCGCACGCGGGTCGTGGTCACCGCGAACCACGGCGCCACCGTCCCGTTGACCAGCACCGTGTCGCCGAGCAGGCCGACCGCGTTGCGGTGCGCGGTGTCGAAGCTCCCGTCCGGCGCGAAGCTGCGGTCGGTGAGCACGACGGGCACGTCGTCGACGCCGTAGCGGTCGGGCAGGTCGACGGCGACGTCGTCGTCGACGAGGAAGAGCCCGGCGAGCCCGCGGTGCACGTGCCGTTCGGTCTGCCCGTGCGGGTGCGGGTGGTACCAGAGGGTCGCCGCGGGCTGGTCGACGCGCCACGACGCCTCCCACGTCTCCCCGGGGGCGATCGGCTGGTGCGGGCCGCCGTCCATGCGCGCGGGCAGGGTCATCCCGTGCCAGTGGGTGGTCGTGGTCTCGGGCAGGCCGTTGGTCACGCGGACGACGACCTCCTCGCCGCGCGACGCCCGCAGCGTCGGGCCGCCGAACGGCAGGCCGCCGTAGCCCCAGGTGGCCGTGGTGCGCCCGTCGAGGAAGTGGCTCGTGCCGGGCGCGGCCGTGAGCTCGACGACCCGCCGGCCCGCCGCGTCGGGGCGCGACGGGGCGATCGGCGGGATCGCGAGCGGCCGCTCGGCCGGGCGGCGCACGATCGGTGGCGCGCCGGACGAGCACGCCGCGAGCGCGGTGACGGCGCCGGCCGCGAGCGTGGCGCCGAGGAAGCGGCGGCGGGAGAGGGACACGGCTCAGCAGCGTCGTGACGCGGACCCGTTCCGGCGTCGGCCCGGCGACGTGTCCCCGGCGTACGCCCGCGGGCGTAGCGACCCCGAGCGGCCGCGAGCGTGTGCTCCTATCGGCGTGCTCCTCTCATCAGGGACGCCCCGCGCCTGCGGTGGCCCCCCGCTGACATCTCGGGGTGACGAGCCCCGTCTCGTACGCGACGACGACGAGCTGGACGCGGTCGCGGGCGTCGAGCTTGGTCAGCAGCCGGCCGACGTGGGTGCGGGCGGTGGCCGGGCTGATCACCAGGCGCGCGGCCACCTCGTCGTTGGTCAGCCCGGCACCGACCAGCGCGAGCACCTCCCGCTCGCGCGGGGTGAGCACGTCGAGCCGGGTCGCGGCCACGAGCGGCTGCGGGCGCCCGGCGAACTCGGCGACGAGCCGGCGCGTGACCGCCGGGGCGAGCAGGGCCTCGCCCCGGGCGACCACCGCGATCCCGCGGACGAGGTCGAGCGGCTCGGCGTCCTTGAGCAGGAAGCCCGCCGCGCCCGCGCGCAGGGCGCGGTAGACGTACTCGTCGAGGTCGAACGTCGTCAGGACGAGCACCGCCGTGCCCGCGAGGTCCGGGTCGGCGGTGATGGTCTCCAGCGCGGTCAGCCCGTCGACGCCGGGCATCCGCACGTCCAGCACCAGCACGTCGGGGTGCTCGGCGCGAGCGAGCGCGACGGCCGCGGCACCGTCGGCGGCCTCGCCGACCACGGTGAAGCCGTCCTCGGTCTCCAGCAGCACCCGCAGCCCCGCGCGGATGAGCTGCTGGTCGTCGGCCAGGGCCACGCGGATCACCGCGCACCCGCCCCCGGCAGGGGGAGGGCCGCCTCGACGACGAACCCGTCCTGCCCGGGCACGACCGCCGCCCGCCCGCCGAGCGTGCTCGCGTGCTCGACGAGGCCCCGCAGGCCGTTGCCCGCGGTGGGCGGGTCCACCGCCTCGCCGTCGTCGGCCACCCGGACCCGCAGCTCGGCGGGGTCGCGGTCGAGGTCGACGACGACCCGGCGGGCGCCGCGCGCGTGGCGCACCGTGTTGGTCACGGCCTCGCGCACGATGCGGAAGGCGGCGGCGTCGACCGGCGCGGAGAGGGCTCCGGCCCGTCCCCGGACCGCGACCTCGACCCCGGCGAGCCCGGCGACCCGGGTGATCTCGTCGAGGCGGTGCAGGCCGTGGGGTTCGGCGGGATCGGGGTCCCGCAGCACGTCGAGGGTGCGCCGCAGCTCGGCGAGCGCCGCGCGGCTGGCGTCCTTGATCTCGAGGAGGGCGGCCACGGCCTGGTCGGGACGCCGGTCGGCGACGTGGGCGCCGACCCCCGCCTGCACGGCGATCATGGCGAGGCTGTGGGAGACGACGTCGTGCACGTCGCGGGCGATCCGCAGCCGCTCCTGCTCGACGCGCCGCCGCGCCTGCTCCTCGGCGCGTTCGGTCGCGGCGGTCTGGGCACGCCGCAGCCCGCCGACCGCGACCCCGACGGCCACGGTGACGACGATCCACATCACGTGCTCGCGCGCGCCCGGGGTCGCGACGCCCTCGTGGGCGGCGACGACCCGCTCCAGCCCGACCCACACCGCGAGCAGCACGACGCCGACCGCGACCGAGCGGTGCCAGGTCAGCCGGCTCGCGACCGTGTACACGGCGAGGACGACCATCAGCGACGTCGGGCCGTCGGGGTAGCCGAGCCAGTAGTACGGCGCGACGGCGGCGAGCGTGAGCGCGAGCACCACGAGCGGGGCGCGTCGCCGCCAGGCGAGCACGGCCGCGGCCGCCGCGATGAGCAGCGCGCCGCCGGGCCACCAGGGGCGGTCGGCGGGCGTCGCCGAGATCGCCGCACCGACCAGGCAGCCCGCGCCCGCGAGGGCGGCGATCGCCACGTCGGCGTGGGCGGGGCGCAGGGCATCCGGGCTCACCCGGGGGACGCTAGGGAGCGGCGGGGGCCGTGTCGTCAGCGTTCCGACGTACGCGACCCGGGCATCTCTCGGGGTACGGCGGGACCGCGTCCCCGGGGGCACCTACGATCGACGGATCAACCCCTGGTAATGAAGGAGCGGGACACCCATGGCGCGCGACGGCGGTACGACCTTCGAGAAGCAGGTGCTCGAGGCGTCGGAGCGTCTGGCGGGCATTGCCGAGCGCACCCCGCTGCAGCGCAACCCGCGCCTGTCGTCCGTCACCGGCACCGAGGTGTGGTTCAAGCGCGAGGACCTGCAGGTCGGCCGCTCCTACAAGCTGCGCGGGGCCTACAACCTCATCAGCCAGCTCGACGACGAGGCCCGCGCGGCCGGCGTCGTGTGCGCGAGCGCCGGCAACCACGCCCAGGGCTTTGCGTTCGCCTGCGCCGCGCACCGGGTGAAGGGCCGGGTCGTCATCCCGTCGACCACCCCGCGCCAGAAGCGCGAGCGGATCGTCGCCCTCGGCGGCGACATGATCGACCTCGTGGTGGACGGCGACACCTACGACGAGTCGTCCGCGGCGGCGACGCGCTGGGCCGAGGACACCGGGGCGACGCTGGTCCCGGCGTTCGACGACACCCGCACCGTGGCCGGCCAGGCGACGGTGGTCGCCGAGATCGTCGAGCAGCTCGGGGAGGCGCCCGACACGATCGTCGTGCCGGTCGGCGGCGGCGGGCTGCTCGCCGGCACCGCGACCTGGCTGCAGGCCACCCACCCGCGCACGCGCGTCATCGGTGTCGAGCCGGCCGGGGCGCGCAACGTCGCCGCCGCCCTGCACGCGGGCAGCCCGGTGATGCTCGACGAGCACGGCTTCGACCGCTTCGTCGACGGCGCCGCCGTGCGCAAGGCCGGGGCGGTGACCTACCCGCTGATCCGCCGCTCGGGCGCCGAGCTGGTCGCGGTGGACGAGGGCCTGGTGTGCACCGAGATGCTCGCGCTCTACCAGACCGACGGCATCATCGCCGAGCCCGCGGGCGCGCTGGCCGGCGCCGCGATCCGCCCCGACGGCCCGGGTCTGGACCTCGTGCCGGGCGAGACCGTGGTCGTCGTCCTCTCCGGCGGCAACAACGACGTCTCCCGGTACGCCGAGGTCATCGAGCGCTCGCTGCGCTTCCAGGGCCTCAAGCACTACTTCCTCGTCGAGTTCCCCCAGGAGCCCGGGGCGCTGCGCCGCTTCCTCGACGAGGTCCTCGGCCCGGACGACGACATCACCCGCTTCGAGTACGTCAAGCGCGACAACCGCGAGGCCGGCCCGGCGCTGGTCGGTGTCGAGATCGGGTCCCGCGACGACCTCGAGCCGCTGCTCGAGCGCATGGCCCGCTCGCCGCTGCAGATCGAGGCGCTGGAGCCGGGCTCGCCCGCGTTCCGGTTCCTGGTCTAGAGGTTCCTGACCCACAGCGTCGCGGGCGCCGACCACCCGGGCCCCTGGTACGGCTCGCCGTCGGCACGCCAGCCGCGGTGGGCGTAGAACGCCTGGGCGCTCGTGTTCGCGGTGTAGACCCACAGCGTGGCCCGCGCGAAGCCTGCCGCCGCGAGGTGCGCGACGCCGGCGTCGTGCAGCGCCCCGCCGGCGCCGGTGCCGATGACCGCGGGGTCGAGGTAGAGGGTGTAGAGCACGCCGTCGGTGACATCGGGCTCGCGCGACGGACCGACCGTGCAGTAGCCCTGCACCCCGGCACCGTCCTCCGCCACGAACACCGCCATCGGCTCGGGCGCGGCGATCGCCGACCGGCGGACCTCGGCGATCTCCGCGGCGTCGAGGGCGTCCAGGCGCTCGTCGGCGACGATGCCGCGGTAGGCGTTCCGCCAGCCGGCGACGGTGATCTCGCCGATCCTCCCGGCGTCGGCCTCGACGGCGCGGCGGATGCTCCAGCCCACGGGGTCAGTCTCCGGAGGCGGCCGTCCGCACCGCCACGCGTTCGGGGACCGGCTCGTCGGCGACGGGGGTGACACCGATCGCCGCGAGCGGCGCGAGGGCGACCACGGCGAAGCCGACCGCGTAGCTCGAGACGCCGATGAGGGCCCCCAGGGCCGGCGGCGCGACGGTGGCGACGATGTTCTGGGTGGTGTTCTGCACCCCGAGCGCGCGGCCGGACCAGCCGGGCCCGGCGATCTCGGCGGTGGCGACGAACGCGAGGCCGTTGTCGGCGACGGTGATGACCGATCCGGCGGCGATCCCGGCGACGGCGATCAGCCCGACGGTGAGGTCGCCGACCGAGAACACGAGCAGCACCGCGGCGCTCGCCACGGCGAGCTGACGCATCGGGCGCAGACGCGAGCCGACGCGGTCGGACCACCATCCGCTGCCGATGCGCCCGGCGGCGCCGGCGATCTGGGCCGCGGCCACGAAGACACCGGCCACCCCGGGCGACCAGCCCTGCTCGCGCACCAGGTACTCCAGCGAGAACGCCGAGATCGCGAACTGCGGGAGCACCAGCAGGGCGCTCGCCGCGTGCACCCGCGGCAGGACCGGCGAGCGGTACGGCGACGCGGGCGGGGCCTCCCCCGGCGCGCGTGGGGTGCGCGGCGGATCGGCGGCCACGAGCACCACCAGCACCGCGCACACCACGCACGCCAGTGCCGGCCACACGAGCGCCTCGAACGACCCCTCGCGCTGCGCGAGCGTCGGCAGCACGAGCCCGCCGACGGCGACGCCGAGCGGCTGCGCGGTCTGGCGGATCCCCATGGCGAGGCCGCGCTCCTCGACGTCGAACCACCCCATGATCAGCCGCCCGCTCGCGGCGTTGACCGAGGCCGCCCCGATCCCGGCCAGCACCAGCAGGGTGACGGCGAGGGCGAGCGACGCGGGGGCGAGGAGGGCGAGCGCACCGGTCAGGACGCCACAGAAGCCCAGGCCGGCCGCCATCGGGAGGCGCTCCCCGACCCGGTCGACGACCGCGCCCCAGGCGATCAGCGCGACGAGCAGGCCGAGCGTGGGTGCCGCGACGACGATCCCCACCTCCGCGAGCGAGAGCCCCCGCTCGTCCCGCAGGCTCGGCACGAGGAACGGCACGCCGTAGACCACGGCGGACGCGGCGGTCTGCGCCGCGACGCCCACGGCGAGGACGGCCCAGCGTCGACGGGATCGCACACGTGCTTGTCTACGCTATCGACGCCCATTCCGCAGGAAAGTCCTCCCACGATGTGGGAAGTTCACCGTGATCCGAGACCCACCAGCAGGTCGGCGCGCCGGTCGGCGTCCTCGACGCGGGCGTGGCGCGACCACGCGACGAGCACCACGACCACGGCCGCGAGCAGCGGCAGGTCGCCCAGCAGCCACGTGAGCACGCCGGCGAGGTGCTGGTCGGCCAGGAGATCCGGGGCCCAGGGCAGGCGCAGGCGTACGAAGAAGTCGTCGACGAAGACCTGACCGCTCCCCCCGTCCGCGGGGAGCACCGGCGTCCGCGAGATCGGGTGGTCCGCGGCGAGCAGCGCCAGCCCCACCAGCGCGTGCAGGGGCATGGTCGCCAGGAGGAACGTCAGCCGGGCCAGGTACGGCAGGCCCGGACCGTTCGGCGGGCCGGCGACGAGGGGGCCGAGGAACAGGACCCCGACCAGCAGGAACCACAGCGTCATCACCGGCTGCAGCCAGCCCAGCGGCTGGGTCAGCGAGAACACCGGAGTCAGGTAGAGCAGGGCGGGCGAGCCGACGACGAGCACGACGGCGACGACGGGGTGCGACGCCACGCGCAGCGTCGGTGCCGCGAGGACGTGCTCCAGCCACTCCGCCGGACCCTCGGGTGCACCGGGCGGGGCCTCGCGCAGCGTCCGGCGCGCCAGCACGATCGGCGCACCGAGCGCCCAGAGCAGCGGCACCGCCGTGGCGACCAGCATGTGCCCGGCCACGTGGATCGACAGCACCGCCGGGCCGTAGCGCCCGAGCCCGGACGAGGTGGCGACGACGAGCAGCGCGCACCCGGCGAACCAGGCCACCGCGCGCCCGACCGGCCAGCGCGCGCCCTCCCGCGCGAGCCGCCGCAGGCCCCCGGCGTACAGGGCGGCGAGCGTGACGGCCAGCGTGAGCGAGGTCAGCTCGGGTCGCCAGGAGGTCGCGAGCACCCACGGGTCCGGCGCCGCCGCGAGGCCGTAGCCGAGGACCGCGGTGGGGGCGCTCGTCGCTCCCGGCGCCTGCACGGGCGGCACCGCGCGGGTCGCGACCGCCGACAGCCCGACGACGACCGCGAGCACCCCCAGCTCCAGGGGCCACGCGACGCGCCCGGTGCGCCGGCGCCAGAGCACGCCGCCCGCGACGACGCCCAGGGCGGCGGCGAGCAGGACGAGCACCGTGTAGTCCCGGTGACCCCCGACCCCGGTGCCGCCCGGCGCGGAGAGCGCGACCCCGGCGGCCACGGCCCCGGAGGCGACGGTCGCGATCCCCGCGGCGGTGCCGATCCGGGCGGCGCGCCACCACGATCGAGGGCTGCGGTCGCCGACGACCGCCAGGGCACCGAGCGTGCCGAGCCAGACGGCCGCGGCGACGACGTGCAGCGCGGTCGCGGGCAGGGCGAGGTCGCGGCCCACGCCGTCGGCGGCGTGGCCGGTCGCGGCGGGGGCGAGGAGGGCGGCGAGGGCGAGGGCGAGCACGCCCGCGCCGCCGGTCCAGCGCCGCACCTCGCCCGCCGCGACGGCCGTCGCGACCCCCAGCACGGCCGCGATCAGCCAGCTGACCGGCTCCCCCCGCGCGAGCATCACCGTGACGAGCCCCGGGCCGAACGGGAGGCGCCCGCCGACGGACTCGGCGAGCGTCGCGGGCACCGACACGGCCGCCGCGGCCGCGCCCACCCACGCCGCCCACCGCGCGAGGCGCAGGGCCCGCGTCCCGGTCGGGGTGAACGCGGACCCGCTGTCCGCCGACGGCGTGGCGACGACCAGCGCGACGAGGAGCCCGCCGACGGTCGCGGCGCCCGTCAGGTCGACGGCCGCGCGCAGCACCGGCACCGCGGCCCGCAGGGCGGCGCCGGGGTCGTCCAGGCCCAGCTCGGCGTAGCCGACCGGCCCGCGCACGAGCACTGCGACGGCGGCGACGAGCAGCCCCAGCCCGGCGGCGGCACCGGCCAGGACCGCGCCGCGGCTCACGGGTCGATCTCGCTCGGGTACCGGGCGCGGTACTCGTCGAGGTGCTGGGACTTGCAGACGTGCTGCTCCTTCTCGTTCTGCGCCTGGCGCATGCACTCGTCGAGCGTCCGGACGCCGCCGGTCTCGAGGTAGGTCACGGCGCCGGCGAGCGTGCTCCACTCCACGACCACGGCGATCCCGATCGCGACCACGCCCAGCGCGAGGCCGGCGAGCGGGCCGCGGCGGGGGTGCGCGCCGGCGTCCGTGCGGCCTCGCAGCCGGGCCAGCGCGGCGAGCGCGACGATCACCGCGAGCAGCCCGAGCGCGAGCCCGCCCCAGCCCGTCCACGCGCTGACCAGCGCCATCACCCCGAGCACCAGCGCCGCGACCGCGATCGCGGGGCGCTGTGGGTGCCCGGAGCCGGGCTCCTCCGTACCGTCCGCCGCGGCGGAGGCCGGCGTCGCCGTGGGGTCCGAGGGCACGGACCGATCGTGGCAAGTCGCTCCGGCGACCTGCGCCGCGGGGGGTCGGTCGGGCTCGGGAGGAGGGGCCGATACCCGGGGAAACGCTTCGGTTCCCGAAGCATCTCGAGGCGGGATCGGAGCGTCGGGAGCGGGCCTCGACGCAGCGTCACGCCCGCCGGATCGTGCGCTTCGCCCCGTGATCCGCCCCGGTGCTCCTCTGACCCCGTCACATCGGGTCAGGGGAGCACCTGGAGCGATCATGCCCCGGCGAGGTCAGCCGGGCGGGGCGAAGCCGCCGGTCGAGGGCGCGGGAGACCCGTCGTCCTCGGGCCGGCTCGACGGGGGTACCGAGTCGGACGGGCCGGACGGACCCGGCGCGGCAGGCGTGCTCCACGGACCCTGGGGTCCTGGACCCGTCGGCGGCGCCGCGGACGGCGGACCCCACGGCGAACCGGCGGCGCTCGACCCGCTCCCCGACAGGGCTGGGGCGGCGCCCGTCCCGTTCCCCCACGGCGACCCGGCACCGAGGCGCGCGGTCTCGCGGCGGCGGCGCTCCCCCAGCACGGCGAGGAGGTAGGGCTCGGCCGGCACGCCCGTCGGTGGCGGCGGGGCGACGCGCGCGGCCACGTCGCCGGCGAGGCGCTCGGCGAGCGACATCCGGACCGCGGGAGCCAGCTGCGGTGCGCGGACGAGGAACTGGCGGGCGGCGAGGGCGAGGTCGTCGGGCAGGCGCGAGAGCTCGCACCCGGTGGCCCAGGCGGCGAGCCGCGGGTCGGCGGGCGGGAGGCTCGCGAGACCGGTGCGCGGGAGCCGCTCGCGGACGACGACGGTGCCCGCGAGGAGGTCGCCGACCCGCTGACCGCGGACGGAGGTGGCCGACACGACGATCGCGATGATCCCCGTGAACGCCGAGAGCAGCCCGAAGTCGACGATGAACCCGGCGAGCGCGCGGGCCAGGGCGTGCCGGAAGACGATCGGGCCGCCGTCGGTGCGGACCACCCGCAGACCCATCGCGTACTTCCCCGGGGTGCGGCCGCGGGTCAGCGTCTCCCAGAGCAGCGGATAGCCCACGAACGTCACGACGATCAGCCCCAGGCCGACCGCCGCGGCGAGCGCGTCGTCGACCTCCGAGCCGACGAGCGACATCAACAGCAGGAGGAGCACCAGCAGCACGACCATGAGCACGATGTCGATGCCCAGCGCCAGCGCTCGGCTGGGCAGGCGGGCCGTGCGGACGTCCAGCTCGACCGCTTCCCCGATCACCACGCGGTCCACGCAGCCATCGTGCCAGCGACGACGCCCCGCACCGGGCGGTGGGAGGATCGGCGACCGTGGACGTCGACGCCTACGTGGCCGCCCACCGGCCCGAGTGGGACCGGCTGGCCGACCTGCTGGACCGCCGCCGGTGGACCGGCGCGGAGGTCGACGAGGTGGTCGCGCTGTACGAGCGCACGGCCACCCACCTCTCCGTCGTGCGCTCCACGTCGCCGGACCCGGCGCTGGTGGCACGGCTCTCGACGCTGGTGGCCCGCGCCCGCACGGCGATCACCGGGTCGACGACGGCGTCCTGGCGCGACCTCACCCGCTTCGCGACGGTCGGGTTCGCCGTGGCCCTCGCCGCGTCGTGGCGGTGGTGGCTGACGACCCTGGCCGTCTCGGCGGTGGTGATGGTCGCGGTCGGGGTGTGGGTCGCCCGCTCTCCCGATGTCCAGGCCGCCCTGCTGCCCCCGGAGGAGACGCGCCGGCTCGTCGAGCGGGACTTCGAGCAGTACTACAGCTCCAACCCGGCGTCGTCGTTCGCCGCGCAGGTCTGGACCAACAACGCCTGGCTCGCCGCGGTCTGCCTGGTCACCGGGGTGCTGATCCTGCCGGTGCTGTGGGTGCTGCTGCAGAACGTGGTGAACGTCGGGCTCTCCGGCGGGATCCTCGCCGCCAACGGGCGCGCCGAGCTGTTCTTCGGGCTGATCACCCCGCACGGTCTGCTCGAGCTCACCGCCCTGTTCGTCGCCGCGGGCGCGGGCCTGCGGCTGGGCTGGTCGTGGATCGACCCGGGACCGTTGAGCCGCGCCGAGTCGCTGGCCCGGCAGGGCCGCACCACGGCCGGGATGGCGCTCGGGGTCGCCGTGCTGCTGATGATCTCGGGTGTCATCGAGGCGTTCGTGACGCCGTCCGGCCTGCCCACCTGGGCGCGGGTCGGCATCGGCGTGCTCGCCGAGGCCGCGTTCGCCGCCTACGTCCTGTGGGGCGTGCACCTGGTCCGCCGCCACGGCCCGACCGCGCCCGCCCTGGCCGACCTCGCCGACGACCGCCGCGGCGCCGTGCTCCCGAGCGCGGGGTGAGGACCCGGTGACCGCCCTGGTGCCGGAGGACCTCCTCGTGGGCCTGCGCCGGGCCCGCGACCGGATCGACCGGCACTACGCCGAGCCGCTCGACCTCGACGCCCTGGCCGCGACGGCGGGCCTGTCGAAGTACCACTTCCTGCGCTGCTTCGCCCGGACCTACGGGCTGACCCCGCACGCGTTCCTGGCCGAGCGCCGCGTCGAGCGCGCCCAGGACCTCCTGCGCGCCACCAACCTCACGGTCACCGAGGTCTGCCGGCTCGTGGGCTACGAGTCGCTCGGGTCGTTCTCCACGCGGTTCCGGCGGCTGGTGGGCGCGAGCCCCTCCGAGTACCAGGCCCGCTGGGCGCACACCGGGCCGCCGCGCATCCCCGGCTGTTTCGTGCTCATGCACGGCTTGTCGGACTGCGCAATCGCGGAGAAGCCGGTGGAGGGCCTGCGCCCGGGAGAATCCTCCGCATGATCACGAACGTTTCCCTGGTCACCCTCTACGTCACCGACCAGGACGAGGCCAAGAAGTTCTACGTCGACGTGCTCGGCTTCGTCGAGGGCACCGACGTCACGATGGGCGAGGGCTTCCGCTGGGTGACCGTGCACCACCCGGACCACCCCGAGCTCGAGGTCACGCTGATGGTGCCGGGGCCGCCGCTGAACGAGGAGATGGCGGCCGCGGTCCGGCGGGCGCTCGCGGCCGGGTCGATGGGCGGGTTCGGGATCACCACCCACGACTGCCGCGGCGACCACCAGCGCCTGGTCGAGCGGGGCGTCGAGTTCACCCAGGAGCCCGCGGAGCGCCCGTACGGCGTCGAGGCCGTCCTGCGCGACAACTCCGGGAACTGGCTCGTCATGGTCGAGCCGCGGCCCTACTCCGGCGAGGACTTCCCGCACGCGTAGCGCCGTGGGTCAGAGCCGGCCCGCGGCCTTCAGCGCCAGGTAGCGGTCCGCGACGGCCGGGGGCAGGTCGTCGGGGGCGGCGTCCACGACCTCCACACCGCGGCCGGCGAGACGCTCCGCGACGCCCCGGCGCGCGGCGCGGGCCGTGCCGGCGGCGGCCGCGGTGTAGACCGCCTCGGCGTCGCCCCGCCCGGCGGCCATCGTGGCGAGCCCCGGGTCGGCGACCGCGGCGAGCATCACCGTGTGCCGGCGCAGCAGCGAGCCGAGGACGGGCTCGAGGCCCTCGACGACGGCGGCCTCGTCGAGCCCGGTCACCAGCACCACGAGGCTGCGCCGCCCGGCCCGCGCGAGCACCGAGGCGGCGAGCAGGCGCATGTCGGTCTCGACGAGCCGCGGTTCCAGCGGGGCCATCGCCGTCACCAGCGACGGCAGGAGCTCGCCCGCGGTGGCCCCGAGCACCGAGGCGCGCACCTCGCGGTCGAGGGCGAGCAGGTCGACCCGGTCGCCGCCGCGGGACGCGAGCGCGGCGAGCAGCAGCGCCGTGTCCAGTGCCGCGTCGAGACGTGGGGCGTCACCGACCCGGCCGGCGGCGCTGCGCCCGGTGTCGATGACGACGAGCACGTGGCGGTCGCGCTCGGGACGCCAGGTGCGCACCACCAGCTCGGTGGACCGCGCCGAGGCCCGCCAGTCGATCGAGCGGACGTCGTCGCCGGCGACGTACTCGCGCAGCGAGTCGAACTCCGTGCCCTGCCCGCGGATCTGGACGGCGCGACGCCCGTCGAGCTCGCGCATCCGCGCCAGGCGCGAGGGCAGGTGGCGCCGCGACCCGAAGGCCGGCAGCACCCGGACGCGGGCGGGCACCTGGTGGCGGCCCTGGCGCGCGGCGACACCGAGCGGACCGAGCGAGCGCACCGTCACCCGGACCGCGTCCCGGTCGCCACGGCGCGTCGGGGTCAGGGTGCTGACGACCCGGCGCCGCTCCCCCGCCGGCACCACGAGCCGGTGCCGCGGCGGCGCCGCGCCGGCCGAGGGCTCCCACGCGTCGCGCAGCACGAGCGACGCCCGTCGTCGCCCGGGGTTCGCCACCCGCAGCGGCACCTCGAGCGACTCCCCGAGGCGCACGGTCACGACGGCACCGGGCTCCTGCTCGCGGTCGAGGCGCAGCGACCGCACGGGCACCGCGACCAGAGCGTCGGCCAGCGCCACGACGACCAGCACCCCGGACACGACGAGGACACCGAGGCCCGACGGGAACAGCAGCCCCACGACCAGGGCGGCGAGCGCGACGAGCAGCGCGAAGCGCCCGGTGACGGCCATGTCGTCGCGGGCCGCTAGCGCGGCACCGGGACCGCGCCGAGCACGCCGGACACGACCCCGTCCGCGGTCACGCCCTCGAGCTCGGCCTCGGCGCGCACCGCCACCCGGTGGCGCAGGACGGGCAGGGCGAGGGCCTGCACGTCGTCCGGGGTCACGTAGGTCCTGCCCGACAGCCAGGCCCAGCTCCGGGCCGCGAGCAGCAGCGCGGTCGCCCCGCGCGGGGAGACCCCGAGGCGCAGGGACGGCGACGACCGGGTCGCGCGGCACAGGTCCACGACGTAGGCGAGCACGTCGGGCCGCGCGGTCACCTGCGCCACCGCGGCGCGCGCGGCCCGCAGGTGCGCCACCCCGGCGACCGGGCGCACACCGGCCGCCGCGAGGTCGCGCGGGTCGAAGCCCTCGGCGTGGCGCGAGAGCATGCGGATCTCGTCGTCGCGCGGCGGCAGGGGCAGCACGAGCTTGAGCAGGAACCGGTCGAGCTGGGCCTCGGGCAGCGGGTACGTGCCCTCGTACTCCACCGGGTTCTGGGTCGCGGCCACCACGAACGGGTCGGGCAGCGGGCGCGGCGTCCCGTCCACCGAGACCTGGTACTCCTCCATGGCCTCCAGCAGCGAGGCCTGGGTCTTGGGCGGGGTGCGGTTGATCTCGTCGGCGAGCAGGAGGTTGGCGAACACCGGCCCGGGGCGGAACGAGAACTCGGCGCTGCGCGAGTCGTAGACCAGCGAGCCCGTGACGTCACCGGGCATGAGGTCCGGCGTGAACTGCACCCGGCGGTCCTCCAGCGACAGCGCCGCGGCCACCGACCGCACCAGCAGCGTCTTCGCCACGCCCGGCACGCCCTCGAGCAGGACGTGCCGGCGGCACAGCAGCGCGATCACCAGGCCCGTCACCGCGGAGTCGTGGCCGACCACGGCCTTGGCCACCTCGCGGCGCAGCGCGAGCAGGGCCTCGCGCGCCTCGTCGGGCCCGACCTCGCCGTCGACGTCGCCGCTGTCGGTCACCACGCCATCCGATCACACGCTCCGTGTCGTGCCCGTCGCGCGGTCCCGGTGCCCCCGGAGCACCTCACCCACCCGGGGCCTCCCGCACCGCCTCGCGCAGGCGGTCGAGCTCGCCCGCGAGGGCCACGAGCGAGGAGTCGTCCGGAGGCGGCGGTCCGGCCAGGAGCGCACCGACGTCGGCCGGCGGCCACCCCGTCCGGCCCGCGGCGGCGTCGACCAGGGAGGCCACGTTGGCGCCGCGCGGGACGCCGAGCCGGGCGGCGAGGTCGCGCCGGACGTCGGAGCGCAGCGCCTCGGCGGCACGGTCGCGGGCTCCCGCACGGCGGTAGAGCCGGGCCCGGCCCCGCACGGTCTCGCCGGCGGGCACCACCACGGGCAGGTCCTCGGTGACCACGGGGCCGAGCCGGCGTCCGCGCCAGAGGGCGACGGCCAGGCCCGCCACGAGCAGCTGCACCGGCCCCCAGATCCACCCCGGCGGCAGGAGCTCGGACGCCCCGCGCTCCTGGCCGGGCTCGGCCGGCGGGGGCACCGGCAGGTACCAGAGCAGGTCGGGGTGCGCGCCGAGCAGGCCCAGGGTGAGCGCCGCGTTGCCGCGCTCGTCGAGGACGTCGTTGGTGAAGGGGGTGGCGTCGCCGACGACGGTCACGGTGCGGCCGTGGACGCCGAGCTCGACCAGCGACGCCGCCCCGGTCGGGCTGCCGGTCGGGTAGCAGCGCTGGGCTCCCGGCGGCACGGTCGGATCCAGCGTGTAGGCCCCGCCCTCGAGGTCGACCGGCCCGGCGCGCAGGGCGGCGGGCAGGGCGCACGCCGGGTCGACGGGCTCGGGGAGCTCGATCGGCTCCGCGTGCACGCCCGGGGCCAGCGCGGTCAGGGTCGCCTCGTCGGGGCGCACGAGCACGAGGTCGGCGCCGGACGCGGCGAGGGCGTCGCGCTGCCGGGTGCTCATCCGCTCCGGCGCGGCGACGAGCACGGTGCGGCCGGGGGCCGCGGTGGCGGCGTCGAGGTCGCTCAGCGGCTCGACGCGGACCCCCTGGCCCTCGAGCACCCGGGCCAGGGCCATCGCGCCGTCGGGCGAGGCGGAGTCCGGGCGCATGGCGCCGGTGCGGGTCGGGGTGGCGAGCACCGCGACGAGCAGGGCCCCGAGCAGCACCAGCGCCCCGACCAGCACCGGGCCCCGCCAGCGGACGGGCGGCCGTGGCGTCGCCGTCTCCGGGGTCACCGAGGTGGACGTCACGGGGCCGCCACGGCCCGCGTCGCCGCCACCTCGCGGTCGGCGGAGCGCACGCGGGCGTCGGCGTCCTCGTCGGCGGGGCGGCCGCCGTAGACGGTCTCGTCGAAGATTCGGGCGGCGTCGCGCAGCGTGTCGGCGACGGCCGGCAGGGCCCGTCCGCCCTCCCGGGCCGCGTCGCCCGCGGTCCGTCCCCGGCGGGGCTCGAGGATCGTGCGCTCCTCCAGCGACCGCACGACCGCGCGCATCCGCTCGCGGACGGCGTCGTCCCACCGGCCCGCGGCGGCGTGGCCGTCGGCGAGGCGGCGGTGCTCGTCGGCCGTGCGCACGGCGTCCCCGAGGACGGCGCCGGGCACCGCGGCGGACCGCTCGAGCCGGCCGAACCGCCGCCGCACCACCAGGACCACGACCACCAGCAGCACGAGCAGCACCGCGAGGCCCCAGGCCCCGCCGGGCGAGATCCCCGACGCGGCGCGCAGCAGGTCGTCGAGACGGCGGGCCAGCCACTGGAGCGACGCCTGCACCGGGTCGGGCGCGGCGTCGCGGTAGACCTGCCGCGCGAGCTCCTCGCGGGCGAGCTCGCGGGCCGGGTCCGCGCCGAGGTCGATCGGGACCGTGCCCGGGGCGGCGGGCACGTCCGGCGGCGCGGGGACGGGCAGCGCCGTCAGCACCGTCAGCGCCCGCCCGCGGCGGCGCGCTGCAGCTCGATGTCGAAGCCCTCCCGGCGCATCCGCTGGTCGACGTAGAGCAGCCCGGTGACCCCGGACTGGAACGGCGTCGTCAGCGTGTACCCGATGATCGCCCCGAGGGCGGTGAGCAGCAGGACCGGCAGCGACGTGGTCGCCGCGGCCGGGTTGTCGGAACCGCCGGCGAGCAGGGTGCCGACGAGCTGGAACGGCGCGGTGATCACGCCGGCGATGACGAACGCGATGAGGCCGCCGAGCAGCTGGATGCCGAACACCGGCCAGAACCGCCCGCGCACCAGGAACCACGAGCGCCGCAGCGCCTCGGTGACCCCGATCCCCTCGAGGACGTAGGCGGGGGTGGCCAGCGACAGCGACACCGAGATCCAGATCGCGACGACGATCGCGGCGATGACCCCGAGGGCGATGACGACCCCGCCGAGCGTGCCGTCGACGAGCAGCAGGAGCAGGCCCGGCACGGTGCCGATCACCACGAGCCCGACGGCGATGAGGGCGACGAGCAGGGACACGCCGATGACGCCCGGGATCCGTGGGCGCGCGGCGCGCCACACCTCGCCGGCCTCGACCGGGGCGCCGAGCACCGACCGGCTGATCGTGACCATGAGGATGCCCGTGAGCACGGCGACGGCGATGATCGTGACGATCGTGGTGACGACGCCGGTGATGCCGGTGCCGGCCAGCAGGCTCGTGAGCTGCGCGAGGTCCGGCGTGGTGCCCGCCTGCGTCGTCGAGCGCAGCACGAACACCTGCAGGACCGTCGCGAGGGCCTGGGTGATCACCGCGACCACGGCCGACGTGCCGAGCACGACCCGGGGGTGCGCGCGGATGTAGCCCAGCGCGCCGTCGAGGATCTCGCCGAGGCCGAGGGGGCGCAACGGGACGATGCCGGGCTTCGGGGCGCGCGGCGGCCCCCCGAAGCCCCCGGGGAACCCGCCGGGAGCGCCACCGCCGTACGGGGGTCCGGGCGGCGGCTGCTGCCCGTAGCCCTGCTGCCCGTAGCCGGTCGGGCCGCCGTAGGCGGCACCGGGCGGTCCGGCGGGCGCGGGGTGCCCGAAGCCACCAGGACCCGCGGGCCCGGGCTGCGGGCCTCCGTGCTGCTGACCCGCCGACTGCCCGGGTCCTCCCTCGGAGCCCGCGCCCGGGTCCCAGGCCGGCACGGCCGCGGGGCCGGGGGTGCCGTGCGGCGGAGTGGGCTCGTCACCGGGGACGTCCGACGCCGCGGTCTGCTGCCCGGTGGGTCGCTCGACGGCCTGGTCCGGGGCATCCGGGCCGGTGGTCTCCCGGGCCTGCTCCGGGGCCTGCTCCTCGCGCTCTCCCCCGGACCCGTCCCCCGACGCCGGACCACTCACCTCGGGCACGCTCCCTCTCCGCGTCGGTGTCCCCCACGCCGGAGGAGATGACGTCGCGATCGTCCCACGCGTGTCCCCGTGGCACGCGCGGGTCGCCGCCGGGTGTCTGCCACGATCACGTCGTGGCCCTGAACGCGGCGCTGTGGCGGCGGCTCGACGTCTCCGACGGTCTCGCCCACGGCGCGCTCTCCGACTTCACCCCCGACGCGTCGCACCCCGACGGCGCCTACCTGCTCGACGGCTCGGCCGTGATGCGCGACGGCTCCGGTGTGTGGTCGCTGCGGTTCTCCGTCGTGGCCGACCGGAGCTGGCTCACGCGCACGGTGTTCGTCGAGGTGCTCGGCGACGACGGGCTGGAGCGCGTCACCCTGTCGGTGGACGCCCTCGGCGAGTGGACCCTCGACGGGCGGCCGTGGCCCGAGCTGCGCGGCTGCACCGACGTCGACGTCTCGGCGACCCCGCTGACCAACGCGCTGCCGGTGCGCCGCCTCGGGCTGCCGGTGGGCGGCGAGGCCGCGATCGACGTCGCCTGGCTCGACGTGCCCTCGCTCGCGGTGCACCGCGTGCGCCAGGTCTACCGCCGCGGGCCCGACGACGCCCGGGGCCTCGCGACCTACACCTACGCCGACCCGACCTACGGCGAGTTCGCGCTCACGGTCGACCCGCTGGGTCTCGTGGTGGCCTATCAGGGCCTGTTCTCGCGGGTCGCCTGAGTACCCTCGATCGGTGTCCGACCCGCGGCGTCCGCCCGGCCGCGCCCACTGGGTGGTGCTCGCGGTCGTGCTGCTCGCGCTGGTCGTGCTCGCGCTGACGGTGCCGCTGCCGACGCCGCTGGAGCTGCGCGACCGGGTGGCAGCGCTCGGGGCGTGGGCGCCGGCGGCGTTCCTCGCGCTGCACGCGGTCGTCACGGTGACCCCGGTGCCGCGCACGGCGTTCTCGCTGGCGGCGGGCCTGCTGTTCGGCCCGTGGCTGGGCCTCGGCCTGTGCCTGGTGGCCAGCACGGTCTCGGCGGTGATCGCGTTCGCGGTCGTGCGGCGCCTCGGCGGCCGGGCCGTGCGACGGCTCGGACCGGGGCGGGTCCGGATGCTCGAGGCGCGCCTGAGCTCGCGCGGCCTGCTCGCGGTGACCTCGACGCGGCTCGTGCCGGCGATCCCCTTCGCCCCGCTCAACTACACGTTCGGGGTCACGACGGTGCGCTGGCGGCCCTACCTCGTCGGCACCGCGATCGGGCTCGTGCCCGGGACCGCGGCGGTGGTCCTGCTGGGTGACGCCGCCACGGGGACGTTCTCGCCGCAGATGGTCGTCGTCTTCCTGGTCAGCGGCGCGATCGGGCTCGCGGGCGTGCTGCTCTGCGCCCGCGCGCCGGAGCGTCCGGGTGCCGAGCCCGAGGAGTGACGGCTCAGGGACCCGACGGCGCGGCGCTGGAGCTCGGCGCGGGCTCGGCGCCCTGCGGTGCGCCGGCGGGCGCCTGGGGCTCGTTGGGCGACGGGCCGGGCTCGACCACCGGGTTCGGCGTGATGACGCCGGGCTGCGGCGCGGGGCCGGGCGGCGGGAAGCCCTCGGTCGAGTAGCCCGACGGGCTGGCCGGCGAGTCCGGGGCCGGCTCGGCGGGGAAGCTGCAGGCGCTCAGGGCGGCGAGGCCCACGCCTCCGGCGAGCAGCACGGCGGCCATCCGTCGGTTCGGCACTCGGGTGTCCCTCCAGATTCGTCCCGGCGCACCCGGGGCCGCGACCCCCGTCGCCGGCGCGGGCACGGTATCGCGTCCCCGCCCGCGCCGCCCTGCTCGCCCCATGTGAGCGATCTTCGGTGCTATAGGCCCAAAGTTCGCTCACGTACGGCGGCGGGCGAGGATGCCGCGGGGCGGGATCGAGCGCATCGGTTCCGGGGCGGCGCCCTCCTCGCGCAGGACGTCGTTGGCGGCCGTGACCGCGGTGACCGCGGCGCGCTCCATGAGGGCGGACGGGACGTCGCTGGCGACCCAGTCGCCGGCCAGCCGCAGGCCGCGGGCGTCGGACAGGACGCCGGGGCGCACGAGGTGGTAGCCGGGGTCGAAGCCCGGCGCGTTGGTGTACCGGTGGGCGTCGACGTCGAGCACGCGCAGGTCCGCCGCCTCGGGCCACAGGGCGGTGAGCTCCTCGCGCATCGCGGCGACGAGCGCGTCGAGGGACTCCCCCGCCGGGCAGGCGTACGAGTGCAGCTCGACCACGGAGCCGCCGCGCTCCCCGGCCCAGCGCGCCGACCCGCCCTCGAGGCGGTGGAACAGGCTCACCGAGTCGAGGACCCGCTCCCGGGTGACGCCCGTGAACACCGCGCGACCCGGGTCGACGTCGCCCTCGCAGAACAGGCGGGCCACGACGTAGGGCTCGCCGCCGGGCAGGCCCGCGACCCGCCGCGCGAGCCCCGGAGCGGTCGCGACGAGCTCGGGCGAGGCGGCGACGAGGTCGCGGGTGGCGGGGACGTCGGTGGCGACGACGAGGTGACGGGCGTGGCGGGCGGGCTCGCGGTCGACCTCCACCGCCCAGCCCCGAGCACCGTCCGGGCGCAGCGACACCGCCCGGGCGCGCGTCGTCACCGTCGCGCCGTGCTTCTCGAGCAGCCGCGTGAACGGCTCCCACAGCGCCGTCCGGTAGTCCTCGGTCGGGGCGTCCATGCCCAGGCCCTCGGGGTTGCCGGTGAAGTAGAAGTGGCACATCGCGAGGAACTCGGCCGCGGAGTAGCGCTGCTCGACGTTGAAGAACGAGTGCGCGAACACCTCGAAGAGCATCGCGCGGCCCCGGTCGGAGAACCCGAGGGAGTCGAGGAGCTCCCGCGCGCTGCGGTGGTCGTGCTCGGCGTAGGTCCTCGCCGGGTCGTAGCGCAGCATCGCGAGCGCCTCGTCCGCGTTGACGTGCCGCAGCTCCCGGAGCTTGAAGCTCGGCGAGCGCAGGACGAGCGTCGCGAGGTTGAGCAGCGGGGTGCGCGGCAGCGCCGTGAAGTCCTCGGACTCCCAGCCCACCGCGGGCCGGCTCGCGATCGGGTAGCCGCCGACGTCGCGCAGGAAGCCGAGCGCGGGGTCGATCCGGCGCAGGACGTCGCGCAGCGTGTAGTACTGCCGGAAGAAGCCGTGGTAGCCGTGCTCGACGACGACCTCGCTGCCGTCGGGCAGGCGCCGGTCCCACGTGCCGAGCCGGCCGCCGAGGTGCGGCGCGGCCTCGAGCAGCTCCACCCGCACGCCGCGCTCGGCGAGCACCAGCGCGGCCGTCACGCCCGCGATCCCGCCGCCGACGACGACGGCGGTGGCGTCGGGTCCGACGCGCTGCGAGAGGTCGGGGCGGGCGACGACGTGGTGGTGGGGGCGGAACGGGCCGGGCACGGACGCCGACCCTAGCCGCGGGCGCCGGGACCGGCCGGGTATCGCGGTAGGGTCCGCCGTAGTGGTGAGACGCCTGACGACGAGGGAGTCCCGATGCGCGCGGTGGTGCTGTCCGGAGGGTTGACCCACGACTTCCCGGCCACCACGTCCTGCCTCGTCGAGATGCTGCGCCCGCTCGGGGTCACGGCGGAGGTCCACGAGGGCGTCGCGGGGGTCGACGCGGCGCTGCTCGCCCTGCCCGGCGCGGACCTCCTCGTGGTCAACGCGCTGCGCTGGTCGATGACCGGCCCCGGGGTGCCCGACCGCTACCGGCAGCAGGCCGGCGCCGAGGGGGCGAGCCCCTCCGACGCGGCGCGCGCGGCGTTCGCCGACCACCTCGCCGGAGGCGGCGGCGTGCTCGCGATGCACACCGCGGCGCTGTGCTTCGACGACTGGCCGGCCTGGCACGCGGCCCTGGGCGCACGCTGGGTGTGGGGGCACTCGCAGCACCCGCCGCTGGGTCCCGAGATCGACGTCTCGGTCGTCGGCGGGGACGACCTGGTGGCGGGCGTGGACGACTTCTGCCTCGTCGACGAGGTGTACGGCGACATGGAGCTCGCCGCCGACCTCGACCCGCAGCTCAGCGCGCCCCAGCCGGGCCCGGACGGGCGCGTCATGCCCCTGCTCTGGGCCCGCGAGCACGGCGGCGGCCGTGTCGTCTATGACGCCCTCGGCCACCACCCGCCGTCGTACGCGGTGCCCGAGCACGCGGAGATCGTCACGCGCGCCGCCCGATGGGCCCTCGGTGCCTGATCACCCGCTGTCGCTGTCCGCCGGCTGCGTGCTCGACCTCGGCCCGGCCGAGGTCGTCGCCTGCGCGACCGCGGCCGGCTACGACCTCGCCGGTGTCCGCCTCGGCGACCCGTGGGGGCAGCGCGACGCGGTCGCCGGAGCGCTGGCGCGCGACGGGATCGGGCTCCTCGACGTCGAGGTCGTCCGGCTCGGCACCGCCCCGCTGGGCGAGCACGAGCTCGCCCTGGCGGACGTCGCCGCCGACCTGGGCGCCCGGTTCCTGCTCACCGTCTCCGACGACCCCGACGAGGACGTGACCGCCGCCCGGGTCGCGGAGCTCGCCGCCCGCCTGCGCGGGTCGGGGACCCGAGTCGCCCTGGAACCGATGCGCTTCACGGGTGTCCGGACCCGCGACGCGGCCGAGCGCGTCGCCCGCGCCGTCGGCGACGGGGTCACCGTGCTGCTCGACCCGCTGCACCTGCACCGCGCCGGCGACGACCTCACCCGCCCCGCCGACCCGGCGCTGACCGGCTACGCGCAGCTCACCGACCTCGCCGACCCGGCCACCGTCCCCGACGACCCGGCCCGCGAGGCCCGCCACGACCGCGTCCCGCCGGGGCACGGCGGGCTCGACCTCGGCGGCTTCGTCGCGGGCCTGCCGGCGGGTGTCCCGCTCGCGGTCGAGGTCCAGTCCGACCGGCTGGCCGCGACCACCGCGCCCCTCGAGCGGGCCCTGCTGCTGCGGCTCGCCGCCGAGACCGTCCTCACCGCCCGAGAAGGAGCCCGCTGATGGCCCGAGCGATCGCCGGCATGTCCGTGCTCGTCACGGGAGGGGGCTCGGGCATCGGCGCGACCGTCGTGGAGCGCCTGGCCGCCGCCGGCGCGCGGGTGACCGTGACCGGGCGGCGGGTCGAGAGGATCGCCGCGGTGGCGGAGCGGTCGGGGGCTCGGCCCGTCGCGGGCGACGTGACGGTGGACGCCGACCGCCGGGCGATGGTCGACGCCGCGGTCGAGCACGGCGGCGGGCTGGACGCGATCGTGCACGGCGCCGCGAACATGTACCGGGGCCCGCTCGCCGAGCTGACCGAGCAGGGCCTGCACGACGTCTTCGCGTCCAACACCGTCGCGCCGATGCTGCTCACCGGCCTGGCGCTGCCGCACCTGGAGGCGTCCGGCGGGGCCGTCGTGTTCTTCGGGTCGGTGCACACCCAGCGGGCCTTCCCCGGCGCGTCCCCCTACGCCGCGACGAAGGGTGCGCTCGAGACGCTGACCGGGGTGCTCGCCGCCGAGCTGGGCCCGCGCGGCGTCCGCGTCAGCTGCGTGCGTCCCGGCGGCGTCCTCACCGAGATCAACCAGCGGGCGGGGCTGTTCGACGACGCCACGGCCGCCGAGCGCATGGAGGCCCTGGGCCCGGCGCACGCGCTGGGCCGCCCCGGCACGACCGACGAGGTCGCCGAGGCCGTCGAGTACCTGCTCGGCGCGGAGTGGGTGACCGGGAACGTCCTCACCGTGGACGGCGGGCTGGGCCTCGGGGTGACGAACGCGTGAGGTGCGCCTCCGGCGCTCGTGAGCACTTCGGAGTGCTCGGGCACTCCGAAGTGCTCACATGCGCGGAGCGCACCTAGCGGCGCCGGCGGCGGGACGGCGCTTCGTGCCCGCCGAGCTTGAGCAGGGCCGCGGGGATGCCGTGGTCGGCGCGCAGGCGCGCGATCGCGGGGTCGTTCGCCCAGAACGTCTCGAAGTCCTCGGGCGCGAGCTTCTCGGCGATGAGGTGCATGGCGATGTCGTGGCGCACGTACTCGACCGCGACCAGGACGACGGCGGGGTCGTCGGTGAACACGCCCCACGCGTCGTCCCCCACGACGCCGCCGATGACGGCCTGCTCGCGGTCGGCGGCGACCACCAGCAGCCGGCAGCCCAGGTTCTCCAGGGCGACCTCCGGCGACGAGAAGCGGTGCACGGTGGTCGTCCCGACCGGCTCGGGGTCCTCGCCGAAGCTGACCACCGAGACGTCGACGCCCTCGGTCTCCGCGCGGCGGGCCGCCGCCTTGAGCGGTGCGAGCTCGGCGGGCCAGCCGGAGAGGAACAGGTCGTTGCGGGCCGCGCCGACGACGTCCCCGGCGCGCGCGAGCAGCGAGTCGCGGTCGGTGAGGTTGTGGACGATGCGCACCTGGGGCGGCGCGGCGAGCCGGGGCAGCTCGGTGTTCAGCGCGTCCATCGAGGCGTCGAACTCGCGGCGCATCCGCTCGAGCAGCGACGCCGGCGGCAGCGACAGGTAGCCGACGCTGCCCTCGCCCGCGTGCACCTCGTAGGCGGCGCCCCGTCCGACCAGCTTGCCGAGCGTCTCGTAGACCGTGCTGCGCGGCACGCCCGAGCGCTTCGCGACCTCGTAGCCGTTCAGCGGCGTGCCGGCGGCCACGAGGGCGACGTAGGCCTTGGCCTCGTAGCCCGACATCCCGAGACGGCCCAGCTCGTCGATGACGCTCTGCTGCGACATGGCCCCATCGTTCCAGGTCAGTCGGCGGCGGGGTCGGTGGCCGCGCCGCGCGGCATGGCGTTGAGCGCGCCGCGGGTGATCCCGCCGTCGACCGCGATCGTCTGGCCGGTGATGTAGGCCGCCTTCTCGGAGCCGAGGAAGAGCACGGCCTCGGCGACGTCCTGCGCGGTGCCGAGCCGCCCGAGCGGGACACGCCCGGACCGCGCCCGGCGCGCCGCGGGGTCGGCGTTGATCGGCTCCGACATCCCGGCGTCGATGAGGCCCGGCGCGACCGCGTTGACGCGGATGCCGTGGCCGCCCCACTCCAGGGCCATGTGCTCGGTGAGCTTGACGACCGCGGCCTTCGACGACGTGTACGCCCCGGCGCCGGGGGCCGCGGCGAGCCCGTTGATCGAGGAGATGTTGACGACGGCACCGCCCGTGCCCTCGGCGACCATGCGCGCGGCCGCGGTGCGCGCCACGAGGAACGAGCCGGTGAGGTTGACGTCCAGCGCGGCCCGGAAGTCGGCGGCGGCGAGCTCGAGCAGGGGGCCGAAGCGGACGATGCCGGCGTTGTTCACCACCAGCGCCGGCGCGGCGGGCAGCTCGGCCATCGCCGCCCGGACCGAGCTCTCGTCGGCGACGTCGACGACGTTCGGCACGCACGCCTCGCCGATCTCGGCCGCCACCGCGTGCACCGCCTCGCCGTCGAGGTCCCAGGCCGCGACCCGGTAGCCCTCCTTGGCGGCGTGCCGGGCCAGGACGGCGCCGATCCCCCGACCCGCCCCGGTGATCACTGCCCACGTCGTCGTCACGGTAACGACGCTAATGGTGCCGATCGATCGCGTCCATCACCGGGCGATCGGCGGTCCGTGTGGGACACTGGCACCCAGGTACGAGCGGGAGCACCTGTAGTCGTCAGTATCCTGACGGCGCATGCCCGACCCGGGAGGCGCGATGGCGAGCATCCTGATCCACGGCGGCACGGTCGTCGACGGCACCGGCGCCGCGGCGCGTCCCGGCGAGGACGTGCTGCTGCGCGACGGGCGCATCGCGGCCCTCGGCGCGGAGGCCGCCGCCGGCGCCGATGCGGCGACCGAGCGTGTCGACGCGACCGGGCGCACCGTCATGCCCGGGATCATCGACGCCCACACGCACCTCACCTTCGGCGAGCCGACCGGCAACGACGAGCTGTTCCACCACCGCACCGAGGCCTACAGCTCGATGCTCTCGGCCTACAACGCCCGCAAGGTGCTGCGCGCCGGCGTCACCAGCGTGCTCGACGCCGACTGCCTGTGGAACATCGGCTGCGAGCTCCGGGACGCCATCGAGTCCGGCATCGTCGAGGGCCCGCGGATGCGCGCGGGCGGCCAGGCGCTGATGACGATGCTGGGCGGCACGGCCGGCCGGATGATCTCCGACGAGGGGACCACCGGGTACGCGACGGTCGTGACCGGCCGGGACGTGATGGTCAACGAGATCCGGCGGCAGATCAAGTACGGCGTCGACTGGATCAAGATCATGGTCACGGGCCTCATCCCCTCGATGAAGGGCCCCGAGGTCAAGGTCTGGAACATCGACGAGCTGCGCACCGTCTGCGACACCGCGCACGAGCTGAACACCAAGGTCGTCGCGCACTGCCGCAACTCCGACTCCACCCGCGACGCCGCCCGTGCCGGGGTCGACCTGATCTACCACGCCTCCTACCTCGACGACGAGGCCATCGAGGCCGTCGTCGAGGCCGGCGCCTCGATGTGCCCGACGTTCACGCTGCTCGGCAACCTCGCCGACTACGGCGCCCGGATCGGCACCGCCCCGGAGCTGCTCGACGTGTTCCGCGCCGAGATCGAGGTGACGGCCAAGCAGCTCACCAAGGCCCACGCCGCCGGGGTCCGCTTCCTCACCGGCTCCGAGACCGGGTTCGCGGTCACCCCGGTCGGCGAGTGGCACGCCCGCGAGCTGGAGATGTTCGTCGACTACATGGGGATGACCCCGATGGAGGCGATCGTCGCCGCGACCCGCAACGGGGCGTTCGCGATGCGGATGGAGGGCCCCGACGGCGTCGGCACGCTCGAGGCCGGGAAGGTCGCCGACGTGCTGGTGGTCGACGGCGACCCGCTGCGTGACGTGCGGGTGCTGCAGGACAAGGAGCGCATCGTCGAGGTGATCAAGGGCGGCAGGCGCACCGACCTGACGACGCCCATCCCGGAGCACAAGCAGCGCGCGTCGGACCAGGTCCGCTTCCTCGCCGCGTGCCCGCTGACGCGCTCGCTCGCGCTCACCGAGGAGGACCTCGAGCGCCTGTCGCATGTCTGAGCCGGGCGTGCTGGACGTGCACGCCCACGCCGTCCTGCGCTCCTCCGAGGGCGCGGCGGGCGCGGCCGGTCCGGAGCTCGGCACGTCCGACGACGGCCGGCCGTTCTACCGCGTCGGCGACTACGTCCTGCACGGTGTGCGGTACGAGGGCAGCCCGTTCACCGACGTCGACCTCCGGCTGGCGGCCATGGACGCCGCCGGGATCGGGCGCCAGCTGCTCTCCCCCAACCCGCTGACCTACTTCGGCGACCTCCCCGTCGACGACGCCGTCGCCTTCGCGCGCCGCCACAACGACGGGCTCGCCGCTCTCGTCGCCGGGCACCCCGACCGTCTCCTCGGGGCCGCCCAGCTGCCCGTCCAGGACGTCGCGGCCTCGATCGCCGAGGCCCGCCGCGCGGTGCGCGACCTCGGGATGAGCGCGATCTACCTCGACACCGACCCGGCCGGCCGGACCCTCGACGACCCCGCGCTCGACCCCCTGTACGAGGCGGTCGTCGACCTCGACGTCCCGCTGTTCGTCCACCCCTCGCCGATCGGTCCGGACGGTCCCCCGGCCGACCCGCGGCTGCGCCGGTTCGACCTCGACCTGCAGTGCGGCTTCGCCTACGACGAGACCCTCGCGGTCGCCGCGCTCGTCTTCGGCGGCGTGCTCGAACGGCACCCGGAGCTGGACGTCTGCCTGTCCCACGGCGGCGGCGCCGCGGCGTTCCTCGCCGGGCGCTTCGCCCGGGCGGCCCGCAAGCGGCCCTGGGCCTCGGAGCAGCTGCGCGAGCAGGGCTTCGCGCCCTTCTTCCGCCGGCTCTGGCTCGACGTCCACGTGCACGACGAGGGCTCGCTCGCCCTGCTCGCCGACCGGGCCGACCCGAGCCGCCTGGTGTTCGGCACCAACTTCGCCGGCTGGGACTCCGACGCCGACGACACCCCGACCGGCCCGTGGGCGAAGGAGCTGACGGCCAACGCCGAGCGTCTCCTGCGACTCCCTACGGGAGCGGCTTGCGCGCCGTCTCCCTGAGCGCGAGCACGGCGGGCAGCGACACGACCGCCAGCACCATGACGTAGTACGCCCCGACCATCGTCGAGCCGGTCAGGCTGCCGAGCCAGGTCAGCAGGTAGGGCGCCGAGCCGCCGAAGAGGGCGACCGACAGGTTGTACGTGATCCCGTGCCCGCTCACCCGGACCCGGGTCGGGAAGAGCTCGACGAGGGCGGCGTTGATCACCGCGGCGTAGGCGCCGGCCAGCAGTCCGAAGAGCACCAGCCCGCAGGCGATGAGCCCGAACGTGCCCGAGGTGATGAGCAGGAAGCTGGGGTACGAGAGCACGAGCAGGCCCACGACGCTCGCCAGCAGCACGGTCCGCCGCCCGACCCGGTCCGAGAGCCTTGCCCCGCCCACCTCGGCGACGAGGCAGGCCGCGAGTGCGATCACCGAGGGCGCGAAGGCCTGCACGCCGGTCAGCGCCAGGCTCTTCGTGGCGAAGCTCGGGAGGTACCCGACGATCATGTAGAACGACGAGGCGTTGGCCGCGACCAGGAAGAACGCGATCACGAGCAGGCGGCGCTGCCGGTGGCCGGCCAGGGCGGCGCGCACCGGGTTCGCGGCCCGGGCGCGCTCCTCGCGCAGCGCCAGGAAGTAGGGCGTCTCGTCGAGCCGCCGGCGGATGTAGAGACCGACGAGCCCCAGCGGCAGGGCGACCACCAGCGGGATCCGCCAGCCCCAGGACTGCATCTGCGCGGTCGTCAGCGTCAGCAGCAGGGCCCCGGGCAGGAGGCTCCCGAGCAGCGTCCCGACGACCGCGCCGACGGAGATCATCCCGACGTAGAAGCCGCGCCGGTCGACGGGCGCGTGCTCGGCGACGAACGAGACGGCCCCGGAGATCTCACCGCCCGCCGAGACGCCCTGCACGAACCGCAGGAGCACGAGCAGCGCCGGGGCCGCGAGCCCGATCGCCGCGTAGCCCGGCAGCAGGCCCATCAGCGCCGTGGCCGCGGACATCAGCAGGACCGTGAGCGCGAGGGTGCGCTTGCGCCCGATCCGGTCGCCGACCGCGCCCCACACGAACCCGCCGAGCGGCCGGGCGAAGAACGCGACGGCGAACACGGCGAGCGTGGACAGCAGCGCCGTCGTCGGGTCGACCGCGGGGAAGAAGACCGCGGCGAGGGTGGTCGCGAGCACGGCGTAGACCGAGAACTCGTAGAACTCCACGAAGGAGCCGACGACGCCGCCGGCCAACAGGCGCCGCAGCGCCCGCCGGGTGGTGGCGTCCTGCCCGGCCGGGACGGCGGTCGAATCCGTGGACACGGCGCCCTCCTCCCTGGACTCGTCGTGGCGGGAGGATAGACGTTAGGTATCTGACGACGTTTCTGTCAAAGGACGGTGAACCGCCGTCGACGGATCATGCCGACGAGGGCCGGAGGACCCGCCGCTCCACCGTGAGCCGGGGACCGTCCGCGAGCCGGTAGGTGAGGTAGCCGGTGTCGGGATCCCCCGGCGGCGACGGGAGCTCCGGGACGGCGAACGCGACGCTCGGCGCGGTGATCTGACGCACCCCGTCGGTCGTGTCGTCGCGGTGGCGGTGGACGTGCCCGCCGGCGACGACGGACACGCCGGCGCCGGCCAGCCGCCGGACGAGGCGCTCCCGGGGGCCGCTCGGCGGGACCGCCCAGCGCTCGGCCTCGCCGACGACGGGCAGCAGCAGCGGTTGGTGGCAGAACAGCAGGGTCGGCTCGGCCGGTCCGCTCGCCAGCAGGTCGTCGAGCCAGTCCTCCTGCTCGCGCTCGGCGGACAGCCCGCTCCCGAGCAGGAGCGAGTTGATGCCGACGAGCCGCCAGCCGGCGTGGCGGTGGACCCACCGGTCGACACCCCAGACGCGCAGGTAGGCCACGCGCCGCTCGTCGGTGATCGACGCGTGGTCGCCGAGGTCGTGGTTGCCCGGCACCAGGAGCACCGGGACCGGGAGCTCCCCGATCGCCCGGCGGGCGGCCGCGTGGTCCTCGGTGCGGTCCGGATCGTCCAGCACCATGTCGCCGGTGTGGACGACGAGGTCGGGCGGGTCGGCCCGGAGCGCGTCGCGCACCAGCACCCATTGGGTGCGGGCCCGGGCGGGCCGGCCGTGCGGATCGTCGTCGGGGCGCGGCGCCGAGAGATGGGTGTCGCTGATCTGGGCGAGCATCATGGGCAGGTCCCCCGTGCCTCAGAGCAGGGCCTGGTACGCCCCGCCGTCCACCGGGATCGCGGCCCCGGTGACGAACGCGGCCGGCGCCGAGCACAGGAACGCGACCAGCGCCGCGCACTCCGCGGGGTCGCCGAGGCGGCCGGCCGGTACGCCGGCGAGGGCCTCGGCGCGGACCTCGGGGTCGGCGTAGACCGAGCGGACGCGGTCGGTGTCGTGCAGGCCCGGGAGCACCGAGTTGACGGTGACCCCGTCCCCGGCCACCTCGCGGGCCAGCGTGCGCAGGAACCCCGTGGCCCCGGCGCGTGCGGTGTTCGACAGCGCGAGGTTCGGATAGGGCTGGCGCACGCCCAGCGAGGTGATCGCCACGACCCTCCCCCAGCCGCGCTCGCGCATCCCCGGCACCGCGGCAAGGCACATGCCGACCACCGCGAGCAGGCTGCGGTCCAGCGCGGCCTGGTAGTCGCCCAGCGCGGTGTCGGCCACGCGTCCCGGGGCCGGCCCCGGCCCGTTGACGACGAGGACGTCGAGCCCGCCGTGGCGCGCCTCGACCTCGCGGACGAACCCCGCGGCCGCCTCCGGGTCCGTGAGGTCGGCGACGGCCCAGTCGGCGCCCAGCTCCGCGGCGGCCGCCTCGGCGCGTCCGACGTCGGAGCCGCAGACGGTGACCTCGACGCCCTCCGCCACGAGCGCCGCCGCGCACGCCCTCCCCAGCCCGGCCGTCCCGGCGGCCACCGCCGCGCGCCGCCCCCGGATCCCCAGGTCCACGTGCCCTCCCGCTAGGTGCTCACGAGGCGAAGATGTCGATCTCCTCGCCGGTCCCGGCATCGAACACCAGCAGCGCGGTCGCCGGACAGGCGCGGGCGAGGCGCAGCGCCGTGTCGTCGGGCAGCGGCGGGGCGCCGGGCACCCCCTCGGCGACCTCGTCGTCGTCGAAGCGGAAGCGGTCGGGGTGCTCGGCGACGCAGCGCCCCGAGCTGAGGCAGATGTCCTTGTCGACCTCGATGCGGTAGGTCACGAACCTCCTCCGAGCAGCACCGGGTAGGTCGCCCAGTACGGGCGGGCGGTGGTGGTGTCGCGCTCCGGCGGGTGGTCGGGGTCGTGGCGGACCCCGGCCGCGAGCAGCTGACCGACGGCACCGGTGACGAGACCGAACAGGTGGGTGTCGGGATCGGTGTCGGGGCGGGCCACGACGCCGGCCGCGAGGTCCTGGCCGATGCAGACGTGCATCCCCGCGGCGAAGCTCAGCCCGAACGGGGCGACGCCCGCGGGTGCTGTGCGGTCCGGGTCGAACGCCGCCGCATCGGGGCCGAAGAGCGTGGTGTCCCGGTTCACCGCCTGCAGGTCGATCACCACGGTGGCGCCCTCGGGGATCGTCGTGCCCGAGCGCAGCGCGACCGGGGCGAGCGCCCGGCGCCTGCCGACCGGGCTCGACGGGTTGAGCCGCACCGTCTCGTGCACGGCGCGCTGCAGGAACAGCGGGTCGGTGTGGGCGTCCGCTCGTCCGGGGTGGTCGGCGAACCAGCCGAGCAGGTGGTCGACGGTGCGCACGAACGCCGTCGCGCTCGTGTGGGCGCCGGCGAGCAGGTAGAACGCGACCTCGCGGCGGACGACGTGGTGCGGGAGCTCCAGCTCGTCGGCGTGCCGAAGCAGGGTGGTCAGGACGTCGCGCGGTGGCTCCGCGTCCCCGTTCGCCAGGATCTCCCGCCGCCGGGCGATCGAGGGCGCGAGGAACTCCGCGTCCCACTCCTCGAGCGCCCGGGCCACCTCCGCGGCCTTCGCGGCCTTGTCGCCCGTCGCGTGCGCCAGCGTCGCGCCCTCGATGAACCGCATCATGTGCGCGTGCAGCCGGGCGGTCTCGGCGGCCGTGCCCTCGGGCCGGTCGATCCCCGCGGTGAGCGCCGCGAGGTTGAGCATCAGCTCGTGGCCGAGGTGCACGAGGTCGACGTGGCCCGCGGCGACGTACGGGGCGAGCGTCCGGTCCGTGACCTCGGGGAAGAGGTCGCGCTCGTAGCGCTCGAAGACGTCGCGGCGGAACATCCGGTTCTCCACGCGGCGCCGGTCGCGGTGCTCGGTGCCGTGCAGGTTCACCAGCACGTCGGCCATGACGACCTCGCCCTCGTCGTAGAGGGACTGGCGCAGGTCGCGGCTGCGATAGGCGTCCTTGGCGTCGGCGAACGTGCTCAGGGTGACGACGACCGACTCCCCGGTGGTGGTCACGGCTCCTCCTCGACCCGGTGACCCTGGAACGGTAGTCGTTAGGCGACTGACGTCAACCCGCCGTCGACCGCGTCGGCCACCCGCAGGGCGGCGACGCCGTCGGCGAAGGTCGGCAGGTCCCCGGTCGCGTCGTCCCCGGCCACACGCGCGGCGAGCGCCCGGACGAGCCGGGTGAAGGGCTCGGTGGCGGCACCGGTGGCGGCGACGATCTCGGTGACCTCCTCGCCGGAGCGGGCCCCGGAGAGACGCACGGGGAAGTGCCCCGTGTGCCCGGCGGCCTCGGCGACCAGCACCCCCTCGGCGCCGTGGGCGACGAGGCGCCACCCCGCGCCGGCGGGCGCGACCCACGAGGTGTGCACCGAGCACAGGCCCCCGCCGTCGAGCCGGGCGACCCAGGCCGCCGAGTCGACGCTGTCGGCCGGCAGCGGCCCGTCGGGACCCGGCCAGGTGGGGGCCCGGCGCGCGGCCACCCCGCGGACGTCGTCCAGCCCGCCGAACACCCACCGCAGGATGTCGGCGGTGTGCAGCCCGTGGACCCGCAGCGAGCTCGCCCCGTGGACGGCGTCGGCGCACCACCCCGAGCCGCTCACGGCGGCCGGCATCGTGAACGTCGAGTAGAACGCCTGGACCGCGACGTTGTCGACCCGGCCGATCCAGCCGTCGGACACACGGCGGCGGAGCTCGGCCAGGCCCGGCCAGAACCGCGACTGCATGTCGACCACCGCCAGCCGCCCCGAGGTCGCCGCCGCGTCCGCCATCGCGAGCCCCTCCGCCGTCGACCGGGCCAGCGGCGCCTCGCAGAGCACGTGCTTGCCCGCCGCGAACGCCGCCGACGCCATCGCCGCGTGCCGGCTCGGCCGGGTGGCCACGTCCACGAGGTCGACGTCCGGGTCGGCGCACAGGGCCTCGAAGCCCACGTGCGCCCGCGGGACACCGTGGGTGCGGGCGGCCTCGTCGGCGGTGTCCCGGTGCGCGGTCGCGACGGCGGCGAGCTCGACCAGGCCCTCGCGGGCCAGCGCGGCGTAGACCGGGAGGTGCGTGCCGGCCGCGTAGTTCAGGCCGACGACACCGATGCGCAGCGGCGTCACGCGGGGACCGTGGGGACGGAGGGCCGGTCGAGCGCGGGCAGCACCTCGGTCCCGAACAGCTCCATGGCCCGCAGGACCGACCGGTGGTCCGGGCCGGTCGGGTAGCGGAAGATCATGAGGAAGTCGTCGACGCCCGCCTCGTCGCGGAAGCGCCCGATCGTCTCGACGCACTCCTCGGGGGTGCCGAACACGAACCGGTCGCGCACGAACTCCTCCAGGGTGATCTGGTCGGCGCTCGTGACGCCGGGCAGGTCGGTGATCGCGCCGTAGTCGAAGAGCGTGCGGGCCATCGCGAGCGCGGTGTCGCCGAAGAGCTCGAGGGCCTCCTCGCGCGAGGTGTACGGCCAGCAGAAGCGGATCGAGGTCACGTGCGGGCGCCGGCCGGACGCCTCCGCCGCGGCCCGGTAGTCGGCGGCCATCGCCGTCATGGTGTCCAGGGACATCAGCGCGTTGGTGATCCAGCCGTCGCCGAGACGGCCGGCGCGGCGCAGGCCGCCGGGCGTCCAGGCCGCGAGGTGCAGCGGGACCCCGCCGTCCTGCAGCGGGCGGGGCAGCACGGCGAGGTCGTCGAAGCGGTGCAGCCGGTCGTCGAAGGAGAAGCGCTCCTGGGTGTGCGCGGCCCGCACGATGCGCACGGTCTCGTCGAAGCGCTGGGCCCGGTCGTCCCAGGGCACGCCGGCGGCGGTGTAGTCGACGGGCATGTAGCCGGCGCCGAGCCCGAGCCAGGCGCGGCCACCGGAGAGCTGGTCGAGGATCGCGGCGTCCTGCGCGAGGACGACCGGCGCGTAGAGCGGGGCGATGGCGATCGCCGTCCCGACGCGGACCCGCTGCGTGCGGGCGGCGATCGCGAAGGCGAGGTGCAGGGGCGCGCCGAAGTACTCGTCGGAGTCCTTGTGCTCCGTGGTCAGCGCGGCCGAGAAGCCGAGCCGGTCCGCGGCCTCGGCCTGCTCGAGGATCTCCGCCAGCACGGTCTGCGGCTCGCCGGTGACCTGGCCCTGCGTGAACAACACTCCGACCGACATCGTCGTCTCCTCGGGGGGTCCGGGACTGCTCAGGAGGTGGGCTCGGGATCGAGCCGCACGAGCGCGATGCGGGTGTCGAGCATGCTCGGCAGCCCCGCGTGGAGGACCGATCCGTGGCCGCCGCCGCCGGCGACGTCGCGCGCCGCGGCCCGCCCGGCGACGCGGCCGAGCGTGAAGCCGCCGCTGATGTGGATCCCGCCGAGGTCCGAGACCGGGTTGAGCCCGCCCACGCAGTCGCCGGCGGCGAACAGCCCGGGGATCGCGTCGCCGAACACGTCGAGGACCTGCAGGTCGGTGGTGACGCGGAAGCCGCCGCAGCAGAAGTTGATGCCCTCCACCATCGGCACGGCGGTGAACGGCGCCCGGGTGCACGTCCGGCGTCCGGGCGGGAGCACCACGCGGCCGAAGTCGGGGTCGCGGTCGTCCGCGGTGCCCGCGAGGAAGTCGTTCCACCGCGCGACGGTGCCCTCGAGCGCCGCGGCCGGGACGCCGATGGCCGCGGCCAGCTCGGTCAGGCTCCCGGCGGAGACCGGCGGCTCGGGCATCTGGCTGATCAGCGTGGCCTTCTCCCGGAAGACCTCGTCGTCGACGACGTACCAGGCCCGGCGCCCGGGCTGCTCGTGGAGGCGGTCGACCCGCTCCTCGTAGGGCCCGGCCTCGTCGTGGAACCGCTCCCCCGCGGTGTTGACCGCGATGGCGTCCTCGACGACCGACGACGAGACGATCACCAGCGGCGGCACGAACGTCATGTTGACGAGGTCGCCGCCCACGGCCTGGCCGAGGAGGTGGCCGTCGCCGCGGCACGTGTCGATGCCCAGGTAGGGCGCCCGCGCCACCACCTCGGGCTGGAAGCGGCGCCGCAGCTCGGGGTTCGACTGGTAGCCGCCCGTGGCCAGGACGACGCCGCGGCGCGCGGTGACCTCCAGGGGCGCGTCTTCGTCGCGGCGGTGCGCCCGCACGCCGGTGACGCGGCCGTCGGTGACGACGAGGCGGTCGGCCACCGTGCCGTACCGGACCGTGACGCCGGGGCGCGTCGTGTCGGGCACGAAGGCCCGGCCGAGCATCCAGCTGTCCTCGACCGCCGCCATCCGGTCGACGGTGTGCTGGCGCGGGCGCGGGATGAAGCGGCTGAAGCGCACGCCGCGCTCGGTGAGCAGCCGGTAGGTCTCCGCGCTCTCGCGGGCGAACAGCCGGACCAGGTCCTCGTCCCACTCGACGCCGAAGCGGTCGCGGGCCTCGTCGACCATCGCGCGGGCGTCGGCGACGAAGGTCTCCTCGTCGTCGGCGAGGCCCTGCTCGCGCTGCATCGCCGAGTCGACGAACGCCAGGTAGCCCGTGGACCAGACCGCGTTGCCGCCGATGTGGTCCATGGCCTCGAGGACGACGACCGACGCGCCCTCGTCGGCCGCGGCGGACAGCGCCGCCATGCCGGCGGGTCCGGTACCGAGCACGACGACGTCGGCGTCGAGCGTCTCGACCTCGGGCACGGCGACTCCCGCTACGTTGGGTCCGGCGGTGGGGCGGGTCACAGAGTGGGCAGATCACGGGGCGGCGTCAAGCACCTGACGACGTCCGCGCCACTCGACCGGCTCCAGGCGCGTTGCTAGCGTCGTTAGTCACGCCACGCCGATGCCGGACCGCGAGGGAGCGCTCCTTGTCCACGATCACCCTGGACCGCTACGCCGACGTCCGCGAGGCCTACCGTCAGCACGACCTCGAGCAGGCGCTCTACGACGCCGGCGGCGTCGTGATGGCCGACTGTCTGCTCGTGCTGCACGGCTCCGCGCACCGCACCCGGCGGCGGGTGGAGAACCGGCTGTTCCGCCGCGGGACGTTCCGCCACTGGGAGCACACGTTCCTGCGCGACGTCGTCACCGACACCCTCGCGCCCTTCGTCGCCGCCGGGCACGCCGACCTGCTCGAGCTCGGCTACCGCACGGTCATGAACCTGACGGCGATGGTGGCCGGGGTGGACCACTCGACCACCGACGTCACCGAGACCGACGCGCTCTACCGCTTCGCCAAGAAGTTCTCCGAGGGCGCGACGCTGGTGCACACCACGCGCGACCCCGCCGAGGTGCGCGCCGAGGTCGCGGCGGCGCTCGACGAGTTCGACCGGATCTTCTTGACGCCCTCGATCGCCCGCCGCGAGGCGCTGCTCGACCGGCTCGCGGCCGGGGAGATCGCCGAGGACGACCTGCCGCGCGACGTCCTGACCGCGCTGCTGCGCCACCGCGACGAGCTCGGCCTCGACCGGGACATGCTGCGCCGCGAGGTCGCGTTCTACCTGCAGGCCGGCTCCCACAGCACCGCCGACGCGTTCTCCCACGCCGTCGACGACTGGTTCGCGTGGCGGGCCCGCGACCCCGAGGCCGCCGAGGAGGCCCGCCACGACCCCGCGCTGCTGCAGGCGTGTGTCTACGAGACGTTGCGGCTGCACCCGGCGAGCCCCGTGGCGCGCCGCCGCGCGCTGGCCGCGATCTCGCTGCGCGGCGGCACCGACATCCCGGAGGGGTCCGAGGTCGTCCTCGACATCGCCGCCGCCAACCGCGACCCGGAGGTCTTCGACCGGCCCGCGGAGTACGACCCGGCCCGCGACGTCCCGTCCGACGTCCCGCGCTGGGGGCACGCGTTCGGCGGCGGCATGCACGCCTGCATCGGCACCGAGCTGGCGGGCGGGGTGCCGGCCGCGGGATCGGCCGAGGGCGCCCAGGTCCTCGGCACCGTCACGCTCATGCTCGACGCCCTGCTCGCCGCCGGGGCCCGTCCGGACCCGGCGAGCCCACCGGTGCGCGACCCGCACTCGGCGCGGGACCACTTCGCGTCCTACCCCGTCGTGTTCGGAGACGAAGCATGAAGGGGAGCACGCCGATAGGGGAGCTCGACCATCGGCACGAGCCCGTGATGGCGCCGGTGATCGGCCGGTTCCTCGCCGCGGTCGAGGCGCGCGACGCCGACGCCGCCGGTGCCTGCTTCGCCGAGGACGCGACGTGGGCGAACGTCCCGCACCCGCCGGTGGTCGGGCCGGCGGGCGTGCGGGACATGCTGGCGCCGATCCTCACGCGGTCGGCGTGGGTGCGCTGGGACGTCGTCACCGCCGCGCACACCCCCGAACGGTCGTGGCTGGAGCGGGTCGACCGCTTCGGCATCGACGGCGCCGAGTACGCCGTCGCGTGCCACGGCGTCGTCGAGGTCGACCCCGCGCGGGACCTCATCACCGGGGTCCGCGACTACGTGGACCTCGGCGAGTGGCGCGCCCGCCTCGGCGCGGTCCTGACCCTGTGACCGACGAGCTCAGGATCGGCCTCGGACTCTGGAGCGGGCAGCACGGCGACCCCACCGACGCGGTCGCGCTCGCCCGGGCGGGCGAGGACGCCGGCTTCGACGCGTTCTGGGTCACCGAGCACCACGGCCTGCCCGACGGCTACCTCCCGTCGCCGCTGACCGTCCTGGCCGCCTGTGCCGCCGCGACCTCCCGCATCGAGCTGGCGACGGGCGTGGTGCTCGCGCCGCTGCACCACCCACTGCGCCTGGCCGAGGACGCCGCGCTCGTCGACCGGCTCAGCGGCGGGCGGCTCCTGCTCGGTCTCGGGCTCGGGTACGCCGAGCACGAGTACCGGGCGTTCGGCGTCGACCCGTCCCGCCGCGGGGCGCGCCTCGAGGCCCTCGTGGGCGCGCTGCGCGCGGCGGG
The DNA here is from genome assembly GCF_054796175.1 of Actinomycetospora sp. C-140. NCBI lineage: Bacteria > Bacillati > Actinomycetota > Actinomycetes > Pseudonocardiales > Pseudonocardiaceae > Actinomycetospora > Actinomycetospora sp. C-140. The sequence goes on along the minus strand of NZ_JBTWNF010000001.1, from coordinate 279,030 downwards.
GACGGGCGAGCCGTTCTCCGTCCCGGCGCTCGGGCTGCACGACGTCCGGGTCACGCCGACGCCGGCGCGCCCGATCCCGCTCTGGCTCGGCGGCTACGCCGACCGGGCCGTCGCACGCGCCGGGCGCCTGGCCGACGGGCACCTCGTGGGGCGCGGCGAGCCGGCGATCGTCGAGGCCGCCTCGAGCACGCTGGCCGGGGTCCGGGACCCCGCCGACCCGACGTTCGTCCGCGGCGTCGTCGTCACGTGCGTGCTGGACGCGCCGGGCGGCGGCGCGGCGCAGGCCCGCGCCGGCTTCGCCCGCGCCCAGCAGGCCTACGAAGGCATCCAGCGCGGGCGCGCGGTCTACGCCGGGCTCGCGGAGCCCGTCGCGGCGTCCGACGCCGACGCCCACCTCCAGGTCCGCGGCGACATCGAGGAGGTCGTCGCCGGCCTGCGGGCCGTGGTCGCGGGACTCGCTGCCTGGTCGCGCGTCCACCTCGTGATCCGCCTGCTGTTCGCCGAGCCGGACCTCGACACCGCCCTGACCCGCGTCGCGACCGTCGGCGAGCGGGTGCTCCCCCGTCTGCGCTCCCCGGAGGCGTCGTGAACCAGGACGACCGCATCGCGATCACCGACGTGCTCGCGCTGTACTGCGAGCGGATCGACGACTACGACATGGACGCCGTCGTGGACCTGTTCACCGCCGACGCCGTCATGGACTTCGGCCCCGGCCGCGGCGGGGTGCTGCGCGGCCGCGCGGCGCTGCGGGCGCGGTTCGCCGGCGGCCAGGGCGGGTTCCGGCGGACGCACCACCACCTCGGCCAGGTGCGGCTCACGGAGGCCGAGGACGGGACCGTGCACGCGGTCTCCTCGTGCTCGGCGGGGCACGAGCTCCACGACGGGACGCAGTGGCGGGTGGGCCTGCGCTACGTCGACGTGCTCGTGCGCTCGGACGGCGCGTGGCGGATCGCCGAGCGCCGGATCGAGGCCGCGCTGGTCGAGGGCGGCCCGCGCGACGGGTGGACGTGGATCGTCCGGAAGGAGCCCGAGACCGGCTGAGCCTTGCCCGCTGCGATCGAGCGGCGTTAGCGTCCTCACGACGCATGAGCGGCGTCACAGGAACCCGAGGAGGCGTTCGATGGCGGCAGTACTGCGGGGGCTCGAGGGCAAGCACGTCCTGATCACCGGCGCGGCGAAGGGCCAGGGGCTCAGCCACGCGCTGGCGTTCGCCGACGCGGGGGCCGACATCGCCGCGCTCGACATCACCGACCCGATCCCGGACATCTATCCGCTCGCCACCGGCCAGATGCTCGAGGACACCGTGCAGGCCGTGGAGAAGTCCGGGCGCCGCTGCCTGCCGCTGCCCTGCGACATCCGCGACGAGAGCCAGGTCGAGGCGTCGGTGGCCAAGGCGCTCGACTACTTCGACGGCCGCATCGACGTGCTCGTCAACAACGCCGGCGTCGCCGCCCTCGACACCATCCAGGGCATGCGGCCGCACGTCATGGACGCCGTGATCGACACGATCGTCAAGGGCCACATGTACGTCGCGAAGTACGTGGTGCCGAACATGATCGGCCGGGGCTCCGGCAAGATCATCAACATCTCGTCCGGGGTCACCGGCTCCGGGCACGCCCAGCTGTCGCACTACGTCGCCGCCAAGCACGCGATCCAGGGCCTGACCTCGGCCTGGGCCTTCGAGCTCGCCGAGTTCGGCATCAACGTCAACGCGATCGCGCCGGCCACCATCAAGCCGGGCGAGGGACAGGGCTCCGGCATGGTGCTGGGTCTCGCGGGCGAGGTCGGGATGGCGCCCGACGACGCCTACGAGATGTTCTCCGCGGCCGGCAACATGCCCGGGGAGAAGTGGCGCACCGAGGTCTCCGACATCACCGACTCGGTGCTGTTCCTGGCGTCGGACAACGCCGACCAGATCACCGGACACATCCTGCGCGTCGACGCGGGCCAGGGGGCGAAGTAGCGCGATGAGCACCGCGATGCGACCGACCCAGCCGATCTTCGACCAGGAACCGGACGCGATGCGGTGCCCGTACCCGCACTACGCCCGGTTGCGGCACGAGGCCCCGGTCTTCCACGACACCGAGCACGACATCTACGTCGTCACCCGCCACGCCGACATCGAGCGCGTCAACACCGCGCCGCGCCTGTTCTCCAGCCAGAACCCGATGGGCCCGACCGTCTCGGAGGCGGTGGCGGCGGTGGGCCGGGCGCTCTCCGACGCCACCCCGGAGTTCGCCGAGCGCGTGCGGGTGGTGATGAGCCGCGGCGACGTCCTGTTCACCCAGGACCCGCCGGACCACACGCGCCACCGTCGGATCCTCGCCAAGGCGTTCACACCGCGGTCGGTCACGCGGATCGAGCCGCGCATCCGCGAGCTCTGCCACGGGCTCGTCGACGGCTTCGCGGTGTCGGGCGACCCGGGCGAGGTCGACCTCGTGCCGGCCTTCTGCTCGCCCGCGCCGGTGCAGGCGCTCGCGACGCTGCTCGGTGTCCCGGTGGAGAAGTCCGGTGACTTCGCCCGCTGGGCCGACGCCATCAACGCCGCCATCGGCACCGCGATGACCGACGAGGCGCTGCTCGCGACGCTCGAGACCCAGATCGAGTTCTGGACCTTCTTCGAGAACGAGATCGCCGACCGCGAGCGGGACCCGGGCGACGACCTGCTCTCGGCGATCGTGCGGGCCCGCGACGAGGGTGACGAGCCGCTGACGCGCAACGAGATGGTCGGCTTCTGCAGCCAGTTCATCGGCGCCGGCGCCGACACGACGACCAAACTGATCTCGTCGTTCATGCTGATGCTCTGCGAGAGCCCGGACCTCATGGCCCAGGTGCGGTCCCGCCCCGAGGAGCTCCCCCGCTACCTCGAGGAGGCGCTGCGGCTCGAGTCGCCGGTGCAGGGGCTCTTCCGCGTCGCCACCGAGGACACCGAGCTCGGCGGCGTCGCGATCCCCGCCGGGGCCCACGTGTGGGTCGTCTACGCCTCCGGCAACCGCGACGAGGAGGTCTTCGACGCCCCGGAGTCGTTCGACCCGGACCGGGCGCACCTGCGCTCGCACCAGGCGTTCGGCCACGGCCCGCACTCCTGCATCGGCGCCCCGCTGGCCCGGTCCGTCGCCCGCATCGCCGTCGAGGTGCTGCTCGAGCGTCTCGACGACATCGCGCTCGCCGAGCCCGGCTTCGTGCCGCGCTACGACCCGAGCTACGTCATGCACGGCATGCAGCGCCTGCCCCTGACGTTCACCGCCCGGTGACCGAGCTCGAGGAGCTCCGGCGCCGCCTCGACGTCCTCGAGGCGGAGTCGGCGCTGCACCGGCTGCGCAACCGGTTCCACGACTACGTCAACACCGACCGGTGGGACGAGATCGGGAGCCTGTTCGCCCCGGACGCCGAGCTCGACTACTCCTACCTGGGGTCGGCGTCCGGGCGGGCGGCGATCACCGAGTTCTTCGCGGCGATCCCGCGGCTGCTGCCGGACGGCGGGAGACGCAGCGAAGCGGAGCTCGACCCATCAACGCCGGGGAAGCCGTTCGTCCGGCAGTTCATCCACGGGCACGACGTCACCGTCGACGGTGATCGCGCGACCGGGACGAGCTTCCTGTTCGCCACCCCGATCTATCACGGGCAGAGCTTCGTGCTCGCCGGGCGCTTCGCCGACACCTACCGGCGCGTCGACGGCGCGTGGATGTTCGCGAGCGTCGCGCTGGAGATCTACTACTCGGTCCCCGTCGCGGAGGGGTGGGCCGGGCCGGACCGGCACCGGATGGCCCTCTAGGTCCGGCTAGCCCCGGACCACCGGCAGCAGCACCTCGTCGACGATCGCCACCACGAGCGCGTCGTCGATGGGGTCGCCGGTGACGAGCAGGCGGTGCCACAGCACCGACTGACCCAGCTCGCGGACGAGGTGCACGGGCACGTCGGGGCGCGCCTCGCCGCGGGCCACCGCCCGGGCGATCAGCTCGGCCATCTCCTGCTTGCGCCAGCCGATCACGCCCTCGCGGAACGCCGTCGCCAGCTCGGGATCCTCGGCGGTCGCGGCGATGACGGCGACGAGCACCGGGGCGAGCTCGCCGGTCATGGCGGCCGCCCAGCCGCGCAGGACCGCCAGCATGTCCGACCGGTAGCCGCCGGTGTCGGCGTGCGGGATCGCCTCGGTGGCCGCCGTGAGCAGCGTGTCGCGCAGGAGCGAGGCGCGGTCGGGCCACCGCCGGTAGAGCACCGGCTTGCTGGTGCGGGCCCGGGCCGCGACCGCCTCCATCGTCACCGCGGAGACCCCGCGGTCCCGCACGAGGTCGAGCACCGCGTCCCGGATCGCGTCCTCGAGCTCCGCGCCCCGACGTCGCGTCGGCGTCGCCACCACGCCCTCCTGGAGAAACGGTTGCGTTTCCTGTTCGCCGGCCCCACGCTACAGGAAACGACACCGTATCCTGAGGAGGTCTCCCGTGCTCGTGATCCCGCCCGCGCGTCCCGTGCTCCACCCGCTGCGCGACCGCTCCTCCGCGCGACTGACCCGCGTCGAGCGGCACCGGCACGGTCGGCGCCGCGCCGTCATCGACCACCGCCCGCTGGCCGGCGTCACGCCCCCGATGCTGCTCGACTGGTTCTCCCACATCGGCGGGTCCATGACCTACGGCGGCGAGACGCTCCCCCGCTACCTCGCGTGGCACCCGCGCGACCACATCGCCTGGAGCCTCGCCCGCGAGGCACCCGGGGGCGGGGCGGCGGAGGGCGCCCGCTTCCACATCGTCGAGGCGTTCGACCGGCGCCCCGAGTACCGCTACGACGGCGTCGACCGCGTCGAGAAGCTCGACGAGACCGGCATCCGCCTCGTGCAGCGCGTGGCGGGCGTGGTCGTGGTGCAGCTCGAGCACACCTGGTCGGCGGGGGCCGAGGGGACGCACTACGTCAGCGTCCTCGACGTCGGTGCGCGGTCGATGGCGTTCGCCCCCGTCAACCGGGTCCTGCGGCACCGCTTCCCCGACGACATGCTCGACGCCTGGATCACCCACAACATCGAGGAGGTCGGGCACCTCGAGGCGCTCCTGCCCGGCCTGCACGCCGTGCACGCGTAGCAGCCCGGGCCCGAGGGCACTCCGCCGTCCGACCGGTCCCGCACGACGGGGCACGCTGACGGGAGGGGACCCATGGCCGAGACCGACCGCGAACGCCGAGTGATCGACGACGTCACCAAGGGACTGATCATCGGCGGGTCGGTGCGCGACGCGACCGACGGGCGGACGTTCGGCGTGGAGGACCCCTCGACCGGGGAGATCCTCTGCGACGTCGCCGACGCCTCGCCGGCCGACGGGATGGCCGCCCTCGACGCGGCGGCGTCCGCCCAGCCCGGGTGGGCGGCTACCGCCCCCCGCGAGCGCGGGGAGATCCTGCGGCGCGCCTTCGAGCTCGTGACCGAGCGCGCCGACGAGATCGCCCTGCTCATGACGCTCGAGATGGGAAAGCCGCTCGCCGAGTCGAAGGCCGAGATCACCTACGCCGCCGAGTTCTTCCGCTGGTTCTCCGAGGAGGCCGTGCGGATCAGCGGCGAGTGGAAGGTCAACGCCACCGGCAACGGGCGGGTGCTCGTGATGCGCCAGGCGATCGGGCCGTGCCTGCTGATCACGCCGTGGAACTTCCCGCTCGCGATGGGCACCCGCAAGATCGGCCCGGCGATCGCCGCGGGCTGCACGATGGTGATCAAGCCGGCGGGGCTGACGCCGCTGACGATCCTCAAGCTCGCCGACATCCTCGCCGAGGCCGGCCTGCCCGACGGCGTGCTCAACGTCGTCACCACCTCCTCCACGGGCAAGGTGATGGAGCCGCTGATCCGGGACGGGCGCATCCGCAAGCTGTCGTTCACCGGCTCCACCGAGGTCGGGCGCAGGCTGATCGAGCAGTCCGCGGAGCAGGTGCTCAAGACCTCCATGGAGCTCGGCGGCAACGCCCCCTTCGTCGTCTGCGCCGACGCGGACGTGGACGAGGCCGTCGCAGGCGCGATGCTCGCCAAGATGCGCAACATCGGCGAGGCCTGCACCGCGGCCAACCGCTTCTACGTGCACGCCGACGTCGCCGAGGAGTTCACCAAGAAGCTCACCGAGCGGATGGGCGACATGAAGGTCGGGCGCGGCACCGAGGACGGCGTCGAGGTCGGCCCGCTGGTGGAGTCCGACCAGCGCGACAAGGTCGCCGAGCTCGTCGACGACGCCGTGCAGAAGGGCGCCACCGTGCGCACCGGCGGGCAGATCCCCTCCGGCGCCGGCTACTTCTACCCGCCCACCGTGCTCGCCGACGTCCCCACCTCGGCCCGCCTGGCCAAGGAGGAGATCTTCGGGCCGGTCGCGCCGATCTTCACCTTCACCGACGACGAGGACGCGGTGCGCGCCGCCAACGACACCGAGTTCGGCCTGGTCAGCTACCTCTACACGAACGACCTGACCCGGGCGATCCGGCTGTCCGAGCGCCTCGAGGCCGGCATGGTCGGCCTCAACCAGGGCATGGTCTCGAACGCCGGCGCCCCGTTCGGCGGCGTCAAGCAGTCGGGCCTGGGACGCGAGGGCGGCAGCGTCGGCATCGACGAGTACCTGGAGATCAAGTACGTCGCGATGAACGTGTGAGGTGCCCTTCGGGCTCGTGAGCACTTTCGCGTGCCCCAGCACGCGAAAGTGCTCACATGGCCGCAGGCCACAGGTCGCCGCCGTCGGTGAGATCGTTACCGAACCTTGACGTAGTTCGTTGTTCCACTCGGGAAGGACGGCGCACTCGCTGTGCGCCCGTCACGCACCGAGGGGGGCACCAGGTGTCGAATCACCACGGCCGGGACGACGACGAGACGACGCAGCAGGCGTACTACGGACGCGACACCAGCAGCTCGCAGATGACGCAGCACGACGGGGAGCGGTCGGCGAGCGGACAGCACGGCGGTCCGTCGGCCCACGCGTTCGGCCAGCAGTCGTACGGTCAGCAGTCGTACGGTCAGCAGTCGTACGGGCAGCAGGGGGGTGGCCAGCAGCCGTACGGGCAACAGACGTATGGCCAGCAAGCTCCTGGACAGCAGTCATACGGCCAGCAGCCGTACGGTCAACAGCCTCAGGGTCAGCCGACGTACGACCAGCAGTCCCGTGGCCAACCGCAGCAGCGCAACGGGCTCGCGACCGGCGGATTCGTCGTGGCGCTCATCGGAGCGGTGATCGCTCTGATCCCGTTCCTCGGGATCGTGTCGTGGGTGATCTCCCCCGTGGGGCTGATCCTCTCCGCCGTCGGACTCGCCCTCGCGCTGCGCCGCGGTGTCGGGAAGGGCCTCTCCATCGCCGGCGTCGTCCTGGGCGTCGTCGGCATCGTGATCTGCTCGATCTACGCCGCGAGCTTCGCGGCGGCGGTGAACGGGACCACCACGGCGGCCGAGAACTACGCGCCGACACAGGTCGCGCCATCGGCGCCGGCCACGGCCGAGACCGACGCGGACCCCAACACGTTCTCGGGGGGCACCTACGTCGTCGGCCAGGACATCCAGCCGGGGACCTACCGCACCCAGGGCGAGGGCTCGTTCTGCGGATGGTCACGGAACCGGGACACCACCGGCGAGTTCGACGCGATCATCGCGAACGGCATCGTCCAGGGGCCGACGACGGTCACGGTGCGGGGATCGGACGGCGCGGTCGAGTTCTCCGGCGATTGCACGTGGACCAAGAGGTAGGCGCGGGCCGCCGGCCCACACCGGGAGCCGGTGAGGTCACATCTCCGCAGGCCACAGGTCGCCGACGAGATGGGTGCCGTCGAGGCGGTGCGGGGCCGGGGTGTCGTGCAGGACGAGCAGACCCTCGGGCAGGACGGCGAGGCCCTCGGGGCGGTCGCAGCCCCGGCCCACCGCCACCTCGGTGACCAGCGTGACCTCGTCGGCCGTGATCGCCGGCGGCAGCGGGCCCGCCGCGCCGCCGGGCAGGCGCACGATGCGGGCCGGGCCGTCGAGCACCATCGTCGGCCCGGCCAGCACGAGCAGGTCGTCGCCGTCGCGGGCGAGGTCGCGCACCCCGAGACCCTCGAGGTCGACGAAGTGCTTGGTCAGGCCGTCGAGCACGAGCTTGCCGCCGTCGGCGTGCACGGCGAGCTCGAGCAGCACCGCCCAGCCGCGCAGCACCGGGCCCCGCAGCCCGAGCACCGCGGCCCCGCCGGCCTGGGCGTCGCGGACCGCGACACCCTCGACGTCGAACCCGTTGTCCTTGCCGGGGATGTCGAGGAACGGGCCGAGGTGCTCGTCGTCGGCCAGGGCAGCCAGGAGCCCCTTCTTCCCGGCGGGCAGCCGGGCCGCCTCGCCGAGCCCTTTGACCTCCTTGCCGGCCCGGACGGTCTGGGGTCCCTCGGGCCCGTCCTTCAGCGGCAGTCGGGCCAGCACGCTCCGGGAGGGTTGCGGATCGACCTCGGCGAGCCGGGGCCCGATGTCGGCGGGCGGGGTGCCGGGCTTGATCCGCTTGCGCTTCGCGCTGTGCGAGCCCGCCACCCAGAGGCAGCCGTCGACGACGTCGAGGCCCTCGGCGTCCACCTCGTCCTCGGGGCCGCCCTTGAGGTCCACCGCCTCGGTCAGCGGCATCGCCTCGGGCAGCTCCCAGTCCAAGGATCCGCCCGGGACGCGGCGCAGCCGCAGCAGGCCGGACCCCTCGTCGGGCGCGAGGAACATCGTGTCGCCGACGACGGCCACCCCCGAGAGATCCACCCCGGCGGTGGGGGCGTACGTGCCGAGGTCGAGGCGGACGGGCAGGGGCGTGCTCGGGACGGCGTTCATCGCCGCCATCGTCGCCTGCCGGGGTGCCGTGACGGAAGAAGATCGCACCCGGGGTACGTGCTCACCGCTTCTGGAACGTGAAGACGGCCGTCCGCCCGTCCGACGACTCGAGCCGCACCGTCGAGGAGTCCTCGACGAACGACCCGCCCTGCGGGATGCGGGTCACGGTGCCGTCGTCCTCGACGTCGACCCAGCCGGGCCCGATGGCGTTCACCCCGAAGTCCACGCCGTCGTTGTTCCGCGGCGGGCGCCGCTTCGTGCTGCTGCGTGTGCGGGTCGACTGGTTCGCGTCGGGTTGTGACACCTCGACGGGCGCGCCGCTGACCGTCGCCCGGCAGGTGCTGCCGCTGCAGCTGACCGAGGTGCTGGACCCGCCGCCGCAGCCGGCGAGCAGGCCGCCGGCGAGGACGGCCAGGACCAGGGCGCCGGCGGGGGAACGGTGAAGGGCGATCATGCCGCTCCGACGGTCCGGGCGGAGCGGAATGTTCCGGGTCGACCCTCAGCCGGTGACGGCGCGCAGTCGACGCACCACCTCGTCGGCGCCGAGCGCCCGGGTGACCTCGTAGAGATCCGGGCTGCGCTGCGCCCCGGTGATCGCGACCCGGGCGACGTTGGCGGCGTCGCGCAGCATCCCCGGGTAGGCGTCGGGGTCCTTCTTGTACGTCTTCGGGTTCGGCGCGAAGCCGTGGCGGGCGGCGAGGTCGCGGATCTGCTGGAACCAGGTCGGCTGGTCACCCTCGTGGGTGTAGGTGTCGGCGAGGTCGGCCGCGACCGTGCGCACGAGTGCCGGGTCCAGCTCGCCGAAGCGCTCGTCGGCCGGGTCGGTGACGTCGGTGAACAGCTCCGGGAAGAAGAACCCGTAGGCGTCGCGGAAGTCCGACCACTTCGCGAGGTCCTTGCGCGGGTTCTCCACATCGACCCGCTCGACGTCGATCGCCGCCAGCGCCAGCTCGGGGTTCGCGTCGAGCACCTTGACGATCTCGGGGTCGTACTCGGCGGCCCAGTTGCGCACGCCGGCGAGCACGTCCGGACCGGGCAGCGTCGCGATGTGGTCGGCGGAGATGTCGGAGAGCTTCACCGTGTCGACCAGCGGCCCGGCGAGCCCGAACTCGTCGAGGCGCAGCGGGGTCGCCAGGGCCTCGGCCAGCGGCATCTCGGCCAGGCGCGGGTTGGCGAGCCCGCGCAGGTAGTACTGCACGGCGGGCACCGGGAAGCCGGCCTCGAGGTAGAAGTCGACCGACGCCTCGGGGTCCTTGCGCTTGGAGAGCTTCCGCTTGGACCCGCCCTCCTGCTTCATCAGCGGGGCCAGGTGCGCGTAGTCGACCGGCTCGAAGCCCAGCGCGGCGAAGAGCTGGCGGTGCACCGGCACCGACGAGAGCCACTCCTCGGTGCGGACGACGAGGTTCGTGCGCATGAGGTGGTCGTCCACGGCGTGCGCGAAGTGGTAGGTCGGCAGCCGCACCGGGCTCTCGGAGGTCTTGAGGATGACGACGTCGTTGTGGTTGTCCTCGGCCTCGACGCGGCCACGCAGGCGGTCGGTGAACGCGAACCGCTCCCCCACCTTCCCCTCGGACCGGAACCGCGCGACCCACGGCTTCCCGGCGTCCAGCGCCGCCGCCACGTCCTCGGCGGAGGCGTCGCGCCACGGCGCCCATCGGCCGTAGTAGCCGGTCGGCAGCTTGAGGGTGCGCTGGGCGTCGGAGATCTCCGCCAGCTCCTCCTTGGTGGCGAAGCAGGGGTAGGCCTTGCCCGCCCGCATCAGCTCGCGCACGTAGGCCTGGTAGATCGCGGCCCGCGCCGACTGGTGGTACGGCCCGTAGTCGCCGTGCGGGGTGGGGACGTCCCCCTCGTCGGGCATGAGGTCGAACGCCTCGAACGCCCGGCGGAACTGCGCGTCGGCGCCCTCGACCTCCCGGCTCTGGTCGGTGTCCTCGATGCGCAGGACGTAGACGCCGCCGGTCGAGTGGGCGAGGTCGCGCGAGACCATCGCGGTGTAGAGCCCGCCGACGTGCACGAACCCGGTCGGGCTCGGCCCGAAGCGCGTGACGAGCGCGCCCTCGGGCAGCTCACGCGGGGGGTAGCGCTCCTCGAGCTCGGCGGGCTCGGGCAGGTCGGCCGGGAACAGGCCGTCGACGAGGGCGCGATCGAGCATGTGCCCAGGCTACGAGGTGGCCTCGTCGGTGACCCACGAGACGTCCCGGCGGGGAAGCGCGCGCCGCCCCGCCGCGCTCCACGTCACAGTTCTCGCGATGAGGAGTGGTCATGATGACCGACACGGCACGCGCGGTCCGGTTCGACGCCTACGGCGACGTGGGCGTCCTGGAGGTCCGTGAGGTCGAGGTCCCGCCGCCCCCGCGCGGCGAGGTGCAGGTCCGCGTCCGGGCCGCGGGCGTCAACCCGGGCGAGAGCATCATCCGCTCCGGCGGCTACCATTCGCGACTGCCCGCGACGTTCCCCTCGGGCGAGGGCAGCGACCTCGCGGGCGTCGTCAGCGCCGTCGGCGAGGACGCCGGCGACTGGCGCGTGGGCGACGAGGTCCTGGGCTGGACCGACCGCCGCGGCAGCCACGCGGAGCTGGTGACCGTGCCCGCGGACCACCTCGTGCGCAAGCCGGCCGCGGTGCCCTTCGAGGTCGCCGGCGCGCTCTACGTCGCCGGCGCGGCCGCCGTCGGGGCGGTCCGGGCGGTGGCTCCGCAGCCGGGCGAGACGGTGCTGGTCAGCGGTGCCGCCGGCGGTGTCGGCTCGATCGCCGCGCAGCTCGCGCGGCGGGCCGGGGCGCGGGTGATCGGCGTGGCGTCGGAGCCGAACCACGAGTGGCTACGCGGCCTCGGGGTCGAGCCCGTGGCGTACGGGGACGGTCTGCGCGACGCGATCGAGCGGCTCGCGCCCGAGGGCGTCGACGCGGTGGTCGACGCGTTCGGCGGCGGCTACGTCGCCCTGGCCCGCGAGCTGGGCGTCCCCGGCCCGCGGATCGACACGCTCATCGACTTCGCCGAGGTCGGCCGGGGCGGCGTGCAGGGCGAGGGCACCGGGTCGGCCAGCAGCGCCGAGACCGTCGCCTTCCTCGCCGACCTCGTCGCCCGGGGCGAGCTGCGGGTCGAGATCGCCGCGACGTACCCGCTCGAGCAGGTGCGCGAGGCGTTCACGCAGGTCGAGCGCCGTCACACCCGCGGGAAGATCGTGCTCGTGCCGTGAGCTAGACGTCGTCGGGCGGGATGTCGCTGGCGTGCCGCCCGGCGCCGTTGGCCGTCGGCTCCGAGCTGGCCGCCTCGGCGCGCTGCTCGGCCGCGGCGACGACCTTCGCGATCTCGGGGTCGGTGCTCGTGTCGAACCAGTCGGCGACGTCGTCGTCGGTCTCGCCGGGCCGCGTGGCGGGCGTGCCGTCGTCCGGCGTCGGCTGGTAGCGGAAGACGCCGTCCTCGCCGGGCGCCCCGAGCATCTTGGTGAAGCCCTCGAGCGCCTTGCCGAAGTCGCTGGGCACCACCCACATCTTGTTGGCCTCGCCCTGCGCCATCTGCGGCAGCGTCTGGAGGTACTGGTAGGCCAGCATCTCGGGGGTCGGGCGGCCGGCCTTGATCGCCGCGAACGTCTTCTCGATGGCCTTCGCCTCGCCCTGGGCCTGGTAGTACTGGGCGGCCCGCTCGCCCTGGGCGCGCAGCATCGTCGACTGCCGGTCGGCCTCGGCCTCGAGGATCGCCGCCTGCTTGGCACCCTCCGCCGAGAGGATCGCGGCCTGCTTGTTGCCCTGCGCCTCGGCGATGGCGGCCTCGCGGTGACCCTCGGCCGTGAGGATCATGGCGCGCTTCTCGCGGTCGGCGCGCATCTGCTTCTCCATCGAGTCCTGGATCGACGGCGGCGGGTCGATCGCCTTGAGCTCGACGCGCACGACCCGCAGGCCCCACGGCCCGGTGGCGTCGTCGAGGGCACGGCGCAGCCCCGTGTTGATCGTCTCCCGCGAGGTCAGCGCCTGCTCCAGGCTCATGCCACCGACCACGTCGCGCAGCGTCGTCGTGGTGAGCTGCTGGACGCCGTTGATGTAGTCGTTGATCTCGTAGACGGCGTTGCGCGGCTCGGTGACCTGGTAGTAGACGACCGTGTCGATCGAGACCGTCAGGTTGTCCTGGGTGATCACCGGCTGGGGCGGGAACGAGACGACCTGCTCCCAGAGCGCCACCCGCTCGCGGATGCGGTCGATGAACGGCACCAGGAACGTCAGCCCGGGAGCCGCGGTGCGCTGGTAGCGCCCGAGCCGCTCGATGACGGCGGCCTCGGCCTGGCGGATGACGGTGACGCTCTTGACCACCGCGGTGATGATGAGGATGAGCGCGGCGGCGATCACCACGTAGAGCACGAGCGTGATCGGGTCCATCAGCTCTCTCCCTGCAGGGGTGGAGGGGCGGGCGCCGGGCCGGCGGAGGCCGCCGTGACCACGGCGGTGGCCCCGCGGATGTCGACGACGACCACGGGGTCGCCGGAGGCGAGGACGGGGTCGTCCGGGCCGTCGTGCAGCGCCGTGGCGGTCCAGAGCGCGCCGCCGATGCGCACGGTGCCCGCATCGTGGCCGGTGATCGGCTCGACGACCTCGGCCTCGGCGCCCAGGAGGGCCGCCGGGCCGGCGTTGACGGACGATTCGGCGTCGTGGGCGCGCATCCGCCGCTGCAGCGCGGGCCGGGCGAGCAGGACGAGCGCGGCGGACGCGACGCCGAACACCACGACGTCGGGGCCGAGCGGGACGCCCAGGGCCGAGGCACCGGCCGTGACGAGCGCGGCGAGTCCGAGCATGAGCAGGACGAAGGTGCCGGACACCAGCTCGACCGCGATCAGCACCACCCCCGCGATCGCCCACAGCAGCGGGATCACATCGCCGAGTGTGCCACGGGCCACCGACGGCGAGGGTGAGTTCAGGCGCCGACGGTCACGAAGTCGATCAGTTGCTCCATCGCCGTGATCAGGGGCGTCTCGAGGTCGGTCCACGTCGACACCGAGCTCAGGACGCGCCGGGCCCCGGCCCGCTCGTCGCCCCAGCCGAGCGCGTCGCTCACCCCGCGCTTCCAGTCGACGCCCCGGGGCACCGACGGCCAGGCCGCGATCCCCACCGCGCGGGGCTTCACGGCCTCCCAGATGTCGACGTAGGGGTGGCCGAGGACGAGGACGTGCTGGGACGCCGCGCCCAGGTCCCGGCGCAGGCCCTCGGCGATCCGCGATTCCTTCGACCCGGTCACGAGGTGGTCGACGAGCACCCCGAGCCGGCGGTCCGGGCCCGGCCCGAACTCCTGTGCCGCCTCGACGAGCACGTCCGCGCCGTGCAGGGGCTCGACGACGACGCCCTCGACGCGCAGGTCGTGGCCCCACACCCGCTCGACGATCTCGGCGTCGTGCAGGCCCTCGACCCAGATCCGGTGCGGGAGGGCGGTGCGCGCCTTGACGCTCTCCACGCGGCGGGACCCCGACGCCGACCGGTGCGCCGTCTCGTCCGGCCCCGCCGCGCGCTGCGGCGGGACCAGCGTCGCGGGGCGGCCCTCGTGCAGGAACGCCGCCGGCTTGTTCGGGAAGAGCCGCCGGCGCCCGGCCGCGTCCTCCAGCACCACCTCGCGCACGTCGGCCCGGATCACCGCGCCGCAGAACGTCTCCGCGGCGTCCTCGACGACCAGCCCGGGCTCGGCGACGACGGAGACGACCTCGCGCTTCGGCGTGTGCGGCGCCATCCCCGGCAGCCCGCCGGTGCGCCCCGACCCCGACGACGGCGCGCCGCCGCGGCCCGGTGCCCGCACGGCTCCGCCGGTCGAGCGGAACCCGGGGTCTCCCGACGATCCGTGCATGCCCCGGCCCTGCGTTCTCGCCACGGCTGGCGACGCTAACGGCGCGCGGTGATCGTCCGGGCCCGACACGCCCGTACGCCGTCCGGGTGGTGGGCGGGAGCCCGCCGGACCGGGCGGGCGAGCCGCGTCGGGGCGCTCGCGCGCGCCGGGTGGAGCGAGGGTCACCTCTGCTGCGTGGTGGGCGATGCGGGGTGCGGGGTGCGGGGTGGAGCGAGGGTCACCTCCGCTGCCCGGTGCGCAGCGAGGGCGCCCTTCGCTCCTCCAACGCGGAGCCGCGCTCGCCCGCCCTCGCGCGCTCGCCGCCGCGAGAGGCACCTCGTGCATGATCGAGAGCGCCTGGAGCCTGCGGGACGGGCTCCTCGCGGACAAGATCCGGAGTTGGTGAGCGTGGGTTCCGCTGACCGGAGCGTTCGCTCACCCATTCCGGATCTCGACCAGCAGCACGCGCCTCGCCGACCCGCCGGGGCAGCGCGTCGCTCGCGAGGGGCACGCTGCGCCGCATGACCGAGAGCCTCCGCCGCCTGCGGGACGTGCTCCTCGCGAACAAGATCCGGAGTTGGTGAGCGTGGGTTCCGCTGACCGGAGCGTTCGCTCACCTGTTCCGGATCTCGTCGGCGACCGGCGCGCCGGGCCGCCGCCGCCGAGCCGAGGGGCACGCTGCGCATGATCGAGAGCCCCGGGAGCCTGCGAAACGTGCTCCTCGCGAGCCCGGCGCGAGAGCCGGGCGGAGCGAGGGTCACCTCCGCTGCGTGGCACGCAGCGAGGGCGTCCTTCGCTCCCCCAGGCGGCCGCCGACCGGCCATCTCAGATGATCAGGGGCACCTCATCGACGACGCGTGGGCGTCGACGGTGCATGACGCTCTCCTGATCCCCATGACCCGGGCCCGGCGCGGCCGTCGACGGGCAAGATCTCGAGTTGGTGAGCGGATGCTCCGCTGACCGGAGCGATCGCTCACCAGGCCACGATCTTGCGCGCACCGTCCCTGGTGACATCCTCGAGAGATCGAAGTGGAGAGCGCCGAGCGGTCGCCCCGTGCCGCTCCCCCGGCGTCCCGGTCCGCCCCGCCCGTATCGTGATCGGGTGCCCTGCGCGAGTGCCTCCCTGGCCGTCTGGAGCGCGGCGTGGCTCGCCGGCGCCGCCGCGGCCGACGACGTCCTGGACGCGCTGGCCCCGTGGTCCGAGGCCCACGACGTGGTCGCCGCCGACGCCGCGACGGCCGCCGTGACCGACCTGCCGACCCCGGATCGCGCGGGGGCGGGGCTCGCCACGCTGCTGGTCCTGGCGCGCCGGCGCAGCGTGCCGACGGGGCCGGACGCGCGGCTCGTGATGCCCGTGGCCGGCGACGTCCGCGGGCTCCCGGGGCCCGCGGCGCTCCGGACCGCCGCGATGGAGGCCGGGGAGTGCGCGGTGCTCGCGGGCCCGGCGCTGGCCGCGGTCCCGGCGCCCGTCGCCGACGGCGTGCTGCGCTGGACCGTGCACCTCGTCGACGACGTGCCGCCGTCGGCGCACCCGAGCCTGCCCGACGCCGAGCACGACCTGCGCAGCTCGGTGCGCGACGCCGCCGACACGCTCGCGGCGATGGACGTCGCCAAGCACCGGGCGGGTGTGCGGGAGGAGATCGCCGACAGCCTGCGCCGGCGGCCCCACGCCACCTGGCCGACCGGCACCCCCGGCAGGCCGCTGCGGGTGCTCCAGCACGCCGACGAGGTCGAGGCGATCCTCGTCGCCGCGTCGGGGGACGAGCCCGGCGGGGCGATGTCCGCCTCCGCCGCGCTCGCCCGCACCGACGCCCTGCGCCCGCTGGCCACCGCCGTCCGCGCCGCCCGCGTCGCGGCCGTCGCCGAGACCGTCCGGGCGCTCACCGCCGCCTAGTGGCCGTGTCCGTGGCCGTGTCCGTGGCCATGACCGTGCCCGCCCGACGAGCCCTCACCGGACGGGGAGTCGGACCCGGACGGCTTCGAGTGACCCAGGTACGGCTCCCCCGCCCGCAGCGGCGCCTGCTCGTAGCGGCCCTCGTGGGCCACGACGGGACGGGAGTCGCCGCGGAGCTCGGGGTGCTTCGCCTCGAGCTTCTGGCGCTGGTCCCACTGGCGCTGGAGCCCGGTCACGTACTCCCGGTTGCCGCGGTAGGTGCCCTTCCACGTCTGCGGCATGTACTCCTGGGACGGGCCCGGGTCGGCCGTCCCGTGGAGTGCCGGACGCGACGGGACCTTCCGCGCCTCCCCGCCGCACTCCGGGCACGGCGGGGTCGGCGCGTCGCGGCCGACGAGCGCCTCGAAGCGCACGCCGCAGCCACAGCGGTAGTCGTAGATCGGCACGCGGCTACCAGTTCTCGATCGACTTGCGGAAGATGTCCGCGAGGTCGTCCTCGGTGGGCGTCTTCGGGCAGGTCGCGAGCAGCCGCTGCTGCTTGAGCGTCCCGTCCACCAGGTCGGGGATGTCGCCCTCGCCGAAGCCGACCTCGCCGATCCCGTTGGGGATGCGGATGTCGCGCATCAGCTCGGTGACCACGTGCGGCAGCTGCTCCGACGCGTCGCTCTGGGTGTCCGCCGTCGGGCCGAGCAGCTTGGCCGCCGCCATGTGCCGGTCCGGCGCCGCCTCGAACGAGAACCGGAACGCCTCGGGCGCCGTCAGCGACACCGACATCCCGTGCGGCACCATCGCCTCGTCCGAGGGATAGCCCGCGGGGTGGAAGTCCCGGACCTGGCCGGCGATCGGGTAGGCGTTGGCGTGCGGGATGTGCACGCCGGAGTTGCCGAAGCCCATGCCGGCGAAGGTCGCCGCCATCATCATGTCCATGCGGGCGTCGACGTCCTCCTCGCCCCGCTCGACCGCGGTGCGGAACGAGCGCGCGAGCAGCGACATCGACTTCTCGCACCAGAGGTCCGAGACGGGGTTGGACCCGCAGTAGGTCACCCGCTCCTCGGGCTTCTTGCGGTCGAACGTCGTGTACCAGCGCGCGGTGTACGACTCGAGCGCGTGGCACACGATGTCCATGCCGGCCGCGGCGGTGACCTCCGGCGGGAGGGTCATCGTCAGCAGCGGGTCGACCACGGCGAGCGTGGGCCGCAGCCGCCAGTGGCTGATGCCCGTCTTCACCCGCAGCGAGAGGATGTCCAGCACGCACATCGCGGTGGACTCCGAGCCCGTGCCGGCCGTGGTCGGCACCGCGATCAGCGGCTTGAGCTGCCCGGGCGGGGCCTGGGCGTTGCCGACGGGCTTGTTGACGTAGTCCATCAGCTCGCCGGGGAAGGTCGTCAGGAGGTTGACGGCCTTCGCGGTGTCGATGGACGAGCCGCCGCCGACCGCGACGAACCCGTCCCACGGCCCCTGCTGCTGGGCGTAGCCGACGGCCTTGTTCATCGAGTCGTCGGTCGGCTCGACGTGGACGCCGTCGAAGATCTCGACGGTCATGTCGTACCGGCGGATCTGGTCGGCGATGCGGTCGGGCAGACCGGTCTGCTGCATGCCAGGGTCGGTGATCAGCAGGATGCGCTTCGCGCCGTACTGCGCGAGGTCGAAGCCGATCTCGTCGCAGGCCCCCGCGCCGAACTTCAGCGGCGGGGCGCCCCAGGTGAAGACCGACTCCTCGGTGGGGACGGGGGGGACCGTCATGGAGGGCTCTCCGCTCAGGTGTAGTGGCCGCCGTTGCCCACGGTCTTGAGCTCGTGGATCTGCTGGGCGTCGTGCCCGAACACCACCGTGGCGTTGGTCTTCTCGGCCACCCCGCGGATCTTCTCCACCGACGAGTAGAACTGGCCCATGTCGTTGACGATCGCGGCCGGCGTCGTGGGCGGGCCGTAGCTCTCGCCCATGTAGACGGCGTCCGACGTGAAGATCATCGTGCCGCTGTCGGGCAGGTCGACCTGCATCGACATCGTGCCGGGCGTGTGGCCCGGCGTCTGGAGCAGCGTGACGCCCGGCAGGAACTCGGTGTCGCCCGAGACCGTCTCCCAGGTCAGGTCCTCGTAGTCGGTCTTGAGGTGGGCGCCGTTGAACAGGCCGTCGAACCCGAACGCCCAGTCCTTCTCCTTGTCGGAGCAGACGAGCTTCGCGGTCGAGTCCTTGAACATGCCGGCGTTGCCGCAGTGGTCGAAGTGCAGGTGCGAGAGCACCACGTAGTCGATCTGGTCGACCCCGACGCCGATCTGCTGCAGGCGGGAGTCGAGGTACTCCTCGTCGCTGACCTTGTCGTAGGGGAAGAAGTCCTGCAGGCCCGTCGGACCCCAGCGCTCCTCCCAGTCACGGGGGCAGCTGGTGTCCCACAGGATGGTGCCGTCGGGGGTCTCGACGAGCACGCAGTGCGTGGGGACGTCGGCCCACTCGGTGGGCTGGTCGCGCATCTGGCGGGGGCGGATCGAACGCCCGGGCTTGAGCAGCAACCACGTCAGGTCCGCGGTCATCTGCCCGCAGTCCAGGATGCTCACCTTGATCTCGCCACTCGCAGCCATCAGCGCTCCTCCGCATTGCCGCGTGCCGTCGGGGGACGCGGCCGGGAACCGCTGCACCAGTGATGCATGCATCACCGACCACGTGACGCCGGACACTAGCCACGGTGACGATCATCGGCAACAGCCGGGTCCGCCTCCCGCCAGTGGCCCGCGAGGGGTTGCTGCCAGGGCGTGGCGCTAGGTCCCCGGACGCGGCGCCGGCTCGCAGCAGCCGGGGTGGCACAGGGCCCCGTTGCACCCCTCCCCGGCCCGCGGCACGGCGCCGAGACCCCTGGGCTCCACACCCTCGGTCTGCTCGGCGATCAGCTCGACGATCATGTCGATGAAGCGCGGATCCGCGCCCGCCGTCGCGGCGCGCGTGAAGCCCATCCCGAGCTTCTCCGCCCGCTCGGCGAGCTCGTCGTCGAGGTCGAAGACGACCTCCACGTGCGCGGACACGAAGCCGACCGGGCTGACGACGACGTCGGTGACGCCGCGGTCGGCCAGCGCGTCGAGGTGGTCCTCGACCTGAGGGTCGAGCCACGGGATCCGCGGCGGCCCGGAGCGCGACTGCCAGACCTGGTCGTAGTCGCCGACGCCGACCTCGGCCGCCACCAGCCGCGAGGCCTCGGCGACCTGGCGGGAGTAGCGGTGGCCGCCCTCCCCCGGCGGGCCCGCGGTCGCGTCGGCGGACTCCGGGATCGAGTGGGCGGTGAACACCACCCGGGCGTCCGCGCCGAGACCCTCCCGCGCCTCCCGCACGCCGTCGGCGACGGCGGCGACGAACAGCGGGTGGTCGAAGAAGTGGCGCAGCTTGACGAGCTCCGGCGCAGCGCCGGTACGCGCGATCGCCGCCTCGCGGGCCCGGGCGATGTCCTCGTGGTACTGGCGGCAGGCCGAGTACCCGCCGTAGGCGCTCGTCGCGAACACCAGGGCGCGCTGCACGCCGTCGCGGGCCATCCGCTCGACGGCGTCCTCGGCGTACGGGTGCCAGTTCCGGTTGCCGAAGTAGATCGGCAGGTCGATGCGGGGCTCCAGCGCCGCGATCAGCTCGCGGTTGAGGTCGTTGATCGGCGAGCGACCGCCGAGGTGGTGGTAGTGCTCGGCGACCTCGTCGAGGCGCTCCGGCGGCACGTTGCGCCCCCGGGTCACGTTCTCCAGGAAGGGGCGCACCTCGTCGGGCGCCTCGGGCCCACCGAAGGACAGGAACAGCAGGGCATCGAACGACGGCACGCCCTCAGGATGCCCCGCTCAGGCACCCATCGCGTGATAGCCCCCGTCGGCGTGCACGACCTCACCCGTCGTGGCCGGCATCCAGTCCGAGAGCAGCGCGCAGATGGTCTTCGCGACCGGCGTCGGGTCGGCGAGGTCCCAGCCCAGCGGCGAGCGCTGCACCCAGGCCTCCTCGAACGTGTCGAAGCCGGGAATCGACTTGGCGGCCATCGTGCGCACCGGCCCGGCGGCGACGAGGTTCGCGCGGATGCCCTCGGGCCCGAGGTCCCGCGCCAGGTACCGGGTGGTCGCCTCGAGGGCCGCCTTGGCGACGCCCATCCAGTCGTAGCCGGGCCAGGCGACGGTGTTGTCGAAGTCCATGCCGACCAGCGAGGAGCCCGGGCCCAGCAGCGGCTTGCAGGCCATGGCGAGCGACTTGAACGAGTAGGCGGAGACCTCGACCGCCGTCGCGACGTCCTTCCACTCGGTCTGCAGGAAGTTGCCGCCCAGCGCGTCCATCGGCGCGAAGCCGATCGAGTGCAGGACCCCGTCGAGGCCGTCGACGTGCTCGCGCACGTTGTCGGCGAGCGAGTCGAGGTGCTCCTGGTTCTGCACGTCGAGCTCGATCACGGGCGCCTCGCTCGGCAGGCGCTTCGCCACCCGCTGCACCAGCGACAGGCGCCCGAAGCCGGTGAGGACGACGGTGGCGCCGGCCTCCTGGGCGGCCTTGGCCGCGTGGAACGCGATCGACGCGTCGGTGATGATCCCGGTGACCAGGATGCGCTTGCCCTCGAGCAGTCCGCTCATGTCCTACCTTTCGCGGTGGTCCGGGAGATCAGTGGCCCATGCCGATGCCGCCGTCGACGGGCAGCACGGCGCCGGTGATGTAGCCGGCGTCGTCGGAGGCGAGCCAGGCGACGGCCTTGGCGATGTCCTCCGGCGCCGCGGTGCGGCCGAGCGGGATCGAGTTGAGGATCTCCTCGCGCCGCTTGTCGGTGAGCTCGGCGGTCATGTCGGTGTCGACGTAGCCGGGCGCGACGACGTTGGCGGTGATCCCGCGCCCGCCCAGCTCGCGGGCCGTCGAGCGCGCCAGCCCGACCAGGCCCGCCTTCGAGGCCGCGTAGTTCGCCTGGCCGGGCGCGCCGGTGAGCCCGACGACGCTGGAGATGTAGATCAGCCGGCCGAACCGCGCCTTGACCATGCCGCGGATCGCGCGCTGGGTGACCCGCCAGGCGCCGGTGAGGTTCGCGTCCAGCACCTCGGTGAACGCGTCCTCGGGCATGCGCATCAGCAGCCCGTCGCGGGTGATGCCGGCGTTGGCCACGACGACCTCGATCGGGCCGTGCTCGGACTCGACCTGCGAGAACGCGGCGTCGACGGCGGCGGAGTCGGTGACGTCGGCCTGCACCCCGTGCAGGCCCTCGGGCGGCTCCCCGGAGCGGTGGGTCACCACCACCGTGTTGCCGCGGTCGGCGAGCTCGCGCGCCGTGGCGAGCCCGATCCCGCGGTTGCCTCCCGTGACCAGTACGACGCGGCTCACGCGGTTCCTCTCGGTCGGGACCCATCCGGGCGGACGGCGGCGGAAGGCTACCGACTCGACCGGTCCGGAGCCCACCGAACCCGCTGGTAGCACCGCCGAACGGCGCCTTGCGGGGTGTGGCCCACGCCATAGAGTCGATCACAGCGCCCACCGCGTGCCGACACCGCCGCCCGCCCGGAGGACCCATGACCGCGACCGACGCCCAGCCCACCCTTCCCGGCCGCCTCGGCGACCCGTCGCTCGACCTGCGTACCGACCCGCGGGCGAAGCCGGACCTCGTCGCGGCCCTCGCCGCGTTCGGGCTGGACGGGCCGGCGGCGCCGCCTCCCGTCACCCGGGCCGACGGTCCCGCCGCGGTCAGCGAGGCCGTCGGCGCGCTCCACGACGGGTTCAGCGCGATCTACGCGAACGTGCCCCTGGACCTGCCCGGCGACGCCCCCGACGACGCCGTCGAGGTCACCGAGACGTCGGTGGCGTCCCCCGACGGCCACCTCGTGCCCGTGGTCCTCTACCGGCCCGCCGGCGTCACCGGGCCGCTGCCGTGCGTCGCCTACATCCACGGCGGCGGGATGGTGATCCTCGACGCCGAGACCCGCGTGCACGACCGCTGGTGCCGCGAGCTCGCCCTCACCGGGGTCGTCGCGGCACGGGTCGGTTTCCGCAACGCGTGGACCGAGCTCGGCCCGCACCCCTTCCCCGCAGGCCTGGACGACTGCGCCGCGGTACTGCGGTGGCTCGACGACCAGCGCGGCGAGCTGGGCCTGACCCGCATCGTGCTGCAGGGCGAGTCCGGCGGCGCGAACCTGGTGCTCGCCACGACCCTGCGGGCCAAGCGCTCCGGCGACCTCGACGCGATCGACGGCGTGTACGCCTCGGTGCCCTACGTCAGCGGCGGGTACGCCTGGGACCGCGCCCGCAAGCTCCGCGAGCTCCCGTCGATGATCGAGAACGACGGCTACTTCATCAACTGCGCGCTCATGGACCTGCTCGTCGCCCAGTACGACCCGCACGGCCGGCACACCGAGGACCCGCTGGCGTGGCCCTACTTCGCGACCGACGAGGACCTCGCGGGCCTGCCGCCGCACGTCATCTCGGTCAACGAGCTCGACCCGCTGCGCGACGAGGGCCTCGCCTACTACCGCAAGCTCCTCCGGGCCGGCGTGCCGGTGGAGGGCCGCGTCAACCTCGGCATCGTCCACGGCGCCGAGATGATCTTCCGGCAGGCGCTGCCCGCCGAGCACCGCGCCGCGATCGCCGACATCCGGGCCTTCGTCGACCGGCTGGACGTGGTGCACGACTAGGCAGGACGACTACGGCAGGCGCTGGCCCGTCACGATCGCCGCGGCGGCGCCGAGGAGCACCAGGATGGTGGCCGCGAGGAACCACCGGCCGGAGAGGTCCACGGTGCGCTCCTCGTAGCCGACCTGCTCGGCGAGGTTCGCGTAGGTCTCGCGCAGGTCCAGCTCGGTGGACGCCCGGCGGAAGTCGCCGCCGGAGAGCGCGGCGATCTCGCGCATCTGGTCGTCGGCGACGGCGACCGACACCGGCCGGCCGTCGATCTCGATCTCGCCGTACTCGGTGCCGAACGAGATCGCCGAGATCGGGACGCCGGCCGCCCGGGCCTCCTGGGCGGCCGGGAAGGCGCCGCGGTCGTCGGCCGGGTCGGTGGTCGGGGTGGTCTGCTTGCCGTCGGAGAGCAGGATGATGCGGGCCGGCGGCGGGCCCTCGGGGCCGCGGATCTGGCTGCCGAACGCGCGGATCGCGGCGAGGCTCGCCCGGATCGCGTCGCCGGTGCCCGTGGACTCGGCGAGCTGCAGGCTGCCGATCGCGTTCTTCACCGCCTGCCGGTCGGTGGTCGGCGTGACCAGGGTGCTCGGCGTCGCGGCGAACGAGGACAGGCCGAGGTTGATCCCGGCCGGCAGCTGGTCGGCGAAGGCGGAGGCGGCCGTCTGGGCGACCTGGAGGCGCGACGGCTCGACGTCGGTGGCGCGCATCGAGAGCGACACGTCGATCGTGAGCATCACGGTCGCCCGGTTGCGCGGGACCTGCGCGGTGCCCTGCGGGCCGGCCAGGGCGATCGTCATGATCACCAGAGCGACGAGGATGAGCGCCATCGGCACGTGGCGCCACCGGCCGGGCCCGCGCGGCGCGATGCGCTCGAGCAGCGCCAGGTTGGTGAAGCGCATCGTGTAGCGCTGGCGGCGGCGGTTGATCCACCAGTAGCCGACCGCGAGCGCGGCGACGACCAGCAGCAGCAGGAACCACCAGGGGTGCGCGAACACGGCTCACCGCCCCCGTACCGGGTCGGCCGCGGCCGGGACCCGCCCGGTCGTCGCGCCGCCGGACCACCCGCGCTTGCGCGCCACGGCGAAGCGGACGACGTCGGCGATCCAGTCGCGGTCGGTGCGCAGCACGAGGTGCCCGGCACCGGCCCCGCGCAGCGCCGTCGCGACCCGCTCGCGGTGGGCGGCGGCCTCGGCGGCGAAGCGCCGGCGCAGGGTCGGGGTCGTCGTGATCTCGCGGCGGTGCCCCGACTCGGGATCGGCGAGCACGACCGTGCCGACGTCGGGCAGCTCCTCGTCGCGGGGGTCGACGACCTCGATCGCCAGCAGCTCGTGGCGCGCCCGCAGCGCCCGCAGCGCGCGCTCCCAGTCGACGTCGCCGAGGAAGTCCGACACGACGACCACGAGCCCGCGGCGCCGCGGCGGCCGGCGCAGGGCCTCGAGCGCGGCCGCCAGGTCGCCCCGCGTGCCCTCGGGCGCCGGCGGGGTCGCCGCGATCCGGCGCAGCAACTCGCGCGCCGCGGTCTCCCCGCCGCGCGCGGGCAGGCGGTCGGTGCGGGCGCCGGTGGCGACGACGGCGCCGACCCGGTTGCCGCCGCCGCGGGTCAGGTGCACCACCGCGGCGCAGGCGGCGACCGCGAGGTCCCGCTTCTCGCAGGCGGCCGTGCCGAAGTCGAGGCTCGGCGAGAGGTCGACGACGAGCTGGGTCTCGAGCTCGCGGTCGGCGATCGTCTCGCGGATGTGGGGCTCGGTGGTGCGCGCCGTGACCGCCCAGTCCATGCGGCGCACGTCGTCGCCGGGCTGATAAGGGCGCGGCTCCCCCGGCTCGGTGCCCGGGCCGGGGACGAGGCCGAGGTGGTTGCCCTGCAGCAGGCCGTCGAGGCGACGGCGCACCGAGAGCTCCAGGGTCCGCAGGGAGGCCTGGAGCCGGGCGTGGGTGCGCTCCCCCGCGACCTCCTCGGGACCCGTGGGGACCGGCGAGGTCGGCGGCGGCGCCCACGCCGGGCGGGGGTCGCCGTCCGGCGTCGTCGCCGGTGGCGCGCCCGGCGGGAGCGGCCCGGTCTCGGGGACCCGCGCCGCCGGGGTGTCGTCCGGCTGTGTCACTGGCGTGGTGTCACCGGCCCGCCGCGGGCATCGGCGCCGGACCCATCCCCACGGGACGGGCCGACACCTGGGGCAGCGGGACGGTCTGCAGGACGCGGGTGACGACGTGGTCGATCGGGACGCCGTCGGCGAGCGCGTCGTAGGACAGCACGAGGCGGTGGCGCAGCACGTCCGGCGCGATGTCGACGACGTCCTGGGGCAGCACGTAGTCCCGCCCGCGGACGAGCGCCAGCGCCCGGGCGCCCGCGATGATGCCCAGCGAGGCGCGCGGCGAGGCGCCGTACGCGACCCAGCCGCCCACGTCGGTCATTCCGTGCTCCGCGGGCGAGCGGGTCGCGATCACGAGGCGGACCACGTAGTCGACGAGCGCGTGGTGCACGAACACCTGCGACGCGACGTCCTGCAGCCGGCGCAGCTCGGCGGGGTCGAGCACCCGGTGCGGCTGCGGCGGGCTGACGCCCATCCGGTAGACGATCTCGCGCTCCTCGTCGGCCGTCGGGTACTCGACGAGGATCTTGAAGAGGAACCGGTCGCGCTGCGCCTCGGGCAGCGGGTAGACGCCCTCGTTCTCGATGGGGTTCTGCGTGGCCAGCACGAGGAACGGGTCGGGCATCGGTGTCGTCTCGCCGCCGATGGACACGTGCCGCTCGGCCATCACCTCGAGCATCGCCGACTGCACCTTGGCGGGCGCGCGGTTGATCTCGTCGGCGAGCACGAAGTTCGACACCACCGGGCCCAGCTCGATGTCGAACTCCTCGCGGCCCTGGCGGTAGATGCGCGTGCCGAGGATGTCGGCGGGCACGAGGTCGGGCGTGAACTGGATGCGGGCGAACGACCCGCCCACCACGCGCGCGAACGTCTCGACCGCGAGGGTCTTGGCGACGCCCGGCACGCCCTCGAGCAGCAGGTGGCCGCGCGCCAGCAGGCCGACGAGCATGCGCTCGACCAGCCGGTCCTGGCCGACGATCACCCGCTTGACCTCGAGCACCGTGCGCTCGAGCTGCTCGGCGTCGTGCGCAGGCGTCGCGGGGCCCTGGCCCTGCGTCTTCTCGGTGCGCTGCGTCGCCGTCGTCTCCGCCTCGGAGGGTCGAGCCCCGCCGCGCTCCGCCTCGCTCGCCGGCTCGCTCACCCGCGTCCCTCCCCGACCTCTCGCTGTCCCGCGGCCGGCACCGGCCGTGGGCGTCCCGGGGCGGCACGGTACCTGCCGGTCCACCAGGCAACCCGGCGACCGGTGAGGGCGCCGTGAACACCCGCCATCCCGCCCGTCAGACGAGCCTCGTCACGGTCGGGACGAGCTCGTCGGTGAAGCGCACGGGGGCGATGCGGACGTTCTTGCCCGATTCCGGTGCCTCCACCATCTGGTCCTGTCCGTCGACGCTGCCGAGGTAGAGCGCGACGTGGTGCACGGGGCCCGCGCCGTCGTCCTCGGCCCAGAAGAGGAGATCCCCGGGCTTGCGCTCCTCGAGCGGCACCCGCTGACCCGCCTCGGCCTGGTAGCCGCTGTAGTGCGGGAGGTCCTTCCCGGCGGCGGCGAACGCGTAGATCATCAGCCCGGAGCAGTCGAAGCCGGTCTTGTCGAAGTCGCCGTTCTCGTCGGCCACGCCGCCGTCGTGGATGCCCTTCGTGGGGCCCGCGGTGTCGCCGCCGCCCCAGGCGTAGACGACGCCGAGCTGTGAGAGCGCGCGCTCCAGCACCGTCTTCACCCCGTCGGACATCCCGTTCGTGTCGACCCCGGCGGCCGCGAGCGGGTCCTCGCCCTGGTCGCCGCCGTCTCCCGAGTCCCCCGAGCCGCCCGAGTCACCCGGGTCGGCCGCGGCCCGGGAGGAGCGGGCGGCGAGCCCGCTCGCGGCGGCGTCGCGGACCCGGGCGTCGCGCGCGCCGTCCCGGCGGGTCGCCGCGTCGTCGAAGGCCTCGGCCCGGCTCTGCTGGGCGGCCAGGGCCGGGTCGGCGTCCTCGAGCGTGCGCAGCCGGGCCGCCGCCGCGTCGCGCCGGGCGATCAGGTCGCGGACGCGGGCCTGCTGGGCGTCGGTGTCGGTGCGCACCCGGGCGACCTCGGTGTCCGCGGCGGTGCGCGCCTGCGCCGCGCGCGCCGCGGCGGCGTCGGCCTCGATCCGGGCGGCCCGGGCTCGGGAGTCGGCGTTCGCCGCCTCGATGCGGGTGCGCTCGGCGCCGTCGAGCGCGGCGCGCTGGTCGTCGGTGACGACGTCGCGCAGGTGGGCGCGCGCGGCGACGTCCTCGGGCCCGGTCGAGCCGGAGAGCACCGAGAGCGGGCCGAGCACGTCCGCCTGCTGGAACCAGGCCGTGACCCAGCGGTCGACGTCGGCCCGGGCGCGTTCGGCGGCCGCGGCCGCCGCGTCGGCGTCGTGCCGGCTCTGCTCGGCGGCTCGGCGGGCCTCGTCGGCGCGGGAACGCGCCGCGGTGTCGTCGGCGAGGGCGCGGTTCGCGAGCTCCTGGCGGTGGTTCAGGTCGGCGGTGAGCCGGTCGAGGTCCGTACGTGCCGTCGCGATCTGCGCGACCAGCGAGCCCGCCTCGCCCGCGGGGTCGTCGGTCGGCGGCGGCGTGCCGCTCGTCGTCGGGGGCGGCGTGGGGCTCGGGCCGGGCACGGCCGGTCCGGCCGCCGCGGCCGGGGCGAGGACGAGGGTCGCGACCAGGACCGCGGTGGCGACGGTCCCGGAGGTGCGCACGCCTCGTCCTCCTCGCGCCGGCTGGGACCACAGGAACGGGTGCCGTCGGTGTCGGGCGGTGGGCAGCCTGGCCGCCACGGGCGCCGTCACCCGGCTGCGACACGCGCCGGTGTGGCACGAATCGCCCGGCCGGGTGGGGTGAGGACCGTTGGCGGGGCCCGTCACGGGGCACCTGGCCGGGGTGTCCGCCGTAGGCTGGTGAGGGCGGGAGTGCGGTACCCGCCAGGGTGCGCGAGACTCCCGCCCGACCCCCGGGTCGAGCGTCGTCTCCGGCGTCGGGCGGCACGAGCTGTGCCGACCGGACCACCACCGGAGGACAGGCCGTCCGGACCCGCACGACAGCGGGCACCGGGCCGGACCGTCCCGGCGACGCCGCCGGGAACCGCAGCGACCCCGGGTCGCGGCCGACCACCACGGGCCGCGCCCGCGAGGAACGAGGAGGAACGTGTCCGAGAGCTCGCCAGACCAATCCGCTGATTCGTTCGGTGCGAAGGGCACCCTCGAGGTCGGCGGGCAGTCCTACGAGATCTTCCGCCTGTCGGCGGTCGAGGGCTCGCAGCGTCTGCCGTTCAGCCTCAAGGTGCTGCTGGAGAACCTCCTGCGCACCGAGGACGGACTCGTCACCACCGAGAAGTCGATCCGCGCGCTCGCGGAGTGGGACCCGACCGCCGAGCCGGATACCGAGATCCAGTACGTGCCCGGCCGCGTCGTCATGCAGGACTTCACCGGCGTCCCCTGCATCGTCGACCTCGCCACGATGCGCGAGGCCGTCACCGAGCTGGGCGGCGACGCGCAGAACGTCAACCCGCTGGCGCCCGCCGAGCTCGTGATCGACCACTCGGTCGTCGCCGACCTGTTCGGCACGCCCGACGCGTTCGAGCGCAACGTCGAGCTGGAGTACCAGCGCAACGAGGAGCGCTACAAGTTCCTGCGCTGGGGCCAGACCGCGTTCGACGAGTTCAAGGTCGTCCCCCCGGGCACCGGCATCGTGCACCAGGTCAACATCGAGCACCTCGCGCGCGTCGTGATGACCCGGAACGGCCAGGCCTACCCCGACACGCTGGTCGGCACCGACTCGCACACCACGATGGTCAACGGCCTCGGCGTGCTCGGCTGGGGCGTCGGCGGCATCGAGGCCGAGGCGGCCATGCTCGGCCAGCCCGTCTCGATGCTCATCCCCAAGGTGGTGGGCTTCCAGCTCTCCGGCGAGCTGCCCGCGGGCGCGACGGCCACCGACCTCGTGCTGACGATCACCGAGATGCTGCGCGAGCACGGCGTCGTCGGGAAGTTCGTCGAGTTCTACGGCGAGGGCGTCGGCGCGGTGCCGCTGGCCAACCGCGCCACCATCGGCAACATGAGCCCGGAGTTCGGCTCCACCGCGGCGATGTTCCCGATCGACGACGAGACGCTGACCTACCTGCGCTTCACCGGCCGCGACGACGAGCAGGTCGCGCTCGTCGAGGCGTACGCCAAGGAGCAGGGCCTCTGGCACGACCCCTCCGCGGAGCCGGACTACTCGGAGACGCTGTCGCTGGACCTGTCAACGGTCGTGCCGTCGATCGCCGGGCCGAAGCGCCCGCAGGACCGGATCCGTCTCGACGCGGCCAAGGAGTCGTTCCGCCAGTCGCTGCCGGACTACGTGGACGACGGGGGCGACCCGAAGGCGGGCTCCGAGGAGTCCGACGTCGAGTCCTTCCCGGCCTCCGACCCGCCGGCCGAGACGCAGAACGAGGAGTTCGACCGGCCGGTCGTGCACAAGCAGCCGGCCGACCCGAGCGGGCGTCCGTCGCACCCGACGCCGGTGACCCTCGAGGACGGCACCGAGCTCGAGCTCGACCACGGTGCGGTGACGATCGCGGCCATCACCTCGTGCACCAACACCTCGAACCCGTCGGTCATGATCGGCGCGGCGCTGCTCGCCCGGAACGCGGTCGACAAGGGCCTCGCGCGCCGGCCGTGGGTGAAGACCTCGCTGGCCCCCGGGTCCAAGGTCGTCATGGACTACTACGAGCGTTCGGGCCTGCTGCCCTACCTCGAGAAGCTCGGCTTCAACCTCGTCGGCTACGGCTGCACCACGTGCATCGGCAACTCGGGCCCGCTGCCCGAGGAGATCTCGAAGGCCGTGAACGACGAGGACCTCGCCGTCACCGCGGTGCTCTCCGGCAATCGCAACTTCGAGGGCCGCATCAACCCCGACGTCAAGATGAACTACCTGGCGAGCCCGCCGCTGGTCGTCGCCTACGCGCTGGCCGGCACGATGGACCTCGACCTCGCCACCGAGCCCCTCGGGCACGACCCGCAGGGCAACCCGGTGACGCTCGAGGACATCTGGCCGTCGCCGCAGGAGATCCAGGAGACGATCACCTCGGCGCTCTCGCCCGAGCAGTTCACCCAGGGCTACGCCGACGTCTTCGCCGGCGACGAGCGGTGGACCTCGCTGCCCACCCCCGAGGGCGAGACGTTCACGTGGGACGAGACCTCGACCTACGTGCGGAAGCCCCCGTACTTCGAGGGCATGTCCCGGGAGCCGTCGTCGGTGTCGGACCTGTCGGGCGCGCGGGTGCTGCTGAAGCTCGGCGACTCCGTCACGACCGACCACATCTCCCCCGCCGGGGCGATCAAGGAGGACTCGCCGGCCGGCCGGTACCTCAAGGAGAACGGCGTCGAGCGCAAGGACTTCAACTCCTACGGCTCGCGGCGCGGCAACCACGAGGTCATGATCCGCGGCACGTTCGCGAACATCCGGCTGCGCAACCTGCTGCCGACCGGCGACGGCGGCGCGCTCGACCAGGGCGGCAACACCGCCGACTTCACCCAGGGCGGCAAGCAGGTCGCGGTCTACGACGCGGCGCAGAACTACGCCGCCGAGGGCACCCCGCTCGTCGTCCTCGCGGGCAAGGAGTACGGCTCGGGCTCGTCGCGCGACTGGGCGGCCAAGGGCACGACGCTGCTCGGCGTCCGCGCCGTCATCGCCGAGTCCTACGAGCGCATCCACCGCTCGAACCTGGTCGGGATGGGCGTACTGCCGCTGCAGTTCCCCGAGGGCCAGGACGCGGACTCGCTCGGCCTGACGGGCACCGAGACCTTCGCGATCAGCGGGGTCACGGCGCTGAACGACGGCGAGGTGCCGGACACGGTGCACGTCACGGCGACCCCGTCGGACGGCGGGAACGCGACCGAGTTCGACGCGCGCCTGCGCATCGACACCCCGGGCGAGGCGCAGTACTACCTCAACGGCGGCATCCTGCCCTACGTCCTGCGCAAGATGCTGGGCTGAGAGCTCGCCGGGTTTCGGAGCGAACGCTGCGTTCCGGGGGGTGCGCATCCGGGGCTCCGCGAGCCTCCGGACGGGCGAGCCTCAGTCGTCGGCGGGGTCCGCGGTGCCGTCCATGGCGGCGCGCACCTCCTGCTCCTCGGTGCGCCCGCGCCGCCAGTAGCCGGTGAAGCAGACGTCGGCCTTGTCGACGCCGCGTTCGCGGACGACGTGCCGGCGCATCGCCTTCACCTCCGAGGCCTCGCCCGCGAGCCAGACGTAGGGGCGCGCGCCGGGGAGGTCGAGGTCGCGCAGGCGCTCGGTGAGCCGCTCGGGCGTCGTCCAGTACGTGGTGACGTCCCCGTCGGTCGCCCACACCTGCTGCTCGGTGACGTCCCGGACGCTCGCCAGCACCGTCGCCCGCCGGCCCGGCGGCAGGCCCTCGACGATCGCGCCGATCGCCGGAACCGCCGTCTCGTCCCCGGCCAGCACCACCGCGTCGTGGTCCTCGCGCGGCGCGTAGAGCCCGTAGGGGCCGGTGAACGCGAGGTGCTCGCCGGGGGTGGCGCGCAGCGCCCAGTCGCGGGCGGGGCCCTCGTCGTGGAGGACGAAGTCGACGTCGATCTCCACCGGGTCCTCCCGCCGGCGGCGCAGCGTGAACGTCCGCATCGGCGGGCGGACGTCGTCGGGCATCGCGAGGTAGCGGCGGAACCAGGAGGTCACGTCGCCGTCGTCGAGCGCCGGTACCTGCGGCACCGTCTCGCCGTGCCGCGGGAAGAAGAGCTTGAGGTAGCCGTCCGGGGCCACCACCGGCAGGTCGGCGAGCTCCGGTCCGGCGAGCGTCACCCGGACCACCCGCGGCGTGGGGCGTCCCACGGCGCGGACGACCGCCCGCCGGACCCGGACCTCCGGACGTGTCGACGCCGTCGTCACCCGCTCCCCTTCCGCCGTGATCGAGTGAGGCGACCCTAACTCGGACACGGGACGGTCGGGCACCCCGCATGACCGGCGCCCGCACCGTCAACCCCCCGCGCGCGGAGGGAAGGAGACGACGATGACGACACCTGCGCTCCAGCAGACGGCGCGCGAGATCCTCGCCGACGGCAAGGGCATCCTGGCCGCCGACGAGAGCACCGGGACGATCACCAAGCGGCTCGAGGCCGTCGGCGTGGAGTCCACCGAGGAGACCCGCCGGCGCTTCCGCGACCTGCTGTTCACCACCAAGGACGTCGAGCAGCACCTCGGCGGCGTGATCCTCTACGACGAGACCGTCCGCCAGGACGCGCTCGACGGCACCGGGATGGTCGCGCTGCTGCACCGTCGCGGCATCCTGCCCGGGATCAAGGTCGACGCCGGCGCGAAGGACCTGGCGGGCTTCCCGGGCGAGAAGGTCACCGAAGGCCTCGACGGGCTGCGCGAGCGCTTCGCCGAGTACGCCGACCTCGGTCTCCGCTTCGCCAAGTGGCGCTCGGTGATCACCGTGTCGGACACCCTGCCGACCGAGACGGCGATCGCGCTCAACGCCGAGGGCCAGGCGCGCTACGCCGCCCTGGCCCAGGAGGCCGGCCTCGTGCCGATCGTCGAACCCGAGTCGATCATGGACGGGGACCACGGGATCGACCGCTCCGCCGAGGTCACCGAGCAGGTGCTCGCCGCGACCGTCGAGGCGCTGCGGCGCCAGCGGGTGGCGCTCGAGGGGGTGCTGGTGAAGACCAACATGGTGGTCTCGGGCTACGCCGGCCCCGACCAGGCCGGCCCCGACGAGGTCGCCGACCGCACCCTCGCCGTGCTGCGGCGCACCGTCCCGGCGGCCGTCCCCGGGATCGTGTTCCTCTCGGGCGGCCAGGCCGACGAGCAGGCGAACGCGAACCTCGATGCCATCGCCCGCCGCGGTCCCCAGCCGTGGACCGTGAGCTTCTCCTACGCCCGCGCGCTGCAGAGCCGCCCGATGTCGGTGTGGGCGGGGGCCGACGGGAATGTCGCGGCGGCCCAGGACGCCTTCGCCGAGCGCCTGCGCGTCACCGGCGCCGCCAACCGCGGCGCGTGGAGCCGCGACGCGGAGCGCGCCGCCTCCTGAGCGCCGGACCCCGCCGGTCCCGCCCCGCGAGAGGCACCGTGCGCACGATCGACAGCGCTGGCGGGCTGCGGCACGTGCCACTCGCGCAGGAGGAGGGGCCGCGCGGCTCTGAGCGGAGGGCACCCTCGCTCGGACATGCCGAGCGAGGGTGCCCGTCGCTCGGTATTCGATGGGGTGGTCACCGGGCGTGCTAATGCGGACGGGTGACGAAGACTCCGCCGATCGACGGTGTGACATGAGCCGCACGGGCGACCGATGAATCGTCACTCAGCTGCTTGAAGGTCGTTGGCCCGAGCATGATCTTCCGCTCCCCCCGGAAGGCCGTCGGGGCCATGGCAATGATCACGCTGATGGTGGCGGCGGCGGGGTGCAGCAGCGGCGGATCGCCACCTCCGCGCACGGTCCCGGTGTCGCGGGCGGCGGTCGAGACGGGTGTGTCGGCGCAGGGCTCGGTCTCCGCGACGGCGACCAACAACCTCGGCTTCGGCTCGGGGGGCCAGCTCACGGAGCTGAACGTGTCGGTCGGTGACGAGGTCCGGCCGGGCCAGGTGCTCGCGAAGATCGACGACTTCAACGCCCGCCAGCAGCTCGCCCAGGCCCAGGCCGCCCTCGACGGCCAGGAAGCGGCGTACGAGCAGGCGCTCGACAACACCGCCGTCGACGGCGCGGGGAACTCCGTGGCCTCGGCCCGGCGGATCGTGAAGGCCACCGAGGACCAGGTCGACGCGACCCTCGACGCCGACGACGACGCCATCCACGCGGCGGAAGCGGCGGCGCGGCAGGCGCGCGACGGCGCCGCGGCCGCGCAGGCCAACTTCGCGGCGCTGAATCAGCAATGCACGATGCAGGACGCGGGGCGCTCTTATGGGCCAACATTCTTGAGCCCGGGTCAGCCAACCAACACCTCCTGCATCCTCCTCCCCGGCGCGCAGAGCCAGGCCGCGCAGTCGCAGCAGGCCGCCGCGCAGGCCGAGGGCCAGGTCCAGCAGGCCCGGAGCAAGAAGAACCTCGACGAGGCCGCCGGGCAGGTCCAGATCGCGCAGGCCCGCAACGGTCTCGTCCAGGTCCAGAACCAGCTCGACGCGACGCGCGCCGACCGGCCCCACCAGCTCGACGGCGCGCAGGCGCAGGTCGACGGGGCGCGGGTCGGGGTGGAGAACGCCCAGCGCGCGCTCGACAACACGACGCTGACCGCGCCCGTCGACGGTGTCGTGACCGCGATCAACGGTGCCGTCGGCGAGTACACCCAGCCGAGCTCCGGACTGACGCCGCAGGCGCCCGGCGGCACGGCGGCCATCCCGGGCGCGGCGGCCGCGGGAGCTGGCGCGGCCGCGGCATCGGCCGGCGCGGGCGGCGGGGCCTCCCCCAGCCGGCCCGGCGGCCAGGAACTGATCATGCTGCAGAGCACCTCGGGCTTCTCCGTGGTCGCGCCGTTCCAGGAGATCGACGCCGCCGCGCTGCGCCCGGGCCAGCCCGCCCACGTCACCCTCGACGCCCTGCCGGACGTGACGATCGACGGCACCGTGCTGGCGGTGTCGCCGGCCTCGACCGACATCGCGAACGTCATCAACTACTACGTGACGGTGGCCGTGGCGCGGCCCGACCCGCGGCTCAAGGACGGCCAGACCGCGCAGACGTCCGTGATCACGGGCGAGGGGACGAACGCGCTGAGCGTCCCGAACTCGGCCATCATCAGGCAGGGCGACCGCACCTCCGTGGTCGTCGTGCAGTCCGACGGAACGCAGGTGCCCATGCCCTTCGTGCCCGGCCTCGTGGGTGCCGACCGCACCGAGGTCCGCAGCGGTCTCGTCGAGGGTCAGCAGGTCCTGCTGACGGCGCGCCGGTGAGCGCCGGCCCCGGCGGCACCGACCGCCCCGAGACCCACGGCGCCGACACCGGCCCCGTCGCCACGCAGCAGGCGCCCGAGGGCGCCGAGGAGAGCGGGAGCGCGGAGAGCGGCCGCCGCCCGATGAGCCGGCGGACCCGCATCGCGCTCGCGGTCATCCTGCTGATCGCGGTGCTCGCCGCGATCGGCTTCACGCTGAGCTACTTCCTCGACGCGCGCCAGTACGTCTCGACCGACAACGCGCAGGTCGACGGGACCCAGATCCCGATCGTGGCGCCGACCAGCGGCACGCTCATCGGTTGGACCGGCACCCAGGGCGCCGTGCTCCGCCCGGAGCAGGTCGTGGGGCGGGTGGAGATCGACGGCGGGTACGTGCGGCCCCAGCGCCCCATCCGCGCGCCCGCGGCCGGCACCGTCGCGACCAGCGACACCACCGAGGGCGCCTACGTCACCGCCGGCCAGCAGCTGGCGATCGCCTACGACCCGGGGAACGTCTACGTCACCGCCCGGATCGACGAGACCGACATCAACGACGTGCGTCCCGGACAGACCGTCGACTTCACCGTCGACGCCTACGGCGACCGGACGTTCACCGGCTCGGTCCGCGAGGTCCAGGGCGGCGCCGCGGGCGTGTTCTCCCCGCTGCCGCAGTCGAACAGCTCGGGCAACTTCCAGAAAGTCACCCAGGTCATCCCCGTGAAGATCGCGATCGACGACCTCCAGGGCCTGGAGCTCATCCCCGGGATGAACGTCGAGGTCAACATCCACAAGAACGGCTGAGCGGCTACTCCATCACCCGCGGGCCGTCGCTCGGCGCCGGGCGCCCACTCGGCAGCAGCAGGGCGAGGAGCACGGCAGCCGCGGTCAGTGCCGTGGTGACGAGCATGAGGTCGCCGAACGACGTGTCGAACACGCGGGTCTGGAGCTGGCTGTACATCTGGTACTGGTCGAGCATCGAGCTCGTCGAGGACCCGGACGCGGCCGCCGACCCCGCCGAGTCCGTCGGCAGCAGGCCGGCGCGGTCGGCGTAGCCCTGGGACTGCACACCGGTCATGAGGGCGGTCATGGCGGCCAGCCCGATCGCCGACGACGAGCGCTGCACCACGGTGTTGAACGCGCTGGCGCCGTCGATCCGGTTCGCGGGCAGCGACGACAGGCCGCCGGTCATGATCGGCATCATGGCCAGCCCGATGCCCGCCGCCCGGAACGCGAGGATCCAGGCGAGCTCGGTGTGGGACGTGTCGATCGTGAGGTCGCGCAGCAGCCAGGTGCCGTACGCGGTGATGACGAGACCCGCCACGGCCGGCCACCGGGCGCCGATCCGGTCGTAGATCTGCCCGGCCAGCGGCATGATCACGGCCATCACCAGCGCCTGCGGCAGCAGCAGCAGGCCCGTCTCGAAGGCGCCGAGGCCCTGGTTCTGCTGCAGCGACTGCGGGATGTAGAACAGCACGCCGAACAGGCCCGCCGAGATCACCGCGATGAGGATCAGGGAGTTCGAGAACGCCCACGTGGCGAACACCCGCACGTCGAGCAGCGGTCTCTCGACCTCGAGCTCGATCACGACGAACGCGGCCATGGCCAGCACGCCGTAGGTCAGCAGGATCATCACGGGGTAGGACGTCCAGCCCCAGTCCTCGCCCTCGTGCAGCCCGAGCAGCAGCGCGAACAGGCCCGAGGCGATGGTGACGAAACCCCACACGTCGAAGCGCTGCGCCTTCGCGGGTCCGAAGTTCGGCAGCCAGATCATCGCCGCGACCGTGCCGACGACACCGATCGGGACGTTGATGAAGAAGATCAGCCGCCAGTCGACGTACTCGACGAGGTAGCCGCCCAGCGTCGGGCCGATCGCCGGGGCGAAGACGATGCCGAGGCCGTACATGCCCATCGCCGCCCCGAGACGGTCCTTCGGCACGATCTTGTAGAGCATCGTCAGCGCCACGACGGGGATGACGCCGCCCGGGATCGCCTGGAGGATCCGGAACGCGATCATCGAGTTGAGGTCCCAGGCGAGCCCGCACAGCACCGACCCGATCGCGAAGCCGACCATCGCGACGATGTAGGCGCGGCCCAGCCCGAGCCGCAGGCCCAGCCAGGCGCTGGCCGGGACGATGACGCCCTCGGCCAGCGAGTAGGCCGTCGAGATCCACGAGATGTCCTCGGTGGTGACGCCGAAGTCGTTCTGCATCACCGGGATCGCGACGTTGACGATGCTGATGTCCAGCACCGACATGAACATGCCGGCGACGAGCACCAGCAGCGCCACGACCCAGTTCGTCGAACCGGCGGGCGACGGCGCCGCGGCGGGCTCCGGCGGGGCCGGGGTCGGCGCCGCCGGTGGAGCGGACGCCGGCTCGGCCGGCGCCGTCGCAGTGACCATCGAGCCGCTGCGGTGCCCGTTGCCGTTCCCGTTGCCGTAGACGTGCCCGTCCGACTCCTCCGGCGGGTCGAACGGGGTCGCGGGCGACTCCTGCGTCCCGGGCCTGGCCGTCACGTGGCCCTCCTGCGAGCGGGGCGTGCCGCCACGCCCCCCCGGCCGTGTGGCGCGATCATCACGTCGAGGCTACGGCTCACTGAGCGACGCTTCACCCGGAGCCCACGGTGACGATCGTCGCTCCCGGGTCACACGATCGTGCGCGTCAGCTCTCCAGCAGCGCGGCGATCTCGTCGACGGCCCGGCGCAGCTCGGCCGCGAAGCGCTCCATCTGCTCGCCGACCTCGGTCGGCGTCGACAGGTGCACGACCAGCCGGTCGGGCAGCAGCACGTAGGCCACACCGATGCAGTGGGTGCTCGTCGAGCCGAAGCCGAAGACGCGCACGTTCTCCGACGGCGCGGAGCTGGTCGACATGAAGTCGTCGCGCATGATGCGCCAGCCCGGGGAGTCGACGACCTCGAGCGGCTCCGCGGCACCCAGCGACGACCCCTGTCGCTGCTGGATCAGCGAGAGCTCCCAGAGGTGCTGCTCGGGTGCCCGCCCGGCCTGGCAGTCCTGGGCCCGGCGGACGTGCGCCCCGGCCGCCGCCTCGAACGCCTCGCGGCGCGCGGCGTCGTCGGCGCCCGGGTCGTCCATGGCGGCGGTGAACGCGAGGATCTCGGGGGTCACGACGCGCATCGCCTCGGTGCGCCCGTGGTGGAACTGCAGCGTCGCGATCGACTCGTAGGTGGCACCCACGAAGCCCTTCGCCCGGAGGTGCGCCAGCTGGTAGGCCATCTGCACGAACGCGTCGGGCGAGGCGCCGAGCTTCTTGATCCGGTCGCTGCCCAGGTCGTCGAACACCACGAGCTGGGTCGCGATCGACCCGGCGTAGGCGGCGAAGTCCTCCCCCGCCGCCCGGATGTCGGCGGCCCGCTCGTCGGTCACCACGAACGGGAGCTCCGAGGCGGCGGGGACGCCCTGGGCGCGGGCGCCCAGACGGTCGGCGTGCTCGTCGGTGCTCGCCCCGAAGATGCCGTCGACCAGCGCGAGCACGGTCGTCCCGTCGAGGCGGCAGTGCTCGGTGTTGATGCCCGCGGCGCCGTCGGCGAACACGACGAAGGTGACCGACTTGTCGAACCAGCGGTTCGCGCTGTCGCCGCCGAGCAGCTGCGCGCCCCGCGCCAGGTCGTCGTCGGGCGCGACGTCCTCGAGCGCCACGGCGAACAGGGCGGTCTCGACGTCCTCGAGCGCGGCCTCGTTGCCCTCGTCGAGCAGCGCCCGGCGGCTCGCGGCCCACGCCGCGCGGTCCTTCGTGGTGAGCCGACCGACGCCGACACCGGGCTGCGACCCGGCCTGCGACCGGACCGCCCGGAGCCCGTCGGCGATCTCGGCGGCCGTGTGGGCGGTGCCGTCGGGGCCGAGGACGCCCAGGCGGAAGGCGTGCCCGCGCACGAACACCAGGATGTGCCGGGCCCGCGACGGGCCCGGCCACTGCTCGGTGTACGGCGTGCGGGCCGTGTCCTGCTCGTCGCCGGGGATCCTCGTCGACGAGAAGAGGTAGCGGTGCTGCTCCATCGTCATCGGCGCGCCCTTGCGGGTCGCCGGCGGCAGCGCCTCGGTGTCGACCTGGTGCTTGTGGTCGAGCGCGCCGAGCACGAGCGCGGCGGCGCGCGCGGCCGGGTCGTGCTCACCGGTGTCGGTGAACAGGAAGAAGAAGTTGGCGTTCAGCGCGATCCGGTCGCGCCGTCCGAGGTAGCGCGACTCCCAGAAGTCGTCGAGCCAGCTGTGCGTGGTCGGCGCGGCGTCGTAGGCCTCGAGCGCGGCCTGGAGCACCGGGCCCGGGCCGTCCGGACGCAGCAGCTGGTCCACGGCGGCCCGCGTCTCGGCCCGCTGGGCGTCGTCGAGCAGCGGGCCGCACCACGCCAGGAACTGCGTGGCGCTGTCGGCCAGGGCCGGCACCGGGACCCGGGGCAGGCCGTCCTCGGCGTCGAACGTCCCGGTCATGCTGGTCCTCTCGCCGGTGATCGGGGTCAGTCGAGCAGCGTGTCACCCCGGACGGTCGCCGCCGCGAGGTGCTCGGGGGCGACGCGGCCGAAGAGCTGGCGGGTGCGCGTCGGGGAACCGACGACGCCGGGCCGCTCGCTGTAGGCGAGGATCGCGGCGTGCCGCGGCGAGCCGCCCTCGACGGGCGCGACGCGGTGCAGGGCGAAGCGCCCGCGGAACAGCTGCAGGTCGCCGGGGCGCAGCTCGAGACGGCGCACCGGCGTGCGGTCGCCGTCGAGCACGGCCCGCACCCCGGCGTGGTTCTCGTCCCCGGCCGAGCGCAGGCCCGGGCAGTACTCGAACGCGCCGCCGCCCTCGGGCGCGCGGGTCAGCAGGCTGACGGCCAGCTCGTTGGTGTCGAAGTGCCACGGGTGGTCCCCGCCGGGGGCCACGACGTTGAGCGTCAGGCCCGCGTACGGGTCGGCCAGCGGGTGCACCTCGGGCACCTCGAAGCACGCGGCGAGCAGCCGGTGCAGGCCGGGGTGGGCGTAGAGCCGCGCGACGAGGTGGTCGGCCGGGATGTGGTCGCGGGCGACGAAGGCGTTGCGTCGCTGCAGCACGACGCGGGCCGGGTGGTCGTCGGGCAGCGTGGGGTCCGGGTCGGTGTTGTAGACGTTCACCTCGGCGACGTCGGTGTGTGCCGCCCCGGCGACGGCGTCACCCTGCGCCCGCAGCAGGTCGTGCTGCTCGGGACGGACGACGTCGCGCAGCACCGTGCACCCGCGGGCGCGCAGATCCGCCCGGGCGCGGTCGACGACCCCGCCCCAGGTCGGGTGGTCGGGGTCGTCGAGGGGGTAGCGCCACGGGTCGACGATCTCGTCGATCCCCCGCCCGCCGAGCACGTCCGCACCCACGGGGGTGAACCGTAGCGACGATCACGCCGGGCCCGCCCCGTCCATCAGGGCGGGCCGGGCGCGATCACCGACTAGCGCGGGTTCCGGATGAAGTCGGCGCAGCGCTCACCGATCATCATCGTGGTGATGCACGGGTTGACCGTGATCAGGTCGGGCATGATCGACCCGTCGGCGACCCGCAGGCCGTCGACGCCCTTCACCCGCAGCTGCGCGTCGACGGGGGCCATCGCGTCGGAGTCCGCGCCCATCTTCACCGTGCACGACGGGTGGTAGACGGTGTTGTGGGTGTTCTTGATGTACTCGAAGAGCTCCTCGTCGGTCGAGTCCTGCTCCCCCGGCGCGAGCTCCTTGCCCACCCAGTCCTTCAGCGCCGGCGCCGCCGTGATCTCCCGGGCGACGCGGATACCCCGGATCATGACCTCGCGGTCGTGCTCGTGGGTGAAGTACCGCGGGTCGACCTTCGGCTTGTCGTGGTAGTCGCGGGTCGACAGCCGGACCGTGCCCTTCGACTGGGCGCCGGTGACGTTCGGCGTGAGGCAGAACGTGTTGTCGGCGGTCGGGTAGCCGTGGCGCACGAGGTTCATGTCGAACGGCACCGAGCCGTAGTGGAACATCAGGTCGGGCGTGGTCCGGCCCTCGGCCCCCGCGAAGATCCCGATCTGCCACCACTGCGTCGAGGCCGTCGGCATCGGCTGCAGGGCCTCCCACTGCACGAGTCCCTCGGGGTGGTCCTGCAGGTTCTCCCCCACGCCCGGGGCGTCGACGACGACCTCGATCCCGATCTCGCGCAGGTGCGCGGCCGGCCCGATGCCCGAGAGCATCAGCAGCTTCGGGCCGTCGATCGCCCCGGACGAGAGGACGACCTCGCGCCGGGCGGTCACGTCGATCGCGTGCCGGGTGTCCGGGGTGCGCAGGCGCGCGCCCGTCGCCCGGGGCCGCGACCCGGAGGTGTCGAGGTTCAGCTTCTCGGCCCGGTAGCCGGTCATCAGCGTCAGGTTGGGGCGGTCGAGGTTCGGGTGGATGTAGGCCACCGACGCCGACGACCGCGAGCCGTCGGGCTTCGCGTTCACCTGGAACCAGTTCGCGCCCCGGAGCACCGTGCGGCCGGTGTTGAACGGCGTCGTCGGGAGCCCGACCTGCTCGCACGCCGCCAGCAGCGCCTCACCGCACGGGTCCTGGTCGCCCACCGTCCGGATGGTGACCGGCCCGTCGGTGCCGCGGCCGGGGGCCTCGGCCTCCTCCGTCGTGTCCAGCGCGGTCTCGAGCTTGCGGTAGAAGGGGTAGCACTCCTCCGCGCTCCAGCCGGTCGCGCCGCCGGCGGCCCAGTCGTCGAGGTTCTCCTTCGGCGCCCAGAAGGCGATCGCGGAGTTGTGGGAGGAGCAGCCCCCCAGCACCTTCGCGCGGGCGTGGCGCATGAAGGAGTTGCCCGACTCCTGGGGCTCGATCGGGTAGTCCCAGTCGTAGCCGGACTCGAGCAGCTCCATCCACCGGCTCAGGTCGAGGATCTGGTCGTCGCCGACGTCCGAGGGTCCGGCCTCGATGAGGCAGACGGACACGTCCGGGTCCTCGGACAGCCGGGAGGCGACGGCGCATCCGGCCGTCCCTCCGCCGACGACGACGTAGTCGAACTCGCTCTCCGCCATCACGCCTCCTGGACGGGCTTGTCGGTCGGGGTGTCCACACGGGCGTGCTCGGCGACGACGCCCGTCTTGTGCTGCTGGACGAACCAGTAGTACGCGAACCCGGCGCCGAGGATGATCCCCGGCAGCAGCACGCCGCCCCACTGGAGGTACCAGTGGAAGGGCTCGCTGGCGTTGTAGATCTCGTTGCGGGGCCAGGCGAGGTTCACGGTCATCAGGCCGCCCCAGATGATCGCCAGGATGTTGACCGGGAGACCCCAGCGGCCCAGCGAGAAGCCGTCGGGACGGGGCTGCCAGGTGCCGCGCAGCCGCTGGAAGAGCATCGGCACGGTGACCAGCAGGTAGGCCGTGTAGATCATGATGATCGCGATGGACGTGACCACGGTGTAGATCTGCGGGCTGAAGGTGACCATCAGCAGGACGATCGCGATGACCCCGATCGTCACCGACGAGACCACCGGGGTGCCGAAGCGCGGGCTGATCGTGCACAGCTTGGTGCCCGCGGGCAGGTTGTTGTCCCGGCTCATCGCGAACGCGAGCCGGATCGCGGCGGCGTGCACGGCGAGCGCGCAGACCACGACGGCCACGGCGACCGCGACGAGGATGACGGTGCCGCCGAAGGGGCCGAGCACCGCGAGGACCAGGGCCTGCAGCCCGCCGAGCTGGCTGAACGTCGGGTCGGCGAGGTCCGGGGCCGACATGATCGCGAACAGCAGGATCAGCCCGCCGAGCAGGAACGAGAAGAAGAGCGCCCGCAGGATGGCCTTCGGCGCGTTGCGCCGCGGGTCGTGCGACTCCTCGGCCAGCGAGCTCGCCGTGTCGAAGCCGTACATGACGTAGAGCGAGGCGAACATCGCCACGAGGAAGGCGCCTGCGTACCCGAGCGGCCGCCCGCTCGTGTCGATCCCGCCGTTCGAGAGCACGACCTGCGGCCCGCGGACGATGTTGATCGCGAGCAGGATGATCAGCAGGACCGCCGCGATCAGCTCGATGAACACCCCGGTCGAGTTGATCTGCGCCATCAGCTTGGTGCCGAAGGCGTTGATCACGGTGGTGAAGACGATCAGGGCCGCGGCCAGGATGACGCCGTTGAGCGCCTCGGCGTTGGTGGTGTCCTCGGGGATGAACTGGAAGCCCGACCAGATCTCGGGCAGCGTCGCCTGCAGCGCCAGCGCCACGGCGGCGATGGAGACGATCGACGCGGTGAGCATCGTCCACCCGGCGAGCCACGAGACCCCGTGGTTCGAGAGCCGCTTGCTCCAGTTGTAGATCGACCCGGCCACCGGGAAGCGCGCGGCCAGCTCGCAGAAGCACAGCGCCACCATCAGCTGTCCGACGAAGACCAGCGGCCAGGACCACCAGTACGACGGGCCCCCGGTGCCCAGCCCCAGGTAGAAGAGCTGGAACGTGCCGGTGAGGATCGAGATGTAGCTGATGCCGGCCGCGAAGGTGTGGAAGCTCCCGAGGGACCGCACGAGGCTCGGCTTGTAGCCGAACTCGTCGATGTCCTCGGAATCGGCCGCGCTGGCCTGCTTGTGCTCCTTCTCGTGGCTCGTGCTCATGAACCACTCCCATGCTGTGTGGAGGAGGGGAACCACCCGGTCGGGCCCGGCCGGGTGTTGGTCCAGATGTGCTTCGGCTCCTGGTACTCGGCTAGGCCGGCCCGTCCGAGCTCCCGGCCGACCCCGGAGTGGCCGAAGCCGCCCCACTCGGCGGCCGGGACGTACGGGCCGAAGTCGTTGATCCAGATCGTGCCGTGGCGCAGCCGGGCCGCGACCTCCTCGCACGTGCCGTGGTCGGACGAGAACACCGCGCCGGCGAGGCCGTACTCGGTGTCGTTGCCGATGCGGACGGCGTCGTCGAGGTCGGTGAACGTCTCGACGGTGAGCACCGGCCCGAAGGACTCCTCGTGGACCACCGTCATGTCCTGGGTGCAGCGGTCGAGGATCGTCGGCGGGTAGAAGTACCCGTCCCGGAGCTTCGGGTCGGTCGGGCGCTCGCCGCCGCAGCGC
Organism: Actinomycetospora sp. C-140; assembly: GCF_054796175.1. Taxonomy (NCBI): domain Bacteria; kingdom Bacillati; phylum Actinomycetota; class Actinomycetes; order Pseudonocardiales; family Pseudonocardiaceae; genus Actinomycetospora; species Actinomycetospora sp. C-140. The sequence goes on along the minus strand of NZ_JBTWNF010000001.1, from coordinate 235,043 downwards.
AGCACGGCGCCCTCGGCGACGCCCGCGGCCACGTAGGCCTCGACCTTGTCGCGGTGCGCGGCGGAGATCAGGGGCCCGGTCTCGGTCTCCGGGTCGTCGGGGCCGCCCATCCGGATGCGCTCGGCACGGCGCACCAGGTCGTCGACGATCCGGTCGTGCGCGGACTCCTCCACCACCAGCCGCGCCCCGGCGGAGCACACCTGCCCGGAGTGCAGGAAGATCGCGGTGAGGGCGTTGTCCACGGCGGTCTCGTGGTCGGCGTCGGCGAAGAGCACCAGCGGGTTCTTGCCGCCCAGCTCGAGGGCGACCTTCTTCACCGTCGGCGCCGCGGACTCCATGATCCGCCGCCCGGTCACCAGGCCGCCGGTGAAGCTGACCATGTCGACGCGCGGGTCGGTGGAGAGCGGAGCGCCGGCCGCGGCCCCCGCGCCGAGGACGAGGTTCGCGACGCCGTCGGGCACCCCCGCCTCGGCCAGCAGCTCCATGAGGATGATCGCCGTGTGGGGCGTCAGCTCGCTGGGCTTGAGGACGAACGAGCAGCCTGCCCCGAGCGCCGGCGCGACCTTCCACGCCGTCTGCAGCAGCGGATAGTTCCACGGCGTGATCAGCCCGCAGACGCCGACGGGCTCGTGGACGACCTTGCTGCGCGCGGCCGGGATGCCGGTGTCGACCAGGCGCCCGTCGTCGGACGCCGCGAGGTGCCCGAACCACCGGAAGCAGTTGATGATGTCGTCCATGTCGATCTCGGACTCGGCGACCCGCTTGCCGGTGTCGTCGGTCTCGGCCCGCGCGAGGCGCGCCTTGTCGCGGACCATGAGATCCGCGACCCGCAGCAGCAGGCCGCCCCGCTCCGGCGCGGGCACCGAGGTCCACCGGCCGTCGTCGAAGGCGCGGCGGGCGGCCCCGATGGCCAGCTCCGTGTCCTTCGCCCCGGCCTCGTCGACCTCGGCGACGAGGTGCCCGTCGGCCGGTGACCGGATTTCGCGCTTCCCTCCGTCGACGGCCGACGTCCACGCTCCGTCGATGAACAGCTCCGCCACAGCCGGATTCCCCTCCCCGTCGTCACCCGGACGGCCCTGTGCCAGGGCCCGATGAGTATCGACCTTCTCCTAGCGATCGCACCATGCCTTGACAGCCGCCACACGCGGCGCAGCAGCCGATCGACGGGCGCCGATCGGACTAGCGCGACGGCCCGCGCCGCCCGTCCGGAGTACGCGCCACGAGGCTCGCGCGCCCGAGGCCCTCGTCGTGATCGATGACGTCGAGGTGGCCGAACGCCGCGAGCAGCTCGCCCGGGGCGGCGCGGAACGGTCCGCCGGTGTCGCCGACCTCCGACAGCACACTGATCACCAGCAGCCCGCCCGGCGCGAGGGCGTCCACGAGCGCGGGGTAGAGCGCCGGGTCGCGGAAACGCTGGCAGACCACGATGTCGTACGGCCCGGCGGCACGGAGCGCAGCGGAGCTGCCGCGCCGGAGGCGGGTGACCGCGACGGGCAGCCCGTCGTCGAGGTCCGCCGCGATCCAGTGCACGTCGGGCGCCTCGGCCCGGCCCGCCTCGAGGGCCACGGGTGAGACGTCGACGGCGTCCACGTCGAGGCCGCGGCGCGCGAGCCACACCGCGACCTGGCCGCGCCCGCAGGCGAGGTCGAGCGCGCGTCCCGCGGTCGGGACGAGGTCCTCGCGGCCGATCAGCGCGTCCGGCGGACCCGGCTCGCCACGGCCGAGGCCGGCGAACCGGGCGTCCCAGCGCTCCCGGTCGGCCCGGCTCACGGGCCCGAGCCCCGCTCCGCTGCGTCTCCCGGGCTCAGGGCTTGCGGCCCACGACACCCGCGATGCAGCGCTGGGCCGGCACGAGCGGCTGCAGCATCGGGCCGTCCGGCCACCACTTCACGCACAGCTCGAGGCCCGGCTCGACGAGGTCCAGGCCGGGCATCATCGCGAGGATCTCGTCACGGGTGCGGAACCGGCCGGTGCCCAGCGGGCTGTGGAGGAAGACGTCCTCCATCCGCCGGGCGACCACGCTGTCGTCGTCCTGCGGGTCGAGGAAGTGGCTCAGCGCGACGTACGAGCCCGACGGCAGCGCGTCGACGTACTGCTTCATGATCTCCGCGCACGACAGACCGGACTCGTCGTAGTGATGCAGTGTGCCGAGCTGCAGCAGGGCGAGCGGACGCGAGAAGTCGATGTTCCGCGTGACCGTCGGGTCCTCGAGCACCTCCGCGGGATGCGTGAGGTCGCCCGGGGAGAAGAACGTCTGGTCGTTCTCCTCGAGCAGCGCGCGGCCGTGGGCGACGACCGACGGGTCGTTGTCGACGTAGACCACCCGCGCCTCGGGACGCAGCCGCTGGGCGGCCTGGTGGGTGTTCTCCGCGGTCGGCAGCCCCGATCCGAGGTCGAGGAACTGGTCGATCCCGGCCTGACCGGCGAGGAACCGGACGGCGCGCACGAGGAAGGCGCGGTGGTCGACCGTGAACTGCTCGATCTCCGGCGCGACCTGGCGCAGCTTGTCGACGACCTCGCGGTCGGCGGGGTAGTTGTCCTTGCCGCCGAGGGCCGTGTCGTAGACGCGCGCGATGCTCGCCTTGCTCGTGTCGATGTAGGCAGGAGCGGACCCCGAGCGGTACGAGGAGTGCGCAGCGGTCATCGGCAACCAATCGCGAGGTACGTCACGGACGGTCGATCACCCTAGGAGGGTACGCGGAACGACCCGATCACGGGTCGGCGAGCGGACAGAGGCGTCTCGCGCCGTGTAACGTCTCGACCTCGCGGCGGGGTGGCGCGCCCGCAGGGGCACGCCGAGATCAGGCCGGACAGCAGAGCTGGGGAGCGCACGAGCGTGGCCGAACGGGAGCAGCAGGAGCCCGAGGGCGCCGGACCCACCGCACGACGGATCATCCTCGGGGCGCAGCTGCGCAGGCTCCGGGAGCGCGCCCAGGTGGCGCGGTCGGACGCGGCGTGGTCGATCCGCGGGTCGGACTCCAAGATGAGCCGCCTCGAGGCCGGCAAGGTCGGCTTCAAGGAGCGCGACGTCGCCGACCTGCTGACGATGTACGGGATCACCGACGAGGACGAGCGCGAGCTGCTGCTCGACATGACCCGGCGCAGCAACGAGCCGGGCTGGTGGCAGCCCTTCGGCGACGTGCTGCCCGACTGGTTCGAGGACTACGTCGGCCTCGAGATGAGCGCCTCGCGCATCCAGACCTACGAGCTGCTGTTCGTGCCCGGCCTGCTCCAGACCGAGGCGTACGCGCGGGCGATCATCACGTCCGGCCACCCGGAGCGCGCGAGCGCCGACGACGAGCGCCGTCTCGCCGTGCGCATGCGCCGCCAGCAGACGCTCGGGCGCCGCGACGCGCCGACGGTGTGGGCGATCGTCGACGAGGCCGTGCTGCACCGCCCGATCGGCGGCCACGCCGCCCTCGTCGAGCAGATCGAGCACCTGCTCGAGCTCTCGTCGCTGCCCAACGTCGTGGTGCAGGTCCTGCCGTTCACGCTGTCCGGCTACGCCGCGGAGAGCACCTTCTCGATCCTGCGGTTCGCCGAGCCGGAGCTGCCCGACCTCGTGTACCAGGAGCACCTGACCGGGGCGTCCTACCTGGACAAGCGCCCGGAGGTCGAGGCCTACAGCCGGGTCATGGACCGCGTCGCCGTCGACGCGCTGACACCCGACGAGACCCGGCAGTACCTCACGAAGCTCGCCGCCGAACGCCGGCCCGCCTGACGGGTCCGCCGCGGGTGCGGTGATCCCGCGCTCGCGACCCGCCGGAATCGGCATCTGCACGTGCAGATGATCCGCTCGGTTGCTATCGTTCGTGCACTGTCGGATGCACGTGCAGATGATCGAGGCGGTCGCATGGGCCAGGTGGCGAATGCACAGCTCGCCCTGCCGGACGTCATCTGGCGCAAGAGCGCCCGGTCGGGCAAGCAGGGCAACTGTGTCGAGCTCGCGCCGGTCAGCCGGCGCGGGGTCGCGGTGCGCAATTCCCGCTTCCCCGAGGGCCCGGCCCTCGTCTTCTCCGTCGCCGAGATGACGGCGTTCGTCGCCGACATCAAGGGCGGCGCGTACGACGACCTGCTCGGCGGCGACGGCGCCCCGGAGCTGGCATCGTGAGGCGCGGCGAGGGTTCCCGGCTGATGTGGCTGACGTGCGCCGTCGACGGCGCCGACCACGCGGTCTCCGACGCGGCGTTCCTGGCCGCGCAGGGCGGCGACGGGCGCTTCGAGGCCCTCTGCCGGGCGACCGTGTGGGCGTCGTCCCTCGCCGCTCCCCCGGCCGGTCGCTGCACGTCGTGCGCCGACGTCGCCGGCGAGCCCGCGCCCGGTGACCGCACGGACGACCGGCGCGGGCCCAGCCTGTGGTCGCGCCTCGTCCCGCGCGCCTCTGCCTGAGAGGTCCGGATCGCCCGATCGGTGGTAGCGCCGACGGGGGACCACCCGATCGCCAGGCGCAGCGGCCGTTCGGCGTAGCGTAGTCACTCCGTCTACGGACGGCCGTTGCGTCACCCGTACAGGTGTCGCGTCAGCCGAACGGCCAATTGCTCTCCGTATAACACCCTCCTACGCTCGTGATCTCATCGAGAGACCAGCGAGAGGGTTTCGTGATCCAAGCCGCGACGTCCACGGCGGTCCCCACGGGGGCCCCGACCCGGGTGGTCACCACCCCCGGGACGCCGGCGACACCACCTCGGGGCGGTCTTCTCGAACCCCTGCACGAGCTGCCCGGCCTGACGCGGGCGACCCTCGTCGACGCCTCGGGCGACCACGTGATCGCCGACCTCGGAGACGACGAGGACACCCGGGACGACACCGTTGCCGCGGTCCTCGCCTGGGGACGGCGGGCCGCGACGGTCGCCGTCGACCGCGAGCTCGTCCTCGACGACCTGATCGTCACCACCGACGCGGCGCACCACCTCCTGCGCCGGCTCGACACCCCGGCCGCGCCCGGGGCCTGGGTGTACCTGCGCGTCCGCCGCGACCAGGGCAACCTCGCGCTCGCCCGGCGTCGCCTCGCCGCGGTCGGCGTGGTGCGCACCCTCGCGCTGGAGCCGGCCCGGACGCCCGCTCCCGATCCCGTGCCGCGCTCGCCGGCTCCGGCGGCGCCCGCCATCCCCGCCGCCGCGGCGCCCGCGATCCCCGCCGCGGCGCCCGTGTCCGCGCCCGTGTCCGCGCCGATGTCCGCGCCGATGTCCGCGCCGGTGTCCGCACCCCTGTCCGCGCCCGTGTCCCCGTCGCCCCCCGCGACGCGGGTCCGCCGGGCCCCCACGACCTCCGTACCGGCTCCCGTGCCGGCGCGGACGCCGGCATCGTCGCCGGCATCAGCGGTGCCGGCTTCACCGTCGGCACCGTCGGCGCCGTCGGCACCCTGGCCGACCCGGGTCCCCGGACGGACCAGGCCGACCGCCGACGCCGCCCCGCTCGCGGCGGCGGCGCCCGCGGGACCGCCGGTGCTCCCGGCCCCCCGGCGCCCGCCCGGGCCGTCGGTCCCGGCGGCGGCCCCGGCCGAGCCGGTCCCGCCCCTCGACGCCGCGCCGCGCCGGGTCACGCCGGACAGCGCCGGCGTGCTCGGTCAGCGCTGGCGTTCCGACCCGGACACGTTGCGGCGTGTGCTGGCGGGCCTGCTCCGCCTCGGGCGCACCCCGCAGCCCGCCCTCACCGGCGCCCCGGAGGGCACCGACCCGACCACCACTCCCCGCTCACCCGGAGCGACCCCGACACGGAGGAAAGACAGAGAATGAGCGACATCGAGTACGCCCTCAACGCGGCCGCCAACATCAAGGGCGCGTTCGCCGTGGCGATCGTCGACTACGACAGCGGCATGACGCTGGGCTCCCGCGGCGGCAGCGCCGAGTTCGACCTCGACGTGGCCGCCCCCGGCAACAGCGAGGTCGTGCGGGCGAAGTTCGACGTCATGCAGAAGCTGGGCCTGCGCGAGACGATCGAGGACATCCTCATCACGCTCGACACGCAGTACCACCTCATCCGGCCGATCTACGGCAACCCCGAGGACAAGATGTTCTTCTACCTCGTCCTCAACCGCCAGCAGGCCAACCTCGCGATGGCCCGCCGCGACCTCAAGGTCATCGGCCAGCGCTTCTACCTCGACGACCCGTCGTCGGCCGCGGCGGTGCCGGCGCAGGACCAGGGCTACTACCAGCAGGCCGGCCGGCGCTGAGCCACGTCGACGGACAGGAGCGAGGGTGGGGCGACACCGCCACCTGACGTGCGTGCGGTCGGACGGGCTGTCGGCGGTCCTCACGCCGCTGCTCGACGACCGCCGCATCGTCGCCGCCACGCTCGTGGACGTCGACAGCGGCCTGGTCCTCGACGGCTACGTCGGCGACCCGGGCGAGCACCCGACGCTCGCCGACGTCGAGCTGCTCGGCGCGGCCCATGCGGACATGGTCCGGGCGGCGGCGGTCGTCGCCGGCCCGCAGCTCGCCGAGCTCACCGTGAGCACCGACGACGGCCACCACCACCTGCTCCACGCCGTGCCCGACCCGCACGGCGAGCGGCTGGCGGTGGCCGTCGTCGTGCGGGGCTCCCCCCGCCACGTCACCCGGGCGCGCCTGCGCCTGCGGACCGTGTCGGTCGAGGCCCTCACCGCCGGCCCCACGCTCGCCCGCCGCCCCGTGGACGGCAGCTGGACGGTCGACGACCCCGCGCCCGTGGCCCCTGCTGAGGACCCCGGGGACGAGGCCGCGGTCGGGGAGCCGGCCCCGGTCGCCGGGGCCGCTCCGCTCTCGGCCATGGCGCCGCGCGGCGCGGCGGAGCCCACCACCGCGACGACCGCGCTCTCCGGCACGGTGTCGTCGGTGGCGTCCCCGCTGGTGCCGGGGCTCGCGTCGGAGCTGTCCTCGCCGCTCGTCCCGCTCAGCGACGGACGGCCAGCGACAGCGCGAACCGGCCCTGCGGGTCGGTGAACCACCCGTCGTGGGAGAAGCCCGCGGCGGCCAGCTCCCCGCGGATGCGCTCGCGCGTGAACTTCGTCGAGATCTCCGTGCGCATCTCCTCGCCCTCGGCGAAGTCGACCTCGAGATCCAGCTCGGGCACCCGCACGTGCATGGGGCGCCGCGCCCGCAGCCGCATCTCGATCCGCCCGGCCTGCGGCACCCACACCGCGAGGTGGTCGAAGCCCGAGCGGTCGAAGTCGGCGCCGAGCACGCGGTTGAGCACCGAGAGCACGTTGAGGTTGAAGGCCGCGGTCACGCCCGACGAGTCGTCGTAGGCCGCGACGAGGGTCGCCTCGTCCTTGACCAGGTCCGTGCCCACGAGGAACGCCTCGCCCGGGTCGAGCGCGTCCGCGAGCGCCTCGAGGAAGTGCTGGCGGTCCGCGGGCTCGAAGTTGCCGAGCGTCCCGCCCAGCAGCGCCACGAGGCGGCGGCCGTCGCGCGGGACGCTGCGCAGGTCCTGGGTGAAGTCGGCGACGACGCCGTGCACGTCGAGGCCCGGGTAGGACTCGATCAGCCCCGGGACGGCCTCCTCGAGCGCGGACGGGGACACGTCGACGGGGATGTAGCGCGCGAGCGTGCCCGCGTCGCGCATCGCGTCGAGCAGCACGGGGGTCTTCGACGACGATCCGGAGCCCAGCTCGACGAGTGTGTCCGCGTCCGCGGTCCGCGCGATCGCGTCGGCGTTCCCGGTGAGCGCCTCGCGCTCGGCGGTGAAGGGGTAGTACTCGGGCAGTGCCGTGATCTGCTCGAACAGCTCGCTGCCGCGGGCGTCGTACAGCCACTGCGGGGTCAGCACCTTGGGGCTCGACGTGAGCCCGCGGCGGGCGTCCCGGCGCAGGGCCGCGTCGGCGTCGTCGGCGGTGAGATGGATGTCGAGCGCAGGCAGGCTCATCGGTGTCGGTTCACGTCCTGGGGTCGGGGCGCGCGTCCTCGCGCGGGCGCGCGCCGGCGTTCACGGCGTCGGGAACGAGAGAGGTCGCGGCTAGAGGGCCGCGACCGTGACCACGGGCGGGTCGTGGATCCCGCCGGGTCGGGCGGCGAGCAGGGAGCCCTCGGGAACCGGGGCCCAGGCGGGGTCGTCGTCGAGCGGCTCGGAGGCCACGGTCACCGCGCCGTCGGGATCGACGCGGTGGGACAGGGCGTGGTCGACGGCGGTCGCGATGACCTGGTCGCCGTCGGAGAGCAGGAGGTTGAGACGCGAGCCGGGCGCGGCGGCGAGGGCGTCGGAGGCGACCCCGGCGACGGCGTCGGCGGGGTCCTTGCCGGCGGCGATCCGCGCCCGCACCAGGGCCCACAACAGCGCCGAGTCGGTGGCGGCCTCGAGGGTCAGCAGGTCGACGGGCGGGAGCGTCGCGGCGAGACCGGCCATGCTGTGCGGCCACCCGCGGACGACGCCGTTGTGGCTGAACAGCCACGTCGACCCGGCCGCCTCGCCGCGGAAGGGTGCGCACGCCGCGGTCGACACCGGCATCCCCACCGTCGCCGAGCGCACCGCGGCGACGAGCGCCGTGGTCTCGACCGCCCGTGCAACGTCCAGGAACGACGCGTCGGTCCACATCGGGTCGTCGCGGCGGTACAGCGCCGTACGTGAGCGAACTTCGGTGCTATGGCCCGGAAGTTCGCTCACGTACCAGCCCACGCCGAACCCGTCGGCGTTGACGGTGCCGCCGCCGCGCATGTCGGCGGGCGCGTAGCTCTGCACCAGCAGCGAGTGCGGCGGCTCGGTCACGACCGAGGCGAGCGTGACCGGCGTGGGGCCCAGGTGGGCCAGGTGTCGGCACACGTCGGTCAGGCGTCCCGCGCGCAGCGGAAGCCGGAGAAGATCTGACGGCGGATCGGCAGGTCCCAGTTGCGGAACGTCGTGCGGGCGTTGGGGGTCCCGACGCCGAACGACGACCCGCGCAGCATCCGGAAGTCGCCGCCGAAGAAGACCTCGGAGTACTCCTTGTACGGGAACGGCTCGAAGCCCGGGTAGCCCGCGAAGCCGGAGTCGCACCACTCCCAGACGTCGCCGATCAGCTGGTGCACGCCGAGCGGCGACGCGCCCGTGGGGTAGGCCCCGACCGGGGCCGGCTGCAGGTGGCGCTGGTCGAGGTTGGCGCGCTCGGGCGTCGGGTCCTCGTCGCCCCAGGGGAAGCGGCGGGTCGTGCCGGAGGCGTGGTCGTAGCGCGCCGCGAACTCCCACTCCACCTCGGTGGGCAGGCGCTTGCCCGCCCACGTCGCGTACGCCGCGGCCTCGTGGAAGGACACGTGCACCACGGGCTGGTCGGCGACGTCGCCGATCGCCTCGCGGACACCGAACGACGTCCGGTACCAGCGGCCGTCGACCCGCTCCCAGGTCATCGGTGCCGTCCAGCCCTCGGCCGTGATGTGCTCCCAGCCGCGGTCGGACCAGGACGAGCGGTCGGCGTAGCCGCCGGCCTCGACGAACCGGGCGAACTCGCCGTTGGTCACCGGGGCGGCGTCGAGCCGGAACGGCTCGACGCGCACGGGGTGCGCGGGCTTCTCGTTGTCCAGCGCGAACGGCTCCCGGGAGGTCCCCATGAGGAACTCCGCGCCCTCGTGGAACACCTCCGTGCCGGCGAGCCCGGGGACGACCGCGGGCGGCGGCGGGGCCGCGTGCAGCACCGGCGCACCGGAGCGCAGCTGGTGGGTGGCGAGCATCGTCTCCACGTGCTGCTGCTCGTGCTGGACGATCATCCCGAACAGGAAGCCGTCGGCGAGCGTGCGGCGCTCGTCGAGCCGGCCGGCCTCGAGGTGCGCCAGGGCCAGCTCGCGCACGCGGTCGCCGTAGACGCGCGCCTCGGCCGGGTCGAGCAAGGGCAGGTCGGGGCGCCCGGAGCGCGGGTTGGTGAACGCGTCGTAGAGGTGGTCGACGTCCTCGCGGACACCGGCGACGACGTCGGCGTCCGGCGCCGCGCGCCGCACCAGCCAGAAGTCCTCCATGTTCGCGATGTGCGCGACGTCCCAGTGCAGGGGCGACATCAGCGGGGAGTGCTGACGGGTCAGGTCGGGGTCGTCCGCGGCGAACACATCGTGGGTCAGGGCGCGCGTGCGGGCCCGGGCGTCGGCGAGCTCGGCGGCCAGGCGGCGCCGCAGGGCGGCGCGGTCCGGGCCGGTCTCGCCGGGGGCACCGGGGGCGGGGCTGGTGGTGGTCACGGTCGTTCACCTCCGAGGAGGGTTCGGCGTCCCGACGACGGGAGGTCGTCCACGTCGGGTGGGTCCGCGTCCGGGTCGGGACGCAGACGGGTCTCGGCGTCGTCGAGCGGCTCGTCGGCCGGGCAGCGACCCCGCAGGATCCGTTCGGTGACGACGCGGTCGACCACCTCGCGGACGTCGGGGTCGACGTCGTCGAAGTCCGGGCCGGCGAGGGTCCGCAGGGCCTGGGAGAAGACGTCGCCGGCGGCCCGGCGGATCACGCGGTCCGCGAGGCCGTGCCGGGCCGCGGCGGTCCAGCGGTCGGCGGCGGGCTCGGCCGCGGCCCTGGCCCGCGCGACGGTGCGCGGGTCGTGCAGGAGCGCGGCGACCACCACCAGCGGCACCACCCACTCGTCGCCGGGCTGCTCGTCGAGGTAGCGCACCTCGAGGTGGCCCTGGGGGCGCACCGGCGGGAACAGCGTCGTCAGGTGGTAGTCGAGGTCCGACCGGGTCGGCGGCGTGTCCAGGCGCCCGTCGATCCACTCGGCGAACGTGACGTCGGGGGCCGCCCACGACGTGTCGGGGTCGTCGTCGCGGCGCACGCACAGCAGGCGCGTGTCGAGCACCCGCCGCGCGTACTCCCGGGCCGGGTCGTCGCCGAGCTCCGCGGGCGGGCTGGTGCGCTGCGGGTCGAGGGCCATCCACGCCGCCCACCGCGACGACTTCCAGCCGGTGCGCCGGCCGTGCACGACCGGGGAGTTGGCGAACGCGGCGAGCAGCACCGGGCCCAGCTCGTGCAGCGCCGCCCACCGCGCGGCGACGTCCTCGCCCTCGCCGGCGTCGAGACAGACCTGCACGGCCGTCGTCGAGCACATCATCGTGCGCCCGTGCGGGCCGATGCGGTCGAACGCCGCCTCCATCGCGGCGTACCGGGGCACCTGGAGCAGACGCCGCGGGGGTCGGAGCGGGTCGCTGGCCCGCGGCACGGGCACCAGGCCCTCGTTCGCGAGCAGCGTGCGCAGGGCGGCCACGTCGGTGCGCACACCGCGGATCAGGGCGCCGACGCCGGGCAGCGGTGGGCTGGCGATCTCCACCTGCCCGCCGGGCTCGACGGTGAGGGTGCCGCCCGCCGGCAGCGCGAGGGGCGCAGTGCGGGGAAGAGGTGGGCCGGAGGCCGGATCGCGGGCCAGGGAGTTGACCGGATCGACGGCCGCTGCGGCGGAGAGCGTGAGGGTGTCGGGAGCGTGCGGGCCGAGAGCACGGGCCAGCACGGCCGGGTCGAGGGGGCGGGCGGGGTCGTCGACGTGGCGCACGAGCCACTCGAGCTCGGTGCCGAGGAGACGCGGCGGCCCGTGCTTGAAGCACACCGAGGCCACGTACGCCTCGGCCGTCGCCCGGTCGGGCAGGGGTGCGTTCGGATCGAGGGCCACCCGGCGCCGCGCGGACGGGACGGCGGGACCGGCCGGGTCGCGGGACACATCGGCGGGGTCGTCGTGGCGCGCCGACGGTGTCGGAACCGGCACGAAGCCTCCCAGGTCGACCGACTCCGGCGACCGCCGTCGGGTCTCGACGGCCGCACACGGACGCTCAGCGACGCTACACGCGCGTTCGGCGCCTCGCAGGGGTCTCGCGCCGACCGGCCCCGCCGCGAAGATCACCGTGCGTGATGGCTCACGCGGCGGAGCGGGACGTGGCGAACTGGGTGTGGTAGAGGTCCGCGTAGCGGCCGCCCCGCTCCAGCAGGGCGTCGTGGGTCCCCGACTCGACCACGCGCCCGTGCTCGACCACCGCGATGACGTCGGCCGCCCGCACGGTCGAGAGCCGGTGGGCGATCACGACCGCGGTCCGGCCGACCAGCGCCTCGCTCAGTGCCTCCTGGACCGCGTGCTCCGACTCGGAGTCCAGGTGCGCGGTGGCCTCGTCGAGGATGACCACGCGCGGCGAGGCCAGGAGCAGGCGCGCGATCGTCAGGCGCTGGCGCTCACCGCCCGAGAGCCGGTGCCCCCGCTCCCCCACCACCGTGTCGAGGCCCGCGGGCAGCTCGTCGAGCAGCTCACCGAGCCGGGCGCGGACCATCGCGTCGCGCAGCTGCTCGTCGGTCGCGTCCGGCGCGGCGTAGCGCAGGTTCTCCCGCACCGTGTCGTGGAACAGGTGCCCGTCCTGCGTGACGACGCCCACGGCGCCGCGGAGGTCGGCGAACGCCAGCGCGCGCACGTCGACGCCGCCGATCTCGATCGCGCCCGAGTCGACGTCGTAGAGCCGCGGCAGCAGCGAGGCGATCGTCGACTTCCCCGCCCCCGACGGCCCCACGAGGGCGAGCATGCGCCCGGGTCCGACCGTGAGGTCGACGCCGTGCAGGATCTCGTGCCCCGCCCGGTCGTCGAGTCGCGAGACCTCCTCGAGCGAGGCGAGGGACACCGCGGACGCCGCGGGGTAGGTGAACCGCACGTCGCGGACCGCGATCCCCACCGGGCCGGCCGGCAGCGGGGTGGGGTCCTCCGGCTCGGTGAGGGCGGGCTGCAGGTCGAGGACCTCGAAGACCCGCTCGAAGCTCACGAGGGCGCTCATCACGTCGATGCGGGCGTTCGCCAGCGAGGTCAGGGGCGAGTACAGGCGGGTGAGCAGCAGCGCCAGGCTCACGACGATGCCGGCGTCGAGCGTGCCGGTGACCGCGAGCCAGCCCCCGAGGCCGTAGACCAGCGCCTGGGCCAGCGCGGCCACGAGCGTCAGGCAGGTGAGGAAGACCCGGTTGACCATGGCCGTCCGGACCCCGACCGCGCGCACCCGGTCGGCCCGCGCACCGAACTCGTCGGCCTCCGCCCCGGGGCGGCCGAACAGCTTGACCAGCGTCGCGCCGCCCGCGGAGAACCGTTCGGTCATCTGCCCGGTCATCGCCGCGTTGAGGTCCGCGGACTCGCGCTGCAGGGCCGCGATCCGCCGTCCCATCCGCCGGGCGGGCAGCACGAAGATCGGCAACAGGATCAGCGCGAGCAGCGTGACCTGCCAGGCGAGCGCGACCATGACGACGACGGCGAGGACCAGCTGGATCACGTTGGTGACGAGGCCCGAGAGCGTCGACGTGAACGCGCGCTGGGCCCCGATCACGTCGTTGTTGAGTCGGCTGACCAGCGAGCCGGTGCGGGTGCGCGTGAAGAACGCGAGCGGCATCCGCTGGACGTGGGAGAACACGGCCAGGCGCAGGTCGTAGATCAGGCCCTCGCCGATCCGGGAGGAGAGCCACCGCTCGCCGAGGGTGAGGCCCGCGTCGAGCACGGCCAGGCCGGCGATGACCAGCGCGATGCCGACGACGACCGACCCCGGCTCGCGATCCGTGATCGCGGTGACCACGCGCCCGGCCAGCACGGGCACGGCGACGCCGACCACGGCCGACGCCGTGGCCAGCGTGAGGAACACCGCCAGGGCGCGGTGATGTCGGCGCGCGAAACGCCAGATGCGCGGCAGCGTGCCCTTCGGCACCGACCGCGGCAGGCTGTCCGCCCGGGCTGCGGACTGCATCAACGACCAGGCGTCCATGGCTGCCCGCTCCCGTCGTCCGTGAGGTTCGTGTACTCCGAGCGTGCGACCTCGACCATGGTCGAGGTCAAGCGGACGCCACGGAGCCGGCTGGTGGTGTCAACCGGGGCCTCCGGGAGCGGGGATACCCCTCGTGGGCGAGGGGCCCTCCCGCTACTTCTTCTTCGTGCGCGTGGCGCCTCCGCGCCCGCGCAGCGTGACACCGGACTCCGACAGCACGCGGTGCACGAATCCGTACGACCGGCCGGTGGACTCGGCCAGGGAACGGATGCTCGCGCCCTTCTCGTACTTCTTCTTCAGATCCGTGGCGAGCTTGTCCCGCTGGGTGCCGGTGATCCGCGCACCCTTCTTCAGATCGGCCATCTCGATCTCACCCCTCGTCCGACCGCAGGTCCGGTCGACCCATGATGATCGCCGAGTGGGGTGTGCGCCACGGCACATTTCCCGTGATCGGTAAGCGGTTGGGCCGATCGGAGTGATCGACGTCCGTTCGCAGGACAGCCTTGGTTAGCTGCGATAACGAGCCCACGGGCCGTGGTCAGGCGAGCTCGACCAGTTCCAGGTGCTCGGCCGAGAAATGGTCCTCCGTGCCGTCGGGCAGCAGGATCACGCGCTCGGGCTCGAGTGCCTCGACCGCACCCGGGTCGTGGGTGACGAGCACGACCGCGCCCTCGAAACGCCGCAGGGCGTCGAGCACCTTCTCGCGGCTGGCCGGGTCGAGGTTGTTGGTCGGCTCGTCGAGCAGCAGGACGTTGGCCGCACTCGACACGAGGCCCGCGAGCGCGAGACGGGTGCGTTCGCCGCCCGAGAGCGTCCCGGCGGGCTGCTCGAGCTGCTCGCCCGAGAACATGAACGCCCCCAGCAGCGTGCGCAGCTGCTGCTCCGGGGTGTCCGGGGCGGCGCTGCGGGCGTTCTCCCAGACGGTGCGGTCCATGTCGAGGGTGTCGTGCTCCTGGGCGAAGTAGCCGGTGCGCAGGCCGTGGCCGGCCTGCACGTCGCCCGTGTCGGGTGTCTCGGCGCCCGCGAGGATGCGCAGCAGCGTGGTCTTGCCGGCGCCGTTGAGCCCGAGGATCACGACGCGCGACCCGCGGTCGACGGCCAGGTCGACGCCGGTGAACACCTCGAGCGACCCGTAGGTCTTCGACAGGCCCTCGGCGGTCATCGGCACCCGACCGCACGGGGCCGGGGCCGGGAAGCGGATGTGCGCCACCTTGTCGTCGACGCGCTCCTCGTCGAGCCCGTCGAGCATCGCCTGCGCGCGGCGGGCCATCTGCTTCGCGGCGACGGCCTTCGTGGCCTTGGCGCCCATCTTCGCGGCCTGGGCCTGCAGCGCGCCCGCCTTCTTCTCGGCGTTCGCCCGCTCGCGGCGGCGGCGGGCCTCGTCGTCGGCGCGTGCCTGCTGGTACTTCTTCCAGCCCATGTTGTAGACGTCGAGCTCGCCGCGCGTGGCGTCGAGGAACCAGACCTTGTTGACGACGTCGCCGATGAGCTCGGTGTCGTGGCTGATCACCACCAGCCCGCCCTCGTGGGCCTGCAGGAACGAGCGCAGCCAGCCGATCGAGTCGGCGTCGAGGTGGTTGGTCGGCTCGTCGAGCAGCAGCGTCGTGCCGGCGTTGCCCCCGGTGTCGCCGCTGGCGGCGAACAGGATGCGGGCCAGCTCCACACGCCGGCGCTGGCCGCCGGAGAGCGTGCCCAGCGGCTGGGCGAGGACCCGGCCGGGCAGCCCGAGGTTCGAGCAGATCCGCCCGGCCTCGCTCTCGGCCGCGTAGCCGCCGAGGTCGGCGAAACGCTCCTCGAGGCGCCCGTAGCGGGCGATCGCGCGGTCGCGCGCCGCGTCGTCGGCCATCTCGGCCATCGCGGTCTGCGTCTTCTCCATGTCGCGCAGCAGCTCGTCGAGCCCGCGGGCCGAGAGCACGCGGTCGCGCGCCAGCACGGTGAGGTCGCCCTCGCGCGGGTCCTGCGGCAGGTAGCCGACGGGCCCGGTGGAGCGGACGGTGCCGCCGTAGGGCTCGCCGACCCCGGCGAGGGAGCGCAGCGTCGTCGTCTTGCCCGCGCCGTTGCGGCCGACCAGTCCGATCCGGTCGCCCGGTTGGACGCGCAGCGTCGCCCCGGCGAGCAGGACGCGGGAGCCGGCGCGCAGCTCGAGATCGGACGCGGTGATCACGGGGAGGGGTCTCCGAGGAGGGTCGTGGCGGGCGGACGGGGCGCCCCGCGGACCCCTCCAGTGTAGGCGACGGCCTCCGCCGACCCGCCGCTCTAGGGTGCGGCCATGACCGAGCCCACTGCCCCCGCCCCGGATCTCGCCGGACGCTCCGCGCTCGTCACCGGCGCCAGCCGGGGCATCGGCCTGGGCGTCGCCCGCCACCTGCTCGACCGCGGTGCCACCGTGACCATCACCGCCCGCAAGCAGGAGGCGCTCGACGACGCGGCCGCGTCGCTGGGGGCGCCGGACCGGGTCCTCGCCGTCGCCGGCAACTCGGGCGACGCGGGCCACCGGAGCGCCGCCGTCGACGCCGCCGTCGAGCGCTTCGGCTCGCTGGACGTGCTGGTCAACAACACCGGCATCAACCCGCAGTACGGGCCGCTGGTGCACGCCGACCTCGCCGCGGTCTCGAAGATCTTCGATGTCAACGTCGTCGCGGCGCTCGGCTTCGTGCAGGAGGCCCACCGGGCGTGGATGGGCGACCACGGGGGCGCGGTGGTGAACATGGCCTCGGTCGGCGGCCTGCGCTCGAGCGGCGTGATCGGCGCCTACGGCGCCTCGAAGGCCGCGCTGATCCGGCTCACCGAGGAGCTCGCCTGGGAACTGGGGCCCGCGATCCGCGTCAACGCCGTGGCCCCCGCTGTGGTGAAGACGCGGTTCGCCGAGGCGCTCTACGCGCACGGCGAGGAGGAGGTCGCGTCGCGGTACCCCATGAAGCGCCTCGGGACCCCCGAGGACGTCGCGGCGCTCGTCGGGTTCCTGGTCTCGGACGCCGCGTCGTGGATCACCGGGGAGACCGTGCGGGTCGACGGCGGGATGCTCGCCACCGGCCACACGTGAACACAACGGCCACCTCAACCGGACACGGGCACAATGAAGGTGATCGGGAGGTGATCTCGCATGGGGCTCTTCGACAGGTTCCGCCGCGGCGGGGGCGCGAGCGGTGTGGGCGGTGGCGGCTTCCGCCAGGTGCTCGACCGTGAGGGCGGGCCGGCCGACCTCGAGCACCTCCGGGCCTTCGCGAAGACCCGCGAGGGCGTCGCCTTCTACATCGAGCCCGAGACGACGGCCACCGACACCACGGTGGTCGCGGTCGCGTTCGACGGCGAGTGGACGCGGCGTCGGGTCGGCACGCCCCGGGCGGCGGAGAAGCTCGCGCGCTCGGTGAAGGTGGCCTGCCACGACGTCACCGTCACCGGCTACCCGCCGGAGATGCGCGCGTGGAACGCCCGGGCGAAGGCCGACCGCGCCGCGCTCGAGGAGATGGCCCGCGCGGAGTCCGATCTCCGGGACGACCGCGAGCGGTGAACCCCGCACCGGTCGCCGACGTCGTGATCGCCGGGGCCGGACCGGCCGGGCGGTCGCTCGCCCGCGCCTGCGTCGCGCTCGACCTGCGCACGCTGCTGGTCGACCCGCGCCCGCACCGCGCCTGGACGCACACCTACGGCGCGTGGGCCCACGAGCTGCCCGCCGACCTGCCCGTCGACGTCGTCGCCGCCCGCGGGCGCGGGGTCGCCATCGCCCGGCGCACCCACGAGCTCGACGACGAGTACGCCGTGCTCGACACCGCCGCGCTCCAGGAGCACCTCACCGACCCGGCCGTGGCGGTGCGGCGGGGCCGCGCCGTCGCGGCCGTCCCCGTCGGGCCCGGGCGCCACCCGGCGGTCCTGCTCGACGACGGGACCGTGGCGGCCGGCCGGGTGGTGGTCGACGCGACCGGCGCGCGCCAGGCCCTGGCCCGCCGCGGCGCGGCGCGCGGGCTCGACGGCGGCCGGCCGCGCGCCGAGCAGACGGCCTACGGCGTGGTGGTGCCGCGCGCGGTCGCCGCCCGGGTCAGCGGCGACCGCCTGCTGTTCATGGACTGGCGCCCGGCGCACGGCCGTCCGGGCTGGCCGACGTTCCTCTACGCCGTCCCGCTGGACGCCGAGCGGGTGCTGCTCGAGGAGACCTCGCTCGCCCGCCGTCCCGGGCTCGCGATGCCGGAGCTGCGCGACCGGCTGCGGGCCCGGCTCCGCGCCGCGGGCCTGGCCGACGCCGAGATCCCCGAGGGTCCCGCCGACGTCGAGAAGGTCCGCTTCCCCGTGGACTCGCCGCGGCACCGCTCGCCGGCGGGGGTGGTCGCGATCGGGGCGGCCGACCCCGTCGTGCACCCGGCCTCGGGCTTCAGCCTCGCGACCTCGTTGCGGATGGCGCCGCGCCTGGCCGCGGTGCTCGGCGACGCGCTGCGCGGCGGCCACGACCCGGCCGACGTCGCCCGCGCGGCCCGCACGGTCGTCCGCTCCCCCGCTGCCCGCACCGTCCACGCGCTGCGCCTGCGCGGGCTGGAGACGTTGCTCGCCCTGCCGCCCGGCGAGGTGCCGGCGTTCTTCGACCGCTTCTTCGCGCTGCCGCCCGTCCACCGCCGGGCGTATCTCGACGCCCGCGAGGACGTCGCCGCATCGTTGGCGGCGATGACCTCGTTGTTCGGTCGACTGTCGCCCCGCCTCCGGCTCCACCTGATCAGGGGAACCGTGCTCGGGGCCCGGAGCGTCCGAACGGAGCAGTAGCGGTACGCTCGTGAACCGAAATCGTGACGGGTTCGTGACCCGCCACCGACGGAGGGAGTACTCCGCGATGGGTGCCTACCAGATCGTGGCCGTCGGCACGGACGGCTCCGAGTCGTCGTTCCGCGCGGTCGACCGCGCCGCCGGGATCGCGGCGGACAGCAAGGCGACGCTGCTCATCATCTGCGCCTACAAGCCGAGCAGGGACACCGGCGGCGCCGAGCAGGCGCTCGGCGAGGACGCCGCGTTCCACGTCGTCGGCTCCACGCCGGCCGAGGAGACGCTGCGCGACGCCCGCGAGCGGGCCGCGGCCAAGGGCTCGGTCGACATCGACACCGTCGCGGTCGAGGGCGACCCGATCGAGCGCGTGATCGAGGTCGTCACCGACCGCAAGGCCGACGTCGTCGTCGTCGGCAACCGCGGTCTGAACAGCCTGGCCGGGCGCCTGCTCGGCTCCGTGCCCCAGGGCATCTCGCGGCGCGCCGGCAGCGACGTCCTCATCGTCCACACCACGTGACGGGCGGCCCGGATCCGGACCGGGCCGACCCGGAGCGGTGGGGCCGGGCCCGGGAGCAGATCGAGGAGCTGCTCCTGGGCGGGCCGCGGAGCATGACGCGCGGCGAGGTCCACGAGCGCACCGGGCTCTCGCCGGAGCACACCTCGCGGCTGTGGAGCGCGCTCGGCTTCCCGAGCACGCCCGACGACGTCCGCGCGTTCGCCGAGGCCGACCTGGACGCCCTCGCGCTGTCCGGCCGCCTCCTCGACGAGGACACGTTCGACGAGGCCGAGGAGCTCGCCGTCGCCCGCGCCCTCGGGCAGGGCCTCGGCCGGCTCGCGGAGTGGCAGGCGACCCTCGTGCGCCGCACGATCGCCGACACCGGCCACGCCGACGACCCGGACGCCGTCGTCGCCGCCGTCGAACGGCTCGTGCCCTCGCTGGAGCGGCTGCAGACCTACGTCTGGCGCCGCCACCTCGCCGTCACCGCCGGCCGCATGATGTCGAGCCTCGCCCGGCCCGAGGACGAGGACTACTCCGAGAACCGCGTCGTCGTGGGCTTCGCCGACATCGTCGGCTTCACCAGCCTGAGCCGGAAGATCGACGAGGTCGAGCTGCGCGCCCTGCTCGAACGCTTCGAGACCGTGTGCACCGAGGTCGTCGCCCGCCGCCGCGGGCGGATCGTCAAGACCCTCGGCGACGAGATCCTCTTCGTCTGCGAGCGCGTCGAGGACGCCGTCGACATCGCCTTCCGCCTCCACGAGGACGTGCCCGGCGACGACGAGCGCCTCTCCCTGCGCGTGGGCCTCGCGCTCGGCGACGTCCTCCCCCGCTACGGCGACGTCTACGGCCCCGTCGTGAACATCGCCAGCCGCCTGACCTCCGAGGCCCGCCCCGGCACGGTCCTCGTGGACGAGGACCTCACCGACGCCCTGCGGAGGACGGACCTCGACCTCGACATCCGCGCGGTCCCCCAGCTCTCCGTGCGCGGCTACCGCCACCTGCGCCCCCACGTCGTCCGCGAGAAGACGTAGCAGCGTGCCTCCCGGTTCGCAGCGAACGCCCTATCGGCGTGCTCAACCGGGACGTTCGCTGCTTCTGGGCGAGCAAAGTCCCCGTTGATCACCAGCCTCGACGGCGAGGCGAGCCGGCGTCGACGGCGAGATCAGGAGCGCGTCACGTACCCGACGTGACGTGCCGACGTGGAGGGAGCGCCCCTGATCTCGCCGAGGGCGGGTCAGGTGGTGACGACCTCGCGGAACCGCGCGCCCGCCAGGTGCTCGGGCACGTAGCGGTCGGCGGCGAGGAACCAGGCGACGGCGGCCAGCGCGACGGCGATGCCCGCCGCGATCATCCCCACGACGATCGAGGCCCCGTCGCGCTCGGGCGTGACGGACGGTCCGTCGGGCAACGGCCCCGCCACGACCGCGACGATCGCCAGAGTCATGACCGCCGCGGGCCAGGCCGGATCCAGTCGCCGGCACGCGACGAGCACCGCCACCGCCACGACCGCCAGACCGGCGGTGATCGGCGACCAGTAGGTCAGGTCGCCCCAGGACCCGACCAGCCCCGGCGCGTACAGCACGACCCCCATGAGCACCGCGAGCGCGGCGGCGACGGACCCCGCGGCCACGAGGCGCGACCACACCCTCGGGACCGGCCCGGCCGATCCCTGCGCCAGCATCAGCGCGGCGACCACGACGACGGGGAGCACCGCGGTGCGGGCGTCGACGAGGTCGAACGGCATCGGCAGGTAGCGCGCGTCGCGGCCGACGAGCGGGCCGAGCCCGGCGCTCACGTCGAGGATCCCGATCGGGACCGCGAGGCTCAGCGCCACACGCCGCCACCCGGCGAGGAGCAGGACGAGCGCCCCGAGCCACAGCAGCTCGTGGAACCCGAAGGGGAGGATGTCGTCCGAACCCCAGGTCGGCGAGCTGTCGACCAGGTGCCCGCTCGCGTCCAGGTCCCACCTCGGCTCGGCCGCGAGCCGGACCTCGATGGCGGACCCCGCCCTCCACACGGCCTTCGAGGCGAGCACCGTCAACCCGGCGATCGCGACGAGCCACAGGGTCGCCGCCGACGGACGTCCCGCGGCGCCGAGGCGGGTGACGACGGCCAGGCGCACGGTGGCGGCGACCTCGCCCGCACCGGGGCGGACGTCGGATCCGGACCGGCCGGCGAGGTACACCTCGACCATCTCGTCCCCGTAGCGCTCCCGGTACCAGGCCGGGAGCAGACGCAGCAGCCGCCGGTAGCGGTCCTCGGTGCTCATGCGCTCGCCTCCCCCGCGAGACCGGCGGCGGGCACGTGCCCGCGCTCCAGGGCGACCTGCGCCATGCGCGCGCGTCGGCCGGCGTCGCGGACCAGCGACGCCATCCCGGCGTCGGTGATCCGGTAGTAGCGCCGCGCACGACCCTGGTGGATCTCCTCGCGGTCCGGCTCGACGAGGCCGTCCGCGCAGAGCCTGTCCAATGCCCCGTAGAGGGTGCCGACCTTGAGCGTCACCTCGCCGTCGGAGAGCCGGCTCGCGGCCTGGACGATGCCGTAGCCGTGCATCGGCTCCTGCGCGAGCGCGGTGAGGACGAGGAACGTCTGTTCCGAGAGTGATCGCCGTGCCATGGGCGAATATATATCGCAGTGCGAACCATCGAAGCAAGCGCTGGTAGTCCGGAAAGACGACAGCGCCCCCACCGCTGGGAGGCGGCGGGGGCGCTGTCCGGGCGAACGTCAGACGGTGAAGCCGAGCGCGCGGAGCTGCTCGCGCCCGTCGTCAGTGATCTTGTCCGGGCCCCACGGGGGCATCCAGACCCAGTTGATGCGGACGTCCTTGGCCAGACCCCCGCCCGGACCCTGGGTCAGCGCCGCACGGGCCTGGTCCTCGATGACGTCGGTCAGCGGGCAGGCCGCGGACGTCAGCGTCATGTCGAGGGTGACGACCGGGCCGGCCTGGCCGTCGGAGCCGTCGTGGACGTCGATGCCGTAGAGCAGGCCGAGGTCGACGACGTTGATCCCCAGCTCGGGGTCGACGACGTCGCGCATGGCCTCCTCGAGGTCGTCGATCGAGGGCAGGTCGTCGGTGGTGGCGGGGGCCTCGGGCATCCCGGCCGCACCGCGCTGCACGGTCTCTTCGGTCATGAGCTACCTCCAGAGGCTTGAGCCTGGGCGACCGCGTCCTTGAACGCCAGCCAGCCCAGCAGCGCGCACTTCACGCGCGCCGGGTAGGCGGCCACGCCGGCGAAGGCGACCGCGTCGTCGAGCACGTCCTCGTCGGGCTCCACCTTGCCGCGCCCCTGCACCATCGCCTGGTAGGCGTCGAGCGTGTCGAAGGCCTCGCCGACGGTGTGCCCGACCAGCAGGTCGTGGGCCACCGAGGTCGCCGCCTGGCTGATCGAGCAGCCCAGCGCGTCGTAGGAGAGGTCCTCGACCTTCGCGTCGCGACCCTCCCCGCCGGAGAGGTGCACGCGCACGGTCACCTCGTCGCCGCAGGTCGGGTTCACGTGGTGGACCTCGGCCTCGAACGGGTCGCGCAGCCCGCGGCCGTGCGGGTTGCGGTAGTGGTCCAGGATGATCTCCTGGTACATCGAGTCGAGCTTCACGCCTGCACCGTCCCGAAGAACTCTTGCGCCCGGCGGACACCCGCCACGAGCGCGTCGACCTCGTCGAGCGTGTTGTACACGTGGAAGCTCGCGCGGATCGACGACTGGACGCCGAAGGCGCGGTGCAGCGGCCACGCGCAGTGGTGCCCGACGCGCACGGCGATGCCGGAGTCGTCGAGCACCTGCGAGGCGTCGTGCGGGTGGATGCCCTCGATCTCGAAGGCGACCGCTCCCCCGCGGGCCTCGGTGGTGCGCGGGCCGATGATCGTGACGCCGGGCAGGTCCTGGAGCTTGAGCAGCGCGGCGCCGGTCAGCTCGTTCTCGTGGGCCTTCACCGCGTCCATGCCGATCGCCGAGAGGTAGTCGACGGCCGCGCCGAGGCCGATGGCCTGCGACGTCATCGGCACGCCGGCCTCGAAGCGGGCCGGCGGCGGAGCGTAGGTCGAGCCCTCCATGCGGACCAGCTCGATCATCGAGCCGCCGGTGAGGAAGGGCGGGAGCGCCTCGAGCAGCTCGGCGCGCCCGTAGAGCACGCCGATGCCCGACGGACCGAGCATCTTGTGCCCGGAGAAGGACGCGAAGTCGACGCCGAGCGCGTGGAGGTCGACCGGCGCGTGCGGCACCGACTGGCAGGCGTCGAGCACCGTGTAGGCACCGACCTCGCGGGCCCGGCGGACGAGCTCCTCGACCGGCGGCACGGTGCCGAGCACGTTCGACTGGTGCGTGAACGCGACGACCTTCGTCCGCTCGTTGATCACCGTCCGCGCCTCGTCGGAGTCGAGGTCGAGACGCCCGTCGCGCGTGACGGAGAACCAGCGCAGCGTCGCCCCCGTGCGCCGGCAGAGCTCCTGCCACGGCACGAGGTTGGCGTGGTGCTCCATCTCGGTGGTGACGATCTCGTCGCCCGGGCCGAGCCGGAAGCGCTCCGCCGCCGGGTCGACGCGCTCGCCGACCGAGGCGTTGCCCATCGCGTACGCCACGAGGTTGATGCCCTCGGTGGCGTTCTTGGTGAGCACGATCTCGCCGACGTCCGCGCCGACGAACGCCGCGATCCGCTCGCGCGCGGACTCGTAGGCGTCGGTGGCCTCCTCCGCCAGGGCGTGCGCCCCGCGGTGCACGGCGGCGTTGGACGTCTCGAGGAAGTGCCGCTCCGCGTCGAGTACCTGGCGCGGGCGCTGCGACGTGGCGCCGGAGTCGAGGTAGACCAGCGGCTTCCCGTCGCGGACGGTGCGGCTCAGGATGGGGAAGTCCGCGCGGAGCTTCTCGACATCGAGGGTCGCACCCGTGGCGGAGGGTGCGAGAGCTGTCATGCCGGCTGCTCCTCCTTGTCGGCCGCAGCGCCCGTGAACCGCACGTAGCCGTTCTCCTCGAGCTCCTCGGCGAGCTCGGGGCCGCCGGACTCGGCGACCCGGCCGTTCACGAACACGTGGACCTTGTCCGGCGCGATGTAGCGCAGGATGCGGGTGTAGTGGGTGATCAACAGGATCCCCACGTCCGAGTCCGCCTTGTAGTCGTTGACGCCCTTGCTCACGACGCGCAGCGCGTCGACGTCGAGGCCCGAGTCGGTCTCGTCGAGGATCGCGATCCTCGGCTTGAGCAGCGCCATCTGCAGGACCTCGTGGCGCTTCTTCTCGCCGCCGGAGAAGCCCTCGTTGACGCTGCGCTCGGCGAACGCCGGGTCGATCTCGAGGTCGGACATCGCGCCCTTGACCTCCTTGACCCAGTGCCGCACCTTCGGCGCCTCGCCACGCGTGGCGGTGGCGGCCGAGCGCAGGAAGTTCGACATCGAGACGCCGGGCACCTCGACGGGGTACTGCATCGCGAGGAACAGCCCGGCGCGGGCGCGCTCGTCGACGGCCATCTCCAGGACGTCCTCGCCGTCGAGGAGGACCTGGCCCTTCGTGACCGTGTACTTCGGGTGGCCCGCGATGGAGTAGGCCAGCGTGGACTTGCCGGAGCCGTTGGGACCCATGATCGCGTGGGTCTCGTTCGAGCTCACGGTCAGGTCGACGCCGCGCAGGATCTCCTTGGGACCGGACTCGGTCTCGACCTCGACGTGCAGGTCGCGGATCTCGAGGGTGGACATCAAGCCTCTTTCACTACGTGGTGGAAGTGTTCTAGTTGCCAGCCAGATCAGGAGCCGATGGCCTCGAGCTCGGCCTCGATGGCCGCCTCGAGCCGGTCGCGCAGCGCGGGGACGCGGATCTTCTGGATGACCTCGCCGAAGAAGCCGCGGACCACCAGCCGGCGCGCCGCGGCCTCGGGGATGCCGCGCGCCATCAGGTAGAACAGCTGCTCGTCGTCGAACCTTCCGGTCGCGCTCGCGTGGCCGGCGCCGACGATCTCGCCCGTCTCGATCTCGAGGTTCGGCACCGAGTCGGCGCGGGCGTTGTCGGTGAGCAGCAGGTTGCGGTTGAGCTCGTAGGTGTCGGTGCCCTCCGCCGCCTTGCGGATCAGGACGTCGCCGATCCAGACGGTGTGGGCGGCCGTGCCACCCTCGGCGCCCTGCAGCGCGCCCTTGTACATGACGCGCGAGCGGCAGTGGGCCACCGAGTGGTCGGCGAGCAGGCGCTGCTCGAAGTGCTGCCCGCCGTCGGCGAAGTACAGCCCGTCGAGCTCGACGTCGCCGCCGGGCGCCCGGTAGTTGATGACCGGCGAGAGGCGCACGAGGTCGCCGCCGAGGGTCACCGAGGTGTGCCGGATCGTCGCGTCGCGACCGACCGAGAGGTGCTGGGCGCCGACGTACACGGCGTCGTCGGCCCAGTCGTGCACCTCGACGACCTCGAGCTTCGCGCCGTCGGCGACGACGAGCTCGGTGTTCGCCGCCACGGTGCCCGACCCGCGGTGGTCGAGGACCACCACGGCCTCGGCGTGGTGCTCGAGACGCAACTGCAGGTGGGTGTACGCCACCTGGCCCTCACCGGGCCCGGTGATCGTGACCGTGAGCGGCGCGTCGTCGGAGCGGGCCTCGTTCACCGAGACCACGTGGGCCTCGGTGAACGCCGACCACGCCTGCGCCGCGACACGGTCGGCGGGGATGCCGCCGTCGCCGAGACGGGCGTCGTCGCGGCCGACGACCTCGTGGCGGGTGCCGGACCCGGTCAGGTCGTCGGCGCTGTCACCGAACCCGGTGCGCACCGCGACCTCGACCCGACCGGTGGCCGACGCCGAGCCGTCGTGGAGCCCGCGCAGGCGGCGCAGCGGCGTGAAGCGCCACTGCTCCTCGCGCCCGCGCGGGACCTCGAAGGCCTCGACGTCGTACGACGTGTGCCGCTCCTCCCAGGGAGCGATCTTCGGCGAGGACGCCGTCCTGATGCCCGGGTCCACGTCGAGGACCGGGGCGTCGGGGGCGTCGATCACGCCGCCCCCGGACTGAGCCACGGGCTCACTCATCCGACAGCGCCCTCCATCTGCAGCTCGATCAGGCGGTTGAGCTCGAGCGCGTACTCCATGGGCAGCTCGCGCGCGATGGGCTCGACGAACCCGCGCACGATCATCGCCATGGCCTCGTCCTCGGTGAGGCCGCGGGACATCAGGTAGAAGAGCTGGTCCTCGCTGACCTTCGAGACGGTCGCCTCGTGGCCCATCGTCACGTCGTCCTCGCGGACGTCGACGTACGGGTAGGTGTCGCTGCGGCTGATCGTGTCGACCAGCAGCGCGTCGCACTTCACCGTCGACCGCGAGTGGTGGGCGCCCTTGTTGACGCGCACGAGCCCGCGGTACGAGGTGCGCCCGCCGCCGCGAGCCACCGACTTCGAGATGATCGTCGACGACGTGTGCGGCGCGAGGTGCACCATCTTGGCGCCCGCGTCCTGGTGCTGGCCCTCGCCGGAGAACGCCACCGAGAGCACCTCGCCCTTGGCGTGCGGGCCGGTGAGCCAGACGGCCGGGTACTTCATGGTCACCTTGGAGCCGATGTTGCCGTCGACCCACTCCATGGTCGCGCCCTCGTCGGCCTTGGCGCGCTTGGTGACCAGGTTGTAGACGTTGTTCGACCAGTTCTGGATGGTCGTGTAGCGGCAGCGGCCGCCCTTCTTCACGACGATCTCGACGACCGCGGAGTGCAGGGAGTCCGACGAGTAGATCGGCGCCGTGCAGCCCTCGACGTAGTGCACGTACGCGTCCTCGTCGACGATGATCAGCGTCCGCTCGAACTGGCCCATGTTCTCGGTGTTGATCCGGAAGTAGGCCTGCAGCGGGATGTCGACGTGGACGCCCTTGGGCACGTAGATGAACGAGCCGCCGGACCAGACCGCGGAGTTCAGCGCGGAGAACTTGTTGTCGCCGGCCGGGATCACCGAGCCGAAGTACTCCTCGAACAGCTCCGGGTGCTCACGGAGACCGGTGTCGGTGTCCATGAAGATGACGCCCTGCGCCTCCAGGTCCTCACGGATCTGGTGGTAGACGACCTCGGACTCGTACTGCGCCGCGACGCCCGCGACCAGGCGATCCTTCTCGGCCTCGGGGATCCCGAGCTTGTCGTAGGTCGCCTTGATGTCCTCGGGGAGGTCGTCCCAGGTGGCGGCCTGCTTCTCCGTGGAGCGCACGAAGTACTTGATGTTGTCGAAGTCGATGCCCGAGAGGTCGGAGCCCCACTGCGGCATCGGCTTCTTCTCGAAGGTGTTCAGCGCCTTGAGACGCGACTGGAGCATCCAGTCCGGCTCGCTCTTCTTCTCCGAGATGTCGCGCACGACCGCCTCGTTCAGGCCGCGCTGCGCGCTCGCCCCGGCGACGTCGCTGTCGTGCCACCCGAACTGGTACTGCCCGAGCGACGCGAGGGTCTCCTCCTGGGTGAGCTCGGTGCTCGGGGCGGCGGGGGTGGTCCGCTCCGCGGAGGTGGTCATACGACCTGCCTTCCCTTGACGTCGGTGGTGGTGGGGTCCTGCGGTCCCGGCTGTCGGGGCACGTGGGTGGTGCACGCGGCGTCGCCCCGCGCGATCGTGGACAGCCGCTGGACGTGGGTGCCCAGGAGCTCGGCGAAGACCTCGGTCTCCGCCTCGCACAGCTGTGGGAACTCGGCGGCCACGCCGGCCACCGGGCAGTGGTGCTGGCACAGGGCCTCTCCCGCCGAGGTGGCGCGCGTGGAGGCCGCATAGCCCTCCCGGGACAGGGCGCCCGCGAGCGCCTCGACCCGGGCCGACCGGTCGGCGTGCGTGCCGATCCGGTCGCCGTCCTCGGCGAGCATGCCCAGCACGCGGCGGCGGGCGAACGCGCGGACCGCGTCCTCCCCCACCACGTCGGACAGCTCGCGCAGCGCCGCCACGGCCAGCCCGGCGACGTCGTCCTCACCCGCCCCCGCCCGGCGGCGGCCCTGCTCGGTGAGGAGGTGCTCGCGGGCCGGTCGGCCGCGCCCCCGCCCGGCGGCGCGGGGTGCGTCGCGGGTGGAGACGGTGCCGTCGGCGACGAGGGCGTCGATGTGGCGGCGCACCGCGGCCCCCGACAGGCCCAGCATCCCGGCGAGATCCCTCGCCGTGGTGGGCCCGTGCTCGAGGAGCCGCCGGACGATGAGGTCCCGCGTGCGGCCGTCGTGCCCGTCGGCAGCGACCATGGTCCTCACCTCCTGAACGCTCGACTGAGGGCAGCCTTCTTTTTGACAACACCAGTCTTGCGTATTTGTCGGCGACGGGCAAAGCGGGCCCCCGGATCGGGACGGTGATCGCCCTCACGAAGGGTCACCTCACCTGACGGCCGCCCCCCGGAGCCCCGGCCGGGCACCGGGTACGGCGACGGGGGCGTCGGTGCGCCTCGGTATCGTCCCGACCCGTGACCGGGACGGCGCAGGCCCCGCGAGCGGACGCGGTCGCGGTGACGCCCCCCGGGGCGACGCCGCCCCCGCCGACGCCCGACGAGCGCCGCCGCCTGCGCACGGTGCGCCGCTTCGGCACCACCGGCTCGCTGCTCATGGCCGTCGGCGCGCTCGGGTGCGGCGCCACGCCGGCGCCCGCCTACAACCCCCTGCTCGGCACGCGGGTCCTCGGGCTCTGGGGCCGGATGCCGACGGTGTCGCTCACGCTCGCCTACATCGGCATGGGCATGCTCGTGCTCGCCTGGCTGTGGCTGGGGCGGCTCGCGTGGCCGGGCCGCGTGCGGCTCTCGGTCCGCCAGCTCACCCGCATCCTCGTCATGTGGATGGCGCCGCTGGCCGTCGCGCCGCCGCTCTTCTCCACCGACGTCTACGGCTACCTCTCGCAGGCCGAGGTCGTCTCGCGCGGGTTCGACCCGTACGTCTACGGCGCGGCACAGGCCCTCGGGCTGTCCGATCCGCTGGTCGCGAGCATCCCGACGATCTGGCGCACGACGCCGTCGCCGTACGGCCCGGGCTTCCTGACGTTCGGGCGCCTGATCACGGGGATCGCCGGCGACGACATCGTCCTCGGCGTCTACCTGCACCGGGCCCTCGCGCTGGCGGCGCTCGGCCTCGTCATCTGGGCGGTGCCCCACCTGGCCCGTCGCGCCGGGGTCGAGCCGATCGCCGCGCTGTGGCTCGCGATCAGCCCCCTCGTGCTGTTCCACCTGGTCAGCGGCATCCACAACGACGCGATCATGCTCGGGGTCGTCCTCGCCGGCATGGAGATCGGCATGCGGCGCTCGTGGGTGCTCGGCGCGATGCTCATCGGGCTCGGCGCCTCCGGGAAGATCCCGGCGGTCGTCGCCCTGGGCTTCCTCGCCGCCTACGTCGCGCACCAGCGCGGCGGCGGCTACGCGCGGCTGATCCGCTACGGGGCGGGGTGCGCCGGTATCGGGCTCGGGATGGTCGTGGCCGTCTCGGTCGGCAGCGGGCTGGGCTTCGGGTGGATCCCGGCCCTCGCCGTGCCCAACCTCCTGCGCAGCTGGCTGTCGGTCACCACGGATCTCGGGGTGCTGGGCGGCTGGCTCGGCGGGATCCTCGGCCTGGGCGACCACACCGACGCCGTGCTCGACCTCACGCGCGCCGCGGGCCTCGGGGTGGCCGGCATCGTCTGCGTGGTCCTCGTGGTCATGGTGCTGAACGGACGCCTGCACGCCGTGGCGGGCATGGGCTACGGCTTCGGCGCCGTGTTCCTCGCCGGGCCCGTGCTGCACCCCTGGTACCTGCTGTGGGCGGTGGTGCCGCTCGCGGCGTCGGTGCGCAACCCCCGCATCCGCGGGTTCGCGGTCGCCGTGTGCGCGATCGTGGCGCTGCTCGTGCCGCCGACGGGCGCGGACTTCTCGTTCCGCACCTACCAGCTGCCCATGGCGATCACCGCCGCGGCGCTGCTCGCCCTGGTCCCGCTGTGGGCCGTGCACGGGCGCGTGCCGCGGACACCCGCCACCTAGGCTGGCGGGCGTGTCGGGACAGGCGGGGGCGCTGGAGACGCGCGGCCTCGTCGTGCGCTACGGGGGGCAGGCGGCGGTCGACGGCCTCGATCTGTCGCTCGACCCCGGCTCCGTGCTCGCCCTGCTCGGGCCCAACGGAGCCGGCAAGACCACCACCGTCGAGGTGTGCGAAGGGCTGCGCGACCGCGACGAGGGCGAGGTACGGGTGCTCGGCGTCGACCCCGCCGGCGCGCCGGACGCCCTGCGGGCCCGCGTCGGCGTGATGCTCCAGGGCGGCGGCGCCTACCCGGGCGTGCGGGTCCGGGAGATGGTCGGCCTGGTCGCGTCCTGCGCGGCCGACCCGCTCGACCCGGACTGGCTCGTCGACACCCTCGGGCTCACGTCGTGCGCCCGGAAGCCCTACAAGCGGCTGTCGGTGGGGCAGCAGCAGCGGCTCGCCCTCGCGTGCGCGGTCGTCGGACGCCCCGAGCTGGTGTTCCTCGACGAGCCCACCGCGAGCCTCGACCCGCAGGGCCGCCGCCTCGTGTGGGACCTCGTGCGGGCGCTGCGCGCCGACGGCGTCGCGGTGCTGCTGACCACCCACCTCATGCAGGAGGCCGAGACGCTCGCCGACCACATCGTGATCGTCGACCACGGCCGCGTCGTCGCCGAGGGCAGCCCGGACGAGCTCACGGCGGCGGGCGCCGACCGCGAGCTGCGGTTCCGGGCGGCCGCGGGCATGGACCTGCGCCTGCTCGCCGCCGCCCTGCCCGAGGGCTGCACGGCCTCGGAGCCGACGGCCGGCAGCTACCTCGTGGAGGGCGCCATCGACCCGCAGGTGCTCTCCACCGTGACGTCGTGGTGCGCGCGCCAGGGCGTGCTCGCCGACGACCTGCGCGTGGCGCGCCGCAGTCTCGAGGACGTGTTCCTCGAGCTCACCGGGCGGGAGCTGCGTTCGTGACGTTCGAAGCAGGCACCTTCCGACCGGCACCGGGCCGGGGGCCGCTGGGGCGGATGCTCGCCACGCAGGTCGGGCTCGAGACCCGACTCGCGCTGCGCCAGGGCGAGCAGGTGCTGCTCACCCTGATCATCCCGCTGGCCCTGCTCGTCGGCCTGTCGCTGCTGCGCGTGGTGCCGCTCCCGGAGCCGCGGCCCGCGGCCGCGCTCGGCACCGTGCTGGCGCTCGCGGTGATGTCGACGGCGTTCACCAGCCAGGCGATCTCCCTGGGCTTCGACCGCCGCTACGGCGTGATGCGCCGCCTCGCGGCGACCGCGATCCCCCGCTGGCTCATCGTCCTCGGCAGGCTCGGCGGGATGGCCGCGGTGGTGCTGGTCCAGCTCGTGGTGCTCGGCGCGGTGGCGCTCGCGCTGGGCTGGCGCCCCGATCCGGGCTCGCTCGGGGCCGTGCTGCTGCTCGTGGTGCTCGGCACGGCGGCGTTCGGCGCCGTCGGGGTGCTGCTCGGCGGGAGCCTGCGCGCGGAGCTGGTGCTGGCCGTCGCCAACATCGTCTGGTTCGTGCTGCTCTTCGCCGGCGGGGTCCTCGTGCCCGCGGCCGCGCTGCCCGGCCCGCTCGCGGCCGTCGTCGTCCTCCTGCCCTCGGGCGCGCTCGCGGAGGGGCTGCGCGCCACGCTGCTCGGCGGCGGGCCGACGCCCGGCCAGCTCGTCGTCCTGCTGCTGTGGGCGCTGATCGCCGGGGCGGTCGCCACCCGGACCGTGCGCTGGAGCTGACCCCCTACGGCCCGTCGTAGGATCGCGGCGTGCTGGAGCGTCTCCCCGCCACCCCGCCCCGGCTGATGCGCGGCCTGGCGATGGCCGCCGTCGTCGGGCAGGCCGGGATCGCCGTGACGGGCGCCGTGGTCCGCGTGACCGGGTCCGGGCTCGGCTGCCCGACCTGGCCGCAGTGCTTCCCCGGCAGCCTGGTCCCGGTCCCGCACCCCGAGGTCGCCGTGCTGCACCAGTGGGTCGAGTTCGGCAACCGCCTGCTCGGGATCGCGCTCGTCGTCATCACCGGGGCCTGCCTGCTCGCCGCGCTGAACGTGCGCCCGCACCGTCGCCGGCTCGTGTGGCTCGCGGCGACCATGCCCCTCGGCGTGGTCGCGCAGGCCGTCATCGGCGGCATCACCGTGCTCGCCGGGCTCGCCTGGTACACGGTCGCCCCGCACTTCCTCGTCACGATCCCGCTGATCTGGCTCGCCGTGCTCCTCGTGCGCGAGTCCTCACCCGCCGCGATGGCCGCCCCGCCCGGCACGCCGTGGCGCCCCGCCGTCCCGCACGCGCTGCGCGGGCTGCTCGCCGTCACGTCGGTGGTGCTGGTCGCCCTCGTCGTCGCGGGCACCCTCGTCACGGCGGCGGGCCCGCACGGCGGCGACGCGGCCACCCCGCGCCTCGCCGCCGTCCCGCTCCCCTCGCTGGCGACCGCCCACGCGCACCTGCTCTTCGCCTTCCTCGGCCTGCTCGTCGGCGTCGGGTTCCTGGCGCACGCGGTGACGGTGCCGCGGGCGGTGATCCTGCGCCTGCGGGTCCTCGTGGTGGTGACCCTCGCCCAGGGGGCGCTCGGCGGGATCCAGTACGCGCTCGGTGTCCCCGAGGTGCTCGTCGCGTTCCACGTGCTCGGCGCCGCCGTCACCGTCGCCGCGATGGCCTGGCTGTGGGCGGCGACGGCGGAACCCGACCCCGTGGCGCCGACGCCCGACGACGTGCCCGCGCCCGCGATGGCCGGGAGGTCCTGACGTGCACGCCGTCCGCATCCCGCGCCACGGCGGGCCCGAGGTCCTCGAGCCCGTCGACCTGCCCGATCCCGAGCCGGGCGAGGGCCAGGCCCTCGTGGAGCTCGCCGCCGTGGGCGTCAACTTCATCGACACCTACTTCCGCGAGGGCATCTACCCCGCCCCGCTCCCCCTCGTGCCCGGCCTCGAGGGCGCGGGGACGGTGCGCGCGGTGGGCCCGGGTGTCACGACCGTCGCGCCCGGCGACCGCGTCGCGTGGACGAACGTGCTCGGCAGCTACGCGACGCTCGTCGTCGCGCCCGCCGCGGAGCTGGTCGTCGTCCCCGACGCGATCGACCTCGAGACCGCCACCGCCGTCTCGCTGCAGGGCATGACCGCGCACTACCTCGTCCACGACACCCACCCCGTCGCCGCGGGCGAGGACGTGCTCGTGCACGCCGCCGCCGGCGGGATGGGGCTGCTGCTGTGCCAGATGCTGCGCGCGAAGGGCGCCCGCGTCATCGCCACGACCTCCTCGCAGGAGAAGGACGCGCTCGCCCGGGAGGCCGGCGCCCACGAGACGCTGCGCTACGGCGACGACCTCGCCGATCGGGTCCGGGCGCTGACCGACGGCGAGGGCGTCGCGGTCGTGTACGACGGGGTCGGCGCGTCGACCTTCGACGCGTCGCTGGCGAGCCTGCGCGTGCGCGGCGTGCTGGCCCTCTACGGCGCCGCCAGCGGTCCGGTGCCGCCCGTCGACCCCCAGCGCCTCAACAGCGCCGGCTCCGTGTACCTCACGCGCCCGTCCCTGGCGTGGCACGTCCGCACCCCCGAGGAGCTCGGTCGGCGCGCCGCCGCCGTGTTCGCGGCGGTGGCCGCCGGCGACCTGGCGGTGCGGATCGGCGGGCGCTACGCCCTCGACGACGCCGCCGACGCCCAGCGCGACCTCCAGTCCCGCCGCACGACGGGGAAGCTCCTGCTGCTGCCCTGAGCGCCTCGATGTGGAGCCGGCCTTCCGAGCCTGGGTCGATCCCGGGCAGCTCTCCATCTCGATCTCACGAGGGTGACGTGGGTGCACTGCACTCGTGACACTCTCGCGAGATCGAACTGGCGAGCACCGCAAGGGCCGGAACCAGCCGGGCTCGGGCGGCGTCGAACCCGGCATGGACCTCGATCGACCGTTCCGTGGGTCGGCGGCGATCACCCGCGGTGAGATCACCAAGGGACAGCTGCGCGGGCCCCGATTCGTCCCCCTGGGCCATGACGTCTACGTGACGGCCGGCGTGCCCGTGGACCAGGTGACGTTGGCGCGTGCCGCGATGCTGCGCCATCCCGACGGCGCCGTGACGGGGCTGGCCGCCGCGGTGCTCTGGGGCGCCGGGACGGCCGTCGCCGACGTCGACGCCACGCTTCCCGAGGATCTCGGCACGACCGAGGTGCTCGTTCCCGGCGCCGGGGTTCGCGGGCGAGGAAGCCTCGATGTCCGGCGCGCCGAGCTCGCCGACGACGAGGTCGTCACCTGGCGGGACGGTGCCGACGGCGATGTCCTGCGGCTCACCTCGCCGGCGCGCACGGTGCTCGAGGTCGCCCGGCGGGTGCCGACGATCGAGGCCGTGGTCGTCGCCGACGCCCTGGCCCGCCGCACCGGCATCACGCCCACCGACGTCGTCGCGCTGGCCGACCGGCATGCCCGCGAGCGGGGTATGGCGAGGGTGCGGGCGACCGCGGCGCTCATGGACCCGCGCAGCGACACCCCGCGGCGCACGCGGGTGCGTCTCGGCGTCCTGCTCGCCCGGCTACCGGCCCCGTCCGTCGACGCGCTCGTGACGCACACCGCGAGCGGTCGGACCGTCGGCGCGCTCGACCTCGGGTGGCCCGACACCTGCAGCGGCGTGCTCCTCGACCGCCACCCCGCCCAGGCCCGCCTGTGCGCGGAGGAGATGCTCGCGCACGGCTGGGAGGTGGCGTCGCTCGGCCGCCAGGGTGAGCAGCCCGTGGCCGAGGTGGTGGCGGACGTCGTCACGTTCCTGGTGCGCGTCGACCGGCTGCGGTGGCGGGACCTGCCGAACCTCCGCGGGCGGTACCCGCGCCGACCGACGCGTCCGAAGGTCTGGGACTAGAACGGCCAGCCGAAGGCCGGCCACCCGAAGGCGGAGTCCACGGCGACGGCGACGAACAGGCCCGTCAGGTAGGTGTTCGACAGGTGGAACAGGCGCATCGACTGCACGACCTCGTCGCGCTTCACCGCGGCGTCGAGGCGGTGGGCGGCGACGAGGAACCAGGTGCCGCCGAGGGCCGCGGCGCCGAGGTAGATCCAGGACGTCGCCGGGATCAGCAGCGCCGACCACGCCACCATCGCCCACGAGTAGGCGACGATCTGGCGGCTCACCCGCCGGGGTGAGGCGACGACGGGGAGCATCGGGATGCCGGCGGCGGCGTAGTCGTCGCGGTAGCGCATCGCGAGCGCCCAGAAGTGCGGCGGCGTCCAGAAAAAGATGATCGCGAAGAGGACGAGGGCCGGCCAGCCGACGTTCCCCGTCACCGCGGCCCAGCCGATCACGACGGGCATGCAGCCCGCGGCGCCGCCCCAGACGATGTTCTGGGAGGTCCGCCGCTTGAGCAGCAGGGTGTAGACGAGGATGTAGAACGCGATCGCGGCGACGGCGAGGCCGGCCGCGACCCAGTTCGCCGTGAGCCCGAGCCAGACGGCGGACGCGGCCCCGAGGAGGAGCCCGAACACCAGGGCGTGCGAGCGCGGGACGGCGTCGCGGGCCAGCGGGCGCTTGCTGGTGCGGGCCATCTTCGCGTCGATGTCCGCGTCGACGACGCAGTTCAGCGCGTGGGCGCTCGCCGCCGCGCCGGCACCGCCGACGAGGACCGCGAGCACCAGCCACAGGGACGGGACCGACCGCTGGGCGAGCATCATCGCCGGCACCGTGACCACGAGCAGCTGCTCGATGATCCGTGCCTTGGTCAGCGCCAGGTAGGCCCGCAGGGTGGCGAGGAGACCGCCCCGCCGCGTCGCGGAGACCGGGCCGACCGCCGTGCTCACTGAAGTGGCACCTCGCTGTGGTGGACGGAACTGCTTCGGGCGGGACCGGCGTCTCCTACACGCTGTCGTCGGGGAAGTCTGCACCCCCGTGGCCCCGCCCGCGCGCGGGGGGCGTCCTCCGGGTGGTGCGGTGTCCGCCACGTCACGGCCGGGTGACACCCCGACGGCTCGACGCGGACGGTCCGCCGAACGACGCGAGGATGATAGGTGGCCGGTGTCCGTGATGGGGCCGGAGGGTATCCGTCGAGGCGGGTGATGCCCGAGGATCAGCGCAGGTCCGGCGGGACCGGAATCGATCCCGTGGGAGCATCGCCCGGGCCGGGCGACACCGGCACCCGGGCAGGAGGAGAGACGCGCCGTGGCCTCGCGCTCACGGCGTCCGAGACGCGAAGGAAGGCAGCGTTCGTGACCGCCACCGATGTGAGCAGCACGCAGCCCGCGAGCGAGGACCCCGACGAGATCCAGGCGCTGCTGACCCCCCACCGACCCGACGACTGGTCGGATCTCGACCAGAAGGCGGTCGACACCATCCGTGTGCTCGCGGCCGACGCGGTGCAGAAGGTCGGCAACGGCCACCCCGGCACGGCGATGTCGCTCGCGCCGCTGGCGTACACGCTCTTCCAGCACACGATGCGCCACGACCCCTCGGACCCGGGCTGGCAGGGCCGCGACCGCTTCGTGCTGTCGTGCGGGCACTCGAGCCTCACGCTCTACCTGCAGCTGTTCCTCGCCGGCTACGGCCTCGAGATGCGCGACCTCGAGGAGCTGCGCACCTGGGACTCGGCGACGCCGGGCCACCCCGAGTACAGCCACACCCCCGGGGTCGAGATCACCACCGGCCCGCTGGGCCAGGGCCTCGCGTCCGCCGTGGGCATGGCGATGGCCGCCCGGCGTGAGCGCGGGCTGTTCGACCCGGACGCCCCGCGGGGCGAGAGCCCGTTCGACCACTTCGTCTACGTCGTCGCCTCCGACGGCGACATCGAGGAGGGCGTGACGGCCGAGGCGAGCTCGATCGCCGGCCGCCAGCAGCTCGGCAACCTCGTGGTGATCTACGACGACAACCACATCTCGATCGAGGACGACACCACCGTCGCCCTCTCCGAGGACGTGGTGAAGCGCTACGAGGCCTACGGCTGGCACACCCAGGTGGTCCGCGGCGGCGAGAACGTCGTCGGCATCCGCGAGGCGCTGGCCAACGCGAAGGCCGAGACCGGGCGCCCCAGCTTCATCGCCCTGCGCACGATCATCGGCTATCCCGCGCCCGACAAGATGAACACCGGTGCCGCACACGGCGCCGCGCTGGGCGAGGACGAGGTCCGGAAGGTCAAGGAGGCCCTCGGCTTCGACCCGGACGTCCACTTCCACATCGACGCCGACGTCCTCCAGCACGCCCGCGCGGTCGGCGAACGCGGCAAGGCCGAGCACGAGTCGTGGGACAAGCAGTTCGCCGACTGGGCGGCGGCCAACCCCGAGCGCCGCGCGCTCCTGGAGCGCATGGCGCGCCGCCAGCTCCCCGACGGGTGGCACGACGAGCTGCCGAGCTGGGAGGTCGGTGGCGACGCCGTCGCCACCCGCAAGGCGCTGCAGAAGATCCTCGGCGAGATCGGCCCGGTGCTCCCCGAGCTGTGGGGCGGGTCGGCCGACCTCGCGGAGAGCAACAACACGACGATCAAGGGCGCCGACTCGTTCGGCCCGTCGACGGTCTCCACGAACATGTGGGGCCAGATGAGCCCGTACGGCCGCACGCTGCACTTCGGCGTCCGCGAGCACGCGATGGGCTCAATCCTGAACGGGATCGCGCTGCACGGCGGCACCCGCGTCTACGGCGGCACGTTCCTGATCTTCTCCGACTACATGCGGCCCGCCGTCCGGCTCGCCGCGCTGATGAAGCTGCCGACCACCTACGTCTGGACCCACGACTCGATCGGGCTCGGCGAGGACGGGCCCACCCACCAGCCGATCGAGCAGCTGGCCTCGCTGCGCGCGGTGCCCGGTCTGTCGATCGTGCGGCCCGCGGACGCCAACGAGACGTCGGCGGCGGTCCGCACGGTCCTCGACAACCCGACCGGCCCGGCGGGGCTCGCGCTCACGCGCCAGAACCTGCCGATCCTCGAGGGCACCGACGCCGACGGCGTCGCCCGCGGCGGCTACGTCCTCCAGGACGCCACCGGCGGGCAGCCGCAGCTGATCCTCATCGCCACCGGCTCCGAGGTGCAGCTCGCGGTGGAGGCCCGGAAGGTCTTCGAGGCCGAGGGCGTTCCCACCCGGGTGGTGAGCATGCCGTGCGTCGAGTGGTTCCAGGCGCAGGACCGGTCGTACACCCGCCACGTGCTCCCGCCCGAGGTCAAGGCCCGGGTCTCCGTCGAGGCCGCCGTGGCCCTGACCTGGCACCAGTTCGTCGGCGACGACGGCGAGTGCGTCTCGATCGAGCACTTCGGCGCCAGCGCCGACTACAAGACGCTGTTCCAGCAGTTCGGCTTCACCACCGACCACGTGGTGGAAGCCGGACGCCGTTCGCTCGCCCGCGCCGCCGAGCACTCCGCCTGAGTTCCGAGGAGGACCCTCATGGCCACCAACACCCCCCTCGCCGACCTCTCCGCCGCCGGCGTCTCGATCTGGCTCGACGACCTGTCGCGCCAGCGCATCGAGTCCGGCAACCTCGCCTCCCTCATCGAGGAGGACGAGGTCGTCGGCGTCACCAGCAACCCGACGATCTTCGCGAGCGCCTTCGCCGACGCGGACCACTACGCCGAGGACCTCGACGGGCTCGCCGCCCGCGGCACCTCGGTCGAGGACGCGATCCGCGAGCTCACCACCGGTGACGTGCGCCGCGCCTGCGACGTGTTCCGCAGCGTCTGGCAGCGCACCGACGGCGTCGACGGGCGCGTGTCCCTCGAGGTCGACCCGGGCAAGGCCCACGACACCGAGGCCACGGTCGCCGAGGCCATCGACCTCTGGAAGACGGTCGACCGGCCCA
The DNA here is from genome assembly GCF_054796175.1 of Actinomycetospora sp. C-140. NCBI lineage: Bacteria > Bacillati > Actinomycetota > Actinomycetes > Pseudonocardiales > Pseudonocardiaceae > Actinomycetospora > Actinomycetospora sp. C-140. The sequence goes on along the minus strand of NZ_JBTWNF010000001.1, from coordinate 196,574 downwards.
ACCTGATGATCAAGATTCCGGCGACACGGGAGGGCATCCCGGCGATCACGCGGACGCTCGCGGAGGGCATCAGCGTCAACGTCACGCTGATCTTCTCGGTCGACCGCTACCGCCAGGTCATGGACGCGTTCCTCGCCGGCCTCGAGCAGGCCCGCGCGAACGGGCACGACCTCGCCCCGATGGCCTCGGTCGCGTCGTTCTTCGTGTCCCGGGTGGACAGCGAGGTCGACAAGCGGCTCGAGAAGATCGGCACCGACGCCGCGCTGAACCTGCGCGGCACCGCGGCGATCGCCAACGCGCGACTGGCCTACGCCGCGTTCCTCGAGGTGTTCGGCACCGAGCGCTGGGCGGCCCTCAAGGGCGCGGGCGCCAAGCCGCAGCGCCCGCTGTGGGCCTCGACCGGCGTGAAGAACAAGGCCTACCCGGACACGCTCTACGTCACCGAGCTGGCCGCGCCGAACACCGTCAACACGATGCCGGAGGCGACGCTGCGGGCCTTCGCCGACCACGGCACGCTGCACGGCGACGCGGTCACCGGCACCGAGGACGCCGCCCGCGAGGTGTTCGCCGGGCTCGCCCACGTCGGTGTCGACGTCGACGACGTCTACCAGGTGCTCGAGGACGAGGGCGTGAAGAAGTTCGACGACTCCTGGTCCGAGCTGACCACGACCGTCTCCGACCAGCTCTCGCGCCGCAGCCCGGAGCAGCAGTGAGCGCCGCCGGTGGTGACCCCATCGGGGTCCGCGTCGTCGACCGGGGCCTCGCCGACGCGTCGGAGGCCCTGGTCGAGAAGCTCGTCGGCGACGGCGCCGCCTCCAAGCTCGCCGCGAAGGACGCCACCCTGTGGGGCCCGGACGCCGAGCCGGAGGCGAGCAAGCGCCTGAACTGGGTGAACCTGCACGACACCTCGCGGCCGCTGGTCGACGAGCTCGCGTCGCTGCGGCGGTCGCTGCACGACGACGGCGTCGACCGCGTCGTCCTCGCCGGCATGGGCGGCTCCTCGCTGGCCCCCGAGGTCATCTGCGCGACGCGCTCGGGTGGGGCGGTCGGCGGCGAGTTCCCGCTCGTCGTGCTCGACACGACCGACCCGATGCAGGTCTCGGACGCGCTCGCGGGCGACCTGACCCGCACCGTGCTCGTCGTGTCGTCGAAGTCCGGCGGCACCGTCGAGACCGACAGCCAGCGCCGGGTGTTCGCCCAGGTCTTCGAGGCCAACGGCATCGACGCGGCGTCCCGCATGGTCGTCGTGACCGACCCGGGCACGAAGCTCGGCGACCTCGCCCGCGACGAGGGCTACCGCGCCCTCGTCGAGGCCGACCCGGGTGTCGGCGGGCGGTACTCGGCGCTCACGGCGTTCGGGCTCGTGCCCTCCGCCCTGGCGGGCGTCGACATCGCGGGGCTGCTCGACGAGGCCGCCGCCGCGGCCCCGGAGCTCGCGCGCGACAGCGCGGACAACCCCGCCGTCGTGCTGGCGGCCGCGATGGCCGCCGCCCACAACGCGGGCGCCGAGAAGGTGGTGCTCGCCGACACCGGCTCCGGGCTCGTCGGCTTCGGGAACTGGGCCGAGCAGCTGATCGCGGAGTCCACCGGCAAGCAGGGCACCGGCCTGCTCCCGGTGGTCGTCGAGGGTCCCGACGCGCCGGGCTTCGCCGACCACGGGACCGACGCCACGGCCGTCGCGATCGGCCCGGAGGGCTCGGGCTCGCAGATCGCGGTCTCCGGCACGCTGGGCGGCCAGTTCCTGCTGTGGGAGACCGCGGTCGCGCTGGCCGGGCGCCTCATCGGGATCAACCCGTTCGACCAGCCCGACGTCGAGTCCGCGAAGCAGGCGACCCGCGACCTGCTCGCGTCGGCGTCCGACGGGTCCTCCGACGCCGCGGCCGACGACGCCCCGATCGTCACCGACGGCGTCATCGAGATCCGCGCCGCGGGCGACGCGAGCTGGCTCGGCCGGCCGGACACGGTGATCGACGCGATCCAGGCGCTGGTGACCGCGGCCCCGGACGGCGGCTACATCGCGGTGCAGGCCTACCTCGACCGGCTCGACGACGCGTCGTTCGCGACCCTGCGCCCGGAGCTCGCCACGGCCACCGGGCTGCAGACGACCTTCGGCTGGGGGCCGCGCTTCCTGCACTCGACGGGCCAGTACCACAAGGGCGGGCACCAGAACGGGGTGTTCCTGCAGATCACGGGCTCGGTGGCCGACGACCTGGCGATCCCGGGGCAGCCGTTCTCGTTCGGCACCCTCGAGCACGCGCAGGCGCGCGGCGACGCGGGCGTGCTGGCCGCGCCCAAGAACGGCGGCACCGCACGTCCCGTGCTGCGCCTGCACCTGGCCGACAGGGCGGCGGGGCTGGTGGCGCTCGCCAACGCGGTCCGGGAGGTGAGTCGGTGACCCCATCGTCGGGGCACACGCACAGCGACACCTACGGGGACTGGACCAACCCGCTGCGCGACGCGCGCGACAAGCGCCTGCCGCGCATCGCCGGGCCCTCGGGCCTCGTGCTCTTCGGCGTCACGGGCGACCTGGCGCGCAAGAAGCTCATGCCCGCGATCTACGACCTGGCCAACCGGGGGCTCCTGCCGCCGGGCTTCGCGCTGGTCGGGTTCGCGCGGCGCGACTGGGCGGACGAGGACTTCGCCGAGGTCGTCCACGACGCCGTGCGCGAGCACTCCCGGACCCCGTTCCGGCAGGAGGTCTGGGACCGCCTCGCCGAGGGACTGCGCTTCGTACAGGGCACCTTCGACGACGACGAGGCGTTCGACCGGCTGGCCACGTGCGTCGCCGAGCTGGACGCCGAGCGCGGCACGAACGGCAACCACGCCTTCTACCTGTCGATCCCGCCCTCGGCGTTCCCGACGGTCTGCAAGCAGCTCTCCCGGTCGGGTCTCGCCGACGACGAGGGCGACGTGTGGCGCCGCGTCGTCATCGAGAAGCCGTTCGGCCACGACCTGCGCTCGGCGCGCGAGCTCAACGGCATCGTCAACGACGTCTTCCCCGAGGACGCGGTCTTCCGCATCGACCACTACCTCGGCAAGGAGACCGTCCAGAACCTGCTCGCGCTGCGGTTCGCCAACGAGCTCTTCGAGCCGATCTGGAACGCCCACCACGTCGACCACGTGCAGATCACGATGGCCGAGGACATCGGCGTGGGCGGGCGCGCGGGCTATTACGACGGGATCGGCGCCGCCCGCGACGTCATCCAGAACCACCTGCTGCAGCTGCTCGCGCTGACGGCGATGGAGGAGCCGGTCTCCTTCTCGCCGCACGACCTGCGCGAGGAGAAGATCAAGGTCCTGTCGGCGACGACGCTCGCCGAGCCGCTCGACGAGACCACCGCCCGCGGGCAGTACGGCGCCGGCTGGCAGGGCTCGAGCGAGGTCAAGGGCCTCCAGCAGGAGGAGGGCTTCCCGCCCGACTCGGTCACCGAGACCTACGCGGCGATCACCTGCGACGTCAACACCCGCCGGTGGGCCGGGGTGCCGTTCTACCTGCGGACCGGCAAGCGGCTGGGTCGCCGCGTCACCGAGATCGCGGTGGTGTTCAAGCGCGCCCCGCACCTGCCGTTCGACCAGACCATGACCGAGGAGCTCGGCCAGAACGCGCTGGTCGTACGGGTGCAGCCGGACGAGGGCGTCACCCTGCGGTTCGGGTCGAAGGTGCCCGGCTCGGGCATGGAGGTCCGCGACGTCACGATGGACTTCGGCTACGGCACGGCGTTCACCGAGGCCTCCCCCGAGGCCTACGAGCGCCTGCTGCTCGACGTCCTGCTCGGCGAGCCGTCGCTCTTCCCCACCAACACCGAGGTCGAGCTGTCGTGGAAGATCCTCGACCCGGTGATCGACAAGTGGCACCGCGAGGGCTCGCCCGACAGCTACCCGGCCGGGACGTGGGGCCCGCGCTCGGCCGACGTGCTCCTCGAGCGCACCGGCCGCCAGTGGCGTCGGCCCTGATCCCCCGAGAAAGGGCTTCACCGTGATCGTGGACCTGCCGTCGACGGATACTTCGGCGGTCAACCGGACGATGGTCGACCTGCGCGAGAGCGCCGGGGCCGTGGCGCTCGGACGCGTGCTCACGCTGCTGATCATCACCGAGGACGGGCCGGAGGCCGAGGCCGCCATCCAGGCCGCCAACGATGCCAGCCGCGAGCACCCGTGCCGCGTGCTCGTCCTCGCGCGCGGGGTGAAGCGGGCGGCGTCGCGCCTCGACGCGCAGATCCGCATCGGCGGCGACGCCGGGGCCAGCGAGGTCATCGTGCTGCGCATGTACGGCCCGCTCGCCGACCAGGGAGGGGCGATCGTGGTGCCGCTGCTGCTGCCCGACGCGCCGATCGTGGCGTGGTGGCCCGGCGAGGCACCCGCGAGCCCGGCCGAGGACCCGGTGGGCAGCGTGGCCGGGCGACGGATCACCGACGCCTCGTCGGCGAAGTCGCCGTCGAAGGCGATCGCCAAGCTGCGCCAGCGCTACCACCCGGGCGACACCGATCTCGCGTGGAGCCGCATCACCAGCTGGCGGGCGCTGCTCACGGCGGCGCTCGACCAGCCGCCGCACGAGCGCATCACCGCGGCGTCGGTGTCGGGCGCGGCCGACTCCGCGTCGACCGACCTGCTCGCCGGCTGGCTGTCGTCGCGCCTGCACTGCCCGGTCACCCGCAAGAGCGCCGACGTGCCCGGCGGCGAGGGCGGGCAGATCGCCGCGGTGCGCCTCGACCGTCCGGGCGGGCCGGTGGAGCTGCGCCGCGTCGACGCGAAGAGCGCCGTGCTCTCGCAGCCCGGGCAGCCGGACCGGCGCGTCGCGCTGTCCCGGCGGACCACCCGGGAGTGCCTCGCCGAGGAGTTGCGCCGGCTGGACCCGGACGACATCTTCGCCGAGGCGCTCGACGCGATGCCGACGGGCCGCGGGCGCGCGACGAAGAAGGTGAGCGCATGAGCACGGGCCCGGACGTGGTCGTCCACCCCGACACCGACACCACCGCCACCGACGCGGGCGAGCGGCTGCTCACCGCGCTGGCCGCGGCGCAGGCCGCGCGGGGCTCGGCGTCGGTGGTGCTGACCGGCGGCGGGGTCGGCATCGCGATGCTGCGTGCCGTCGCGTCGTCCGCGCGGCGCGACGCCGTGGCCTGGGGAACGGTCGAGGTCTTCTGGGGCGACGAGCGCTTCGTCCCCGCCGGCGACGCCGAACGCAACGACGCCCAGGCCCGCGAGGCCCTGCTGGACGCGCTGCCGCTCGACCCCGCCCGCGTGCACCCCATGGCGTCGTCCGACGCGCCCGAGGACGCCGGTGGCGGCGATCCCGACCTCGCGGCCGACGCCTACGCCAAGATCCTCTCGGCGGCGGCGTCGCGGGCCGGTTCGGGCGGGGCGATCCCCGCGTTCGACGTGCTGCTGGCCGGCTGCGGGCCCGAGGGCCACGTGCTGTCGGTCTTCCCCGACTCCCCCGCGGTCCACGCGGCCGACGCCGGCGTCGTCGGGGTGCGCGACTGCCCGAAGCCGCCGCCGACCCGCGTGAGCCTGACGCTCCCGGCGGCCCGCGCCGCCCGCGAGGTGTGGCTGGTGGCCACCGGCGCGGGCAAGGCCGAGGTGCTCGCCCGCGCCCACGCCGGGGCCTCCGAGGTCGACGTCCCCCTCGCCGGTCTGCGCGGCACCGAGCGCACGCTGTGGCTGCTCGACGAGGAGGCCGCCGGGGGGCTCGAGCGCTAGTCAGGCTCCCCGCACCCGCTGGGGCGTCGGCGCGTCCCAGGGACGCAGCGAGCTCTCGAACAGCTGCCAGCACCGGACCTGGGCGGCCGCGCGGCCGAGCACGGCGCGGACGAGGGCGACGTCCTCGCGGGGCGTGTGCTCGCGGGTCGGGGTCGAGGGCCAGGCGGCGTCGCGGCCCGTGGGGTCGCCGGTGCTGCGAGAGTCCGCGCCGTAGCGGACGACGAGGGCGAGGCCGGCGGCGAGGGCGCCGAGCAGGACGATGGTGAGGGTCATCGGACTCTCCTTCCGGGAGTGGCTGGTTGCTGTCCTCCACAGTGGCCCCCGGTGGCAGGCCCTGCCAGGGCCACTTCACCAGAAGTGGCACCCGAACTGGCAGAAGTGGCAGAATGCCGGGCATGGACGAGCACCTCGGCGCCGGGAGCCTCGCGCGCCTGCTCCGCGGCTGGCGCGAGGGCGCCGGCGCGGGCACCAGCGCCCAGACGGCGCTGGCCGCCCGCATCTCCTCGCTGCTGGCCGACGGCCGTCTGGCCGTGGGCACCCGGGTCCCGAGCGAGCGCGAGCTCGCGACCGCCCTGGACGTCGGCCGCGGCACGGTGGCGGCGGCGTACGAGGAGCTCCGCGAGGACGGCTACCTGCTCCGCCGGCGCGGGTCGGGCACCTGGACCTCCCAGCCCGCCGTCCCGGTGAGCAGGACCGACGCGGCGCCGGCGCCGCTGGACGGCGTCCTGCACGTCGGGCCCACCGGGTTCGCGCCCTTCGCCCCGATCGGGGCCATGGGCGCACCGCCCGCGCAGGCCTGGGGCCGCGAGGTCATCGACCTCGCCCACGCCGCCCCCTGGGCACCGATGGAGGCGATGGCCGAGGCCGGCGCCCGCGCGCTCGCCGAGCTGCCGATGCACCTCGCCGGCAGCGGCTACGACGTCCTCGGCCTGCCCGCCCTGCGCGAGGCCGTCGCCGCCCGCCTGAGCGCCCAGGGCCTGCGCACCACCGCCGACGAGATCATGATCACCGCCGGGGCGCAGCACGCGCACGCGCTCGTCGCGCGCGCCCTCGTCCGGCCGGGCGACCGGGTCCTGCTCGAGCAGCCGACCTACCCCGGCGCCATCGACCTCGTGCGCCACACCTCGGCCCGGCCCGTGCCCGTGGCGATGACGGAGCACGACGGCACGCCGGGCTGGGACGTCGAGGCGATCGCCGCGGCGATGCGGGCGTCGACCCCCGCGGTCGGCTACCTGGTGCCCGACCACCAGAACCCCACCGGCGCCGTCATGAGCGCCGAGACCCGTGCGGCCGTCGTCGCCGCGGCGGCCCGGCACGGCGTGCCCCTCGTCGTCGACGACTGCCTGCGCGAGATGTGGCTCGACGCTCCCACCCCGCCGCCGCTCGGGGCGTGGTCGGTGGGAGGCGGCACGCCCGTCATCACCACCGGGTCGCTGTCGAAGACCGTGTGGGGCGGCCTGCGCATCGGCTGGATGCGCGCCCCGCGGACGCTCCTGCGGCGCATCGCGGGGGTCCGGGCCTCGGACGACATCTCCACCCCGGTGCTCGAGCAGCTCGTCGCCGTCGCCCTGTTCGACCGTCTCGACGAGATCATCGCCGAGAGCCGGCGCGTGCTGGTCCACCGCCGGGAGCACCTCCGCGACGCCCTCGCCCGCGCCCTGCCCGAGTGGCGGACACCGCGGCCCCCGGGCGGCTTCAGCCTCTGGATCGACCTCGGGGTGCCGCGCTCCAGCGCTCTCGTCGAGGCCGCGGGGCGGGCCGGCATCCACCTGGCCGCCGGCCCCCGCTTCGGCACCGGCGGGGCGTTCGAGCAGTACCTGCGCCTGCCCTACACCCTCTCCCCCGACGCGCTGGACGACGCCGTCGCCCGGCTCGCCGAGGCGTGGGACGCCCTCGGCGCGGGCGCCCCCACCCTCACGACCGTCGTGTGAGGTCCTTCTCCCACGGGCGCAGGCTCGCGTCGTACGCCGCCCACAGCCGGCCGTGCGCCGCCGCCCGGTGCGCCAGCTCCGCGAACAGCACCGCGTCGCCGCGCAGCGTGTGCGGGCGGCGGGTCACCGGCCAGGCGGGGTCACGCCCGGTCGGATCCGCCTCGCTGCGCGAGTCGACGCCGTAGCGCGCGACCGCCAGGAACCCCACGACCAGCAGCACTCCCCAGAACGTCACCATCTCGACCATCTCCTCGGCCCGTTGTCCGTCTGAGGACAATTCTCGAAGGCGCAGGCCCTGGACTCCATGACGTTCTCACGGGGATAGTGGCGACATGACTGCAGTATCGGAACCCCGGGGCGCCTCTCGCCTGGAGAACGACAAGCTGCTCGACGAGACCAACCAGCGCATCCTCGCGGAGCTCGCCGAGGACCCCCGGCAGAGCATGTCGGCGCTGGGCCGGCGGATCGGGATGTCCGCGCCGGCGGTCACCGAGCGGGTGCAGCGTCTCGAGCGCACGGGCGTCATCCGCGGGTACCGCCTCGACGTCGACCCGGGCGCGCTGGGCTACCCGATCGCCGCGTGGGTGCGGGTCCGCCCCGCCCTCGGGCACGGGAAGATCGCCGAGCAGATCGCCGCCCGCCAGCCCGAGGTCGTCGAGTGCCACAAGATCACCGGCGAGGACTGCCTGCTCATGCGCGTGCAGGTGCGCGACGTCGCCGACCTCGACCGCGTCCTCGAGGGCTGGCAGGAGCACGCGTCGACCGTCACGTCGGTCATCAAGTCCACGCCCGTCGAACCCCGGAACATGCTCACGGTGGATCGAGAGTCCCCCGCGCGGCATGATCGCGGTGTCTGATCAGCGGCGGGAGGAGCGCGAGATGTCCCAGCCCACGCCGGGCGCCGTGGTCGTCGGGGTCGACGGCAGCGACGGTTCGAAGGCCGCCCTCGGGTACGCCATGGACGAGGCCGTCCGCCGGGGCGCGCCCGTCACGGCGCTGCTGGCCTACGGCGGTCCGGACGTCTGGACCACCGCCGAGGGCGTCGTGCCCCCGGACGCCCGGGTGCTGCACGACGCCGCGGCGCGCGAGGTGGCCGCGGTGGTCGAGGAGGTCGCGTCCGCGCGACGCGCCCGGGGCGAGGCCGTCCCGGAGGTCACCACCGAGATCGCCATGGGGCCGGCGTCGACCGTCCTGCTCCACCACTCGCGGGGTGCCGCCGTCCTCGTGGTCGGCCACCGCGGGCGGGGCGGGCTCGCCAGCCGGGTCATCGGCTCGGTCGGCCTCAGCGCCGTGATCCACGCCGACTGCACCGTGGTCGTCGTCCGGGAGTGACCGGTCGGGTCAGCGCACGAGGACGTCGAGCAGCACCGGGCCGGGCGACGCCAGCGCCTCGGACAGCGCCGTCCCCAGCTCGCCCGGGTGCTCGACCCGCGTGCCCGGGACGCCCTGCCCCGCGGCGAGGGCGACGAAGTCGAGGCCGGGCAGGGCGGTCCCCACGGGCTTGGTGATGCCGAAGTGCTCGGCGAACTGGTCGAGGGCGCGGTAGCGGGCGTTGTGCACGATCACCACGGTCAGCGGCACGCCGAGCTGCGCGGCCGACCACAGGGCCTGGATCCCGTACATCGCCGACCCGTCCCCGATCAGCGCCACCACGCGCTCCGAGCGCGCCAGCGCCATGCCCACCGCCGCGGGCAGGCCGTGGCCCAGGCCGCCGCTGGCGCACGTGTAGAAGCTCGCCGGCCGGTCGAACGGCAGGTGGTCGTGCATCGGGCCGCGGGTGGCCGGGGCCTCCTCGACGACCACCGAGTCGGCCGCCCGCAGGTCGGCGAGCGTCTGGAGCAGGAGCTCCTCGGTGATGACGTCCCCGTCGACGCCCACGCGCGGGGTCGGCTGCCGCGGCTCCGGTGCGACGCGGTCGGCGGGTGCAGGGCCGGCGAGCAGCGCCCGCACCCCGTGTCGCAGGCCGGTGACCACCGAGGTCCCGACCGGCGTCCACGCGGCGTGGGCAGGGTCCTCGGTGAGCTGGACGAGCTCCGTGTCCTCGGGCACGGCGGTGTCGCCGGGTGCCGCGCCCTCGGTGTGGAACGGGAAGACCGGCGAGCCCAGGACGAGCGCGAGGTCGTGGCCGTCGAGGGCCGTCCGGATGCCGTCGTGGGCGGCGGGCAGGAAGCCGCCGAAGAGCGGGTGGGTCTCGGGGAAGCCGCAGCGCGGGGACATCGGCGCGACGTACACGCGGGCGCGGTGGCGCTCGGCGAGTGCGACGACGTCGCCGAAGGCCCCGTCGCGGTCGACCTCGCCGCCGACGACGAGCGCGGGCGCGCGGGCGGCGGCCAGGCGGCCCGCGATCTCGGCGAGCACGTCCGGGTCGCCGGCGACCGACCCGGCCACGCGGTGCGGCGGCACCGGCGCGGCCGGGCGGTCCCAGTCGTCCACCGGTACCGAGAGCAGCACCGGACCGCAGGGTGGCGTCGTGGCGACGTGGATCGCGCGGGCCAGCGCCGCGGGCACGTCCTCGGCGCGGGCGGGCTCCCGGCTGAACTTCACGTACGGCTCGGGGAACTCGGCGGGGCGCTCGGCGAAGAGGAACGGCTCGCCGGTGAGCAGCGAGCGCGCCTGTTGCCCCGCCACGAGCACCAGCGGCGTGCGGTTGCGGAAGGCCGTGAACACGTTGCCCAGGCCGTGCCCGACCCCGGCCGCGGAGTGCAGGTTGACCAGCGCCGCCCGGCCCGTGCCCTGCGCGTACCCGTCGGCCATCCCGACGGCGGCGCCCTCCTGCAGCCCCAGCACGTAGCGGAAGTCGTCGGGGAAGTCGCGGAACATCGGCAGCTCGGTGGACCCGGGGTTGCCGAAGATCGTCGTGATGCCGTGCGAGCGCAGCACGGCCAGGGACGCCTCGCGCACGGTGGTCATGCCGCCGAGCCCACCACGGCCGCCGACGGCACGCGAGGCGTCTCCCGCTGCCCGGAACCCCTACGGCTCGTCGACGAGGTCGCCCGCGAGGTACTCCTCGTACGCGGAGAGGTCGAGCAGGCCGTGGCCGCAGTAGTTGAAGAGGATCACGCGGTCCTCGCCCTTGGCCGTGGCGTCGTTCGCCTCCTGGATCACCGAGGCGATGGCGTGCCCGGCCTCGGGGGCCGGGACCTTGCCCTCGACGCGGGCGAACAGCACGTTCGCCTCGAAGACCGCGCGCTGGCGGTGCGCGACCGCCTCCATCCGGCCTTCGTGCACCAGCTTGGAGATGATCGGCGAGTCGCCGTGGTAGCGGAGCCCGCCCGCGTGGATGCCGGGCGGCACGAAGTCGTGGCCGAGCGTGTACATGTTCATCAGGGGCGTGAAGCCCGCGGTGTCGCCGAAGTCGTACTCGTACCGGCCCTGGGTCAGGGTCGGGCAGGACGCCGGCTCGGCGGCGAGCAGGCGCACCGAGGCGTCGGGCAGGAACGGCAGCGCCACGCCGCCGAGGTTCGAGCCGCCGCCGCACGGGGCGACGACCACGTCGGGCCGGGTCTCCCCCGCGGCCGCGAGCTGCTGCTGGGCCTCGAGGCCGATCACCGTCTGGTGCAGGAGCACGTGGTTGAGCACCGAGCCGAGCGCGTAGTGGGTGTCGTCGCGGCCCACCGCGTCGCGGACCGCGTCGGAGATCGCGGCGCCGAGCGACCCGGGGTGGCCGGGCTCGTCGATCGGCGACGGCACGACGGTGCCGCCCCACGTCTCCATGATCACCTTGCGGTAGGGCTTCTGCTCGAAGCTCTTGCGCACCATGTAGACCGCGCACTCGAGGTCGTACTGGGCGCAGGCGAACGCCAGCGCCGTCCCCCACTGGCCCGCGCCGGTCTCGGTGGACAGGCGCGTCATGCCCTCCTTGGCGTTGTAGAACGCCTGGGGCACCGCCGAGTTCGGCTTGTGCGACCCGGCCGGCGACACCGACTCGTCCTTGAAGTAGATGCGCGCCGTGGTGCCGAGCGCGGCCTCGAGGCGCCGGGCCCGCACGAGCGGGGTCGGCCTCCAGAGACGCAGGACGTCGAGGACCTCACCGGGGATGTCGATCCACGGGTCGGCCGACATCTCCTGGCCGATCAGCTCCTGGGCGAAGAGCGGGGCCAGGTCATCGGGTCCGACGGGCTCCCGCGTCGCGGGGTGCAACGGGGGGTCCAGCGGCGACGCGAGATGGGGCGCCACGTTGAACCACGCCGTCGGCAGCGCGGACTGCGGGAGGGAGAAGCGGGTGTCGGTGACTTCGGTGGGGGCCGCCATGCCGGGGATCGTCCCAGCGTCGGCGCCGCGGGTGAAGTGTCAGCTCTCGCCGCGGCGCGCGCGCAGCTTGGCCAGGGCCTCGTCGAGCAGCGCCTCGCCGTCGGCGTCGGAGCGGCGCTCCTTCACGTACGCGAGGTGGGTCTTGTAGGGCTCGGTGCGCTTCGCCGGCGGCGGGTTCTTCTCGTCGGTGTTGGCCGGCAGGCCGCAGCGGGGGCAGTCCCACGACGTGGGGATCTCGGCGTCCATCGCGAACGACGGGCGGGTCTCGTGCCCGTTGGAGCACCAGAAGGAGACCACGGTGCGCGCCGCGCTCTCACCGCGCTCGGACTCCCCCATGGGGCCCGATCCCACCCGGGTGCCGCGGATCGCGTTGCCAGTCGCCATCGCCGGAGTACCTCCGTGTCCAGGGGCGGCCGGGCGCACGGCACCCGGGCCACCCGTCAACCTTCGATCTTGACGAGCAGCCCCGTACCGACGATCGAGATCAGCCAGATGGCACCCACGAACAGGGTGAGCCGGTCGAGGTTCTTCTCCACGACGCTCGACCCGGCGAGGCTCGACTGGACACCGCCGCCGAACAGCGACGACAGCCCGCCGCCCCGCCCGCGGTGCAGCAGCACCAGCAGCACCAGCAGGACGCTGGACGCGATGAGCAGGATGTCGAGGAACAGTCGCATGTCGGTGTCCGTGACCTCCGGGTGCCGACCCCGCCCGGGCGGGCAGGGCTCTGACCGTCCCGGCGTGCGGGATCGGTGCGTGGGAGGAACGATACCCGTCCCTCGTCACAGCCCTGCCACGACCCGGCGGTGCGGCGGGTCGCGACGGCGACCGGCTACGGCAGCGGCCCCCCGGCGGCCAGCGCGCACAGCTCCGCGAACCCCTCGGGATCGAGGCTCGCCCCGCCGACGAGCGCCCCGTCGATGTCGTCGGACCGGACCAGGTCGGCGACGTTGTTCGCCTTCACCGAGCCGCCGTAGAGGATGCGGACGCCGTCGGCGACGTCGCCGCCGTGCACCTCGCGGAGGCGCTCGCGCAGCGCGTGGCACACCTCCTGGGCGTCGGCGACGCCCGCGGTCTTGCCGGTGCCGATCGCCCAGACGGGCTCGTACGCGATGACGATCTTGGCGACGTCGTCGGCCGCGAGGCCCTTGAGCGCGCCGTCGAGCTGCCCGGTGCAGTGCGGCACGTGGTTGCCCTCGTCGCGGACCTCCTCGCCCTCCCCCAGGCACAGGATCGGCGTGAGGCCGTGGCGCAGGGCGGCGTGCACCTTGCGGTTGACCAGCGCGTCGTCCTCGCCGTGGATGGTGCGGCGCTCGGAGTGCCCGACCACCACCCAGGTGCAGCCGAGCTTGGCCAGCATCACCCCGGACACGTCGCCGGTGAACGCCCCGGAGTCCTCCGGGGACAGGTCCTGGCCGCCGTACGTGATCGGCATCGAGTCCGCGTCGACCAGCGTCTGGACGCTGCGCAGGTCGGTGAACGGCGGGAGCACCGCGACGTCGACCTTGTCGTAGTACTTGCCGGGCAGCGCGAAGGCGAGCTTCTGGGTCACCCCGATGGCCTCGAGGTGGGTGAGGTTCATCTTCCAGTTGCCGGCGATCAGCGGCTTGCGGGCCATCAGGAGGACTCCTCGAGAACGGCGATGCCGGGCAGGACGTGGCCTTCGAGGAACTCCAGCGAGGCCCCACCACCGGTCGAGATGTGGCCGAAGCGGTCCTCGTCGAGGCCCGCCGAGCGGATGGCGGCCGCCGAGTCGCCGCCGCCGATGACGCTGAACGCCGGGGAGTCCGCGACGGCCTCGGCCACCCCGGTGGTGCCGGCGGCGAACGGGGCCATCTCGAAGACGCCCATCGGGCCGTTCCAGAACACGGTCGCCGCGTCGGCCAGCACGGCGCCGAACGCCGACACCGTCTCGGGGCCGACGTCGAGGCCGAGCCAGCCCTCGGGCATGTCCGACACCGGCACGGTCCGCGTCACCGCGGTCTCGGCGAACTCGCTCGCCACCACCACGTCGGACGGGAGCACGAGGGTGTCCGCGTACTTGCTCAACAGCTCGGAGCAGGTGTCGATCTGGTCGGACTCGAGCTTCGAGCCGCCGACGTCGTGGCCCTGGGCGGCGAGGAACGTGAAGCACATGGCCCCGCCGACCAGCAGCTTGTCCACCTTGGGCAGCAGGTTGGACAGGACGCCGAGCTTGTCGGAGACCTTCGACCCGCCGAGGATCACGACGTACGGGCGGTCGGGATCGCCGACCAGCCGGCGCAGCACCTCGGTCTCGCGGGCGACGAGGTCCCCGCCGTAGGCCGGCAGCCTGCGGGCCACCTCGACCACCGACGCCTGCTCGCGGTGCACCACGCCGAACCCGTCCGAGACGAACGCGCCACCCGGGACGAGCGCCGCGAGCTCGCCGGCGAGCTCCTCGCGCTCCTGCGCCGAGCCGGTCTCGCGCGCGTCGCAGCGCACGTTGGCGAGCATGGCGACGCCGCCGGGCCCGAGGCGCCCGACCATGGCCTCGGCCGAGTCGCCGACGACGTCCTTGGCGAGCTGGACCCGCTCGTCGAGCACCTGGCCGAGCCGCCCCGCGACCGCCGTCAGGCTCTCCAGCTTGTCCCGCCCGGGGGGCGGGCCGCCCTCCGGCCGCCCGAGGTGCGCCATGACGACGATCTTCGCCCCGGCCTCGCGGAGGCGCCGGATCGTCGGCAGCGCGGCCTGGATCCGGCCGTCGTCGGTGATCGTGTAGCCGTCGTGGGGGACGTTGAGGTCGGCCCGGAGCAGGACGAAGCGGTCCTGCACTCCGTCGGCGATGAGGTCGTCGAGCGTCCGCATCAGAGCTTGGAGCCCACGAGCGTGGTCAGGTCGACGACGCGGTTCGAGTAGCCCCACTCGTTGTCGTACCAGCCGACGATCTTGACGGTGCGGGTGCCGAGCACCTTCGTCATGCCGGCGTCGAACGTGCACGACGCGGGCGCGCCGACGATGTCGGTCGAGACGATGGGGTCCTCGGTGTAGACCAGCACGCCGGACAGCTCGCCGTCCGCAGCCCTCTTGAAGGCGGCGTTGATCGACTCGACGGTCGCGTCGCTGCTCAGCGTGGCGGTGAGGTCGGTGACGGAGCCGTCGCTGACCGGCACCCGGTACGCCATGCCGGTGACCTTGCCGTCCAGCGCCGGCAGCGCCAGCGCGGTGGCCTCGGCGGCGCCGCTGGTGGTCGGGATGATGTTGACCGCGGCGGCGCGGGCCCGGCGCAGGTCCTTGTGCGGGGCGTCGTGGACGCGCTGGTCGCCGGTGTAGGCGTGGATCGTCGACATGAAGCCGGCCTCGACGCCGAAGGTGTCGTCGAGCACCTTGAGCATCGGCGCCACGCAGTTGGTGGTGCACGAGGCGTTGGACAGGATGTTCTGGCTGCCGTCGTAGGACGCGTCGTTGATGCCCATGACGACCGTCAGGTCCTCGCCCTTGGCCGGGGCGGAGATGACGACCTTCTTGGCCCCGGCCTTGAGGTGCTTGCCGGCCGAGTCGGCGTCGGTGAAGATCCCGGACGACTCGATGACCACGTCGACGCCGAGGTCGCCCCACGGCAGCGAGGCCGGGTCCTTCTCCGCGTACGCCTTCACCGTGGCGCCGTTGACGATCAGCGCGTCGTCGGTGTGCTCGACGGTGCCGTCGAAGCGACCGTGCACGGAGTCGTAGCGCAGCAGGTGCGCCAGCGTCTTGTTGTCGGTGATGTCGTTGACCGCGAGCACCTCGATGTCCGCGGTGCCCGCCGCGCGCTGCTTCTCCAGCGCCCGGAACACGTTGCGTCCGATGCGACCGAACCCGTTGATCCCGATGCGGATCGTCACTGCGCCTCGCCCTGCCTTCCCGGTTCCACGGATCGTCGCCACGCTGCGCGTGAGCGGCAGCGTTCCCACTCGGGGCGCCACCCTAACGAATCCGGCCCCGCTGTCCGGGTGCCGCGAACGAGGTCACGTCCCCTGCTCGCGGACGGGGATCAGTGGTCGGCCATCTCCGCCATCTCCTCGGTGACCACCGAGGACGTGTCCGGGACGCGCATGTCCTTGGCCTTCTTGTCGGCCATCGCCAGCAGGCGGCGGATGCGCCCGGCCACCGCGTCCTTCGTCATGGGCGGGTCGGCGAGCTGGCCGAGCTCCTCCAGCGACGCCTGCTCGTGCTCCACCCGCAGGCGCCCGGCCTGCACCAGGTGGTCGGGGACCTCGTCGCCCAGCAGCTCCAGGGCGCGGTTCACCCGGGCCGACGCCGTCACGGCTGCCTTCACCGATCGGCGCAGGTTCGCGTCGTCGAAGTTCGCGAGCCGGTTGGCCGTCGCGCGCACCTCGCGGCGCATGCGGCGCTCCTCCCAGGCCAGCACCGAGGTGTGCGCGCCGAGGCGCGTCAGCAGCGCGCCGATCGCGTCGCCGTCGCGCACCACGACGCGGTCGGCGCCGCGGACCTCGCGGGCCTTGGCGACGACGCCGAGCCGGCGGGCGGCGCCGACCAGCGCCATCGCCGCCTCCATGCCGGGGCACGTGATCTCCAGCGCGGAGCTGCGCCCCGGCTCGGTGAGCGAGCCGTGGGCGAGGAACGCCCCGCGCCACGCGGCCTCCGCGTCGCACACGCCACCGGAGACGACCTGGGGCGGCAGCCCGCGCACGGGCCGGCCCCGGGGGTCGAGCAGCCCGGTCTGGCGCGCCAGGGAGTCGCCGTCGGTCGCGACGCGCACGACGTAGCGGGTGCCCTTGCGCAGCCCGCCCTGGGAGAGGACGTGGACCTCCGGGTTGTGCCCGTAGAGATCGTGGATCTCCCCGCGCAGGCGGCGCGCCCCGGCGCCGGTGTCGAGCTCGGCCTCGACGACGACGCGGCCGCCGACGATGTGGAGGCCGCCGCCGAAGCGCAGCAGCGCGGCGACCTCGGCGCGTCGACAGCACGTCTTCGTCACCGCGAGCCGGCTCAGCTCGTCCTTGACCGCTGCGGTCATGGCCACCTTCGGTCCTCCTCATGGTGCGGGCGGGCGGGGTCGGCTCCCGCGGCGGACACGCCGTTGCCGGCCGGGCCGTGCAGGGCCGCGGCGTCGCGCCGCGGGACACGGTGGTGGGCGGCCTCGGCGAGCGCCTCGGCGAGAGCCTCGGGGTCGTGCCGGGGGCTGCCGTCGGGGGCCCCGACGGCGCTGAGCAGGGTCTCCGCGCCGAACGCCTCGGCGCCGCGGCGCAGGAGGTCGGGCTCGGGGACGGCGGCGGTGTCGGCCACGACGGTGTCGAGGCGCAGCCGCGGGGCGTGGGCGGCGAGCACCTCGAGGTGCTGCTCGGGCGAGAAGCCCGCGGTCTCGCCGGGCTGCGGCTCGAGGTTGAGCACGAGCACCTTGCGCGCCTCGCTCTCGACGAGCGCCGCGAACAGCTCGGGGACGAGCAGGTGGGGCAGGACGCTGGAGAACCACGAGCCGGGTCCGAGGGTGATGACGTCGGCGGCCCGCAGCGCCTCGCACGCCTCGGGACACGCCTTGGGACGGCGCGGGTCGAGGCGCACCTGCTGCACGCGTCCCGGCGTCGTCGCCACGGCGACCTGCCCGCGGATGCGGTGGGCGACGTCGCGGTCCTGATCGCCGCCCGACGGGCCCCGGATGCCCGTGACGTCGGCCTCGATGTCGACGGGGTGCGGGCTCATCGGGAGCACCCGCCCCCGCACGCCGAGCAGGCCGCACGCCTGGTCGAGGGCGGCCACCGGGTCGTCGAGGACCTCGAGCAGGCCGGCGAGCAGCAGGTTCCCGACGGCGTGGCCCGCCAGGGCGCCGTGACCGCCGTAGCGGTGCTCGAAGACCCGCTGCCACAGGGTGTTCTCCGGGCCGGGGTGCTCCTGGCCCGCGAGCGCGCCGAGCGCCATGCGCAGGTCACCGGGCGGCAGGATGTCGAGCTCGCGGCGGATCCGGCCCGACGACCCGCCGTCGTCGGCGACCACGACGATCGCGGTGATGTCGTCGGTCAGCCGGCGCAGCGCCGAGAGCGTCGCGTGCAGCCCGTGGCCCCCGCCGAGGGCCACGGCCCGCAGCGGCCGCTCCGGCCCCGTCACTCGCGCCCCACGTCGCGGTGGGACACGGTGACCTGCACGTCGTCCTCGCCGGACATGCGGCGGGCGAGCTCCTCGGCGACGGCCACGCTGCGGTGCTTGCCGCCGGTGCACCCCACGGCGACGGTCAGGTAGCGCTTGCCCTCACGGCGGTAGCCCGCGCCCACGAGGCGCAGCAGGCCCATGTAGCGGTCGAGGAACTCCTCGGCGCCCTCCTGGGAGAGCACGTAGTCGCGGACCTCGGCCTCGCGCCCGTCGTGCTCGCGCAGCTCGGGGATCCAGTGCGGGTTGGGCAGGAACCGCATGTCGACCACCAGGTCGGCGTCGGGCGGCAGGCCGTGCTTGTAGCCGAACGACACGACCGTGACGTTGTGGGCGACGTCGGAGACGGAGTCGGCGAACGCGCTCTCGATCGCCCCCCGCAGCTGGTGCACCGACCGGTTCGAGGTGTCGACGACGAGGTCGGCCTGGTCGTGCAGCGGGGCCAGCAGCTCGCGCTCGGCGGCGATCCCGTCGGAGAGCCGGCCGTCGCCCTGCAGCGGGTGCGAGCGCCGGTTCGCCTCGAAGCGGCGGATCAGCACGGCGTCGGACGCGTCGAGGAACAGCACCCGCGGGCGGTGGCCGCGCGCGTCCAGCTCCTTGATCACCGCGCCGAGGTCGGCGGTGAACGCGCGGCTGCGCACGTCCATGACCACGGCGATCCTGGTGATCTGCCCGGACGACCGCGCGCCCAGGTCGACCATCGTCTCGATCAGCTCGGGCGGCAGGTTGTCGACCACGAACCAGCCGAGGTCCTCGAGCACCTTGGCCGCCGTGCTGCGCCCCGCCCCGGAGAGGCCGGAGACGATCGCGACCTCGATCCCGCCCGGGTGCGGGGCCACGTGGGGCACCTCCGCACGTCCCGTCATGAGCTCCCCCCGTCTGCCATGGTCGAGCTCCGCTTCGCTGCGTCTCCGTCGTCCAGGGCGTCCAGCACGGCCTCCGCGGTGCGCCGGCCCACCCCGGGCACCTCGGTGATCTGCTCGATCGTGGCCGCCCGCAGCTTCTTCACCGAGCCGAAGTGCTTGATCAACGCGGTGCGGCGGGCCTCGCCCAGCCCGGGCACCCCGTCGAGCGCGGACGTCGTCATCCGCGTCGAGCGCTTCTGGCGGTGGTAGGTGATGGCGAAGCGGTGCGCCTCGTCGCGCACGCGCTGGAGCAGGTAGAGCGCCTCGCTCTGGCGCGGCAGGATCGCCGGGTCCTCCTCGCCGGGGAGCCACACCTCCTCGAGGCGCTTGGCGAGACCGACGACGGCGACGTCGGTGATCCCCAGCTCGCCGAGCACCTCGGCCGCCGCGGCCACCTGGGGCGCGCCGCCGTCGACCACGAGCAGGTTCGGCGGGTACGCGAACTTCCGCGGGCGCCCGGTGGTCGGGTCGATGCCGGGCAGCGGCCCGTCGTCGGCGGGGTCGACCTCGCCCGAGGCCGGCGCACCGTCACTGGTCTCCCCCGCGCACGCCGTGTCGGTGTGGCCGGGGGCGTCCTGCTCGGTCTCCTTGAGGTACCGCGCGAACCGCCGCCGGACCACCTCGGCGATCGCCGCGACGTCGCCGCCCTCGGCGCCGCCCCGGATCGAGTAGCGCCGGTAGTCGGCCTTCTTCGCCAGCCCGTCCTCGAACACGACGAGGCTCGCGACCACGTCGGAACCCTGGACGTGCGAGACGTCGGTGCACTCGATGCGCAGCGGCGCGGTGTCGAGCCCGAGCTGCTCCTGGAGCTCCTCGAGCGCCGCGCTGCGGGCGGTGAGGTCACCGGCGCGCCGGAGCTTGTGCCGGGTCAGCTCCTCGCGGGCGTTGCGCTCGACGGTCTCGGCGAGCGTGCGCTTGTCGCCGCGCTGGGCCACGCGCAGCGAGACCCGTGAGCCGCGCAGCGCTGTGAGCCACTGCGTCAGCGCCGACGCGTCCTCGGGCATGGCCGGGACCAGCACCTCGCGCGGCACCGGCTGCACGGCGTCGTCGGCGGAACCGGCGAGCGCGGCCTGCTCGCCGTAGAACTGGGCGAGGAACTGGCCGACCAGCGCGGGCACGTCGCTGTCCGCCTCGGTCTCGACCACCCAGCCGCGCTGGCCCCGCACGCGCCCGCCGCGGACGTGGAACACCTGGACCGCGGCCTCGAGCTCGTCGGTGGCGAAGGCGACGACGTCGGCGTCGGTGCCGTCGCCGAGCACGACCGCCTGCTTCTCGACCACCCGCTTGAGCGCGCCGGCGTCGTCGCGCAGGCGGGCCGCCTTCTCGAAGTCCATGTCGGCCGCCGCGACCTGCATGTCCTTCTCGATGCGACCGATGAGCTGGTCGGTGTGGCCGGCGAGGAAGTCGCAGAAGTCGAGCACGATCTGGCGGTGCTCGTCGGCGCTGACCCGCCCGACGCAGGGCGCCGCGCACTTGTCGATGTAGCCGAGCATGCAGGGGCGCCCGATCTGGCCGTGGCGCTTGAACACCCCGCTCGAGCACTGGCGCGCCGGGAACACCCGCGTCAGCAGCTTCACCGTCTCGCGGATCGCCCAGGCGTGGGCGTAGGGCCCGAAGTACCGGACGCCCTTGCGGCGCGGCCCCCGGTAGACCCGCAGCTGCGGGTACTCCTCGTTCAGCGTCACCGCGAGGACGGGGTAGGTCTTGTCGTCGCGGTAGCGGACGTTGAACCGCGGGTCGTACTCCTTGATCCAGTTGTACTCGAGCTGGAGGGCCTCGACCTCGGTGTGGACGACCGTCCACTGCACCGCCGCCGCGGACGTCACCATCCGCCGCGTCCGCGGGTGCAGCCCGGCGATGTCGGCGAAGTAGGAGTTGAGCCTGCTCCGCAGGCTCTTGGCCTTGCCGACGTAGATGACCCGTCCGTTCTCGTCGGAGAACCGGTACACGCCGGGCGCCTCCGGGATGCTCCCCGGAGCGGGTCGGTACGTCTGCGGGTCGGCCATGGTGACCCCCAGCGTAGGCGCGTCCGTCCGGCGACCCGGCGTGCACCCGGATGGGTGGAATCGGCGTGTCGCGCGGCGTGTCCCGGCGTGTCGGCGTCACGCCGCGCCGTGGCGAGGCGTTAGGCCCCGACCAGCCGTGCGCCCTCCGCGATCGCGCGCAGCTTCATCTCCGCGACCGTCGGGCCGACCCGGCCGAACCCCACGAACGTCCCGAAGCCGCAGTCGGTGCCGGCCATGACGCGGTCGGGGCCGACGACGCGGGTGAACCGCTCCAGGCGCTGGGCGATGAGGCGCGGGTGCTCGACGATGTTGTTCAGGGTGTCGACCACGCCGGGCAGCAGGACCTTGTCGTCGGGGATCGCCATCTCGGCGACGTCGGCCCACTCGTGCTCGTGGCGGGGGTTGGCCGCCTCGAACGAGATCGTCCGCGGTCGGCCGGCCAGCACGGGCGGCAGGAGCTCCGCGAGCGGGGCGTCGAGGTGGTGCGGGCCCTCGTAGTTGCCCCAGCACAGGTGCAGCCGCACCCGCGAGGGGTCGATGCCCTCGAGGGCCCGGTCGATCGCCGCCATGTGGCGCTCGGCGAACCCGACGATGCCGCGTCGCTCCACCTCGTCGCCGCACCAGAACCGGGTGTGGCCGGCCATGGGGATGTCCGGGCAGTCCAGCTGCAGGATCAGGCCCGCGTCCACGATCGCCCGGTACTCGTGCGCCATCGCGTCGGCGAGCGCGTCGAGGTAGCTGTCGTAGTCCGGGTAGTGGAGGTTCGGGCTGCACGTGGAGATGCAGCCCGGCGAGGCGGCCGGGACGAACGCGCCGCCGTCGGCGGTGTGGCCGGTCTTGTCGAGGGCCAGCTTCAGGGTGTCGATGTCGCGCTGGACGGCCGCGGCGCCGACGTAGCTCACGGGGCCCTCGCAGTTCGCCGGCATGATGTGCGCGCCGGCCTCGCCGCCGTACTGCGCGATCGCGAGCTCGGGCGCGGCCTCGAGGTCGTCGATGCTCCACGCCCCGGCCTGCCCGCCGAAGCCGTCAAGACGCTCGCGGACGTAGTTGACGAATCCGGGCTTGCCCATCTCCCCGTCGGAGACCACGTCGATTCCCGCGCCGTGCTGCATGGCGACCACGTCGTGCACGGCGTCGGTGACCGCGGCCTCGAGCTCGGCGGCGTCACCCTGGCCCTCCTGGTGGAGGTACATCAGCCGGGTCAGCGCCTCGGGGCGGGGCAGGCTGCCCACGTGGGTGGTGCGGACGGTCATGGCGGGGGTCCTGTTCTGTCAGGGGTTGACGAACGACTCGGCCTGCGCGGGCGCGAAGCCCTCGAGCGCGGCGATCTTCGTGAGGACGGTGAGCCGGTCCGGGCGCGGGATGGACGGGTCGAGCTGCTGGTAGACGTTGAGCACGTTCTGCGCGAGGCGGCCGTGCTCGGGGAGGTCGGCGAACCTGCCGAGCTCGATCGAGGCGATGGCGTCGTCCACGTCGAGGCCGTCCTCGAAGCGCTTGACCGCCTGCGCCTCGACCGACGCGAGGTACTCGCGCATCACGGAGACCTCGGGCTTGCCGCTCACCGGGCCGTGGCCGGGGACGATCACGTCGACGTCCATGTCGAGGATCCGGTCCAGCGCGGCGATCCAGCGGTCGATGGGGCCGGCCCACGCGATCGGGGTGCCGCCGACGAAGAGGATGTCGCCGGCGTAGAGCAGGCGGGCGTCGGGCACGTGGACGATCGCGTCGCCCGGGGTGTGCGCGGGCCCGACCTGGATCAGCCGGACCTCGCGGCCGCCGACGTCGACGCTCTCCTCGCCGGTGAAGGTCCGGTCGGGCCCGGTCGCCGTGATCCCCTCGAGCTCGAACGGCCCGAAGATGTGGCGCGCGAACTCCCCGAGCACGCCGTCGAGGTGCTTGACCTTCGCGACGGTGTCGAGGGCCTCCTGCGTCATCAGCTCGGCGGCCGCCGCGGACGCGAGGATCTCGACGTCGCGGGAGGCGACCAGCTCGTTGCCGTTGACGTGGTCGGGGTCGGAGTGCGTGTTGACCAGCGTCCCGAGCGGGTGGGCGTCGGTGACCGGACGGAGTCCGTCGAGCATCTCCCGGGTCAGCTTCAGGTCGAACAGCGTGTCGACCAGCAGCGAGGTCCCCGAACCGGTGATCAGACCGGCGTTGCTCCAGCCCCAGCTCCCGTCGGGCTGCAGCCAGGCGTGGCAGCCCTGCCCGAGGTCGTGGAGCCCCTTGCGGTAGTCCAGCGTGCTCATGCGGGTCCTCTCGGAGTCAGTAGCCGGTGCGCAGGGGGATCATCGGCGGGGCCTCGCGCACGACCTGGCGGGTCGCGCCGAGCGCCGGGGACGACAGCGCGACCACGTCGCCGGGCGCGAGCCAGCCCGCCCACGCGAACGGGTCCGGGGTGTCGACGTGCTCGAGCAGGCAGCCGCCGGGGACGGTGCCGGAGCCGATGACGTCGCCCGGGCGCAGGTCGGTGCCGCGGGACATGTAGGCGAGCTGCTCGCCCCAGGTCCAGTCCATGCCCGCGAGCGAGCCCTTCGCGATCTCGCGGCCGTTGACCGTCGCCGCGACCTCGAACGAGTAGCCATCGGGGGTGCGGTAGGGCGCGAGCTCGTCGACCGTCACCAGCGCGGGGCCGAGGGTGATCGCCATGTCCTTGGCCTTGCCCATGCCGATGCCCTGGGCCATGTCGCGCATCTGGTGGTCGCGGGCGGTCCAGTCGTTGAAGAAGGTGAAGCCGATGATGTGGTCGGCGGCGGTCTCCGGGTCGAGGTCGCGCCCGCCCCGCCCGACGACGGCGCCCACCTCGAGCTCGAGGTCGAACATGCGGGACCCCGGGGCGATCGCCACGTCGTCGTGCGGCCCGACCACGGCCGCCGGGTTGCCGAAGTAGAACGCGGGCGCCTGCGACCACGCCGGGTGCAGCTCCGGCGGCCGACCGAGGGCGCGGTAGCAGCCGCGGAGGTGGTCGAGGAACGACAGCCCGTCGCGGATCGACGGCGGGGTCGGGATCGGGGCGAGGAGTCGCACCTCGTCGACGGGGCGGACCTCGGCCGGGTCGTTCCGCGCCGTCTCCGCCGCCGCGGCGAGCCGCCCCCCGTCGTCACCGAGCAGGGACAGGACCGTCACGCCCGCGGCGAGCCCGCGGACGCTGTCGTCCTCCCAGAGCCCGGCCCGCGGGCCGGAGCCCCCGTCGTAGGTCACCCAGCGCACGAGCCACCTCCACACCGTCGTGATCCGAATCCGTACTCGGGTACAGGTTCGATGCCCGGAACCTAGCGCTCCGGTGTGACGTGAATCAATACTGGAGTACAGGTTCGTGATCGTCGTGTGTTCTACTGACGGCGATGGAGACGGTCGAGATCGCCGCGCGGACCCGCAAACGCCTCGAGCGCCGCGACCGCGTCTACGCCGCGGCGATCGAGCTGTTCGTCGAGCAGGGGTTCGACGAGACCTCGATGGACGACATCGCGGCGCGCGCCGGGCTGGCGCGCACCACGGTGTTCAACCACTTCTCCCGCAAGGCGCTCTTCCTCGAGGAGTGGGCGCTGCGGCGACGTCAGCGGGCCGCCCGGGCGCTCGGCGAGACCGACCCGGCCGGCCGCTCCCTGCGCGAGCTGCTGGGGCGCTACTTCGCCGCGCTGGCGGAGGTGAACGCCGAGATGCGCGCCGAGACCACGGCGATGATGCGGCTGTCGCTCAACAACAGCGACGTGTTCCTCGGCCACGTCCTCGCCGGCGACCTGGCCGACCTCGTGCTCGCGAGCGGCGCCCGTCTGCGCCCCTCGACCGACCCGGCGCAGATCGGCCGTCTCCTGGCGCTCGGCTACTACTCGGCCGTCGTGCGGTGGATCCACCTCGAGCCGGCGCCGTTCGCGCTCGACGCCGAGCTCTCCGCGATCCTCGACACCGTGCTGTCCGGGGCGCTGGCGGAGTAGTCGTCAGCGCCGGGCCAACGCCTCCCGGCCCGCCCGCTCCACCGCCAGGTCGCTCGCCCGCTGGTGGAGCTCGTCGCACATCGCCGCGATCCACCGCCCGACGACGCGCAGCTCGTCGTCACTGAACCCGGCCTGCCGCGCCGCCAGAGCCTGCTGGAGCCACCGCCACACCGGCGTCTCCCCCGCCGGCGCGACCGTCGCCACGAGCATCCTGCGCCGGTCGAGGGGGTCGGACCACCGCTCCACCTTCTCCGCGGCCACGAGTCGGTCGACGACGGCCGTCGTCGCCGCACGCGAGAGGCCGAGCCGCTCGGCGAGCGCCGTCATCGCCATCCCCCGCGGCCGGTCGACGAGCTGCAGGCACGCCAGCTCGACCTCCCGCAGCCCGAGCAGCCGTGTCAGCTCGTGCTGGTGGCGCCGCAGCGCGACCGCGAGCCGGTCGACAAGCGCCTCGGCCGGCCACCGCCGCTCGGCGTTCCGCCAGTCCCTCAGCGCCCGCCGCTCCCGCTCGTCCACCGTGCCCTCCCCGTGCTGCGAAGCGGACGCTACGGACGGACGCCGTCAGCCGGGGTCGGTTCGGGAGAACTGCCGCTGGTGACCGGGGAGGAGGCGGCGACCCGGCTGGAGATGCTTCGAAAACCGAAGCATCCCCACCACCGACCACGGTCTCCCGCCGGAAGACGACGACCCGCGAGCCGGGAGCTCGCGGGCCGTGGTCGGGTCGAGGCGTCAGCTGAAGGGTGTGGCGTCGATCGGCTGGGCCGGGTCGCCCGGGCGCCGGCCGAGGACGTCGGCGAGGAAGGTCTCGAGGTCGGTCGGCTGACCGGCGGCGTCGACGCGGGGGTGCTCACGGCGTCCGGCTTCGGCGTCCGCGATCGCCGCCTCGACGAGCGCGCGCTCCTCGGAGCTGACGACCAGGTAGCCGCGCAGGGAGCCGTGCCACGGCCGGCGCCACTGCAGGTAGGTCAGATCGGTGCCCTCGATCTCCTGGACCTGGACACGATTGCCGAGCCACGGGATGTCGCTCATGGGGGTTCTCCTTCGCGCCGGGGAGCGCGCCGGCGGAGGGACGTCCACCCTCGGAGTCGAGCGGAACGGACCCGGCCGGCGCCGGGGGCGTCGTCGTCCCCATCTGACGCCTTCCAGGATCGGTACCCGGGCACGGCGAGTAAACCCTCGGCAGCGTTGTGTGAGTCACCCGGTGGCCACGGTCACCCGCACGGATGAGCCCTAACGGGTGTCGAGGACGAGGTAGCCCTCGGCCAGGCGTTCCGGCCCGAAGTCGGCGGACTTGGCCTGGGAGCGGCCCCAGGCCCACATCCGGCCTGCGAGATCGTCCATGTGCGCGGTCTGGCTCTTGTGCGCGCGCAGGGCCTCGACCTTGCGCTCGTAGGCGTCGGTGGTGTCGACGTAGAGGTCAGCCCCCTCCCCCATCTGGCTGATCCACACCTCGGAGACGGTGTGGGCCTCCAGCCCCTCGTCGGCGAGGAGCTCGGGGTGGGCGAACGGGTTGCGCGCATCCGGGTAGACCGCGCACATCACGGCCTCGCCGGCCGCCGTGTGGTCGGGGTGGCTGCCGTACATCGAGCGCACGTTGCGCGTCGGCGACTGCGTCACGACCCGGTCCGGCTTGACCTGCCGGATGACGCGGGCGAGGTCGCGACGCAGCTCGTGGGTGACGTAGAGGCGACCGTCGGGCCAGCCGAGGAAGTGCAGCTCGTCCACACCGAGGATCGCGGCCGCGGCCCGCTGCTCCTCGCGGCGGATCGTCGCCATGTCGGTGCGGCTGACCTCCTCGTCGAACCCGCCGGCGTCGCCGTCGGTGATGAGGCAGTACACGACCCGGTGGCCCTCCGTGGTCCAGGTCGCCACCGAGCCGCCGTTGCCGAAGTCGATGTCGTCGGG
This sequence comes from Actinomycetospora sp. C-140, assembly GCF_054796175.1. Taxonomy (NCBI): domain Bacteria; kingdom Bacillati; phylum Actinomycetota; class Actinomycetes; order Pseudonocardiales; family Pseudonocardiaceae; genus Actinomycetospora; species Actinomycetospora sp. C-140. Next base: position 169,845 of record NZ_JBTWNF010000001.1, on the reverse strand, counting down.
GTGCGCGACCATGATCAGGATCGTCCGGGACGTGCCGTCGGACTGCTCTTCCGCCACGAGGTCAACTTACTCCGGCGGGCCCTCGGCCAGCCGGACGTAGAGCGGGCGCAGCACCTCGCGGACGTCCTCGCCGGCCACGCGCAGCGGCGGCAGGTCGTCGAGCAGCGCGTCGGCGCCCGGACGCGTCCGGGCGGCCGTGGCGTCCCGCGCGGGCGTCTCCGGGATCGGCACGCCGGGGCGGTGGAAGCGGTCGAGCAGGTCCTCGAGCGCGGTGGGCGAGCCGGCGCCGGCGTCGCGGCGGTCGCGCAGGGCGGCCAGCAGCGTCGCGCGGTCGCGGCCGCGCCAGCGCAGCAGCGCGAAGGGGTCGACGTCGAACTCCTCGGCGGCCAGGTAGGCCACGGCGGCGAGGTGCTTGCAGGGCACCGACCAGTCGGGACACGAGCAGTCCATCGGCAGCTCGCCCGACCCCTGCGGGAACAGCGACAGGCCGACGCGCCCGAGGAGGTCCTCGAGGTCGTCGGGCACCTCGCCCGCGAGCAGCGCCGCGGCGAACCACGAGTCGGCGGCGAGGGCGTCGAGCACGGCGTCCCAGGCCTCGTCGGCGAACGGCCGCAGCCCGATGCGGGCGCGGTAGGGCTCGTCGCGGCTGCCCTGGACGGTCGCGGTGATGGCGCCGGGCTCGATGGCGAGGTCGACGACCTGTCCCGCGCGGGCGTAGGTCTTGCCGCGGTCGAGGCGTCCGCCGACGCCGAGCTGCGTCAGCACGGCCAGGAAGCGGCCGGACCACCACGACTCGCCGATGGCTCCACGCCGGCTGCGGGCGACGACGCCGTCCTCGACGGGCTTGCGCTTGCCGAACTCCTCGAAGCGTTCGTGGAAGCGAGGACCCGAGCGCGTCTCACGCACCATCGTCGTCCTCCTCGGGCTCCTCGGATTCTTCGGGCTCGGCGTCGAGACGCAGCACCGTGGCCAGCTCGTCGGTGGACAGCTCCGAGAGCCAGTCCTCGCCGTCGCGCACCGCGAGGTCGGCGAGCGCGCGCTTGTCGTTGACGAGATCGTCGATGCGCTCCTCGAGCGTGCCCGCGCAGACGAGCTTGCGGACCCCCACCGTGCGCCGCTGCCCGATGCGGAACGCGCGGTCGGTGGCCTGGTCCTCGACCGCCGGGTTCCACCAGCGGTCGAGGTGCACGACGTGCTGCGCCGCGGTCAGCGTGATGCCGGTGCCGCCCGCGCGCAGCGACAGCAGGAAGAGCGAGGGGCCGTCGCCCGACTGGAACCGCTCGACCATCGTGTCGCGGGCCTTCCGGGAGACCCCGCCGTGCAGCCAGGCGACCTCGGTGTCGAATCGGGCCTCGAGGTGCGGGGCGAGCATGTCGCCGAACGCCGCGAACTGCGTGAACAGCAGCGCCCGGTCGCCCGCGGCGAGGACCTCGGCGAGGATCTCCTCGAGCCGCCCGATCTTGCCCGAGCGCCGCCCGATCGGGGACCCGTCGTGCAGGAGCAGGGCGGGGTGGTCGCAGACCTGCTTGAGCTTCGTCATCGCGGCGAGCACCCGCCCGCGGCGCTCCATGCCCGGCTTCACGTCGTCGATGCGGTCGAGCATCTGGTCGACGACCGTGCGGTACAGCGACGCCTGCTCGCTGGTCAGTCCGCAGCGCTCGACGGTCTCGATCTTCTCGGGCAGGTCGTCGACGACCGTCGGGTCGGTCTTGAGCCTGCGGAGCAGGAACGGGCGGGTGCGGCGGCGGAGGTCCTCGGCGACGTCCGTGCGGCCGTGGCGCTCGACGGGGACCGCGTAGCGCTCGCGGAAGGCGGTGGCCGAGCCCAGCAGGCCCGGGTTCACCGCGTCCATGATCGACCAGAGCTCGGCGAGCCGGTTCTCGACCGGCGTGCCGGTGAGCGCGAGGCGGTGCTCCGCATCGAGGCGCCGGACGGCCTTCGCGCCCCGCGACCGGTTGTTCTTGACCATCTGGGCCTCGTCGAGCACGACGCGGTGCCAGGCGATGTCCGACAGCGCGTCGGTGTCGCGGACGAGGGTGCCGTAGGAGGTGACGACGAGGTCGGCCCCCTGCGCGGCCGCCGCGGGGTCGGAGCGTGCGGCCCCGTGGTGGACCGCGACGCGCAGGTCGGGGACGAACCGCTCGGCCTCGCGGCGCCAGGTGGACACGACCGACGTGGGGCAGACGAGCAGGGTGGGACCGCGCTGTTCCTCGGCCCGTTCGTGCGACTCCAGCGCCAGGACCTGCAGCGTCTTGCCCAGGCCCATGTCGTCGGCGAGCACGCCCCCGAGCCTCAGCCGCGCGAGGAACGCCAGCCAGGACAGGCCGCGGCGCTGGTAGGGCCGCAGGGTCGCGGCGACCCCGGGCGGGGTGTCGAGGGGTTCGAGGGTGCTGCCGCCGGCCAGCAGGTCGCCCAGCGCGCCGTCGAGGCGCAGTTCCTCCACCGGCAGGGGCGCGGGCACGTCGTCGGGGTGGGTGACGGCGAGGTGCAGGACGTCGCCGACGCTGCTCTGCTCGCTGCGTCGCTCGAGGAACGCGAGGCCGTCCCGGAGACGATCGGCGTCGACGGCCACCCAGCGCCCGCGCAGGCGCACCAGCGGGGCCTTGGCGCGCACGAGCGCGTCCATCTCGTCGTCGGTGAGCGTCTCCCCGTCGACGGCGAGGCGCCAGGAGAAGTCGACGAGGTCGTCGCGGCGGATCTTCGCGCCGGTGTCGACGACGCCCTCGGGCCCCTGGCGCTGCCCGCCGGCGCCGACCAGGCCCAGCCGCGCCGGCCCGCCGTGCCAGCCCGACGGCAGGAGGACGCCGAAGCCCGCGCGATCGAGGTCGGCCGCGACGTGGGCGAGGAAGTGGTGGGTGCCCTCGAGATCGAGGTCCAGGCCGCTCGGGCGCGGGACGCGCAGCGCGTCGCCGATCTCGGGGTAGACCCGCGCGGCGCGGCCGAGCTCGCCGAGCAACAGCTCCGCGGGGTCGTCGAGCCACCGGCGCAGGGCGGTGGGGTCACGCCAGACCGTCGCGGCGTCGACGGTGAGGCTGGGGTCCTGCGCGGACTGCACGGCGAACGTCAGGCGGAACACCGGCTCGGGGTCGTCGAGCGCGTGGTGGAACTCGTCGGCGACCACCTCGTCGAGGCGGAAGCAGGCCCGCGCCGGCCCGGCGTGCGGGGCGCCGACGACGGCCCAGCGGCGCAGGCCGGCGGCGAGGTCGTCCGGCGGGGCCGCCTCCCCCAGCACCGGTGCGTCGCCGAGGGCGTGCGCCCAGTCCGGCGCCGCGGCGAGCTCCGTGGACCCGGTGAGCCGGGAACGGACCCGGGCGTCGACCGCGGCGGCCAGCGCGGCCTCGACGACCGCCGTGGCCGAGGGCATCTCCTCGCCGGGCACCCGCTCGCACCGGACCACCGGCGGCAGCGCGGCGGCGAGCGTGTCGGCGGCGACGAGGTCGGGCCCCTGGAGCACCGGCCGCCACACCAGGCCGGGACCGTCCTCGTCCGGCGCGGGCAGCACCCGGCCGCGGCCCACGAGGTCGGCGGCGAGGGCGTCGACGGCGCGGAGGTGCTCGACGGAGGCGCTCACCGTCGTCCCCGGCGGCGCAGGGGGTGGCGCGGCGCCGGGGGCGAGCTCGAGGACGGGGACGCTCCAGTCGGCGAGGACGGGGTCGCCCTCGTCCGGGCCGTGCTCGCCGCGGTCGAGCGCGTCGGAGTCCCGCGGTCCGTCGGCGTCGGAGGGCAGCGCGAGCACGGCGGCGCCCGCCGTGGGCGTGCTCGTGCCCCACACCCGGGCCAGGCGCTCGGCCGGCACCGCGAACGGGTGCGGCCGGGCGCCCCGACGGGCGCGGCTGGTGCTGCGGGCCGGGAGCTCGGAGTCCTCGGCCCACAGGCAGACGCCGCGGCCGGGCGACCAGAGGGCGTGGAGCGCGAGCACGCGCTCAGGAGACCTGGACGGTGCCGTTCGTGACGCTGACCGGCACCTCGGTGAGCCCGCGGTCGGCAGGGCCCTTCCGCAGGGCGCCGGTGGCGGCGTCGAACTGGCTGAAGTGGTTGGGGCAGGTGATGACGCCGCCCTGCGGCGGGTCGACGGTGGTGCCCGCGTGGGGGCACTTGGCGTCGAACCCGCGGACCGTCCCGGCCGTGGGCTGCACGAGCAGCACCGACCGGTTGCCGGAGCGCACGACCGTGCCGCCGCCGACCGGGATCTGCGCCAGCGGTGTGCCGCCGGACGGGCCTGCGGGTGCGGAGGTCGTGGTGGTCGCGCCCGGCTCGTACTCGCCGGGCTCGGACGACGAGCACGCGGCGAGGGCGCCCGGCGCGGCGAGCGCGGCCGCGACCCCGCAGAGGACCGTACGGCGGGAGGGAGCGGTGGGTGGCACGGAACCTCCGCGAGAGACGACGTGGTGGTCCACCCCAGTCTGCCCGCGCCCCCCGACACCGGCCGGTGAGGCCCCATGTGAGCGAACTTTGGTGCTATAGCCCGGAAGTTCGCTCACGTAGGGGTCACGGCGTGGGTTCGGCGGGGAGGGCGAGGAGGCCCTCGACGACGTCGTCGAGGTCCGGGCCGGTGACGTGGGGGCGGACGACGGCGTCGGGGATCCGGCCCTCGAGGCGCTCGCAGAAGCCGCCGACGAGCCCCGCGGACACGGCGCCGTGCACGTCCCAGGAGTGCACGGCGACGAGCGCGGTGCGGGCGGGCGGCGTCGCGACCCGGTCGCAGGCCCAGTGGTAGACGGCGGGCGGCGGCTTGAACATCTTCAGCTCGGCGCACGACATGACGTCGGTGAACAGGTCGCGCACCCCGCCGGCGTCCAGGGCCGCGCCCGCGACCTCCGCGCTGCCGTGGGTGAACCCGTACGCGGGCACCCCGGCCTCCGCGAGACGGCGCAGCGCCGGCGCGACGTCGGGGTGCACCGGCAGCGCCCGGAACCCGTCGAGCACCGAGGCGACCTGGTCGTCGGTGAGGTCACGGCCGCAGGTGCGGCGCAGCATGTCGGCGGCCACCACCGCGAACGGCGGGGCCTCGCCCGCGAGCGTCATCGCCATGCCCTGGTGCAGCAGCCGGGCGAAGAAGAGCTCCAGCTCGTGGCCGGGACGCCCGAGCGTCTCGATCCGCGGGCGCAGGCCCTCCAGCTGCAGGCACGTCTCGAAGAGGTCGAAGAGCACGACCTGCGGGCGGCGTTCCGGGGCGACCATGGGAGCGGTGTTCCCGGCTATCACCGTGACTATCACTCACGTGAGGTCGCGGAGCACCTGCCGGGGCCACGCCGGGCCGCCGTAGACGAAGCCGGTGTAGGCCTGCACCAGCGTCGCGCCGGCGTCGAGGCGGGCGCGGGCCTCGGCGCCCGAGTCGATGCCGCCGACCGAGACGAGGGTCAGCCGGTCGGACACGCGGTCCCGCAGCCGTGCCAGCACCGCCCGCGCCGGGCCCACCAGCGGCGCGCCGGACAACCCCCCGGCGCCGGCGGCCTCGACCTCGTCGGCCGGCGACGCCAGACCGGTGCGGGCGACCGTGGTGTTCGTGGCGACGATCCCGTCGAGGCCCTGGGCCACCGCGAGGTCGGCGACCGCGTCGATGCCCTCGTCGTCGAGGTCGGCGGTGATCTTCACGAGCAGCGGGGTGGCGCCGACCTCCGCGCGCACCGCCGCGAGCAGCGGTTCCAGCGCGTCGACGCCCTGGAGGTCACGCAGCCCCGGGGTGTTCGGCGAGCTGACGTTGACCACGACGTAGTCGGCGTACGGGCCGAGCACGCGCGCCGAGTAGCGGTAGTCGGCGACGGCGTCGGTGGCGGTCTTCGAGCGCCCGATGTTGACCCCGACGACGGTGCCGGCGCCCCGGCCGCCGCGCAGCGCCGCGAGCCGGGCGGCCACGACGTCCGCGCCCGCGTTGTTGAAGCCCATCCGGTTGACCAGCGCCCGGTCGGCGGGCAGCCGGAACAGCCGCGGGCGCGGGTTGCCGGGCTGCGGGCGGGCGGTCACCGTGCCGACCTCGACCGCCCCGAAGCCCAGCCGGGCGAGGCCGCGCACGCCCTCGGCGTCCTTGTCGTAGCCGGCCGCGACGCCCAGGGGGTTCGCGAACCGCAGCCCCATCGCCTCGACCGGCCGCTCCGCGACGGGGTCCGACGGCAGCAACGGCGTGGCCGCGCGCAGGGCCGTCACGCCGGCACGGTGGGTCAGCTCCGCCGGCACGCGCGTCGCGACGTGACGGAAGAGCAGGTCGTAGGGGTTCACGAGTCGTGGTGGTACCGCGCGTGCAGGCGCCGCAGGGCCGACACGCCCCGCGCGGCGTGACCGCGGTCGACGGCCTGCAGCGCCGAGATCGTCAGGTACTCGTCGTCAGGCAGGTCGAGCCGCGCGAACTGCGTGCCGTCGGGGAAGCTCACGGCGAGGATCTCCGCCCACGGCACCCGGCGGGTGAGGATCGCCGCCCGCACCTCGACCCCGCCCGGCCCGGCCCGCAGCCGCGGCCGCGCGAACAGCAGCGCCCCGGCGGCCAGCAGCGCGCCCAGCACCACCATCGCCACCTGGTCCGCCGGCCGGAAGACGAACCCCGACGAGCCGACGTAGACCAGCAGCGCGCCGGTGCCGAAGAACGCGAACAGGAAGATCGCGACGATCCACGCCACCCAGCGGATCCGCACCGGGCGGACCTCGAGCTCGATCTCGCCGAGGTCGAGGGCCTCCGGCGGGACGACGGGGCCGGTCACCGGTCCACCCGGGTCGAGCTCCGCTCCCCTATCGGCGTGCTCCCCTCATTCCCGTCTCCCACCAGGGCCTGCAGGGTGAGGGCCGCGTCCAGCGCCGCCACGGTCGCCTCGAAGCCCTTGTCCTCAGTGGACGTCGGGGTGCCGGCGCGCTCCCAGGCCTGGGCCTCCTCGTTGACCGTCAGCACGCCGTTGCCGACCGGCGTGCGGGCGTCGAGCCCCACCCGCAGCAGCCCGTGGGTGACGGTGTCGCACACGTAGTCGAAGTGCGGCGTCGATCCCCGGACGACGACGCCGAGCCCGACGACCGCGTCGTGGCCGTCGGCCAGCGCCTGGCACACGACCGGCAGCTCCATCGCGCCCGCGACGCGCACGACCGTCGGGTGCGCGACCCCGGCCTTGGCGGCGGCGTCGAGGGCGCGCTCGAGCAGGACGTCGGTGATCTCGGAGTTCCACCGCGTCACGGCGACGCCCAGCCGCAGGCCGGCCGCGTCCGGGACGGTCGCGTCGGGGCGGCCGGTGCCGCTCATGCCCGGGTCCCGCCCACGGCGGGCCTGCTGGACTCCGAGCCGTCGGACGACGGCTGCGCCACGACACCGTCGCCGTCGGCGTCGAGTCCCTCGAGGTCGTGGCCCATGCGGTCGCGCTTGGTGCGCAGGTAGCGCAGGTTCTCGGGGGTCGCGCGCGCCGGGAGGGACACGCGGCCGAGGATCTCGAGCCCGTAGCCCTCGAGCCCGGCCCGCTTCTCGGGGTTGTTGGTGAGCAGGCGCATCGACTTGATGCCGAGGTCGGCGAGGATCTGCGCGCCGGTGCCGTAGTCGCGGGCGTCGGCGGGCATGCCGAGCGCGAGGTTGGCGTCGACGGTGTCCGCCCCGGCGTCCTGCAGCTGGTAGGCCTGCAGCTTGTGGATCAGCCCGATGCCGCGGCCCTCGTGGCCGCGGACGTAGAGCACCACGCCCCGGCCCTCGGCGACGACCGCGGCCATCGCGGCGTCGAGCTGGGGGCCGCAGTCGCAGCGCCGGGAGCGCAGGACGTCGCCGGTGAGGCACTCAGAGTGGACGCGGACGAGCACGTCCTCGCCGTCGCCGAGGTCCCCGTGGACGAGCGCGACGTGCTCGATGCCGTCGAGCAGCGAGTCGTAGCCGTAGGCGACGAACGTGCCGTGGTCGGTCGGGATGTTCGCGTGCGCGACCTGCACGACCTGCTTCTCCGAACGACGCCGGTACGCGATGAGGTCCTTGATCGTGATCAGCGAGAGCTCGTGCTCGTCGGCGAAGATCTGGAGCTCCTCGAAGCGGGCCATGTCCCCGTCGTCCTTCTGGGACACGATCTCGCAGATCGCGCCGGCCGGGGACAGCCCGGCGAGGCGGGCGAGGTCGACCGCGGCCTCGGTGTGCCCGGGCCGGCGCAGCACGCCCCCGTCGCGGGCCCGCAGCGGCACGACGTGCCCGGGCCGCGAGAGGTCGGTGGGAGCAGACCCCGGGTCGGCCAGCACCCGGATCGTGTGCGCCCGGTCGGTGCCGGAGATGCCGGTGCCGATGCCCTCGCGGGCGTCCACCGACACCGTGTAGGCGGTGCCGTGCCGGTCCTGGTTGATCGAGTGGGCGGGCGGGAGGTCGAGGCGCTCGCAGGCCTCGCCCGTCAGCGGGACGCAGATGTAGCCCGACGTGTAGCGCACCATGAACGACACGAGCTCCGGCGTGGCGTGCTCGGCGGCGAAGACGAGGTCGCCCTCGTTCTCGCGGTCCTCGTCGTCGACGACGACCACGGCCTTGCCCGCCGCGATGTCGGCGATCGCCCGCTCGATGTGCTCGAAGCCGTCCATGCTCCTACTTCCCCTGCGCCGACCCGCTGTGGGCCCCGACCAACCGTTCGACGTACTTGGCGACCACGTCGACCTCGAGGTTGACCGTGGATCCCACGGTCCGCTCCCCCAGGGTCGTCTCGCGCAGCGTGGTCGGGATGAGGCCGACGGCGAACGACACGTCGTCGACCTCGGTGACGGTGAGGCTGACGCCGTCGACGGCGATCGAGCCCTTCTCGACGACGTAACGGGTCAGCCCATCGCCGACCCGGAAACGGACCGTCGTCCAGTCCTCGTGCTCGACGCGCTCGGCCACGGTCGCGGTGCCGTCGACGTGGCCCTGCACGATGTGCCCGCCGAGCCGGTCGCCGGCGGCGACGGCCCGCTCGAGGTTGACCCGGGTCCCGGCCGTGGCGCCCGCCAGGCTGGAGCGGCGCAGCGTCTCGCCCATGACGTCGACGCCGAACACGCCGTCGGCGGGGTCGACGACCGTCAGGCACACGCCGTTGACCGCGATGGAGTCGCCCGGGCGGGCGTCCGACGTCACGACGGGACCGCGCACGCGGAGCCGTGCGGCGTCGTCCTGCGCGACGACGTCGACGATCTCGCCGATCTCCTCGACGATCCCCGTGAACACTGCACACTCCTCGTCGGTGGCGGGCCCGGACCCGACAGCCATCATCCTCACGACGCGCTGACCCGGCAGCACCGCCGCCGTGATCCGGCTCTCATCCCGTCCCGAGGTGCGCCGACGCCCGCGCCGCCTGGTCGCGCAGCGCCTCCACCGCGCGCTCCGGGTCGTCGGCGCCGTACACCGCCGAGCCCGCCACGAAGCAGTCGACGCCGGCCTCCGCGGCCTGCTCGACGGTGTCCCGGCTGATCCCGCCGTCGATCTCGACGATGACGTGGAGGTGGCCGGTGTCGACGAGCCGGCGGGCGGTGCGGACCTTGTCGAGCACCTCGGGCATGAAGCTCTGGCCGCCGAAGCCCGGCTCGACGCTCATGACGAGCAGGGTGTCGTAGTCCCGCAGGACCTCGAGCCAGTCCTCGAGCGGGGTCTTCGGCTTGATCGACAGGCCGGCCAGCGCGCCGGCCGCGCGGATGTCCCGGGCGCAGCCGCGGGGGTCGTGCGCGGCCTCCGCGTGCACGGTGACGTTGCGCGACCCCGCCTCGGCGTAGCCGGGGGCCCAGCGGTCCGGATCGTTGATCATCAGGTGGCAGTCGAGCGGGATGCTCGTCGCCCGCTCCAGGGCCTCGACCACCGGGAGCCCGAGGGTGAGGTTGGGGACGAAGTGCCCGTCCATGACGTCGACGTGCAGCCAGTCGGCCCCGGGGACGGCGTCGGCCTCCTCCGCGAGGCGCGCGAAGTCCGCGGACAGGATGCTCGGAGCGATCATCGGGGCGCGGGCCACGTGACGCATGGTAGTGGTTTCGGCACGCCGGCTGCGCCGGGCGGGGGCCGCTACGGCGCGCGCAGCACGGCCGCGTACATCGCGTCCGTGCCGTGGCGGTGGGGCCAGAGCTGGACGCCGGGACCGCCCGCGGGAGACGGAGCGGAGCGGAGCTCGACCACGGGGACAGCCTCCGCGTCGGGCACCTCCGGCAGCAGCGCCGGGGTGTCGACCAGCTCGGCGCCGGTCTCGGCGGCGACGGCCGCGACGACCGCCGTGGTCTCCTCGGGGTGCGGCGAGCAGGTGGCGTAGGTGACGACGCCGCCCGAGCGCGTTCGGGTCAGCGCGGCACGCAGGAGGGAGCGCTGCAGCTCGGCGAGCTCGGCGACGTCCTCGGGCTGCCGGCGCCAGCGGGCCTCGGGGCGGCGGCGCAGCGCGCCCAGCCCCGTGCAGGGGGCGTCGACGAGCACGCGGTCGTACTGCGTCTCCGGCAGCGTGATCTCCCGCGCGTCGCCGGTGTGCACGCGCACCGGCAGGCCCTCGGTCGCCTGCTCGACCAGGCGCGCGCGGTGCGGGGCACGGTCGACGGCGTCGAGCGTCGCGCCCTCGATCGCGGCGAGCGCCCCCAGCATCACCGCCTTGCCCCCGGGACCGGCGCAGAGGTCGAGCCAGCGGGTGTCCTCGCCCGTGACGGTCGCCCGGGCGGCGACGAGCGCCACGAGCTGGCTGCCCTTGTCCTGGACGACCGCGAGCCCCTCCTTGATCGGCGGGAGATCGCCGGGGTCGCCGCCCTCGGTGAGCAGGACGCCGTACGGCGAGTACGGGGACTCCTCGCCGCCGGTGATCGCGGCCAGCTCCTCGGCGGAGATCTCCCCGGGGCGCGCGGCCAGGTGCACCGCGGGGCGGGCGTCGTCGGCGGCGAGGGCGGCGGCGAGCTCGTCGTCGGAACCCAGTGCCGCGGCGAAGACCTCCGCGATCCAGCGCGGGTGGGCGTGCGCCAGGGCGAGCCTGCCGACGGCGTCGGGCGGCGCGAGCCGGTCGACCCACTCGGGTTCGGTGTGCTCGCCCACGCGGCGCAGGACGGCGTTGACGAACCCCGTGGGACGCGACCCCGCCCGGGACCGGACCAGCTCGACGACGGCGCTCACGGCCGCGTGCGGGGGGATGCGCGTGCGCAGCAGCTGCTGGGCACCGAGCCGCAGGCTGTCCAGGACGACGCCGTCGAGGCCGTCCAGCGGGCGGTCGCAGCAGGCGGCCAGGACCGCGTCGAGGAGGCCCTGCGCGCGGCACGCGCCGTAGGCGAGGTCGGTGGCCAGGGCCGCGTCGCGCCCGGAGATCCGGCGCTCGCGCAGCAGCGAGGGCAGGACGAGGTTCGCGTACGCGGCGTCCTCGCGGACCGCGCGCAGCGTGTCGAGGGCGGCCTCCCGGGCGGGATCGCCGCTCGGCGGGCGCGCCGGGCCCTGACGACCGCGGGGCGGCCCGCTGCGGCGCTTCCGGTCGTCCTTACGGCGCGGACCCCGGCCGGAACGGTGGCCGCCGGGCGGGACGGAGCTGTCGGTCATGCGCACCCCGTCCCGCTCACGTGAACCGCTCCCCCGGCTCCGGCCGCACGCCGCGCGCCCAGTCGACCGCGGGCATCGCCTTCTTGCCCTGGGGCTGGACGTCGCCGAGGGCGACGTCGGCGGTGGCCGTCCCGACCAGGACCCGTTGGCGCTCGACGCGGATCGCGCCCGGGTCGAGCCCGCCCTCGCCGGTGGTCAGCACGGGGCCCAGTTTGACGCGGGCGTCGCGGAACGTCGTCCACGCACCGGGTGCGGGCGTCACCGAGCGCACGAGACGGTCGACGCCCGGGGCCGGGTGGGTCCACGGCACGCGGGCGTCGTCGACGGTGACCTTCGGGGCGTACGAGACGCCGTCGGCGGGCTGGGGCACCGCGACGAGCTCGCCGTCCTCGATGCCGTCGAGCGTGCTGGCGAGCAGGCCCGCACCCGACGTCGCGAGCCGCTCGAGCAGGGCGCCGGCGGTGTCGTGGCGCCCGATCTCCTCGGTGACCGTGCCGTACACCGGGCCGGTGTCCATGCCCTCCTCGAGCGCGAACGTGCTGGCCCCGGTGATCTCGTCGCCCGCCCGGATCGCCGCCTGCACGGGCGCGGCGCCGCGCCAGGCCGGCAGCAGCGAGAAGTGCAGGTTGACCCAGCCGTGCCGCGGGACGTCGAGCGCCTCGCGGCGCAGCAGGTTGCCGTAGGCGACCACCGGGCAGCAGTCCGGGGCCAGGTCGGTCAGCTGCCTCAGGAAGTCCGGCTCCGAGGCCTTCTGGGGCGTGAGGACCGCGACGCCCGCCTCGTCGGCGAGCGCGCCGACCGGGCTGCGCTGCGTGCGCCGCGACCGCCCGGCGGGCGCGTCGGGGCGGGTGACGACGGCGACGACCTCGTGGCGCTCGCTGTCGAGCAGGCGCCGGAGCGACGGCACGGCGGGCTCGGGGGTGCCCGCGAAGACGATGCGCACGGCCTACAGGGCTCGCCCGAAGAGCGGGTGCGGGCTCGTCTTGACGGTCGGCGGGGCAGCGGCGTCGAACCACGGCGCCTGGCGGATCGCCTTCATCGCCTCGCGCCGCGTCTCCGGGTCCAGCTTGTCGAGGAAGAGCACGCCGTCGAGATGGTCGGTCTCGTGCTGGATGGCGCGGGCCACCAGTGCCGTGCCCTCGACGGTCTGCGGCTCGCCGTGCATGTCCCACCCGGTGGCCACGACGTGCTCGAAGCGCCGGCAGTCGAACCGCAGCCCCGGGATCGACAGGCACCCCTCGGGACCGAACTGCTCGGTGCCGTCGACGGCGTTCCACGTCGGGTTCACCATGTGCCCCTCGACGCCGTCGGCGCGGAAGGTGAACACGCGCAGCCCGACGCCGATCTGGGGGGCCGCGAGGCCGGCGCCGCCCTGCTCGCGCATCGTCTCGTGGAGGTCGGCCACGAGGGTGCGGAGCTCGCGGTCGAAGTCGACCACGGGGTCGGCCTGCGTCCGCAGGACGGGGTCGCCGAACAGGCGCAGGGGCTGGACGGTCATGGGTCTCTCTCTGGGCGGGAGACGGAGCGGAGCGGAGCTCGACCCATCGGGATGGGAGCGCTCGACCATCCAGTCTAGGAGCCCGCCGGGATCACGGCTTCCAGTCGGGGTCGCGGCCGATGAAGCCGAGCAGGCGGGCCTGGTCGTCGGCGTCGTCGGGCACCGGCACGCGTGGCCCGAACTGCCCGGACGAGCGGATGACCTCCTCCATCGGCTCCATCCCCTCGACGAGCACGGCGCAGAAGCCGGGGTCGAGGCGGTCGTCCTGGCCGGTCGCGCGGGCCAGGTCCCAGGTGTGCATGAAGACGTCGTTCGTGTAGATCATGTCGGCCGCCGCGGCGACGGTCATGGCGCCGATGTGCGGGTTCTCGATCGACTGCTGCGCCTGCTCCGGGTCGTCCAGCAGCGCCTGGACCGCGTCGGCCTGGTGCACCCAGGCGGCGACGGGGTCGTCCGCGGCGGCCGGGCCGTCCGGCAGCGCGACGCCCGAGCCGGCCAGGAAGCCCGGGAACCAGGTGGTCAGGTGCTCGACGACGTCGCGCGCGGTCCAGTCGGGCACCGGCGTCGGGGCGTCCCAGTCGGTGGTGCCCCGCACCCGGTCGGTGAAGGTGGCCGCGATCCGCCGGTGGCGGTCCGCGGGGGTCTCGTCGGTCATCGCCGCCTCCTCGCTGTTCAACCTATGAGTTGAATAGTGGCACGGGCGTCTACAGCGGGTCCAGGGGGTCGAGCAGGACGCGCACCGTCTCGCGCTCCTTGCGCGCCGAGCGCACCGCCTGGGCGGCGTGCAGTTCCTTCGCGAGCGTGCGGCCCTCGGTGCGGGGCACGCGGACGAGGCAGCGCTCGGCGCCCTCGGTGCGTTCCTCGGCCCCCGGGAGCTTCGTCCCCGGCGGGAGCTCGACCGGTCCCAGCACCTCCGCGGTGTCGGGCAGTGCGGCGAGGAGGTCGGCGACGGCGGCCGGCGCGCCGTCGACCGCGGCCAGCCGCACGGCCGGCGGGAGGGCCAGCTCCTCGCGGGCGGCGAGCTCGGTGGCGGCGTGCCCGGCGGGGTCCCAGCGCACGAGGGCCTGGACCGCCGCGTTCGACGACTCGGCCACGACGACGACGCGCCCGCCGTCACCCGCCGGCCGGACGAGGGAGGCGGCGCCGAACCAGCGGCGCAGGGTCTCCTCCCCCGCCCGCAGCTCGGGCCGGGCGAGGAGCACGGCGCCGTCGAGGAGCAGCGCGGCGCCGTACCCGTGCGGCGCGACGGGCTCGGCACCCGGGGTGGCGACGACGAGGGCGGGTCCGTCGTCGACCGTGTCGAGGACCGTGGACCCGCCTCCCGAGGTGCGCACGACCGTCTGCGGGAAGGCGCGGCCCAGCTCCTCGGCGGTGCGGGCGGACCCGACGGCGAGGGCACGCAGCTTCGACGACCCGCAGGCCGCGCACCGGTAGGCGGCGTCGGGGTGGCCGCACCAGCGGCAGGTCGGGACGGCGTCGCCGTCGTGCGGAAGGGCGAGCGGGCCCGCGCAGCGACGGCACCGGGCGGGCTCGCGGCAGGTCGCGCACGCCACGGCGGGCAGGTAGCCCCGGCGCGGGACCTGGACGAGGACGGGGGCGTCGTTCCGCAGCGCCTGCCGAGCCGCCTCGAAGGCGACCGCGGGCATGCGGGCGGCCCGGGCGGCGGGGTCGCGCAGGAGCTGGCGGTCGTCCTCGCCGATGGACGTCACGCGGGGACCGCGGGCGCGCACGGTGGCGCGGTCGGCGACGACGTCGTGCGCCCACCCGCTCGCCACCAGCAGCGCCGCCTCCGCCGTGCGGGCGAAGCCGCCGACGAGCAGGGCCGCGCCGTCGCGGTGCGCGCGGGTGATCGCGACGTCGCGGGCGTGCGGGTACGGCGCGCGGGGCTCGGCGTGGGAGTCGTCGCCGTCGTCCCACACCACGATCAGCCCGGGATCGGTGATCGGGGCGAACGCCGTGGCCCGGGTGCCGACGACGATGCGGACGTCGCCGCGCGCGACCGCCAGCCAGCGGCGGTAGCGCTCGGCGGGGCCGAGGTCCGCGGCGAGGGCGACGACGGCCTCCGCGCCCGCCACGGCCTCGCAGGCGGCCTGGACGCGGTCGAGGTCGCGGCGGTCGGGCACCACGAGCACCGCGCCCCGGCCAGCGGCGGCGGTCGTCGCGGCGGCCTCCGCGAGCCGCGCGGGCCAGTCCTCGCCGGGCAGGGCCTGCCAGACCGCGTGGGCGGGCCGGCGCTGCTCGAGGGCCTCGAGCAGCGCGGGTCCGCGGGGGTAGACGTGCCAGCCGTGCTTCGTGGGCGCCGTCGGTGCGGGGCGCTCGGGTGGGGTCTCGGCCTCGACGCGGGCGTGACGCGGGGGCACCGCGAGGCGCAGCACGTCGGCGAGCGTGCCCGCGTAGCGGTCGGCGATCGCGCGGCACAGCCCGGCCAGCTCGGGGCTCAGCACCGGCTCGGGCGAGACGACCTTCTCCAGCCAGCCGAGCCGTCCGGTGTGCTCGCTGGTGTCCTCGCGCGCGAGCACGAACCCGTCGACCAACCGGCCGGCGAACCGCACCCGCACCCGCGCGCCGGGCACCGCCTCGGCCGCGAGCTGCTCGGGGACCTGGTAGTCGAAGGCGCGGTCGAGGTGGGCGAGGTTGACGTCGACGGCGACCCGGGCCACGGGGTGCTCGGCGGCCGGCAGGCGCTCGTTGCGGCGGGCCTTCTTCTCGGCCGGCTTCTTCTCGGGGGTCGGCTTCTTCTCGGGCTTCTCGGGCTTCTCCGGCTTCTCCGGGACGGGCGGGGCCGCGAACAGCGCGTCGCCCGTCTCGCCCGTCACGCCGCCACGTCTACCAGAGCGGTCGGACGTCCCCGGTCACGCCCGCGCGAGCGGCACATTCCGCAGCTGGATCATGCGCGAGGTGCCGCTCGCCGCGACCGGGGGTGGCCGCCGGAGATCAGCAGTGCACCACGCACCTCGCGCCGGCGGTGCAGGTGTGTAGCGCACTGGTGATCTTCCCGATGCGGCCGGCGACGTCGCCGCAGTTCCCAGGGCAGCCGTCGACGCGGCACTGAGCTGGTGGCTTTTCTGACGTCCAACGTCAGCGTGGACGCCAGGCTGGCACGACCCCGGACGACGCTAGACCGCGGACACACGCCGGCCCGGCCCACCGCGAGGGTGAGCCGGGCCGGCGTGTCGTGCTGGCGAGGATGTGGTCCTATCGGCGTGCTGCTCCCGATCTGGCGTCAGACACGCCAGGAAAGCCGCATCGCTCGAACACCGCGAGCCTCGTCAGCTGGCGATCGACTTCAGGGCGTCCGCGCGGTCCGTGCGCTCCCAGGGGAGGTCGATGTCGTCGCGGCCGAAGTGGCCGTACGCCGCGGTCGGCTGGTAGATCGGGCGCAGCAGCTGCAGGTCGCGCACGATCGCGCCGGGGCGCAGGTCGAAGACCTCGTGGATGGCCTTCTCGATCTTGGCCGGGTCGACGTTGGCGGTGCCGAAGGTCTCGAGGAAGACGCCCACGGGCTCGGCCTTGCCGATCGCGTAGGCGACCTGGACCTCGGCGCGCTTGGCCAGGCCGGCGGCGACGACGTTCTTCGCCACCCAGCGCATCGCGTAGCAGGCCGAGCGGTCGACCTTCGACGGGTCCTTGCCCGAGAAGGCGCCGCCGCCGTGGCGGGCGTAGCCGCCGTAGGTGTCGACGATGATCTTGCGACCGGTCAGGCCGGCGTCGCCCATGGGGCCGCCGGTGACGAAGCGGCCGGTCGGGTTGACCAGCACGCGGGTGTTCGACGAGTCGAGGTCGATCCCCTCGAGCACCGGGTTGATGACCTTGGACCGGATGTCCGGCGCCAGCAGGTTGTCCAGGTCGATGTCGGCGGCGTGCTGCGTCGACAGGACCACGGTCTCGACGCCGACGGGCTTGTCGTCGTCGTAGGCGATGGTGACCTGGGTCTTCCCGTCCGGACGCAGGTACGGCAGCGTGCCGTCGCGCCGGACCGCGGTCAGCTTGCGGGCGAGCCGGTGCGCGAGCCCGATGGGCAGCGGCATCAGCTCGGGGGTGTCGGCGTCGGCGTAGCCGAACATGAGGCCCTGGTCGCCGGCACCCTGCTTGGCGATCTCGTCCTCGGAGCCCTCGACGCGGGTCTCGTAGCCCTCGTCGACGCCCTGCGCGATGTCCTTGGACTGCGCGCCGATGGAGATCGAGACGCCGCAGCTCTCGCCGTCGAAGCCCTTGGCCGACGAGTCGTAGCCGATGTCCAGGATCGTCTTGCGGACGACGTCCACGTAGTTGACCTGGGCGTTGGTGGTCACCTCGCCGGCGACGTGCACCTGGCCCGTCGTGACCATCGTCTCGACCGCCACGCGCGACTTGGGGTCCTGCGCCAGCAGGGCGTCCAGGATGCCGTCGCTGACTGCGTCGCAGATCTTGTCCGGGTGGCCCTCGGTGACGGATTCGCTGGTGAACAAACGCCTAGCGGGCACAATCTCTCCCTGCCTCGACAATGGGACCCGTCCACACTAACGGCTCCCCCGGGGAACGCGAGCGGCCTGACCTGGGTGAATGCCACGCCTGTCACAGAACGGTTGTGTTCATGGACGGGTTCGTGAGATTGGCCCGTTCAGCGCAGCCGTTCGGCGACGGCGTCCCACACCCGTGCGGCGAGCGCGGCTTTCGAGCCCATCGGGAGAGGGAGCGACGACCCGTCGGCCCCCAGCAGCCAGCCCTCGTTGTCCTCGACCTCGAAGGCCTTCCCGGCGCCCACGGCGTTGACGACCAGCAGGTCGCAGCCCTTGCGCTCGAGCTTGGCGCGGGCGTACTCGAGCACCGAGCCGTGGTCGTCGCCGGTCTCCGCGGCGAAACCCACGACGAGGCGCCGCGGGACGTCCTCGGTGACGAGCTCGCGGAGGATGTCGGGGTTGAACTCGAGGGGGATGGAGGGCGCCTCCTCCCCCTTCTTGATCTTGCCGGTGGACGTCGACGCGGGCCGGAAATCCGAGACCGCGGCGGCCATCACGACGACGTCGGCGGCCTTCGCGGCGTCCAGCACGGCGTCGCGCATCTCCCGGGTGGTCTGCACGCGCCGGACGTCGACCGCGGCGGGCGGCTCGAGGTCGGCGATGGTGCCCGCGACGAGCGTCACCTCGGCGCCGCGCTGGGCCGCGACGCGGGCGAGCGCGTAGCCCTGGCGCCCCGACGAGCGGTTGCCCAGGGTGCGCACCGGGTCGAGCGGCTCGGCCGTGCCGCCCGCCGAGACGACGACGCGGCGTCCCTCGAGGTCGCGCGGCAGCGGGAAGGGCTCGCCGGTCGCGCCCTGCGTCGAGCCCCACTCGAGCAGGAGGCGGGCGAACTCGGCGATCTCGGCCGGTTCGGGCAGGCGGCCCGGCCCGGTGTCGGCGCCGGTGAGGCGTCCCGAGGCGGGCTCGAGGACGACGGTGCCCCGGCGGCGCAGGGTGGCGACGTTGTCGACCGTCGCGGGGTGCTCCCACATCTCGGTGTGCATGGCGGGCACGGCGAGCACCGGACATCGCGCGGTGAGCAGCGTCGAGGTCAGCAGGTCGTCCGCGCGTCCCTGGGCCGCGCGGGCCAGCAGGTCCGCCGTGGCGGGGACCAGCACGACGAGGTCGGCACGCCGCCCCAGGGCGACGTGCTCGACCTCGGGCACGTTCTCGAACACCCCGGAGAGCACAGGGCGGCCCGAGAGGGCCTCGAAGGTGGCGGCACCGATGAACTCCAGCGCCGCCCGGGTGGCGACCACCTGGACGTGGTTGCCGGCCTCGCGCAGGCGCCGCAGCACCTCGCAGGCCTTGTAGGCGGCGATGCCGCCCGAGACCCCGAGGACGATCTCCCGGGGGTCGGCCACCGCTACTCGCCCTCGGTGTGCTCGAGCAGGCCGGAGTGGATCTCGCGCATGGCCACCGAGAGCGGCTTCTCGCGCGGGCCGGGCTCGACGAGCGGGCCCACGTACTCGAGCAGGCCCTCGCCCAGCTGGGCGTAGTAGTCGTTGATCTGACGGGCGCGCTTGGCCGCGTAGATGACCAGCGCGTACTTGGAGCTCACCGTCTCCAGCAGCTCGTCGATCGGAGGGTTGGTGATGCCCTCCGGGCCCTCGAGGATGCTGCCGGGCCGTCCGGTGGAAATGCTCACTCGCTCGCTCCTGCAGGGGTCGCGCCGGACGGTGAACGGTCCGACGGTGCTGATGACGCCGTCGGCACGGCCTCCCGGCCGGCGCGGCTCACGGGAGGACCAGCGCTCAACTCTACCAACCGCCGCGCGGTCTCCCCGACGTCGTGGTTGACGACGGTGACGTCGAACTCGGTGCTCGCGGCCAGTTCCTCGCGCGCGGTGGCCAGACGGCGGTCGACGACCTCGGTCGCCTCGGTGCCCCGGCCGATGAGGCGGCCGACGAGCACCTCCCACGAGGGGGGCTCGAGGAAGACGAACAGCGCGTCCGGGCGCTGGGACCGGACGGCGCGCGCGCCCGCGAGATCCAGCTCGAGCAGCACCGGCTCACCGCGGGCCAGGTGCGCGTCCACCGGCGCCCGCGGTGTGCCCGAGCGGTGCATGCCGCCGTGGATCTCGGCCCACTCGAGCAGCTCGCCCTCGGTGATCATGCGGTCGAACTCCGCCGCGTCGACGAAGTGGTAGTCGCGCCCGTCGACCTCCCCGGGCCGGGCGGCCCGGGTGGTCGCGGACACGCTGAACCACAACGGCGCACGGATGCGGCGGAGCTCGGCCACCACCGTGCTCTTGCCGACCCCCGAGGGCCCGGCCAGCACCATCAGCCGGCCGGGCCCGTGGTCCGGGGGTGCGGTCACCGGCTCACTCGCCGGAGAACTCGTCGAGCAGCGCCTTGCGCTGGCGCTCGCCCAGGCCGCGCAGGCGGCGGCTCGGGGCGATCTCCAGGCGCTCCATGATCTGCTGCGCGCGGACCTTGCCCACGCCCGGCATGGCCTCCAGCAGCGCCGAGACCTTCATCTTGCCGAGCACCTCGTCCGAGTCGGCCTGCTCGAGCACCTCCGAGAGGCTGGTGCCTCCACGCTTGAGCCGCTCCTTGAGCTCGGCCCGGGCACGGCGAGCGGCGGCGGCCTTCTCCAGCGCCGCAGCCCGCTGCTCCTCGGTCAGCTCGGGTAATGCCACGTTCTCCTCCGGGGGTCGTGACGACGGATTCCGGCCCTCGCGGACCGGGCGCCGTGGTGGCGAATGGCTTGACCAGTGATGGCGAACGTACCGCGCGCGGCCGACGCCGACAGTCCGTGGGGCCGGAGTGTCCGCAGGTCGGACGGCCGTCGCGCCCACCGGCCGTGATCGTCGGACGGAGGGCCCCCACGCGGACGGTCTACCCGGTGAGCGACCCGTTCAGCGCGCCGACCGCGGCTCTCAGCGCTCCGTGGTCGGGGCCGGCGGTGAGCACCTCCCGGGCGCTCACCGGGACGACCGGTCCACCGGCCTCCCCGAGCGCGCCGGACGGACCCGACGCGCCGAACACCGCGGCCACGTCGGCGGGCGTGCCCCCCTGGGCACCCAGCCCGGGCACGAGCACCGGGCCGCCGAGCGCGGCGAGGTCCAGGCCGTGGTCGCGGCCGGTGGTGCCGCGGGTGAGCCCCACGACCGCGCCGGCCGACCCGTCGCCGAGCCCGCCCGCGTGCGCGGCGTTGTGGTCGGCGAGGGCGTCCACGACCGACTGGGCGACCTCCCGCATGCGGCGATGTCCAGCTCCGCTGCGCTGCGTGTCAGGCGGGGAGCCGCCCGCTCCCGCCACCCACGCCTGGGCCGACTGGACGCCCGACGCCTCCGGGTTCGAGGTCCGGGCCAGGACGAACACGCCGCGCCCCGTGGCCACGGCGAGGTCGAGCGCCGGGGCCAGCGCCCCGACCCCCAGGTAGGGCGAGAGCGTCACCGCGTCGGCGGCCAGCGGCGCACCGTCACCGAGCCAGGCGCGGGCGTAGCCGGCCATCGTCGAGCCGATGTCGCCGCGCTTGGCGTCGGCGAGGGTGAGAGCCCCCGCGTCCCGGGCGTCGGCCAGCGCGCGCTCGAGGGCGCCGAGGCCGGCGGACCCGTACACCTCGAACAGCGCGACCTGCGGCTTGAACAGCGCCACGTGCCCGGCGAGCGCCTCGACGACGCCGCGGGCGAACCGCTCGACCCCCGCCGCGTCGGCGTCGAGACCCCACGCCGACAGCAGGCCGGGGTGCGGGTCGATCCCGACGCACAGCGGCCCGTGGGCCTCGACGGCCTCGCGCAGCCGAGCCCGGAAGGGCGCCCTCGGCCCGGCGGAGCTCACGAGCCCGCCACCGTCACCCGCGACGGCGCCGGCCCGACGCCGTTCGAGGCGACCCGCTGCGCCCGGGCCTTGGCCAGCCGCTCGTGGAAGGTCTGGAGCGGCGTCACCGCGACCTCGCCCCGGATCGCCGCCTCGACGGCCTGCACGGCGGCCGCCGCACCCTGGACGGTGGTGACGCACGGGATGCCGAGGTCGAGGCACGCGGCGCGGATCTCGTACCCGTCGATGCGCGGCCCGGAGTGCCCGACCGGGGTGTTGACCACGAGGTCGACCTCGCCGGCAGCGATCTTGTCGAGGATCGTCGACTGCCCCTCGGCGCCCTCGAAGTGCTTGCGCACCACCTCGCACGGGATGCCGTTGCGCTCGAGCACGCTCGCGGTTCCCGCGGTCGCGAGGATGGCGAACCCGAGGTCGGCGAGGCGCTTGACCGGGAAGATCAGCGAGCGCTTGTCCCGGTTGGCCACCGAGACGAACACCGTGCCGCGCACCGGCAGCGGGCCCGACGCCGCGGCCTGCGACTTCGCGAACGCCGTCGCGAAGGCGTGGTCGATGCCCATGACCTCGCCCGTGGACTTCATCTCGGGGCCCAGCAGCGAGTCCACCCCGCGCCCGTCGGGGCGACGGAAGCGGTGGAACGGCAGCACGGCCTCCTTGACCGCCACGGGGTGCTCGCGGGGCAGGTCCGCCCCGTCGCCCTCCGCGGGCAGGACGCCCTCCGCGCGCAGCCCCGCGACGGTCGCCCCGAGCATGATCCGCGAGGCGGCGCCGGCCAGGGGGACGCCGGTGGCCTTGGAGACGAACGGGACGGTGCGCGAGGCCCGCGGGTTGGCCTCGAGCACGAACAGGACGTCGTCCTTGAGCGCGTACTGGACGTTCATGAGACCCAGCACGCCCAGGCGGCGCGCCAGGGCGACCGTCGAGGCCCGGACCGTCTCGAGCTCCGCGACGCCGAGCGTGATCGGCGGCAGGGCGCACGAGGAGTCGCCGGAGTGGACCCCGGCCTCCTCGATGTGCTCCATGACCCCGCCGAGGTAGACCTCCCCGTCGGCGTCGCAGAGCGCGTCGACGTCGATCTCGATCGCGTCGTCGAGGAAGCGGTCGACCAGCACCGGGTGGTCGGGGGTGACCTCGGTGGCGCGGGCGATGTAGTCGCGGAGGGTCTCGTCGTCGTAGACGATCTCCATGCCGCGCCCGCCGAGCACGTAGGACGGGCGGACGAGCACGGGGTAGCCGATCGACGCGGCGATCTCGCGGGCCCCGTCGAAGCTGGTGGCCGTGCCGTAGGGCGGGGCGGGCAGCTCGGCGTCGTCGAGCACCCGGCCGAACGCGCCGCGCTCCTCGGCGAGGTCGATCGCCGCGGGCGGCGTGCCGACCACCGGCACCCCGGCGGCCTCCAGGCCGGCGGCGAGCTTGAGCGGGGTCTGGCCGCCGAGCTGCACGACGACCCCGACCAGGCCCGGGCCGCCCTCCCCGGAGACCTGCTCGGCGTGCACCACCTCGAGCACGTCCTCCTCGGTGAGGGGCTCGAAGTAGAGGCGGTCGGAGGTGTCGTAGTCGGTGGAGACCGTCTCGGGGTTGCAGTTGAGCATCACGGTCTCGAAGCCCGCCGCGCGCAGCGAGGTCGCGGCGTGCACGCAGGAGTAGTCGAACTCGATGCCCTGCCCGATCCGGTTCGGCCCCGAGCCGAGGATGATCACCTTGGGCTTCACCGTCTGCGGCACGACCTCGGTCTCGGCCGCGGGGTCGGACTCGTAGGCCGAGTAGTGGTACGGCGTGCGCGCGGCGAACTCGGCGGCGCAGGTGTCGACGGTCTTGTACACCGGTCGCACCCCGAGGCGGTGGCGCAGGGCCCGCACGCCCTCCTCGCCGGCGAGCTCCGGGCGCACGGCGGCGATCTGGGCGTCGGAGAGCCCGGAGCGCTTGGCCCGGCGCAGCAGCGCCTGGTCGAGCACGGGGGCCTCGGCGATCTCGGCGCGCAGCACCACCAGCCCCTCGATCTGCTCGACGAACCAGGCGTCGATGCCCGAGGCCTCGCTGACCTGGTCGACGCTCGCCCCGAGCCGCAGCGCGCGCTCGACGGCGTAGAGGCGCCCGTCGCGGGGCAGGGACGCCTGGTGCAGCGCCTCCTCCGGCGTCGCGTCGGGGTCCGGCGTCGTCCAGAACCCGAGGGCCTTGGTCTCCGCCGAGCGCAGCGCCTTGTTCAGGGCCTCGCCGAAGCTGCGGCCCAGCGCCATCGCCTCGCCGACCGACTTCATCGTGGTGGTCAGCGTCGGGTCCGCGCCGGGGAACTTCTCGAACGCGAACCGCGGCACCTTGACCACGACGTAGTCGAGCGTCGGCTCGAAGCTCGCCGGGGTCTCGCCGGTGATGTCGTTGGTGATCTCGTCGAGCGTGTAGCCGACGGCGAGCCGCGCGGCGATCTTCGCGATCGGGAACCCGGTGGCCTTGGAGGCCAGCGCGCTCGAGCGGCTGACCCGGGGGTTCATCTCGATCACGACGAGGCGTCCGGTGGTCGGGTGCACCGCGAACTGGATGTTGCAGCCGCCGGTCTCGACGCCCACCGCGCGCAGCACGGCGATCCCCGTGTCGCGCATGACCTGGTACTCGCGGTCGGTCAGCGTCAGCGCGGGCGCGACGGTCACCGAGTCGCCGGTGTGCACGCCCATCGGGTCGACGTTCTCGATCGAGCAGACGACGACGACGTTGTCCGCGCCGTCGCGCATGAGCTCGAGCTCGAACTCCTTCCACCCGAGCACCGACTCCTCGATGAGGACCTCGTGCACCGGGCTCGCGGCCAGGCCGCTGCCGGCGAGGCGCTCGAGCTCGTCGTGGGTGTAGGCCAGGCCCGACCCGAGCCCGCCCATGGTGAAGCTGGGGCGGATGACGACGGGGAGCCCGACCTCCTCGACGGTGGCCCGGACCTCGGCCATCGAGTGGCAGACCTCCGAGCGCGGCACGTCGCCGCCGATCTGCCGGACGATGTCCTTGAACTTGAGGCGGTCCTCGCCGCGCTGGATCGCGTCGATGTCGGCGCCGATCAGCTCGACGCCGTAGCGCTCGAGCACCCCGGCGTCGTGCAGGGCGATCGCCGTGTTGAGCGCGGTCTGGCCGCCGAGAGTGGCGAGCAGCGCGTCCGGCCGCTCGGCCTCGATGACCTTGGTGACGTGCTCGACGGTGATCGGCTCGACGTAGGTGGCGTCGGCGTACTCCGGGTCCGTCATGATCGTCGCCGGGTTCGAGTTGACCAGCGAGACGCGCAGGCCCTCCTCCCGCAGGACGCGGCAGGCCTGGGTGCCCGAGTAGTCGAACTCGCAGGCCTGACCGATGACGATCGGGCCGGAGCCGATGACCAGGACGTGGTGGATGTCCTCGCGGCGCGGCATGCGTTACTTCCCCATCAGATCCGCGAATCGGTCGAAGAGGTCGGCCGCGTCGTGCGGACCGGCCGCGGCCTCCGGGTGGTACTGGACGCTGAAGGCCGGGACGCCCTCGCAGGTCACGCCCTCGACGGTGCCGTCGTTCGGGCACGAATGGCTCAGGTGGACGGTGCCGAACGGCGAGTCCACCCGGGCCCCCGGCTCGCCGGCGACGGCGAACCCGTGGTTCTGGCTCGTGATGGCCACCGCGCCGGTCGTGTGGTCGACGACCGGGATGTTGATCCCGCGGTGCCCGTAGCGCATCTTGTAGGTCCCCAGCCCGAGCGCGCGGGAGAGGATCTGGTTGCCGAAGCAGATGCCGAACAGCGGCACCTCGCGGCGCAGCACCTCGGCGGTCAGCGCGACGGCGTGGTCGGCCGTCGCGGGGTCGCCGGGGCCGTTGGAGAGGAACACGCCGTCCGGCGACCCCTCCAGGAGCTGGTCGATCGTCGCCGACGACGGCAGCACCCGGGTCTCGATACCGCGCTCGGCGAGCATCCGCGGGGTGTTGGCCTTGATGCCGAGGTCGAGCGCCGCGACGCGGAAGCGGGTCTCCCCCGCCGCCGGCACGGTGTAGGGCTCGCGGGTGGTGACCGCGCCCGCGAGGTCCGCGCCGGCCATCGGCGGGCTGTCGAGCACCTCGGCGCGCATCGTCGTCGCGTCCCCGAGGGCGTCGCCGGAGAAGATCCCGGCGCGCATCGAGCCCGCCTCGCGCAGGCGCCGCGTGATCGCGCGGGTGTCGACCCCGGCCAGCCCGACGACGCCCTGGCGGGCGAGCTCCTCGGGCAGGCCGCGCCGGGAGCGCCAGTTCGAGGGGCGGCGGGCGGGGTCGCGCACCACGTAGCCCGCGACCTGGATCGCGCCCGACTCGTCGTCCTCGTCGTTCCACCCGGTGTTGCCGATGTGCGGCGCGGTCGCCACGACGATCTGCCGGTGGTAGCTGGGGTCGGTCAGCGTCTCCTGGTAGCCCGTCATCCCCGTGGCGAACACCGCCTCACCCAGCGTGCGCCCGCGGGCCCCGAACGCCTCGCCGCGGTGGAGGCTGCCGTCCTCGAGGACGAGCACCGCCTCGTCAGCGGTCAACGGTCCAGCTCCCGCTTCGCTTCGTGTCCCTCATGGCCCTCTACCTTCCCGTCCCGCACCGTCCACCGGCCCCGCAGCATGGTGTGCACCACCGAGACCGGCATCTCCATCCCCTCGTACGGGGTGTTCGCCGCCCGGCTCGCCAGCGTGGCGCCCCGGACCGTCCAGGCGGCGTCCGGGTCGACCAGTGTCAGCGTCGCCGGTTCGCCCGCCGTCAGGGGGCGGCCCTGGTCGCCCAGTCCCGCAATGCGCGCGGGGGCCTCGCTGCACACCCGCGCCACGCCGCGCCAGTCGAGCAGGCCGGTGGCCACCATCGTCGTCGCCACCACCGGCAGCGCCGTCTGCAGCCCCAGCATGCCGGGTCGGGCCGCGGACCACTCACAGTCCTTGGCCTCCACCGCGTGCGGGGCGTGGTCGGTGGCCACGCAGTCGACCGTCCCGTCGGCCAGTGCGCGGCGCAGGGCCTGCGTGTCCGCGTCCGGGCGCAGCGGCGGGTTGACCTTGTGCACGGGGTCGTAGTCCTGCGCCGCGGTGTCGGTGAGCAGCAGGTGGTGCGGGGTGACCTCGGCCGACACGCGGACGTCGTACCGCTCGCGGGCCCACCGCAGGATCTCCGCGGAGCGTGCCGTCGAGAGATGGCAGACGTGCAGGCGCGCTCCCGCCGCCGCGGCGAGCATCACGTCGCGGGCGACGATCGACTCCTCGGCCGCCGGGTCCCAGCCGGCGAGCCCCAGCCGCGCCGCGACGGGGCCTTCGTGCGCCTGTGCCCCGACCGTGAGCCGATGGTCCTCGGCGTGCTGGGCCACGACGGCGTCCAGGGCGCGGGCGTACTCGAGGGCCCGGCGCATCACCAGCGGGTCGTTCACGCAGCGGCCGTCGTCGGAGAACATCCGCACCCGGGCGGGCGACGCGGCCATCATGCCCATCTCGGCGAGCTTGGCGCCCTCGAGCCCGACGGTGACGGCGCCGACCGGGTGCACGTCGACCAGCCCGACCTCGCGTCCGCGGCGCCAGACGTGCTCGACGACCACCGGCGAGTCGGCGACCGGGTCGGTGTTCGGCATCGCGAAGACCGCGGTGTAGCCGCCCAGTGCGGCGGCGGCCGAGCCGGTCGCGACGGTCTCGGCCTCCTCGCCCCCGGGCTCGCGCAGGTGGGTGTGGAGGTCGACGAGACCCGGGAGGGCGATGAGGCCGTCGGCGTCGACGGTCTCGTCGGGGTCTGAGACCTCCCCGGCCTCCACGAGCAGCCCGTCGCGGACGTACAGATCGGTGGGGTCCTCACCGTAGGGACGGACGTTCCTGATCACGGTGGTCGTCATCCGGGTCGAGCTCCGCTCCGCTTCGTCTCCTGTCACGCCACGTCCTCCCCGGCGAGCAGGTGATAGAGGATCGCCATCCGCACGTGCACCCCGGCGGTGACCTGCTCGGCGATCGCCGCGCGGCTCGAGTCGGCCACCGAGCTGGCGATCTCCATGCCGCGCACGGCCGGGCCCGGGTGCAGGACGACGGCGTGGTCGGGCAGGCGGTCGGCGCGCGGCTGGGAGAGCCCGAAGCGCACCGCGTACTCGCGGGCGGAGGGGAAGAAGCCGCCGTGCATCCGCTCGGCCTGGACGCGCAGCATCATCACGGCGTCCGGCCCGTGGTCCAGGACGGCGTCGAGATCGTGCGCGATCGTCACGGGCCAGTCGGCCACCCCGACCGGGAGCAGGGTCGGCGGCGCCACGAGCGTCACCCGCGCGCCGAGCGTCGCCAGCAGGTGGGCGTTGGAGCGGGCGACGCGGCTGTGCAGCACGTCGCCGACGATCGCGACGTGCGCGCCGTCGACCTGCCCGAGCCGCTTGCGCAGGGTGGCCGCGTCGAGCAGTGCCTGGCTGGGGTGCTCGTGGGTGCCGTCGCCGGCGTTGATCACAGCGACGTGGCCCTCGCGGCCGAGGTGGGAGTGCCCGACCTGGTCCAGCCAGGCCGCGATGCGGTGCGGGGCGCCGGAGGCGGGGTGGCGCACGACGAGGCAGTCGGCGCCCGCCGCGCCGAGCGTCGCGGCGGTGTCGCGCAGCGACTCCCCCTTGCTGACCGAGGAGGCGCTCGCCGACACGTTGATCGTGTCCGCGCTCATCCACTTGCCGGCGACCTCGAAGGAGACCCGGGTGCGGGTCGAGTTCTCGTAGAACAGCGTGACGACCGTGCGCCCGCGCAGCGTGGGCAGCTTGCGCACCGCGCGGCCGGTGAGCGCCTGCTCCATGCCCGCGGCGGTGTCCAGCAGCGCCTCGGCCTGGGCGCGTCGCAGTCCCTCGGTGGACAGGAGGTGGCGCAGGCCGATGCCGGTCCGGGTGGGCTCGCTCATCGCAGGCTCACCCCGTCCTCGCCGTCGACCTCGACCAGGCGCACCGCGACGTCCTCGGTGCGGCTGGTCGGCACGTTCTTGCCGACGTAGTCCGCGCGGATCGGCAGCTCGCGGTGGCCGCGGTCGACGAGGACGGCGAGCTGCACCGCGCGGGGGCGACCGTGGTCGCGCAGCGCGTCGAGGGCCGCGCGGACGGTCCGCCCGGAGAACAGGACGTCGTCGACCAGCACGACGACCGCCTCGTCGATGCCGCCCGGGGGCAGCTCGGTCTCCGCGAGCGCGCGCGTCGGGCGCAGGCGGAGGTCGTCGCGGTAGAGCGTGGGATCGAGGGTGCCGACCGGTACGCGGGCGCCGGTGATCTCGGAGATCCGGTCGGCGAGCCGGCGGGCGAGGTACGTCCCGCGCGTCGGCAGACCCAGCAGGACGACGGGATCGGTACCGCCATCGGGGGCGGTGCGCTCGATGATCTCGTGGGCGACCCGGGCCACGGTGCGCGCGAGATCGGCCGCCGAGAGGAGCTCGCGCTCACCCTCGGCACTCGCGTCACCCGACCCGGATGCGCCCCGGCGCCGTGACGGCACGCGGGCGACCCTCCTTCTCCGCCTCGCCGGACGGCTCTTAAAGGATGTCGGTCAGGACTGCTTGCACACTATCAGCGACGACGGAGCCGCCCGCCGGGGCGTGTCACCCGGTTCGCCGCCGGGCGTGCCCGTTCGGGCGCTACGCGCCGTGGTCCGTGTCCGGACGAGGTGCCACGAGCCACACCGGCGACGATCCACACGGTCCCCGGCTTGACCATGTGAGCACCGGGGGCGCATCATCACTCTCCGTATCGACTTCGCTGGGTGCACGGGCGGGGCGACACGGGCGACGCGAAAGGACGGGGTGTCCGCCAGATGGGTGACTATGCGAAGGCGCTGGGGTCGAAGCTCCGGGGCATCCGCCAGCAGCAGGGGCTGTCGCTGCACGGGGTCGAGCAGAAGTCCGGTGGCCGCTGGAAGGCCGTCGTCGTCGGCTCGTACGAACGTGGCGACCGCGCCGTGACCGTCCAGAAGCTCGCCGAGCTCGCCGACTTCTACGGCGTGCCCGTGGCCGAGCTGCTCCCCGAGGGCCGCGTGCCCTCCGGCTCGGAGCCCGCCGCCAAGATCGTGATCAACCTCGAGCGGCTCCAGCAGCTGCCCGCCGAGAAGGCCGGCCCGCTGGCCCGCTACGCCGCGGCCATCCAGAGCCAGCGCGGCGACTACAACGGCAAGGTCCTCTCCATCCGCAACGAGGACCTGCGCTCGCTCGCGATCATCTACGACATGAGCCCGGGCGAGCTGTCCGACCAGCTCGTCGACTGGGGCGTCCTCCCGCCCGAGGCGCGCGTCGCGCGGGCGATGGAGGACTAGGACTGTTGCAGCGAACGCCCTATCGGCGTGCTCAGCTGGACGTTCGCTGCTTCTCTGCGCGTGAACTCCCCGTTCGCGCGCCGGGTCAGCCCGTCGTCAGCCTCCGGTGGGCTCGTCGTCCGCCGGCGGGTCGTCGTCCGCCGGCGCCAGCTCGACACCGGCCGGGACGTCCACGCGGTCCGGTGAGGGCGGCGCCACCGTGCCCGGCTGCCCCGAGGACACCCCGGCGAGCACCCCGTTGACGAAGCGCGGCGAGTCGTCGGTCGAGAGCTCGCGCGCGAGGTCGATGGCCTCGTCGATGGCGACCGGGTCCGGCACGTCGTCGGAGTAGCGGATCTCGAAGACCCCGATGCGCAGGATCATGCGGTCGACCGCCGGCATGCGCGCCATCGTCCAGCCGCGCGCGTAGGACGAGATCACCGCGTCGATCTCGTCGCGGTGCTCGATCACCCCCTCCACGAGGGAGGCGGCGAAGTCCGAGACCGGCGGTGCGTCGGCACCGGCGATGCGGCGGGCGAGCACCTCCTGCGCGTCCTCGGCGCGGGCCTCGGACTCGAAGAGGATGTCCAGGGCCCGCTTGCGGGCCTTGGAACGGGAGCCCTTGCGGGGAGTGGGGGGTGAGGCTGGTCCGGACACCTCAGCCGCTCACGCGACCCAGGTAGCGCCCGTCGCGGGTGTCGACCTTGACCTTGGTGCCGGTCTCGAGGAACAGCGGGACCTGGATCTCCGCGCCGGTCGAGACCGTGGCCGGCTTCGTGCCTCCGGTCGAGCGGTCGCCCTGCAGGCCCGGGTCGGTCTGCGTGATCTCCAGCTCGACCGAGGCCGGCAGCTCGATGTAGAGCGGCACGCCGTCGTTGAACGAGACCTGGACCTCCTGGTTCTCCAGGAGGAACCGCGCCTGGTCGCCCACGGTCGCGGCGTTCACCGGGACCTGCTCGTAGTCGGCGGCGTCCATGAAGATGAAGTCGTCGCCGTCGCGGTACAGGTAGGTCATGTCGCGCCGGTCGACGTTGGCGGTCTCGACCTTGGTGCCGGCGTTGAAGGTCTTGTCGACGACCTTGCCGGTCATGACGTTCTTCAGCGTCGTGCGGACGAAGGCGCCGCCCTTGCCCGGCTTGACGTGCTGGAACTCGGTGACCGACCACAGGTTGCCGTCGATCCGCAGCACCATGCCGTTCTTCAGGTCGTTCGTCGTCGCCACGGGAGCGCTCTCTCCTACGGGTCGTCTACTCGGGCACGAGGTCCCGGGGGCTCTGCGTGAGGGGCACGGCACCGTCGTCGGTGACGACGAGCGTGTCCTCGATCCGGACCCCGCCCCGCCCGGCCAGGTACACCCCCGGCTCGACGGTGACCGTCATCCCCGCATCCAGGGTAGCGGTCGCGGTCGCGGACACCGCCGGAGCCTCGTGGATGACCAGCCCGACGCCGTGCCCGAGGCCGTGCACGAACTGCTCGCCGAACCCCGCCGCGGTGATCACGTCGCGGGCGGCGGCGTCGACGTCGCGGGTGGCGGCACCTGGCGCGAGCGCCGCCCGCCCGGCCGCGGCGGCCTCGGCGACGAGGGCGTGCAGGTCCCGCTGCCAGCCGGCCGGGGTCCCGACGACCACCGTGCGCGTCATGTCCGAGTGGTAGCCGTCGACGAGCGCGCCGAAGTCCATGGTCAACAGATCACCGTCGGCCAGGGGTGCGTCGGTCGGCTCGTGGTGCGGGATCGCGGCGTGCGCCCCGGCGGCGACGATCGTGTCGAACGACGGGCCCTCGGCGCCGGCCTCGCGCATGCGCTCCTCGAGGTCGCGGGCCACCTCACGCTCGGTGCGCCCGTCCTGCAGACCCCCGGCCGCGATCATGCCGGCCAGCGCGGCGTCGGCGGCGGCGCAGGCCTGGCGCAGCGCGTCGACCTCGCCGGCGTCCTTGATCGCGCGCAGTGTCTCGACGAGGCCCGGCGACCTCGTGAGCTCGCCGTCCTCCAGCGCGGCGACGAGCGCGGCGTGCCCGTCGATGGTGACGTGGGCGCTGTCGAACCCGATCCGCCCTGCTCGGTCGTGCAGCAGTGCCGGTGCGCAGGCGCGCTCGACGAGCACCGGGAGGTCGGGGGTCTGGGCGGCCGCCTGAGTCGTGTAGCGGCCGTCGGTCGCGAGCACCGTGTGCTCCTCGCCGCGGTCGGCCTCGTCACCGGCGTCGACGAGCAGCGCGGCGTTGGAGCCCGTGAACCCCGACAGGTAGCGGACGTTCACGAGGTCGGTGACGAGCAGCGCGTCGAGTCCCGCCTCCCGCAGGGCCGCGCGCAGGGCGTCGCGACGCCGGGCGTGACCGCCGGGGGCACGCTCCGGACGGGTCGGGACCCCCGGAGTCAGCATGCCCGTCAGCCTAGGTGAGGGCGGGTCGTACGGTGTCGGGGTGCTTCCCGTGCCGACGGTCCGGCTGCAGCCCTGGGTCCTGCGAACACTCGTGCTCACCGTGGTGTTCGGTGTCGCGGAGGCGTTGTTCGTCGCCCTGCGGTCGTGGTCGCCCGACCTGCTGCGGCTCTGGAGCATCGTCCTGCTGCTGGTCGTGTCGGTCGTGGTGATCGGCTGGGTGGGCGCGGAGATCGTGCTCGGCCGCCGGCCCCCGGAGTGGACCTGGTTCATCACCGCGCTGGTCACGGCGCCCGCGGCGGGCCTGCTGAGCTGGATCCTGCTCGCGGCGTTCGTCGACGAGACCGGCGTCGCCGACCTCCAGACCGCCCTCGTCGGCCGCGCGTCGTTCGTCGCGCTGCTCATCCTCGCGGCGGTGTTCGTCGGGTCCCGTCTCGGCTGGCTGTCGATGCGCCGCCACGGCGAGGGCACCGAGGACCCGTTCCTCGACGCCGACGACGAGGCCGTGGCACGCCAGGCGGCCATCGACCGCGGCGACGTCGACCCCCTGGCCGAGGAGCGCGCCGCGGCCGCCGCCCGTGCCGCGGCGCGAGCCGGAGTCCGCCCGGCCGCGGCGACCGCGGTGGCACCGTCCGTGGCGGGCGTCCGCACCCCCGGCCGCCGGACCCCCGAGGTCGCCGAACGTGAGCGGATGCCCGAGGCGCCGCGCCTCGCGCAGCAGCGCCGGGTCTCCACGGTGCGGGCGGCAGGAGAGCCGTCGCCGGGGTCGTCGTCGGGGTCGTCCACACCGGTGTCCTCCCCGTTCGGGCAGCCGGACGTCACGACGCCCCGGCCGGCGCACCCCGACGCGCCGGAGCCCGTCGACCCTCCGGTCGTCGCGGTCCTGCCGTCGTTCCCGATGCCGGGCGGGCGCCTCGACCCGACGGGCTCGCAGCCCGTGGTCCGCAGCGAGGACGCGCAGCCGTCCGACTCCGAGGAGCCGGAGCGGGGCCCGCGTCGCAAGTTCGGTCTGCGGCGCCCGAAGTCCTGACGTCGGTCCGGCCGGTCGGCGCGCGGGGTGCCCGTGGAGTGAGGGAGCGAGGGCGTCCCTCGCTGCCCCGGACGCAGCGAGGGGACGCGAGGCGTGCCCGTGGAGTGAAGGAGCGAAGGCGTCCCTCGCTGCGTGGGAGGCAGCGGAGGTGACCCTCGCTCCGTCCCGCCTGGGTGGGGGCCGGGCGTCGAGCGACGCGAGCGGCACCGTGCGCATGATCAACAGGCTTCGCGGCATGCGGAACGTGCTGATCGCAAACGCGTCCGACGCCGTGACGCGGCGCCTGTGATCAGCAGCGCGCTGTGCACCGCGCCGAGCCGGCGGAGGTGCACCAGGCGCCCGTGATCATGCGAGCACGCGGAGCGGGGTCGGCGTGCTCGGCGTCGGGACGGGAGCGAGGGCGTCCCTCGCTGCCCTGGACGCAGCGAGGGTGACCCTCGCTCCGCCCGTCCGGGCGGGGAACGCGGTGCGGGGGATTACGGCGGAGGTCAGCCCGCGAGCGCGGCGTAGGCGGCGGCGAGGTCCGCCGGGTCGGGGCCTTCGAGGCGCCCGGGGTTCGCGAGGCCGTCGAGCACGACGAAGCGCAGGAGCGCGCCGCGGGACTTCTTGTCCAGCCGCATGGTGGCGGCGAGCTCGTCGAACGCCTCGGCGGGATAGCTCGTGGGCAGCCCGACGGAGCGGAGCACGGCCGCGTGGCGGTCGGCCGTCGCGTCGTCCAGGCGCCCGACACGGCGGGCCAGCTCCGCGGCGAACACCAGGCCCACGGAGACGGCCTCGCCGTGACGCCAGCGGTACTGCTCGCGGCGCTCGACGGCGTGGCCCAGGGTGTGCCCGTAGTTGAGGATCTCGCGCAGGTGCGACTCGCGCAGGTCGGCGGCGACGACATCGCCCTTGACCCGCACGGAACGGACGACGAGCTCGCCGAGGACGTCGCCGTCCGGGTCGAGCGCGGCCCCGGGATCGGCCTCGACGAGGTCGAGGATCACCGGGTCGACGATGAAGCCGGTCTTGATCACCTCGGCGAGGCCAGCGGCCAGCTCGGCGCGGCTCACGGTCCGCAGGGCGTCCAGGTCCGCGACGACGGCGGTGGGCTCGTGGAACGCACCGACGAGGTTCTTGCCGGCCGCGGTGTTGATCCCGGTCTTGCCGCCGACCGCCGCGTCGACCATGGCGAGCAGCGTCGTGGGCACCTGCACCACCCGCACCCCGCGCATCCAGCCCGCCGCGACGAACCCCGCGAGGTCGGTGGCCGCCCCGCCCCCGACGGCGACGACCGCGTCGGACCGCGTGAGCCCCAGCCGACCGAACTCGTCCCAGCACGCCCCCGCGGTGGCGAGGTCCTTGCCGTCCTCGCTCTCGGGCAGCGCCCACAGGAAGGCCCGAGTGCCCGCGGCGTCGAGGGCGTCGCGGATCGTCGTGGCGATGCCGGCGACCGCGGGCTGGTGGCAGACCACGACGGTCGCGGTGCCAGCGAGGGTCTCGGCGACGGCGCCGGTGACCCCGCGGCCGATCACGACGTCGTAGGGGGAAGCGGTGGCGACGTGCAGCCGCTGTCCCGTGGAGCTATCCGTGGGCACGGTCGGCGGCCTCCGGGCTCAGGGCGGCGAGGATCGCGTCGACGACGGCCGAGGGCTCCACGTCGTCGGTGGCGATCTCGTGGCGGGCGACGGCGCGGTAGACGGGCAGGCGCTCCTGGAGGAGCGCCGAGAACGTCGCGCGCGGGTTGACCCCGGCGAGGAGCGGGCGCGCCGTCGAGAGCCCGACGCGGCGGACACCGGCCGCGAGCCCGACCCCGAGGAAGATCACGGGATGGCCGTCGAGCAGGTCGCGGACGGCCTCGGTCATGACGGCGCCGCCGCCGAGGGCGAGCACCCCGTCGTGCTCGCTCAGCGCCGCGGCGACGGCGTCGCGCTCCATCGCGCGGAAAGCGGGCTCGCCGTCGGTGAGGAAGATGTCGCTGATGGCGCGACCGGCCGTGGTCTCGACGATCGTGTCGGTGTCGGTGAACACCGTCCCGAGCCGCTCGGCGAGGAGGGCGCCGACCGTCGACTTGCCCGCCCCGGGAGGCCCGACGAGCACGGCGACCGGACTCACTCCGCGCTCCGCAGCAGGGTCGGGTCGATCGCCTCGAGGTAGGTCGCGACGTTGCGGCGGGTCTCGCCGAGCGAGTCGCCGCCGAACTTCTCCAGCGCGGCGTCCGCGAGCACCAGGGCCACCAGCGCCTCGGCCACGACGCCGGCTGCGGGGACGGCGCACACGTCGGAGCGCTGGTGGTGGGCGACCGCGGCCTCGCCGGTGGCCGTGTCGACGGTCGCGAGCGCGCGGGGCACCGTCGAGATCGGCTTCATGGCCACCCGGGCGCGCAGCGGCTCGCCGTTGGTCATGCCGCCCTCGATGCCCCCGGCGCGGTTGGACGCCCGGCTGATCCCCGGCGCCGCGACGTGCATCTCGTCGTGCGCCGCCGACCCTCGCCGGCGCGCCGTGGTGAACCCGTCGCCGATCTCCACGCCCTTCATCGCCTGGATGCCCATGAGCGCCCCGGCGAGGCGGGCGTCGAGCCGGCGGTCCGCCTGGACGTACGAGCCGAGGCCGACGGGCAGGCCGTGCGCGACGACCTCGACCACCCCGCCGAGGGTGTCGCCGTCCTCCTTGGCGGCGTCGACCTCGGCCACCATCGCCGCGGTGGAGGCATCGTCGACCGCGCGCACCGGGCTCGCGTCGATCCGCTCGCCGTCACCCGGCATCGGGATCGCGTCGGGGGTCGCGTCGGCCGTGCCGAGGCTGACCACGTGGGAGAGCACCTCGACGCCCAGGGCCTGCGCGAGGAACGCCTTGGCTACCGCGCCGAGGGCGACCTTCGCGGCGGTCTCGCGGGCGCTCGCGCGCTCGAGCACCGGGCGGGCCTCGTCGAAGTCGTACTTCGTCATGCCGGCGAGGTCGGCATGGCCGGGCCGGGGCCGGGTGAGTGGCGCGTTGCGGGCGCGGCCCTCGAGCAGCGCCGGGTCGACGGGATCGGCCGCCATGACCGTCTCCCACTTCGGCCACTCGGAGTTGGCGATCCGGATCGCCACCGGGCTGCCGAGCGTCACGCCGTGCCGCAGCCCCCCGGAGATCTCGATCTCGTCGGCCTCGAAGCTCATCCGCGCGCCGCGGCCGTAGCCGAGACGGCGCCGCGCGAGCTCCGCCGACACCTCCTTCGAGCTCACCGAGACACCCGCGACCATGCCTTCGAGCAGGGCCGTGAGCGCCGCACCGTGCGACTCTCCCGCCGTCAACCATCGCAACACGCCGCCCATCGTTCCACGTCACCACCGCTCACCCGCCCGACAGGGACACCGTGAGGACCGACCACGCCGCGACCAGCAGCGGCGGGCCGTAGGGCACGGCGCGAACGGGGCCGTCGCGGGTGAGCGACGAGGCCACGAGCAGGGCGAGGACCCCGGCGGCCGCGATCATCGGGACGGCCGCGAGCGCACCCCACGACGCCGCGGCCAGCGGCGCGCCGACGGCCGGGGCGAGCTTCACGTCCCCGGCCCCGAGGGCCCGCGGCGCGGCGAGGTGCACGGCCGCGAACGTCCCGCCGAGCAGCAGCGCCCCGAGCACACCAGCGACCAGCGCGGCCGAACCGAGCGGGACGACGGACGCGCAGGCGAGCCCCGCCGCGGGCAGGGTCAGCGAGTCCGGCACGCGGTGGGCAGCGAGGTCGGTGGCGCTGCCGGCCACCCCGAGCGCACCGAGCGCCAGCCAGGCCGGGAGCCAGAGCGTCGACACCACGCCGGCCCCGACGAGCCCGCACGACGCGGCCCAGAGCACGG
Organism: Actinomycetospora sp. C-140; assembly: GCF_054796175.1. Classification (NCBI taxonomy): domain Bacteria; kingdom Bacillati; phylum Actinomycetota; class Actinomycetes; order Pseudonocardiales; family Pseudonocardiaceae; genus Actinomycetospora; species Actinomycetospora sp. C-140. The sequence continues at coordinate 133,208 of NZ_JBTWNF010000001.1, read as the reverse complement.
CCAGCGCGACGGCACACGCCGGTCCGGATACCAGCACCCCGCGCCGCATCCGCGCCAGCCACGTCCGCAGGCCGTAGCCCGCCAGCGCGCCCGCTCCCCCGCCGGCCGCCGCCGCGAGGAGCACCGTCGTCGTCACACCGACGAGCGTGGGGCGAGAGCGGCATCGGCGTCACGGATGAGCCTCGAACCCTGGGGACGCATCCGGCGGATGGGGACGGCGGACGGAGCACCAGGGGAGCCTCGGAGGATCGACTCGGCGTGTCGCGCCGGCGAGTGTGTGGCGATCCTGGCGTCACACGCCAGCAAAGCCGCATAGCTCGAACACACCTCGCCGACCCCGCGACCTCGCCGACCCTGCCGAACCCTGCCGCCCCTCCACAGCCGGCACCACGGCGCTCGAGATGGGGGATTTCCTGACGTTGGACGCCAGCGTGGACGCCAGGCTGACAACCACGCCGACCACGGGCCCCGCCGGCCGCCGGGGACGTCCGGGGCGTCAGGGCAGGGGCAGGAGGGTGACGTCGGTCGTGGCGGCGAGGGCGGCGTGCATGGCCTCCCGCGGCGCCGCCGAGCCCGTGAACTGCTCGACCTGCCCGAACGCCTGGTGCAGGAGCATGTCGAGGCCCGTGGCGACGGCGAGGCCGCGGTCGGCGGCCGCGGCGGCCAGGGGCGTGGGCCAGGGGTGGTAGACGGCGTCGAGGACGACCGACCAGGCGGGCAGGGCCGCGACGAGACGCTCCGCGAGCGCCGGGTCGATCGCGCCCGCCGGCGTCGTGTTGATCAGCGCCGTGGCCGAGGACAGGTCGCCCGGCACCAGGTCCTCCCACGTCACGGCCCGCCGGGCGAAGCCGAAGCTGCGCGCGACGTCGAGAGTCCCGGCCGCCCGCTCGGGGTCGCGCGCCACGAGGGTCACGCCCTGGGCGCCGACGTCGTACACGCCGCCGAGCGCCGCGCTCGCGGTCGCCCCGCTGCCCAGCACGACGACGTCGGTGGCGAACACCGTCGGCGGGACGTCCCGGACCCCGGCGGCCCGCAGCGCGCCCGCGACACCGTCGACGTCGGTGCAGTCGGCCGCCCACCCGTCGCCGCGGTGCACGAGGGTGTTCGCGGCGCCGACGCGGCGGGCGCGCAGGCTGGCCGTGGTCGCGATCTCGAGCGCTGCCCGCTTCCCCGGCATCGTCACCGAGAACCCGGCCCAGGACCCGTCGCGGCCGCGGACGTAGGCGGGCAGCTCCTCGGCGGTGCACTCGACGGCCTCGTACGTCCAGTCGTCGAGCCCGAGCGCCGCGTAGGCCGCCCGGTGCAGCGCGGGCGAGCGGGAGTGGGCGACGGGCGAGCCCAGGACGGCGGCCCGCAAGGTCAGTAGACCCCCCGCGTCTGCGCGAGCCGCCGGTTGGCGTCGTGCTCGGCGGGCGTCACGGCGAAGCAGGAGATCCCGTCGGTCTGGCACTTCACGAAGTACACCCACGGGCCCGGCTCGGGCTCGAGCGCGGCGCGCAGCGCCTCGGGGCTCACGGCGCCGATGGGGGTCGGGGTCAACCCGAGGTTGAGGTACGTGTTGTACGGCCCGGGCCGCGCGCGGTCGAACGGGCTGGTCAGGAGCGTCTGGCGATCGAGGGGATAGTTCACCGTCGAGTCGAACTGGAGGCGCATCGGGACGGCCAGCCGGTTGTAGATGACCCGGGCGACCTTGCCGAAGTCCGCCGCGACGCCCTCGCGCTCGGCCAGCGACGCGACGACGAGCACGTCGTAGGGCTTGACCCCGCGGGCGTCGGCCTCGCGCACCAGCCCGCCCGCCTCGAGGCGCGGCACCGACGTCCGGACCACCTGGGTCAGCGCGTCTTTCGCGTTCGTGCCCGGAGCGATGTCGTAGGTCCCGGGGGTGAGCAGGCCCTCGAGGCGGCGGTTCGGGTCCGCGAGGCGGACGGCGTCGAGCGCCCACGACGGGACCCCGAGCTCGGCGGGGTCGGTGGTGGCCATGGCCGTGCGCAGGTCCGCGACGGAGGCGCAGCGCTCGGCGCCCGCGTCGTCGACGGTGCACGTGGCCCGCGAGATCTGCGAGAGGACGCCGGGGACGACCGCGTCGCCGACGCCGACGGTGTCGTCGAGCTGGGTGCCGCTGCGGATGTCGAGGCGACCCACCCGGCTGGCGGGGTCGAGCAGCTCCGCGACCGCGCCGGCCGCCGACATCTGCTTGCGCAGCTCGTAGAAGCCGGGCTGGATGCCGCGACCGTCCGGGTTCTCCTCGGCGGCGTCGCCGAAGGCGCGGGCCGAGGCCACGACGTCGGCGGCCGCGAGCTCCTCGCCGATCTCCCGGGTGGACGAGCCGTCGGAGACCTCGACGACCACGCGCCCGGAGCCCGGGCCGTCGTAGTCGGGCGGGAACAGGACGGGCCAGAGGTCGCGCGCGAGGAACACGCCGCCGACCAGGGCCAGCACGAGCACCGCCGCGACCCCGGGCCACAGCAACCGCCGTCGGCGTGGGGGGCGTCCCTGGGGCAGGGCCTCGGTCCGGGCATCGCCGCCGGGCGGGTCGTCGCCGAGCAGCCACCCGGCGTCGGCGCCGTCGGTCCCGCCGGGCGGCTCGGCATCGTCGCCTCCGTCGGTCCACCCGACTCCGCCCGCCCGTTCGACCCCGCCGGCCCGCTCGCTCCCGTCTGCCGGCGAGGCCTCGTCGTCCCGCCCGGACTCGTCGTCCCGCCCGGACTCGTCGTGCCACCCGGACCGGTCGGCCCACCCGGACGCGTCGGCCTGCTCGGCCCGTTCGTCACCGTCGGCGCCCGCGGCAGCGCCGGCGGCTCCGGGCTCGGGATCCGTCCCTGCGGCCGCGGGCTCCTGCGGCCGTCGCCACGCCGCCGCGTAGTGCCGGTCGGTCTCGGCGTCGGGGTGGACGCCCGGGCGCTCGCGTGGGACCGAGCGGCCGCCGGGCGGCGGCGCGACGGCACGGCGCCCGGCGACGACCCGCCGCGCCGGGGCGGGTGCGCCGTGCGACCGCACGACCGGGAGCGGCGGCCGGGCCGACCCGGGCGGCGCGGCGGGCCCCGGCCGCCCGGACGGTGAGGACGGCCCGGAGGGCGAGGACGGCCCGGCCGGCGCGCGCGACCCGCTCCGTCCCGTCGACGACGACGCCCCCGGCGACCCGACCTGTCCCGCGGGCGCGGCCGGGCCCGACGACGCCGACGACCCGGCCGACCCCCACGACCGCGGCGACCCGGCCGGGCCCGACGACGCCGACGACCCGGCCCGCCCCGGCGGCGAGGCCGCCCCCGGCGGCGAGGCCGCCCCCGGAGCCGAGGCCGCCCCCGGAGCCGAGGACGGTCCGGACGTCGCGGCCGACTCCGCGGCCCGCCCCGCGCCACCGCCACGGACCACGGGCTGCATCTGCACCAGCTTGGGACGGCTCGGCGTCCCTCCCGATCCCCCCGACCCGCCTGACGAGGCCTCCCCCGGGCCGCCGCGACGTCCGGTCACGAGTCCACCGAGGGATCGGGGTCACGGGGTGCACGGCGTGCGTCGAGGTAGCCCTGGAGGATCCCGACGGCCGCGGCCTGGTCGATCACGCGGCGCTGCTTGCGGCCCTTGACGCCCCTGTCGGACAGCGTGCGGGTGGCGGCGACGGTGGTCAGGCGCTCGTCGGAGAGCACGACCGGCACCTCGCGCGGCGCGAGCTTCTCGGCGAGCGCGGCCGCGTAGGCCTGCGCGGTCTGCGCCGCCGGGCCGTCCCGGCCGGCGAGCGTGCGGGGAAGGCCCACGACCACCTCGACCACCTCGTGCTCGTCGACGAGCGCCACGAGCCGGTCCAGGTCGGCGCCGGCCGTTGTGTCGTGATCGAGGGTAACGAGGGGCATGGCGAGGACCCCGCCGGGATCCGACAGGGCCACGCCCACCCGCACGCTGCCGACGTCGACGCCCAGGCGCCGGCCGGTCTCACCCGCCAGCGCGGGCCACCTCCGCCCGCAGCGCGGCGACGGCGTCGTCGATGCCGGCGACCCCGCTGCCGCCGCCCTGGGCCAGGTCGGGCTTGCCGCCGCCGCGGCCGTTCACCGCGGGGGCGAAGGCCTTCACCAGGTCGCCGGCCGCGAAGCCGCGGTCGCGGGCCCCCTCGGTGGTGGCGACGACGAAGGACACCTTGTCGCCGTCGGGGGCGAAGAGCGCGACGACCCCCGGGCGGGCCTGGAGACGACCGCGGACGTCGAGGGCCAGCGAGCGCAGGTCTCCCCCGCCGACGCCCTCGGGTGTGCGGGCGGCGACGACCGCGACGCCGCCGACGTCCTCGGCGCCCTCGGCGAGCGAGCCGGCCGAGGACAGCACCTCGCGGGCCCGCACGGACTCGAGCTCCTTCTCCGCGGCGCGCAGCCGGTCGACGATCCCGGAGATGCGCTCGGGCAGCTCCTCGGGCTGGGCGCGGAACTGCTCGGCGAGCTGGTTGACGAGCACGTGCTCACGGGCGAGGAACCGGAAGGCGTCGATCCCGACGAGGGCCTCGACGCGCCGCACCCCCGAGCCGACCGAACCCTCGGAGAGCAGCTTGACCAGCCCGAGCTGCCCGGTGCGGCCCACGTGCGTGCCGCCGCAGAGCTCGCGCGAGTAGTCGCCGATGTCGACGATGCGGACGTTGTCGCCGTAGCGCTCGCCGAACAGGGCGATGGCCCCGAGCTTGCGGGCCTCGTCCATCGACGTGACGTACGGGCGCACCTCGTCGTCGCCGAGCAGCACCGCGTTGACCTCGTCCTCGACGTCGGTGAGCACCGACGCGGGCACGGCCCCGCCCGGCGAGGTGAAGTCGAAGCGCAGGCGCCCCGGGGCGTTGAGCGATCCGGCCTGGGCGGCGGCGTCGCCCAGGGCGCGGCGCATGCCGGCGTGGACGAGGTGGGTGGCGGTGTGCGAGCGCGAGATGGCGTGCCGGCGCTCGATGTCGACCTCGGGGTGCACCGTCGCGTCGCGCAGCGCCTCGCCGGACACCACGCGGCCGCGGTGCACCTCGAGCCCGGGCACCGGGGTCTGGACGTCCTCGACCGCGATGACGAAGCCGTCGCCGACGATGCGCCCGGTGTCGGCCTGCTGGCCGCCGCCCTCGGCGTAGAACGGGGTGCGGTCGAGGATCACCTCGACCTCGCTGCCCTCGCCGGCCGCGAACACCGGCTCGCCGCCCACGATCAGCCCGACGATCGTGGCGTCCGCGTGGAGCAGCTCGTAGCCCAGGAACTCGGTGAGCCCCGAGCGCTCCAGGATGTCCCTGTAGGCGTGGGTGTCGCCCCCGCCGGTCTTGCGGGCCGCGGCGTCGGCCTTGGCCCGGGAGCGCTGCTCCTCCATCAGCGAGCGGAAGGCGCCCTCGTCGACGTCGAGGCCCTGCTCGGCGGCCATCTCCAGCGTCAGGTCGATGGGGAAGCCGTAGGTGTCGTGCAGGGCGAAGGCGCTGCTGCCCGGGATCGTCGTGCCGCCCCCGGACCGCGTGTCGGCCACGGCGCTGTCGAAGATCTTCGACCCGGTGGCGAGCGTGGCGAGGAAGCTCTCCTCCTCGGCGCGCACGGCGGCGGCGATCCGCTCGTAGGAGGTGTAGAGCTCCGGGTACGACGGGCCCATCGCGTCGCGGACGACGCCGACGAGGTCGACGAGCAGCGGGTCGGTGCAGCCGAGGATCCGGGCGTTGCGGATGACGCGGCGCAGCAGCCGGCGCAGCACGTAGCCGCGGCCCTCGTTGCCCGGCGTGGCCCCGTCGCCGATGATCATGGCGGCGGTGCGGACGTGGTCGGCGATGACGCGGAAGCGGACGTCGTCGGCCTCCGAGACGCCGTAGCGCCGGCCCGTGAGCTCCTCGGTCCGGTCGATCACCGGACGCAGCAGGTCGGTCTCGTAGACGTTGTCGACGCCCTGGAGCAGGAAGGCGACGCGCTCGACGCCCAGCCCGGTGTCGATGTTCTTCTGCGGGAGCTCGCCGATCGGCGCGGCCCCGTACTTCGGACTGGCCTCGCCGCGGACGTCCTGCATGAAGACGAGGTTCCAGATCTCGACGTACCGGTCCTCGTCGGCGACCGGGCCGCCCTCCAGGCCGTGCTCCGGCCCGCGGTCGTAGTAGATCTCCGAGCACGGCCCGCCGGGACCGGGCACGCCCATGTCCCAGTAGTTGTCGCGGCCGTCGCGGCGCTGGATCCGCTCGGGCGGCAGCCCGGCGACCTCCTGCCACAGGCGCTCGGCCTCGTCGTCGTTCTCGTAGACCGTGACCCAGATGCGGTCGGGGTCGAAGCCGAAGCCGCCGTCGTCCAGGCTCCCCGTCACGAGCGACCAGGCGTGGCGGATCGCGCCTTCCTTGAAGTAGTCGCCGAAGGAGAAGTTGCCCGCCATCTGGAAGAACGTGTTGTGGCGGGTGGTGTGGCCGACGTTCTCGATGTCGCCGGTGCGCACGCACTTCTGGATCGACGTGGCGGTGTGCCACGGGGCGGGCGCGTCGCCGAGGAAGTACGGCTTGAACTGCACCATCCCGGCGTTGACGAACAGCAGCGTCGGGTCGTCGAGGATCAGCGAGGCGCTGGGGACGGGGGTGTGGCCGGCGTTCTCGAAGTGGGCGAGGAAGCGTCGGCGGATCTCGTGGGTCTGCACGGTGTCCTGCTCGGAAAGAGGTACGGATAGGGGCGCAGAACGCGGGGGCAGGCCTCAGCGGGCGTGCGAGGCTCCCCGCCGGGGCGCTCGCGCGTGACGGGCCGACGACGGCGGGTCGGGCCGCACGGGGATCTCGGTCGTGTCCTCCACCATCGCGTACAGCTCCTCGGAGCGTTCGTTCATTCCGGCGCGCACCTCCGCGCCGAACGCGCCGAGACCGGCCCCCAGCTCGCGCAGGCCCTCGCCGAGGCTGGTGCCGATGCCCGCCGGGGTGGCCTTCTGCGTCACCTCGTTGACCTTGCGGGTGGCGGTGACGCCGACGGCCACGCCCACGCCGACCCAGAACAGACGCCTCATGCGCGCACACTCCGCTTCGACTTCTTCTTCGCCGGCGGCCCGTTCTTCAGCTTGCGGGCCTGCTGGGCCTTGCGCAGCCCGTACGACAGGGCGGCCACCTTCACCAGCGGGCCGCCGAGCGTGGCGGTGAACAACGTGCTCAGCGCCTTGGTGTTGGCCGCGACGGCCTGGGCGCTGGCGGTGACCCCGTCGACCCGCTCGAGCTGGGTGTTCACCGAGGTCAGCGTGACGTTGGCGTCCGAGAGCAGCGGCTCGGTGCCCTCGTGGGCCTTGCGGATGGCGATGGTGGCCTCGTCGAGCGTGCGCCCGAGCTTGACCAGCGGGATGGCGAGCAGCACCACCAGGATCACGAACGCCACCGCGGCGACGATCGCCGCGATCTGGCCGACCGACACGGGCTCCTCCTCGGGTGCTGGGTGCGATACAGGTCCCCGGACCGCCGCCCGCCGACACCCCCCGTGGGAGGTGTCCGGGACGACACCTGGCGCAGGTGGCGGCAGGTTACCGTGCGGCCCCGACGCCCACTCCGGCCCCGGCGATCAGGAGGAATCCGGCCGCGTGATCAGCAGGCGGGCAGTCCGAGCCCGCCGCGATAGGCCGGCGCGAGGTACACCTCGGAGATGTAGCCGACCCGCCCGTCGGGGGCCCGCGCGCCGAGCCAGACCTCCGAGACCGCGGCGTTCGGGTTCCGCCCGATGTTCGTGGACGTGAGGTCGGCGTTGGTGATGACCTCGCCGGTCAGCTGGCACACGGCGACGAACGTGGCGCCGCTCCACACCTCGGTCCCGGCGATCTTGCAGTCGGGCATGTTCGCGCAGTGCGCGACGGGGCGGACGGCGAGGTACGAGGGCGTCCGGTCCTCGACGAGCATGCCGTCGCCGATGGCGACGCGGTTCTGCACCACGACGGTCCGGGCCGGGGGTGCGGGCCGGGCGGCCAGCACCACGACCAGGGCAGCCGCCAGGGCGACGACGAGCACGACCAGGGCGGCGAACACCGCGATCTCGGCCCGGCGGCGGGGCGAGCGACGCGGGAGCGGCGGGTCGTGCGGAGGGTCGGGGACGGGCGCGGCGGTCGGGACCTCGCGCAGGCGCACGTGCCGCTCGCGCCACCGGGCGACCTCCTCCGGAGCGAGCCCGATCGCGCCCAGCACGTCGCCGACGAGATCCGCGTTGGGCAGCCCCGGGCCCCGGGTGGCGGCGGCGATCGTCGACTTGCCCCACCCCGAGAGCTCCTCGGCGCGGCGGAACGACACGTCCCGCTCGCGCAGGACGTCACGGAAGTCCGCGCAGTACCGCGCCGCGGAGTCGCCGTCCTCCACGACCCCGCCCTGCCGACCTGCACCGTCGCCGTCGATGGCTCCCCCTCGGTCCCCTCGTGTCCCCCCGGACCCGGCACCGACCGATCGTCCGGCACGGCGGCGCGCGACGCACCCCTGCGTCCGGCCGGTGTCCCGGACGGCTCCAGGACGCGCCGGACCCGCCCCGCGGTGATCGTTCCCCGACACTGGTCCGGTGCCGCGGGCGGCCGGGGGGCGCGCCCGCGGCACCCCTCACGCCTGGTGTCCCCGCACCACGTCGCGCAGCCGGGCCACGCGCTCGGCGCGCTCGCGCTCGTCGCCGCGCCCCGACGGGCGGTAGTAGTCGCGGCCCACGAGCTCGTCGGGCGGGTACTGCTGCGCGACGACGCCGGCGCGCTCGCCGTGCGGGTACACGTAGCCGACCGCGTTGCCCAGGGCCTCGGCACCCGCGTAGTGCCCGTCGCGCAGGTGCGGGGGCACGGGACCGGCGGCGCCGGAGCGGACGTCGCCCATCGCCTCGTCGATCGCCGTGATGACCGCGTTGGACTTCGGCGCCGTCGCGAGATGGATGGTGACCTGCGCCAGGTTGATCCGCGCCTCGGGCAGCCCGATGAGCTGCACGGCCTGCGCGGCGGCGACGGCGGCGGGCAGCGCGGTGGGGTCGGCGAGCCCGACGTCCTCGCTGGCGTGCACGACGAGGCGGCGGGCGATGAACCGCGGGTCCTCCCCCGCGACGATCATGCGGGCGAGGTAGTGGAGCGCGGCGTCCGGGTCGGAGCCGCGGATGGACTTGATGAACGCCGAGATGACGTCGTAGTGCTGGTCCCCGGCGCGGTCGTAGCGGACGGCGACCTCGTCGACCACCCGCTCGACGTCGTCGAGCCCCACCTCCCCGGAGCCGCCCACCGCGTCCGCCGCGGCCTCCAGGGCGGTCAGCGAGCGCCGTCCGTCGCCCGCGGCCAGCCGGACGAGGTGCGCGCGGGCGTCCGGGTGCAGCGTCACCGCGCCCCCGAGCCCGCGCGGGTCGGCCACGGCACGGTCGAGCAGCGTGCCGACCGCCTCGTCGTCGAGGGCGTGCAGGCCGAGCACCAGCGACCGCGACAGCAGGGGCGCCACGACGGAGAACGACGGGTTCTCGGTGGTGGCGCCGACCAGCAGCACGACACGGTCCTCCACCGCGGCGAGCAGCGCGTCCTGCTGGGTGCGCGAGAACCGGTGGATCTCGTCGATGAACAGCACCGTGCGCCGGGGCTCGCTGGCCGCGAGGCGCCGCCGGGCGACCTCGATGACCCCGCGCACCTCCTTCACCCCGGCGTTGAGGGCGCTCAGGGCCTCGAACGCGCGGCCGGTGGCCTGGGAGATGAGGCGCGCGAGCGTGGTCTTGCCCGTGCCGGGCGGGCCGTGCAGGAGCACCGACGCCGGCGCGGCCCCCTCCACGAGACGCCGCAGCGGCGCCCCGGGCGCGAGCAGGTGGTCCTGGCCGACGACCTCGTCGAGGCTCGCCGGGCGCATCCGGACCGCCAGGGGCGCCGCCACCCCGCTGGTGGGCGCGGGGCGGTCCTCGACGACCCCACGCGTGACGGGCCGATCCGGATCGGGGCCCGGGGCGGGGGCCTCCGGCACCTCGACGTCGAACAGCCCCTCCTCGCTCATGCCCCGAACGGTACTGACGCCCCCGACACGCTCCAGCCCGCGCCGTCGCGCGGGACGACCTCGACGGGCACGTGGCCGTGGGCCAGCAGCCGGCGCGGTCCCCCGGGGTCGGGACCGGCGAGGACGACGCCGTCGCCGCCGAGCGTCGCGACGCTGGCGCGGACGAGGGCGTCGGCGAGGTCGAGATCGTCGGTCGACACCGCGTCGCACCCCCGCCCGAGCACCCCGGGACGCGCCGCCCGGGCCCGTTCCACGACCTCGTCGACCGAGCCCGCGGGCGCGAGGGCACCGGTCGGCCCGGTGACCGTGTAGCCGCCCGACCAGGCCGCGACCGTCCACCGCCACGGCACGAGCAGGCGGGTCAGCGCCGCGGCACGGCGGGCGGGGCCGCGCGGTCCCGGAACGCCCACGAGGTCCTCCCAGGGCGCGCGGACGCGCCCCGAGCCGCAGGCGCCGCACATCAGGGCATCACGTCCCCGGAGTTCGGGCCGAGCGTCTGCCCGACGTAGAGGTCGCCGTCGGGGCTCGCGGCCAGCATGACGATCGTGGGCGCCACCTCGCCCGCGACCCCGAACCGGCCCAGCGGCAGCTCCGCGCGCTTCGCGACCTTCCAAGCGTCGGAGAGCCCGGCCACCATCGGCGTCTCGATCGGGCCCGGGGCCACGGCGTTGACCAGCACGCCGTGCGGCGCGAGCTCGCGGGCCATCGCCTTGGTCAGTCCCAGGACCCCGGCCTTGGCCGCGCAGTAGTGCGCGAGGCCCTCGCCGCCCTTGAGCCCCAGCTGGGAGGCGATGTTGACGATCCGCCCGTCGCCGCGCGCGACCATGGCCGGGGCGAACGCCCGGCTCACGAGGAACACCCCGCGCAGGTCGACCGCGACGGTGCGGTCGAAGGTCGCCGCGTCCATCGCCAGGAACGGCGTCTCGTCGAGGATCCCGGCGGCGTTGACGACGACGTCGACGACGGGGTGCTCGGCCAGGACCGACGTCGCCAGCGCCTCGACCGACGCCGCGTCGGCGACGTCCACCTCGGCGCGGTCGACGCCCACCACCGTCGCGCCCTCGGCCGTGAACGCCGCCGCGGTCGCCGCCCCGATCCCGCTCGCCGCCCCGGTGACCAGCGCGGTCCGTCCCGCCAGGCGCCCCGTCACGCCGGCCAGCCCACGGTGAGCCCGCCGTCGACCACCAGCTGGGCGCCGGTGACGTAGGCGGCGTCGTCCGAGGTGAGGAACCGGATGGCCCGCGCCGCCTCGTCGACGGTGCCGGGCCGGCCGGCGGGGATCACCCGCGAGGCGGCGGCGAGCCCGTCCGGGCCCAGCGAGTTGACGGGGTCCAGCGACTGGGGGCTCTCGATCAGCCCCGGGATGACGGCGTTGACGCGGATCCCGCGGGGCGCCAGCTCGACGCCCAGCGACCGGCACAGCCCGAGCACCCCGGCCTTGGCCGCGGCGTAGTGGGCGTGGTCGTCCCAGCCGTAGACGCCGCCCGAGATCGAGGAGGTCGCGACGAAGGCCCCGGGCCCGTCCATCACCGCGGCGGCCGCCCGGAAGGTGCGCATGACCCCGGTCAGGTCGACCTCGAGCATGGTGTTCCACGACGCGTCGTCGAGCTCGGCGAGCGGCGAGACCCGCAGGATGCCGGCCGCGGCGACGGCGATGTCGAGACGGCCGAACTCGGTGACCGCGCGCCGGGCGAGCGCGTCGACCTGGGCGGTGTCGGCGACGTCGACGTCCACCGGCACGCAGCGGGCCCCGGTGCCGACAGCCTCGACGGCCGCCACGGTCTCGCCCACGTCGTGCGGGTCGCCGGGAAAGCTGCCGACGACGGTGTGGGTGCCGGCGCGGGCGTAGGCCACGGCCAGGGCGCGCCCGATGCCGCTCGCCCCGCCGGTGACCAGGGCGACGCGCCCCTCCAGGCCGTCGTCGCGGGCCGGGCTCACGCCGGGCCCCCGACCGGCTCGACCGCCGCCGCCACCGGGGCCGGGACGTGGCGCGTCCCGAGCATGACCACCGCCGAGAGCAGCAGGAACGCCGAGCCGGCGATCGCCGCGGCCGGTCCGGCGGTCATCCCCGCGGCCAGCAGGGCGCTGAGCACCCCGGAGCCGGCGATGCCGCCGACCGGGCCCATGACGTGCGCGACGTTCGTGCCGACCCCGCGCACCTCGGCCGGGAACGACTCGCCCATGTAGAACAGCAGCGCCGCGTACGGGCCGGTGAGGAAGAACAGCGTGAGCGCGTAGGTGACGATGACGAAGCCCGCCGAGGACGGGCCGAAGAGCATCACCAGGCTGACCGCGCCGCCGAGCAGCCAGCCGCCGATGATCGTGCGCCGCCGCCCGACCCGGTCGCCGATCGCCCCGTGCACGAGGTAGCCGCAGAAGCCGACGGCGTTGGCGAGCACGAGGATCAGCAGCGAGTTGTCGAAGCTGATGCCCTTGGCGTCGGTGAGCACGGTCGTGCCGAGCACCGAGAAGACCTGGATCGCCATCCAGTTGAACAGCCACGCCGCGGCGAGGCAGACCGTGTGCCGGCGCAGCGCCGGGGTGAACACGTCGCGGACCCCGGCGCGCGTCGCGCCCTCGTCGAGGCCCTGGGACCGGGCGAGCTCGCCCGCGCCGGCCTCGTCGCCGGACTCACGGCGGCGCCGGACCTCCTTCAGCGCCAGGAACGCCGGCGACTCCGGCAGGCGCGAGGCGACGATCGCGACGAGGACCGCCGGCACCATCGCGACGACGAACGTCCAGCGCCACCCCAGCAGCGGCAGCAGGATCGCGGTGAGCCCGGCCGCGACCAGGGCGCCGACCGGCCAGCCGGACTGCACGAGGCTGTAGAGGAACCCGCGCCGCCTGGCCTTCGCGTACATCTCGTTGAGGTAGACCGCGTTGACGACCTCCTCGGAGAACCCGAAGCCCGACAGCGACCGGATGAGCACCAGGGACACCGCGCCGACGGCGAGGCCCGTGAGCCCGCTGCTCAGCGCGGCGCCGAGCACCGTGATGATCAGCGCCCGGCGCCGGCCCTGGCGGTCGAGCAGCGTCCCGACCACCAGCGAGACCACGAAGACGCCGACCGAGACCCAGGTGTTGACCGCGGTCGAGAACGCGGTGCTCCAGCCGAAGTCCTCGGCGATGACCGGGAGCAGGGTCCCGAACAGGGTGAAGTCGTAGACCGAGAACACCCAGGCGGCGAAGCACACCGCCGACACGAACGCGATCGTGCGGCCGGTGACGGGCCGCTCCCACGGCGCGGTCACGAGCTGCTCCGCGGGTGGCGCGCGACGAAGTCCTGCGCGATCTCGTCCAAGGTCGCCCAGCGCACGCCGTCGTGGCCGTTGATGTGCTCGATGAGCCGTTCCAGGGCGAGCAGCACCTGCGGGCGTCCCGAGACGTCGGGGTGGATCGTCATCGTGAAGGCCGCGTAGTCGCACTCGCGGTAGGTCCAGTCGAACTGGTCGCGCCACATCGACTCGATGTCGCGCGGGTTCACGAAGCCGTGGCTGTTCGGGCTGGTCTTGATGAACATCATCGGCGGCAGGTCGTCGAGGTACCAGTTCGCGGGGATCTCGACGAGGTCGGTCTCGTGGCCGCGGACCAGGGGCTTCATCCAGGTCTCGGCGGGCTGGTCGTAGTCGATCGGGGTCCACGAGTCGCCGACCCGCACGTAGTAGGGCGTGACGTCGCGGTGCATCAGCGAGTGGTCGTAGCGGATGCCGCGGTCGAGCAGGATCTCGTTGGTCACCGGGCTGAACTCCCACCACGGCGCCACGTAACCGGTGGGCCGGCGCCCGCTGCGGCGCTCGATGAGCTCGACGCAGTAGTCGAGGATCGTCTCCTCCTGCCGGCGGGTCATCGCGATCGGGTTCTCGTGGCTGTAGCCGTGGACGCCGATCTCGTGCCCGGCGGCGACGCAGGCGTCGAACTCGTCCGGGAACGTCTCGATCGAGTGGCCGGGCCAGAACCAGGTCTGGCGCAGGCCGAAGCGGCGCTGGAGCTCGAGCAGGCGGGGCACGCCGACCTCACCGGCGAACACGCCGCGCGAGATGTCGTCGGGCGAGTCCTGCCCGCCGTACGAGCCGAGCCAGCCGCCGACCGCGTCGACGTCGGTCCCGAGGGCGACGAGGATGTCCTTGGGCATGCGGGTTCTCCTCCTGGTCACAGGTGGGGGTCGAGGAACCGGCCGGGATCGTCGGGATCGGCGGCCAGGGCGAGGGCGAGCAGCACCCGGGCCTGCCAGGGGCCGAGGTCGCCGGCGAAGCGCGCGCCGCGTGCGGCCAGGGCGGCGCCCCCGCCGGCGTAGCGCGGCGAGACGGGGCCCTCGGCGACGCGGCTGGCCACGAGCACGGTGACGCCGGCGTCGACCGCCGCGCCGACCGCGTCGACGACCGCGGGTGTCGCGTTGCCGGCCCCGGTGGCGGCCAGCACGATCCCCCGGGCCCCGGCCGCGACGGCGGCGTGCACGAACGTCCCGTCGGCGCCGAGGTGGCAGGCGACGACGTCGACGCGCGGCGGCGCGTGCGCCGGGACGGGCAGGGGCGGACGCCGCACCGGGCGGGCCAGCCGGTGGACCGTGCCGTCGACGACACGGTGCAGCGCGAGCGGTGACGCGAACGCCCCGGTCGCGAGGGTGTGGCGCTTCGCGACGCCGCGGGCGGCGTGCGCCCGCCCGTCGAAGCAGAGCAGCACGCCGTCGTCGCGGACACCGGGGTCGGCGGCGAGGGTGAGGGCGTCGCGCAGGTTGGCCGGCCCGTCGGCACCGGGTTCGTCGGCGGCCCGCTGCGCGCCGGTCAGGACCACCGGGCGCGGGTCGTCGAGCAGGAGGTCCAGCCCGTAGGCGGTCTCCTCCATCGTGTCGGTGCCGTGGGTGACGACGACGCCGCCCGCACCGGCCGCGAGGGCGTCCGCGACGGTCGCGCGCAGCCGCAGCACGTCGTCCATCCCGAGCGCGAAGCTCGGCGCGGTCGCGAGGTCGAGGACCTCCACCGACCCGGCTCCGACCGGCGCTCCCCCCGCCGCCGCGAGCAGCCGGGCGCCGTCGAGGCGGGCCGCGAGCCCGGCGCCGCCGTCGGCCGTGCTCGCGATCGTGCCGCCCGTGGCGACGAGGAGGACGGACATCGCACCTCACGTTCGAGGGTTGCAATCGATTTCGTCAGACATTAAGCAAACGATTGCGATGAGCACAAGAGAGCGACGAACCCGTGACGTGGCGTGACCAACCCCGGGCCGCGGCATCCGGTAGAACCGAGCCCGTGGTCCCCCGCAGCGTCCCCCGCCGGCACCCGACGATCGCCGAGGTCGCCCGGGTCGCCGGGGTGCACCCGTCGACGGTCTCGCGGGCGCTGCGCGGCGAGAGCGGCATCGCCGCCGACACCGTCGGACGGGTACGCCGCGTGGCCGACGAGCTCGGCTACCGCCCCGACCCGGCGGCGGTCGGGCTGCGCACGAGGCGCAGCGGGCTCATCGGCGTCCTGGTCCCCCGCCTGACCGACGTGGTGCTCGCGACGATCTACGAGGGACTGGACGCGGCCGCGGCGGAGGCCGGCTTCCAGACGTTCGTGGCGAACACCGGCGACGACCCCGAGACCCGCCGGCGCCGCCTCGCCACCCTGCGCGACCGGCGCGTCGACGGCGTCGTCCTCGGCGACGCGCGGCTGACCGACGACGACCTGCTCGCCGCGCTCGCGGCCGACGGCCTGCCCTACGTGCTGGTCTCGCGGCGCTCGCGCGGGCACCTGTCGGTGACCACCGACGACCTGCGCGGCGGCCGCCTGGTCGCCGAACACCTGCTCGCCCTCGGCCACGAGCGCGTCGGGGTGGTCGCCGGGCGGACCTACTCCAGCACCGGCGTCGAACGCACCCGCGGGTTCTGCGAGCGCTACGCCGAGGCCGGCCTCCCGGTGCCCGAGGAGCTGGTGCTGCCCAGCCGCTACGACGTGTCCGGGGGCCGCGAGGTCGCCGACGCGCTGCTCGCCGTGCGGCCGCGCCCGACCGCGCTGTTCGCGGTGAACGACTTCACCGCCATCGGCGTCATGGGCGCCGTGCGCTCGGCCGGGCTGCGCATCGGCGACGACGTCGCGGTGGTCGGCTACAACGACGTCCCGCTCGCCGCCGAGCTGCCGATCCCGCTGACCACCGTCGCGTCCCCGATGACCGAGATGGGCCGCGTCGGGATGGCGCGCCTGCTCGACCGCGCCGCGGGCCGGACGGTGCGCTCGGTCCGGCTGCGGCCACGCCTGATGGCCCGCGAGTCGTCCGGGCCCGGCCGTCCCGCGGGCTCCCCGGACGCCGACTAGGGTCGGTGGCCATGCGCGAGATCCTCAGCGTGCTCGAGTCCGACGCCCGTGCGACACCCGACCGCATCGCGGCGCTCACCGGGATCGCGGAGGACGAGGTCCGCGCGCAGATCGCGGCGTGGGAGGCCGAGGGGGTCATCCGCCGGTACAAGACGGTGATCGACCGGGACCGGCTCGGCGAGGACCGCGTCACCGCGTTCGTCGACGTCACCGTCGCCCCCGAGCGCGGCCGCGGGTTCGACGACGTCGCGGAGCGGATCGCGAAGTTCCGCGAGATCCGCGCGGTGCACCTGGTGAGCGGGGCGCAGGACCTGAGGGTCGAGGTCGAGGGCGCCTCGATGAAGGAGGTCGCCGACTTCGTGGCCCAGAAGCTCTCCGGGGTGGAGCGCGTGACCGCCACCAGCACCCACTTCCTGCTGCGGCGCTACAAGGACGACGGCCAGCTGCTCACCGAGCCCGAGCCCGACCAGCGTCTGTCGGTGATGCCGTGAAGCCGCAGAAGCCGTTCTCGAAGGTCGTCGAGGCCTGCCCGCCGTCGGGCATCCGCAAGTTCTTCGACCTGGCGCAGACGATGAAGGGCGTCATCACCCTCGGCGTCGGCGAGCCGGACTTCCCGACGCCGTGGGGTGTGCGGGAGTCGGCGATCCACGCGCTGAGCCGCGGTGCCACGACCTACACCGGCAACTCCGGGCTGCTGGAGCTGCGCGAGCTGATCTGCGCCGAGCTCGCCGCGCGGAACGGCACGACCTACCGGCCCGAGGACGAGTGCCTGGTGACCTCGGGGGTGTCCGAGGGGCTCGACCTCACGCTGCGGGCGCTGCTCAACCCCGGCGACGAGGTGATCGTCCCGGAGCCGTCGTACGTGGCCTACCAGCCGTGCGTGTCGTTCGCGGGCGGCGTGCCGGTGCCCGTGGCCGCCGACCCGGCGCAGGGCTACCGGATCGACGCCGAGCGCATCGCGGCGGCCGTGACCCCGCGGACCAAGGCCGTGCTGTTCGGCTCGCCGTCGAACCCGACGGGCGCGGCCCAGTCGGCCGCGGACCTCACCGCGCTCGCCGCGCTGGCGCAGCGCGAGGACTTCTGGCTGATCAGCGACGAGATCTACGACCGGCTGACCTACACCGGCACGCACACGAGCACCGCGGCCGTCGACGGGGCGTGGGACCGCACGGTGGTGCTCAACGGCTTCTCGAAGGCGTACGCGATGACCGGCTGGCGCGTGGGCTACGTGTGCGCGCCGGAGCCGCTGGCGGCGCTGATGCACCGCATCCACCAGTACACGATGCTGTGCGCCCCGCACGTCAGCCAGGTCGCGGCCATCGAGGCGCTGAAGAGCGCCGACCCCGACGTCACCGAGATGGTCGCCGACTACGACCGGCGTCGGCGGCTGTTCGTCAAGGGGCTCGACGAGCTCGGGCTGACGTGCCCGGAGCCGGGCGGGGCGTTCTACGCGTTCCCCTCGATCCGGGCCAGCGGGCTGTCGTCGCAGGACTTCGCCGAGCAGCTGCTCTCCGAGCAGAAGGTGGCGGTCGTGCCCGGCGACGTCTTCGGCCCGTCGGGCGAGGGGCACGTGCGCTGCTCCTACGCCACCGCCCTCCCCCTGCTCGAGGAGGCCCTCGACCGCATGGGCCGCTTCCTCGCCTCCCGTATGTGAGCGAACTTTGGGGCTATAGCCCCAAAGTTCGCTCACGTGCACTGAGGCGACCCACACTGCGTCCGGTCCCTACGTGATCCGGTCACTTACCGGGTCCGGGGGCCGCTGGCAGCCTGGCTGACCTCGGCGGACCACCACCTGCCTCACCGCCGTGGACCGGCCGGGGGAAACGCCGTGACCTCATTCGCCTCGCACGACGACACCACGGTCCACATCCTCTGGATCAACGCCGGTCTCAGTTGCGACGGCGACTCGGTCGCCCTCACGGCCGCCACCCAGCCCAGCATCGAGGAGATCGCGCTCGGCGCCCTGCCCGGCCTGCCGAAGGTCGCCGTGCACTGGCCGCTGATCGACTTCGAATCGGGGCCGGACAAGGGCGCGGACACGTTCATCGAGTGGTTCTTCCGGGCCGAGCGCGGGGAGCTCGACGGCCCCTTCGTCCTCGTGATCGAGGGCTCGATCCCCAACGAGGCGATCAAGCCCGAGGGCTACTGGTGCGGGTTCGGCAACAACCCCGAGACCGGGCAGCCGATGACCACCAGCGAGTGGATCGACCGGCTCGCCCCGAAGGCGCTCGGCATCCTCGCCGTCGGCACCTGCGCCACCTACGGCGGCATCCACGCGATGGCGGGCAACCCGACGGGCGCGATGGGCGTCGCCGACTACCTCGGCCACAACTGGACGTCCGCCGCCGGCCTGCCGATCGTCAACGTGCCCGGCTGCCCCGTGCACCCGGACAACCTCTCCGAGACGATCCTCTACCTGCTCTACCAGGCGGTGGGCTCGGCGCCGATGATCCCGCTCGACGAGGCGGGCCGGCCGACGTGGTTGTTCGGCAAGACCGTCCACGAGGGCTGCGACCGCGGCGGCTACTACGAGCAGGGGCAGTTCGCGACGGAGTACGGCTCGCCGGAGTGCCTGGTCAAGCTCGGCTGCTGGGGCCCGGTCGTGAAGTGCAACGTGCCCAAGCGCGGCTGGATCAACGGGGTCGGCGGCTGCCCCAACGTCGGCGGCATCTGCATCGGCTGCACGATGCCCGGCTTCCCCGACAAGTTCATGCCGTTCATGGACGCCCCGCCCGGCAGCAAGGTCTCCGGCGCCGCCAGCGGCGCCTACGGCGTGGCGATCCGCAAGCTGCGTGACATCACCGCCAAGAAGGTCGACCAGGAACCGCGCTGGCGGGCCCCCGGGCGTTCGCTGCGCACCGGCTACCAGCCCGTCGCGTTCTGAGGAGGCCCGCCATGACCGCCACCGCACCGAAGAGCAGCACCGGCCAGAAGACCGACCTCGTCGAGATGGCGTGGGACCCGATCACCCGGATCGTCGGCAGCCTGGGCATCTACACGAAGATCGATTTCGCGGCGAAGCGCGTCGCGGAGTGCCACTCCACGTCGTCGATCTTCCGCGGCTACTCCATCTTCATGAAGGGCAAGGACCCGCGCGACGCGCACTTCATCACGAGCCGGATCTGCGGGATCTGCGGCGACAACCACGCGACCTGCTCGGTCTACAACCAGAACATGGCCTACGGGGTGCGCCCGCCGCACCTCGGGGAATGGATCATCAACCTCGGCGAGGCCGCCGAGTACATGTTCGACCACAACCTCTACCAGGACAATCTGGTCGGCGTGGACTTCTGCGAGAAGATGATCGCGGAGACCAACCCCGGGGTGCTGGAGCTCGCGAACCGCACCGAGGCCCGCGGCGCGGCCGAGCACGGCTACCGGACCATCGGCGACATCATGCGGGCGCTCAACCCGTTCACCGGCGAGTTCTATCGCGAGACCCTCAAGGTCAGCCGGTACACGCGCGAGATGTTCTGCCTCATGGAGGGGCGCCACGTCCACCCGTCGACGCTCTACCCGGGCGGCGTCGGCACGGTCGCCACGATCCAGCTGTTCACCGACTACATGACCCGGCTCATGTGGTACGTCGAGTTCATGAAGCGCGTCGTGCCGATGCACGACGACCTGTTCGACTTCATGTACGAGGCACTGCCCGGCTACGAGGAAGTAGGCCGTCGCCGCGTTCTCCTCGGCTGCTGGGGCTCGCTGAACGACCCCGAGCACTGCGACTTCGACTACCGCACGATGACGAACTGGGGACGCAAGATGTTCGTCACCCCGGGCGTCGTCGTCGACGGGAAGCTGGTCACCACCGACCTCGTCGAGATCAACCTGGGGATCCGGATCCTCCTGGGCAGCTCGTTCTACCGCGGCTGGGAGGACCAGCCGGTGTTCGTGCGGCAGGACCCCCTCGGCAACCCGGTCTCGCAGGACCATCCCTGGAACCAGCACACGATCCCGGCGCCGCAGAAGCGCGACTTCGACGACAAGTACTCCTGGACGATGTCGCCGCGCTGGTTCGACGGCACCGACCACCTCCCGCTCGACACCGGCGGCGGCCCGATCGCCCGGCTCTGGGCCACGGCGCTCGCCGGCCTGGTCGACATCGGCTACATCCGGGCCACCGGCCACAGCGTCGACATCAACCTCCCGCGGACGGTGAACCGCCCGGAGCGCACGTTCACCTGGCGACCGCCCACGGACACCCAGGGCCGCCCGCTGTCGAACGCCATCGAGCGCGACCGCGCCCGCACCTACTTCCAGGCCTACGCCGCGGCGGCCGCGATGCACTTCCTCGAGAAGGCGCTGGCCGAGGTCCGCGGCGGGCACACGAAGACCTGGGAGTCGTTCGTCGTCCCCGACGAGTCCGTGAGCTGCGGGTTCACCGAGGCCGTGCGGGGCGTGCTGTCCCACCACATGGTCGTGCGCGACGGCAAGATCGCGAACTACCACCCCTACCCGCCGACACCGTGGAACGGCAGCGTCCGCGACAAGTTCGGCACGCCGGGGCCATACGAGGACGCGGTGCAGAACACCCCGATCTTCGAGGAGAACAGCCCGGACAACTTCAAGGGCATCGACATCATGCGGGCCGTCCGCAGCTTCGACCCGTGCCTGCCCTGCGGCGTGCACATGTACCTCGGCGGCGGGAAGCAGCTGCACCGCGAGACCTCCCCCACCCAGCTCAACCTGCCCTGAGATGGAGAGCCCCGACCCCGGGGCCGTCGCCGAGCAGATCGCCGCGCTGCTCGACGAGCTGTCGGCCCAGCCCGCCGCCCGCGGGATCGGCGACGACCTCGTGCGCGTGCTGATGGAGTTCTACGGGGCGGGGCTCGAGCGGGTCGTCGCGATCGCGCGCCTCGGGGCCGGGGACGCGCTGGTGCACCGGCTGGCCGCCGACCCGCTCGTCGCCGCGCTGCTGGCGCTGCACGACCTGCACCCCGTCGAGCTCACCGACCGCGTCGGCCATGCCCTCGACACGGCGCGCCGGCGGCTCGGCAGCCACGGCAGCGGGGTCGCCCTCGACCGCGTCGACACCCACACCGGCACGGTCCACGTCGTCCTCGCCGCCGGGTGCGGGGCGTCGTCGGAGACCGTGCGCGACGTGGTGCGGACCGCGGTCGCGGAGCTCGCGCCCGAGATCGCGGCCGTCGATTTCACGGCCGGGGAACCGGGGCCCGCCCTGCTCCAGATCGGGCTGCGGCCGCCCGACAGCACCGCGGCGGCCGGCTCGTGACCGCCGGCGTGGACGAGGTGCGCGGGCTGCGCCGCTTCCTCACGCCGCGGGCGTCGGCGCCCCCGGTGGAGCGCTGCGAGCTGTGCGCCGACGAGGTCCCCGCCGAGCACCCCCACCTCGTCCACCCCGCCGAGCGCTCGCTGCGCTGCGCGTGCCGGGCCTGCGCGCTGTTGTTCGACCGCGGCGCGAGCGGTTACCGCCGCGTCCCCGACCGGTACCTCGTCGACCCAGGCTTCGTCCTCACCGACGCCCAGTGGGACGCCCTGCAGATCCCGGTGGGCCTGGCGTTCTTCCTGCGCACCGACGACCGGATCCTCGCCTGCTACCCGAGCCCGGCGGGGGCCACGGAGAGCGAGCTGGACCTCGCGTCCTGGGCCGACGGCGTCGGTGCCGGTGCGCTCGCCGGGCTCCTCGAGCCCGACGTCGAGGCCCTGCTCGTGCGCCGCGGACCGCCCGCCTGCCTGCTGGTCCCGATCGACGCCTGCTACCGGCTCGTCGGGCTCGTGCGCCGGCACTGGCGCGGCTTCGACGGCGGCGCGGAGGCCTGGGGCCACATCGACGGCTTCTTCGACGACGCCCTCGCCCGCGCCCGCGAGGTGCCGCCGTGACCCTGCCCTTCCCCCGCCCCGATCCCGGTCCGGAGCTGCGCTTCGCGGTCACCGGCGCCGACCACGACGCGAGCGCGCTCACCCCGACCCTGCGCCTGCACCTCACCGTCACCGAGACCACCGGCACCCGGGTCCACGCCCTGGCCCTGCGCACCCAGATCCGCATCGAGCCCGCGCGTCGCCGGTACGCCGCCGAGGAGCAGGCCCGGCTGGTCGAGGTGTTCGGCGAGCCCGAGCGGTGGGGCCGCACGCTCAACCCGATGCAGCTCGCGACGGTCGCGACGGTGACCCCGGGGTTCGCCGGCGAGCACACGGCCGTGCTCGAGGTGCCGCTGACCAGCGACGCCGACATCGCCTCGACCCGCTACCTGCGCGGCCTCGACGCCGGCGAGATCCCCCTGCTGCTGCTGTTCAGCGGCACCGTGTTCTACGCGGCTGACGCCGGGGTCCAGGTGGGTCTCGTGCCGTGGAGCAGCGAGGCGGCGTTCCGGCTCCCGGTGGCCGTGTGGACCGCGATGATGACCGCGCACTACGGCGGCACGACGTGGCTGCCGCTGCCCGCGCGCACGTTCGACGCGCTGGCCGCGTGGCGGGCGGCCCGGGCGCTGCCGAGCTGGGAGCAGACGGTCGAGGCGCTGCTGGAGCGTGACCCGTGAGCGCGCCCGCCGACCCCCGCGACCCGCTGGCCGAGGTCGCGGCCGTGGCCGACGCCGTGCTCCTCGAGGGCTACCTGCTCTACCCGTACCGGGCGTCGGCGCAGAAGAACGCGCTGCGCTGGCAGTTCGGCGTGCTCGTGCCGCCCGCGACCTCCGAGCGCCTCGCCGAACCCTCCCGGAGCCGGACCGAGCTGCTCCTCGAGCCGCGCGCCGGCGCGGTGCTGCGCGTGCGGGTGCGGTTCCTGCAGGTGCAGGAGCGGGTGGTCGTCGACCGTGCGGACCGGGTGCGCGACCGGCTCACCGTCGACGACGTCCCCCACTTCGGCTGGGACGAGGGCCTGACCCGCGAGCTGCACGCGGCGGTGCCCGTCGACGCGCTCGGGCAGCGACCGATCACGATGCCGATCACGGGGCAGGCCACCGAGGTCCGCACCCCGATCCGCGACGCCCGCGGGGTCGAGCCGGGCGCCTACGTGCGGCGGACACGGGCGATCGCGGGGCACGCCCGGCTCACCGCCACGTCCGTGCCCGGCCCGTACCGCGTCCTGCGCCTGCGGCTCGACGTCGTCAACGACACCGTGGCCGACCCGGACCTGCCCCGCGACGAGGCCCTGCGGTGCTCGCTCGTCGCGGCGCACACCGTGCTGGGCCTCGACGCCGGCGCGTTCGTCTCCAGCGCCGACCCGCCGGAGTGGGCGGCGCCCGCCGTGGCCGACTGCGTCAACGAGCACAGCTGGCCGGTGCTCGCCGGTGCGCCCGGCACCGCCCGCCTCGTCCTCGCCTCGCCGATCATCCTGTCCGACCACCCGCAGCTCGCGCCCGAGAGCCCCACCGACCTCTTCGACGGCACCGAGAACGACGAGATCCTCAGCCTGCGGACCCTGGCGCTCACCGACGCCGAGAAGCGCGAGGCGCGGGCCACCGATCCGCGCGCCGCCGACCTGCTCGACGCGCTCGACGCCATGGGCCCGGAGATGTTCGAGCGGCTGCACGGGACGTTCCGCCCGGGCGGCCGCGCCGACCCGGTCCCGACGATCACCACGCCGGGAACCACCCCCTGGTGGGACCCGGGCGCCGACGCCTCCGTCGATCCCGGGTCCGACACCGCCCTGGTCGGCGGCACCCCGGTCGCCCGCGGCAGCACCGTGGTCCTGCGCCCCGGACCCGGCGGCGACGCCCAGGACGCGTTCCTCGCCGGCGCCGTCGCCACCGTCGAGGCCGTGCTCCACGACGTCGACGGCGGCGTCCACGTCGCCGTGTCGCTCGTCGACGACCCCGGCGCCGACCTGCAGGCCGCCCACGGCCGCCACCGGTACTTCCGGCCCGAGGAGCTGGAGCTGCGACGCGAAGCGCAGCGGAGCCGGAGCGATCGGAGGGGCCACTCATGAGGATCCTGGCGGCGGGCGTCGGCAACGTCTTCTTCTCCGACGACGGATTCGGCTCGGAGGTCGCCCGGCGCCTCCTCGCGGCCGGTGGCCTGCCCGCGGGCGTCGAGGTCGTCGACGTCGGCATCCGCGGCATGCACCTCGCCTACCAGGTGCTCGAGGGCTACGACGTGCTCGTCGTCGTCGACGCCCACCCGGGCGGCCGGGCGCCGGGGACGCTGAGCCTGCACGAGCACGACCTCGCGGGCGCCGGTGCCGACGCCGCCTTCGATCCGCACGGCATGGAGCCCGACGCCGTCCTCGACCTCGTCGGCGCCCTGGCCCGCGGGGTCGAGGCCTCGGAGCTGCGGCGCGTCCTGGTGCTCGGCTGCGAGCCCGCGACCACGGGCGCCGGCATGGGACTGACCCCGGCCGTGGCCGCCGCGGTCGACGACGCCGTCGACGTCCTCGGACGGATCGTCGCCCGCCTGCGCGCGGGCGAGCCCTTCACCGCCACCACCGACACGGGAGCCATCCGATGATCAAGATTCTGTTCCTCGCGCTGGTCGGCGCCACGGCGTGGGCCGTGTACCGCAACCGCGAGGACGTCGAGCGCTACCGCCGCCTCCGGGACATGTGAGCGCCCGGTGCACGAGTTCGGGGTGGCCGCCGCGCTGCTCGAGGCCGTCGAGGTCCGGGCGCGCGGGCGGCCCGTGCGCGCGCTGCGGGTGCAGGTCGGGGTGCTGCAGCGCGTCGACCGCCCCGTCTTCGACCAGGCCTTCGCGCTCGTCGCCGACGGCGGCGTCGCGGACGGGGCGAGCGTCGAGATCGTCGAGGTGCCCGTCGAGGTCCGCTGCCGCGACTGCGGGGCGGCGACGCGCGCGGACGAGCTCGTCGTCACCTGCGACGGCTGCGGCGGCCACGACCTCGAGCTCGTGACCGGCGACGACCTGGTCCTGGAATCGATCACTGTCGCTCCGACACCGCAGGAGGTGGGCTGATGTGCCTCGGCATCCCGGGTGAGCTGGTGGAGATGCCCGTCGACGAGACCGACCTGGCGCTGGTGTCGGTCGCCGGGGTCCGGCGGCGGGTGAACGTCGGGCTGATCACCGAGGACGAGGACCTCGCCGTCGGCGACTGGGTCCTCATCCACGTCGGCTTCGCGCTGGCGCGGATCGACGAGGCGGAGGCCCAGGCGGCGCTGGAGATGCTCCACGGCCTCGGGCCGGCCTACGACCAGGAGCTCGCCGAGTTCACGACGTCCGCCGTGGGGAGGGAGGGGCTGTGAGGTTCGTCGACGAGTTCCGCGACGCCGGGACAGCGCGGGCGCTGGCCGCGCGCATCGCGCAGGAGTGCGTGCCGGGCCGGGAGTACGCCTTCATGGAGGTGTGCGGGGGGCACACGCACACGATCTACAAGCACGGTCTCGAGGACCACCTGCCGCCGGCGATCCGCCTCGTCCACGGCCCCGGCTGCCCGGTGTGCGTGCTGCCGATGGGCCGGGTCGACGACGCGATCGCGATCGCGCAGGACCCGGACGTGATCATGACCGCGTTCGGCGACATGATGCGCGTCCCCGGCGGTGACGGCTCGTTCTTCGACGCCAAGGCCGCGGGCGCGGACATCCGGATGGTCTACTCGCCGCTCGACGCGCTCAAGATCGCCCGTGCGCATCCCGACCGGCAGGTGGTCTTCATGGCCATCGGCTTCGAGACCACGACACCGTCCACGGCGATGACCGTGCTGCGCGCCGAGCGCGAGGGCCTCGAGAACTTCTCGGTGTTCTGCAACCACGTCGTCGTCATCCCGCCGATGACCGCGATCCTCGACTCGCCCGACCTCGCGCTCGACGGCTTCATCGGCCCCGGGCACGTCTCGACGATCATCGGCTGCGAGCCCTACCGCTTCATCGCCGCCGAGCGCGGCAAGCCGCTCGTCGTCGCCGGGTTCGAGCCCCTCGACATCCTCGAGGCGGTGTACCGACTGGTGCGCCAGCTCCGCGAGGGCCGGTGCGAGGTCGAGAACCAGTACACCCGGGT
This sequence comes from Actinomycetospora sp. C-140, assembly GCF_054796175.1. Classification (NCBI taxonomy): domain Bacteria; kingdom Bacillati; phylum Actinomycetota; class Actinomycetes; order Pseudonocardiales; family Pseudonocardiaceae; genus Actinomycetospora; species Actinomycetospora sp. C-140. The sequence goes on along the minus strand of NZ_JBTWNF010000001.1, from coordinate 107,111 downwards.
CGTGCCCTGGGAGGGCAACCGCCGCGCGCTGGACGTGGTCGAGCGCGTGATGGAGCTGCGGCCGAGCTTCGAGTGGCGGGGCCTCGGCGAGATCCCGCTCTCGGCGATGCGGCTGCGCGAGTCGTACGCCGCGTTCGACGCCGAGCGGCGCTTCACCATCCCGGGCCGCCGGGTCGCCGACCCGACGGCGTGCCAGTGCGGCGAGGTGCTGCGCGGCACGCTCGAGCCCTGGGAGTGCGGGGTGTTCGGCACGGCGTGCACGCCCGAGACCCCGATCGGCACGTGCATGGTGTCGTCGGAGGGCGCCTGCGCCGCGTACTACAACTTCGGCCGCTTCAGCCGGACCCGCGTGACGACCCTGCCCGACCCGGTCGTGACGCGGTGAGCGGCCCGCCGCGCACCGAGGAGGCGGTGCTCGAGCGCATCGAGCGGGTCCGGCGGCGCCGCCCCGTGCTGCGCGAGGAGCGGGTGACGCTCGCGCACGGTGCCGGGGGCAAGGCCACGAGCACGCTGATCGACGCCGTGTTCCTCGAGGCGTTCCGCAACCCGGAGCTCGAGCGGCTCGAGGACGGGGCGTCGCTGCAGGTCGACGGCGCGCGGCTGGCGTTCACCACCGACGCGTTCGTGGTCTCGCCGCTGTTCTTCCCGGGCGGCGACATCGGCGACCTCGCGGTGAACGGCACCGTCAACGACCTCGCGATGTGCGGGGCCCGTCCGCTGCACCTCTCGGCCGGCTTCGTGCTCGAGGAGGGCTTCCCGATCGCCGACCTGCGCCGGATCACGGCCTCCATGGCGGCCGCGGCGGCCGCGGCCGGGGTCACGATCGTCACCGGCGACACCAAGGTCGTCGAGCGCGGCAAGGCCGACGGTTGCTTCGTCACCACCGCCGGGATCGGGGTGCGGGACCGGCCGGTGCCCCTCGGCGCTGACGCCGCCCGTCCCGGCGACGTCGTGCTGGTCTCCGGCCCGATCGGCGACCACGGCGTGACGATCATGCTCGCCCGCGGCGAGCTCGACATCGAGGCCGACGTCGTCTCGGACACGGCGCCGCTGCACGATCTCGCCGCCACCCTGCTCGACGCCGCCGGCGACGGGGCGCGCGTGCTGCGGGACGCCACCCGCGGCGGGGTCGCCACGATCCTCAACGAGCTGGCCGTGGCGTCCGGGGTGGCGGTGGTGGTCGACGAGGACGCGGTCCCGGTCCGCCCCGAGGTCACCGGCGCGGCGGAGCTGCTCGGGATCGACCCGCTCTACGTCGCGTGCGAGGGCCGGCTGGTCGCGGTCGTCGCCCCGGACCGGTCCGACGCCGCGCTGGCCGCGCTGCGCGCGCACCCGGCGGGCGCCGACGCGGTGGCGATCGGGCGGATCGCCGAGGACCCGCCGGGGCTCGTGCTGCTCAACACGGCGTTCGGGGGGCACCGCATCGTCGACCTGCTGGTCGGCGACCCGCTCCCCCGGATCTGCTAGGTCACCGAGGCCGCCACCGCCGCCTGCCCGAGGCTGATCCCGCCGTCGGTGCACGGCACGCGCTCGTGGACGAGCACGCGCAGCCCGGCGGCCTCGAGCCCGGTGCGGACGCGCTCGAGCAGCACGAGGTTGACGAACACGCCGCCGGACAGCGCGGCCGTGCCGACGCCGTGCTCCCCGGCCGCGGCGACCGTCGCCGCCACCGTCGCGTCGGCGAGCCCGTGGTGGAACCGGGCCGCGACGCGCCCGGTGTCGACCCCGGCGCGGACGTCCTCGACCACCGCCGCGACGAGGGCCTCGGCCGCGAGCACCCCGTCGCGGGCCGCCGGCACCGGGTAGGCGCCGCGCTCGCCGGGGTCGACCCACTGCTCGAGCTCCACCGCGGCCTGGCCCTCGTAGGTGGTGGTGTCCCGCACGCCCGCGAGGGCGGCGACGGCGTCGCAGAGCCGGCCCGCGCTCGACGTCGCCAGGGTCGACGGCGCCCGGGCGAGGGAGACGACGGCGTCCCACCGGTCGGCGTGCCGGCGGGCGACGTCGCCGGGATCGAGATCCAGCGCCGCCGCCCAGGCGGCGGCCATCCGCCACGGTTCCCGCACCGCCGCGGCACCGCCCGGCAGGGCGACCGGGCGCAGGTGCCCGACGCGCCGCGCCGCGCGCAGCGAGGCGAGCAGCAGCTCGCCGCCCCACACGGTGCCGTCGAGCCCCCAGCCGGTGCCGTCGAAGGCGACGCCGAGCACCGGCGGGTCGTCCGGCCCCCACCCGTGCTCGGCGAGGCACGCCGCGACGTGGGCGTGGTGGTGCTGGACGCCGACCGCGACGAGGTCGTCCCTGTCCAGCGCGTACGTGGTCGACCGGTACTGGGGGTGGAGGTCGTGGGCCACGACCTCGGGGGTGATCGCGAAGAGCCGCGCCAGGTGCTCGACCGCGTCGAGGTAGGCGCGATGGACCGCGAGGGAGTCGAGGTCCCCGACGTGCGACGAGACGAAGGCGCGACGCCCCGAGGCGAGCGTGATCGTGACCTTCTGCTCGGCGCCGCAGGCGAGCACCGGGCGTCCGACGGCGAACCCGAGCGGCACCGGCTCCGGGGCGTACCCGCGGGCCCGGCGCACCGGGACGACCCGGCCGCGGGCGGTGCGCACCACCGCGTCGTCCACGCGCGTACGGATGCCGCGGTCGTGGGTGAGGAAGCCGTCGGCGAGCGGGGCGAGGCGCACCCGCGCGTCGTCGTCGCGGTGGGCGATCGGCTCGTCGGAGACGTTGCCGCTGGTCAGGACGAGCGGGAGGCCGAGGTCGGCGGCGAGCAGGTGGTGCAGGGGCGTCGCGGGCAGCATCACCCCGAGCTCGCGGGTGTGCGGCGCCACCGACGGCGCGACGCGGGCCGCGCTCCGCCGGGGGCGCAGCACGATCGGGCGCCGGCGTCCGACGAGCACCTCCCGGGCGGCGTCGTCGGTGTCCACCAGCTCGTCCGCCGCCGCCAGGTCCGCGGCGAGCAGGGCGAACGGCTTGTCCTCGCGGTGCTTCGCCGCCCGCAGCCGCGCCACCGCGCGCTCGTCGTCGGCGCGCACCGCGAGGTGGTAGCCGCCGAGGCCCTTCACCGCGAGGATCTCCCCCGCCGCCAGGCGCACGACGGCGCGCTCGAGGGCGTCCTCGGGGGTCTCGTCGAGGGACAGCGTCGGACCGCACGCCGGGCAGCAGACGGGCTGGGCGTGGAACCGGCGGTCCGCAGGGTCGTGGTACTCCGCCGCGCACGCGGGGCACATCGGGAAGGCGGCCATGGTCGTCGCGGCCCGGTCGTAGGGCACGTCGACGACGATCGACAGGCGCGGCCCGCAGTTCGTGCAGTTGACGAAGGGGTGCCGGTAGCGCCGGTCGGCCGGGTCGGTGAGCTCGGCGAGGCAGTCGGCGCAGGGCGCGGTGTCGGGCGAGACGAGGGTGCGCGGACCCGTGGCGCCACCGTCGCTGGCGGCGATCGTGAAGCCCGCACGGCCCGTCGGGGCGAGGTCCTCGCGCACCACCGTCTCGACCACCGCGAGGGCGGGGGCACGCTCCCGCACCGCCGCGGCGACGGCGTCCACGTCCTCCGGCGGGCCCTCGACCTCGATCACCACCCCGGACGCGTCGTTGCCGACGAAGCCCGCCAGCCCCCGCGACGTCGCCAGCCCGTGGACGAACGGCCGGAAGCCGACGCCCTGGACGATGCCGGTGACCGCCAGGCGGGCCCGCACGGTCCCGGCGACGAGGGTCACGGGGGTGTCGGGACGGTGGCGATCGCCTCCCCGGCGTGCACGAGCACGACGTCGCCGACCGCGGCGTCGACGAGCGCGATGCTGATCTCCTCGGTCCCGGTTCCGGTGTCGACGCGGGCGAGGTCGCCGTCGACGGCCACCACCGGGAAGGGCAGCGCCTCGTCCGAGCAGGTCAGGCAGACCTCCCCCTCGCAGTTCATCGGGCACCCGCCGGCAACGACCCGCACCGCTCCAGGAACGCGTGGACGAGGTGGTGGGTCGCCTCGAGCGTCTCGACCTGGTGACGCAGGGCCTCCTTGCCCTCGGCGGTCAGCGCGTACGTGCGCCGCGCCGGGCCGGACTCCGAGAGACACCAGGACGACGAGACCAGGCCCTCGCGCTCGAACGCGCGCAGGGTCCGGTACACGCCGCCCGCGTCGGTGTCGTCGATGAACGAGGTGTGCAGGCGCTCGACGAGGTCGTAGCCGTGAGCAGGCCGTTCCTGGAGCAACAGGAGGAGACAGGGTCGGAGGAAGTTCCGCGGTTCGCACTCGCCCATGGCGTACTCCGCCCCGGTCCCCGGGTGGTGGAGGGACCGTTGCTCGTGTGGTGGCGATCACATAGTGTCCTCTCCAGCGAGCGGTCCGACAAGCAGTGCGGTAGGCGATCGACGGGCGGCGAAAGCCATGGACGACGCGACACAGGCGGTGCTCGACCTGTGGGACGTCGCCGAGGACGCCGTCGCGGGCCTGGACTCGACCGACTGGTCGCGTCCCGCGCCGGGCCCGGAGCCGACCGTCGGTGACCTCGTCGGGCACCTCGCCGGCATGCACGCGGGGGTCCACTTCGCGGGGCCCGACCGACTGGCCGCCTCGCTCGCCGTGGCCCGTCGCCGCACCGTCCTGCGGCTCGACGGCCGTCCCGCCGGCGACCGCGTGCGCGGGGCCGACTGCCTGGATCTCTGCCTGCACACCCACGACCTGACGACGGCCCTGTCGGCGCCGGTGGACCTCGCCGACCACGCCACCGCGGCGCTCGAGGCCTGCCGACTGATCATCGACGTCGCGCCCCGCCTGATCGTCGCGGCGCTCGGGCCGACCGACGCGACGGTGCGGCTGGTGGTGCGCCGGCCGGGGAGCACCGTGGCCGACCGGTCGACGGCGCTCGAGCGCACCGTGCACATCGTCGGCGGGCGGTGCAGCGACACCGCGCCCGACGCCGAGCCCGACGTCGTCGAGATCGACGCGGACGCCCTGCTGCTGCTGCTCGCGGGTCGGCGCCGGGCCGAGGCCCTCGCCGCCGACGGCACGGCCGCGTGGTGTGGCGAGGCCGCCGACGCGTTCGTGCACCGGGCGCGGCTCGTCGGCTGACGGGTGCCGCGTCCCGCGTCAGCGACCCGCGGGCGAGAACGCCGGGTACGGCGGCAGCGGGACGTCGCCGCCGTGGCGCCCGAGGGCTCCGACGACCGCGGCCGCCATCTCGGCGGTGGCGACGTGGCCGGCGCGCTCGGCGTCGACGCCGAGACGGCGCCACAGCGCGGTGAGCACGGCCGGGGCGTCCTCGCCCGGATCGGCCACGACGACCCGGGCCGCGCGCTCCCGGTCGGTGCGCCCGACGACGCCGGGCACCAGGGCGCGGGTCGAGAGCCAGACCCAGAGCACCTCGGCGTGCAGCAGGCGTTCCCGGAGCAGCTCGACGTCGGCCAGGTCCGGCCACACCGGGGTGATCTCGGCGTGCCAGGCGGCCACCATCGCCTCGGCCATCCCGGGCGGCTGCGCGTGGGCGGGCCCGCCGCAGGGCAGCGGCAGCCGCAGCGACGCCCCGGTGAGCGCGACGTCGCGGAAGCACGCCCACTCGAAGTCGAGGAACCGCGAGCCGCTGCCGGTGATGAGGCAGTTGTCGGGACGGACCTCGGCGGGGCTGAACGCCCGGTAGCCCGAGCCGCCGAGCAGCCGGGCCGCCGTGCGGGCCTCGGCGACGGCCGCGGGCGCCGTCTCGACCCGCAGGAGCTGGGCGAGCTGGTCGGGCACCTCGGCGAGGGCGGCACGCGCGTCGTCGGCCAGCGGGTCGCGCCACGTGCGCTCGCCGAAGCGGCGCAGCAGGGCCCCGAAGTCGTCCTCGCGGCCCGCCGTGGCGGCCTGCATGCGCCCGAGCGCCCGCGCCCACCCCAGCAGCGCCCGTTCGGCACCCTTCGGGTCGCGCTCGTCGAGGCGGTCGGCGAGCGTCGCGCAGCGTCCGAGGTCCTCGAGCACGAGCAGCCGGTGCTCCGGGTCGTTCGCGACGAGCATGGGGCTCGAGCGCTCCTCGGCGGGCATCGCCGTGAGCAGCTGGCAGGAGGCGGCCTCGTAGCGGAACCGGTCGGCGCTCTGCTCGCCGCCCCCCGCCTCGTCGAGGTAGTGCTTCACCACGAGCGTCCGGGGCAGCGAGAACGGGTTCTCGGCGACGCGCACGCGCACCACGAGGGAGCGGGAGCTCCCGCCCAGATCCTCCGGGTCGGCGAGACGCACGGTGGCCCCGTGGCGCCGCGTCAGCAGCTCCTCGGCCAGCGCGACCACCCGCGCGACGCCGTCGCCGTCCCCTCCCGCCCGGGCCGTGTGACCGTCGGAGGTGCCTGCGTCGTCCGTCGTCAGGGGAGCCATCAGCCGGTGAACTCTACCCGCCCCGACGGCTCGTCGGGAGGGATTCGGGCAAGCCGCGGCGTCGGCGGGTGACGCGGACGAGCAGCAGGACCAGCATGCCGGCCACCACGATGCCGACGACGTTGACCACCAGCTGGAGCAGCGAGCTCCCCGCGCCGGGCCAGTCCCCGAGCACCACGGCGACCGCCGCGAACCCCGCCGCCGGCACCGTCGTCACGGAGATGAACACCCCGACCAGCACGCCCGAGCCCTCCCCCGCGACCAGCGCGACCATGCCGGCGACGCCGGCCAGCAGCGCGATGACGAGCGAGAACGGCCCGACCTGGTAGACGAACGCGACCCCGGACAGGTCGGTCAGCGCGTCGTCCGGGATGGCGCCCATCCCCCGCAGCGCGGCCGCCGCCGCGGCCGTCACGAGCAGCGCGATCCCGAACCCGACGCCGAGGGCGAGCCCGGCCTCGCGCGCGAGCGGGCCGTCGCGCCGCACCGCGGCCACGGCGAGCGCCGCCAGCGGCCCGAACTCCGGGCCGAGCACCATCGCGCCGACCACGGTGACCGGCGAGTTGGTGACGACGCCGATCGCGCCCAGCAGGCACGCGATCGTCAGCATGACGACGAACGTGATCGACAGGCGGGCGCCCTGCCCGGTCCGGGCCAGCAGCTCCGCCCACACGACGGCGTCGACGCCCTCCCCCGGGGCGGCCGCCTCGGCGTGGTCGGCGGCGTCGGAGACGACGGTGTCCAGCGTCTCCAGCACGATGCCGCCCCGCTGCGCGCAGCCCAGCCCGCGCAGGGCGTCGACAACGTCGTCGACCGACTCACGGGCGAGGTCGGCCTCGACGACGTCGCCCGGTGGGTCGACCGCGGCGCCGCGCAGCCGGACGACGTGCACGGCGCCGGGCTCGGCGGCCAGGACGCCGAGCACGCGGTCGGTGAGCCCCGTGTCGGCGTCCGGGCACAGCACCCGCAGGCGGTTCACGGGACCGGCGTCACTGGACGGGGCGCTCCGGCGGCTTCACCGGCGCCGCCGGCTTCGCCGGGGCGTCGACGCCCGCCTCCTTGCGCTGCAGGGCCGTGATCGGCGCCGGGGCGGCCGTCAGCGGGTCGTACCCGCCGCCGGTCTTGGGGAAGGCGATGACCTCGCGGATGGAGTCGACGCCGGCGAGCAGGGCGCAGATCCGGTCCCAGCCGAACGCGATGCCGCCGTGGGGCGGGGGGCCGTAGGCGAACGCGTCGAGCAGGAAGCCGAACTTCTCCTCCTGCTGCTCGGGGGTGAGCCCCATGAGGGCGAACACCCGCTGCTGGACGCCCCTGTCGTGGATACGGACGGACCCCCCGCCGATCTCGTTGCCGTTGCAGACGAGGTCGTAGGCGTAGGCCAGGGCGTGCTCGGGGTCGTCCTCGAACGAGTCGATCCAGTCCGGGTTCGGCGAGGTGAACGCGTGGTGCACCGCGGTCCACTGCCCCGAGCCGACGGCGACGTCGTCGGTGCTGCCGGCCGCCTCGAACAGCGGCGCGTCGACGACCCAGACGAACGACCAGGAACCCTCGGGGATCAGGTCGAGGCGCCGGGCGATCTCGCCCCGGGTCGCGCCGAGCAGCGCGCGCCCCTCGGCGGGCGTGCCGGCGCCGAAGAAGATGCAGTCGCCGGGGCCCGCGCCAGCGGCCTTGGCCAGGCCCTCGCGCTCGGCCTCGCTGATGTTCTTCGCGACGGGCCCGCTCAGGGTGCCGTCCTCGCCGACCAGCACGTAGGCGAGGCCCTTGGCGCCGCGCTGCTTGGCCCAGTCCTGCCAGCCGTCGAGGGTGCGCCGCGGCTGCGACGCGCCTCCGGGCATGACCACCGCGCCCACGTACGGCGCCTGGAACACCCGGAACGGGGTGTCGGCGAAGTAGTCGGTGAGCTCGACCAGCTCGAGGTCGAAGCGCAGGTCGGGCTTGTCCGAGCCGTAGCGGGCCATCGCCTCGAGGTAGGGGATCCGCGGGATCGGGGTCTCGATCGTGTACCCGCCGAGCTCGGACCACAGCGCGGCGATCACGGCCTCGCCGAGCGCGATGACGTCGTCCTGGTCGACGAAGCTCGCCTCGATGTCGAGCTGGGTGAACTCGGGCTGGCGGTCGGCGCGGAAGTCCTCGTCGCGGTAGCAGCGCGCGATCTGGAAGTAGCGCTCGAGGCCCGACACCATGAGCAGCTGCTTGAACAGCTGCGGCGACTGCGGCAGGGCGTACCAGCTGCCGGGCTTCAGGCGGGCCGGGACGAGGAAGTCGCGGGCGCCCTCGGGCGTCGACCGGGTCAGCGTCGGGGTCTCGATCTCGACGAAGTCGCGGTCGGAGAGCACGTCGCGGGCGATCTTGTTGGCGCGGCTGCGGAGCCGGATCGCCGACGCCGGGCCCTCGCGGCGCAGGTCGAGGTAGCGGTAGCGGAAGCGGGCGTCCTCGCCGACGCTCCCCGACTCGGAACCGTGCTCGTCGAGCTGGAACGGCAGGGGCGCCGACTCGGAGAGCACGGTGAGCGCCGTGGCGCTGACCTCGACGGCCCCCGTCGCCAGCTCGGCGTTCTCGCTGCCCGCGGGGCGCTGCTCGACGACGCCGGTGATCTGGACGCAGAACTCGGAGCGCAGGCGGTGCGACTCGGCGGCGACGTCGCCGAGGCGGAACACCACCTGGACGACGCCGGACGCGTCGCGCAGGTCGATGAACACCACGCCGCCGTGATCGCGGCGGCGGGCCACCCATCCGGCGAGGGTGACCGTGGCGCCGACGTTCTCGGCGCGCAGCGTGCCGGCGGGGTGCGTGCGCATCATCTGGGGTGGTGCTCCTGGGTCGGGCCGTGGGACGTCCCCGTCAGGTTATCGACCGCCGACCAGCACGATCTCAGCCGCTCACGGTCGGGCCCGCGCGGTCGAGGTGCACCCGCAGGAGCACGCGCTGCTCGCGGCGCATGGCGTCGTCGTACTCGGCCCAGTCGGGGTGCTCCCCCGCCACCTGGCGGTAGTACGCGCGCAGGCCCTCGAGGGCGTCCGGGAGCGTGACGATCTCGACGTCGCCCTCGACCTGGATCCAGCGGCCGAAGAACCCGTCGGGCAGCACGCACAGCCACGCGCGGCCCTCGCGGCGCAGGTTCTTGGTCTTGATCGCCGTCTCGCGCGTGCTGATCGTCGCCGCGCCCGCGTCGTCCACCCCCACCGCCACGGGCGAGAGCTGGGGTGCGCCGTCGGAGCGCCGAGTGGCCAGTACCGCGTGGTGCTGCTCGCGCAGCACCTGTCGTGCCTCGTCGAGGTCCATGGCCCGAGGCTAGGCCGCCGCGGCTCACAGCAGGGACAGCTGCTCGGGCGGGGTGTGGACGACCGGTGCCGGGACGTCGGGGACCGCGCCGGCGGGCCAGGAGCGCTCGGTCTCGCGGCCGTCGTCCTCCGGCGACGGCCCCTGGCGTCCGCCCATGGCGTGCCCGCCGCCGGTGAGCCCGTGGCGCTTGATCAACGGGGCCACCCGGGCGGCGAGGTCCCGCCGGTAGGCGGCGTCGACGTAGGCGCCGCGGCGGTAGAGCGCGGCGTAGCGCTCGAGCAGCTCGGGGTGCTCGCGGGTGAGCCAGGTGTGGAACCACTCGCGCGTGCCCGGCCGCAGGTGCAGCGCCAGCACGCTCGCCCCGCTCGCCCCGGCCCCGGCGATCTCCCCGAGCAGGGCGTCGAGCGCGTCGTCGGTGTCGGTGAGCCCGGGCAGCACCGGGGCGACGAACACCCCGCACGGCAGCCCGGCATCGCGGATGCGGCGCACGAGGTCGAGCCGCGCGCGTGGGGTCGGCGTGCCCGGTTCGACGCGCCGGTGCAGCTCCGGGTCGAGCAGCGCCAGCGACACCCCGACGCCCACCGGCACGTCGCGCGCCGCCGCCGTCAGCTCCGGCAGGTCGCGGGCCAGCAGCGTCCCCTTGGTGAGGATCGAGAACGGCGTGCCGCTGCCGCCGAGCGCCCGGATGATGCCCGGCATCAGGGCGTACCGGCCCTCCGCGCGCTGGTAAGGGTCGGTGTTGGTGCCCATCGCGACGTGCTCGCGGCCCCACCGCCGCGACCGGAGCTCGCGCGCGAGCACCTCCGGGGCGTTGAGCTTGACCACCACCTGACGGTCGAAGTCGTCGCCCGCGTCGAGATCGAGGTAGGTGTGGGTGTTGCGGGCGAAGCAGTTGTGGCTGACGACGCCGTCGGCCACGAAGTCGCCGGTGCCGGTGGTGAGGTCGACCAGCGGGTGCTCGCCGGGCACCTCCTCGATCGTCACGACGACCCGCCCGCCCGGCACGTCGTCCGGCGGGGCCGGCGCCACCGGCGGCGAGCCCGGCCGCCGGAACGCCTCGTCGGCCAGCGACTCCGCGCCGATCAGCGCGTCGCCGCGGCGCAGGTGCGGACGCTCGGTGCCGGCGCAGCCCTCCGGGCGCACGTGCACCCAGCCGCGCGGCGTGAGGAACCGGTGCTCGGCGCTCGCCACCAGGGTCGTGCCGTCGACGAGCCGCACCCGCCACGCGGGCTTCGTGGTGCTCCAGACGGCGTGCACGGGCGTGGGCACGAGGCTGCGGGTGTCGCCGCGGAACTCGGTGCCGACCACGAGGTCGCCGACGCGGACGTCGGCCAGCCGCACGCTCGTGCCGTCGACCATGAGCACCGGGGTGTCCGGACCCAGGCAGTAGGTACAGGCGTGGGAGCAGCCCCGGTACGGGTTGACCGTCCACGAGAACGGCATCGGCGAGGCGCCCGGCACGCGGTTGAGCACCGAGCGGGCCCGCACCTCGTGGAACGTGATGCCGGCGAACTCGGGCGTGCGGACACTGCGGACCAGCCCCTTGAGCGCCGGCATCCCCGGCAGCTCCTCGGGCCCCCCGGCCACCTTCTGCTCGTCCCACCGCACACTCATCATTCGAACACGTGTTCGATGGTGCGGCAAGCGCTCCGACGGAGCACGATTCTGCTCGTGGACGACGCGCGCCGCCTCTGGAGCCTGTACGAGCCGCTGCACGCGGTCACCTACTTCACCGCGGAGGCGCGCACGGCGTCCGACGCCGCCGGCCTGCAGGGGTTCTGGGTGGCGTACGTCGCCCAGCGCGTCGCGCCGCTCGGGGCGGTCGGGCCCGAGGTCGCGCACGCCTGCTTCCACGGGTTCCACCGGGCCCGGCTCACGCGCGCGCTGCCCGACGCGTGGTCGTTCGCCGAGCCGGCGGCCTGCCTGAACGCCCGCGTGGTCGGCGCCGACGCCGCCCTGCGCCGCCTGCTCGGCGAGGACGTCGTGACGGGCACCGAGGTCGCGGAGGCCGCGGCGCTCGCCGGGGCGGCCGCGGACGCCGCCGACACCGAGGGCCGAGTGCTCGGCGCCGGGAACCAGGCGCTCCCCCGCTCGTCCGAGCCGCTGCGGGCCCTCTGGCAGGCGACGACGACGCTGCGGGAGCACCGGGGCGACGGGCACGTCGCGGTGCTCGTCGCGTCCGGGCTCGGGCCGGTCGCGGCCCACCGGCTCAAGACGGCCGCGGGCGAGCTCAGCGGCTCCACGACCCGCCAGGCGCGCCGGTTCGGCGAGGAGGAGTGGGCCGCCGGTGCCGCCGAGCTGCGCGAACGCGGGTGGCTCGACGCCGACGGTGGACTGACCGAGGCGGGCCACGCCGGTCACGAGCAGATCGAGACGGCCACCGACCGGGCCGCGGCGCGCCCGTGGGTGGTGCTGGGCCCCGAGCGGACCGACCGGCTCGCCCAGCTCCTCGAGCCGCTGTCCGCCGCCGTCGTCGCCGGTCACGCGTTCCCGCCCGGCAACCCGATCGGGCTGCCGCGCCACTGACCTCGTCATGGATCGTTCTGGTTTCGGTACCGTCGGTACGCGGTACCAGGTGATGACACCAGAACGGAGTACCGATGACCGCCTTCACCCTCGAGCTGACGCCGGCCCACCACGAGCTCGTGCGTCGGGCGCACGCCTTCGCCGAGGACGTCATCCGCCCCGCCGCGCCGAAGTACGACGCGGCCGAGGAGTGCCCCTGGGAGATCGTCGACCGGGCCGCGCAGGAGGGGTTCTACAACGCGCTCTTCTACGCCGACCTCATCGCCGACCCCACCGGTCTCTCGCTGCCGCTGTTCCTCGAAGAGATCTTCTGGGGCTGCGCCGGCATCGGGCTGACCGTCGTCCTGCCCGCCCTCGCGCTCTCGGCGCTCAACCAGGCCGGGACGCCCGAGCAGGTCGCGCGCTGGGCGCCGGAGATGTTCGGCGAGCCCGGCGACATCAAGCTCGCGGCGCTCGCGGTCTCCGAGCCGCAGGGCGGCAGCGACGTCGCCAACCTGCAGACCCGCGCCCGTCGCGAGGGTGACGGCTGGGTGCTCGACGGCGAGAAGATCTGGATCGGCAACGGCGGGATCGCCGACGTGACCATCGTCAACGCCGTGGTCGACCCGTCGCTCGGCACCAAGGGCCAGGCGATGTTCGTCGTGCCGAAGGGCACGCCGGGCATGGAGCAGGTCCGGCGCCTGAACAAGCTCGGGCACCGCGCGTCGCACACCGCCGAGCTCTCCTTCACCGACTGCCGCATCCCCGCCGACCACCTGCTCGGCGGCGAGGACAAGCTCGAGCACAAGCTGGAGAAGGCGCGCCGGGGCGAGGGCAAGCCCGCCGCGCTCGGCACCTTCGAGCAGACCCGCCCGATGGTCGCGGCGATGGCGCTGGGCGTGGCGCGGGCGTCGTTCGAGTACGCGTGCTCCTACGCCCGCGAGCGCGAGGCGTTCGGCGGCCCGATCCTCGACAACCAGGGCGTCTCGTTCCCGCTCGCCGACCTCGCCGCCGACATCGACGCCGCCCGGCTGCTGTGCTGGCGCGCGTCGTGGATGGCCGCGAACGGCGTGCCGTTCCAGCTGGGCGAGGGCTCGATGTCGAAGCTCAAGGCCTCGGAGGTCGCCGTCCGGGCCGCGGAGCAGGCCGTCCAGACCTGCGGCGGGTGGGGCTACGTCGACGACCTGCCGGTGGAGAAGTGGTACCGCGACGCGAAGCTCTACACGATCTTCGAGGGCACCAGCGAGATCCAGCGCCTCGTCATGAGCCGGGCGCTCGCGGACCCGGAGGCCACCGCGACGCCGCTGCACCACCATCTCCCCGGCGACCACGGCGGCGTCAGCCGGAAGTTCGGGCACGGCTCGCTCGCCCGCGCCCGCGCCGGCGAGGCGTTCCTCAAGCTGGCGAAGAAGGCCCCCGACTCGGTGCTGCGCCTCGGCGGCCGCCTGGCCTCGCCGGGTGCCTGAGAGGCTCGCGAGGTGGTGTCAGCCTGGCGTCCACGCTGATGCTCAATATCAGGAAATCCACCAGCTCGTCTCCGGTGGCGGTCCGTGTCCGGTTGGTCCCCCGTGCCGGGGATCGCTCGGCGTCCGGCGATGATGGCCGCGTGACCTCCCCGCGGCCGTCGGCGCGCCCTGCGCGGTCCCGGGTGGTCGCGGAGCCGGACGCCGACGACCCGGACGCGGCCACCGGCCCGGTCCGCGTACCCGGTGGCGACGGGTCGCGCACCCGACGGGCGTCCCCGGATCGAGCGGGTGGCTTTCCTGACGCTGAACGCCGGCGTGGACGCCAGGCTGACACTCCAGGGCGGCCACGGCGGCGGCGCGCGGCCGAGGGTCGCGACGGTCGCGGGGCAGGCGGGCCGCCCGAGGCGCCCGCGGGGCACGGCCACGGTCACGGGCACGGGCACGGGCACGGGCACGGCGGCGGGGCGCTCGACGGAGCCTCGGCCCAGCGGGTCCGTCGGCTGCTCGTCGTCCTGCTGGTGCCCTGCGCGCTCGCCGTCCTCGCCGGGCTCGTGCTGCTGACGCCGTCGCCCGCCGAGTACCGGCAGGTCGCCGAGCAGGGCCGCGCCGGGCAGGCGCAGGGCGCGGGGCTGGGCGCGCAGACCCCGGTGGACGCCGAGGTCGTGCGCGCCGCGGGCGAGTCCGACTGCACCGACCCGAACCTGCCCTCCCCCGGCCCGGGCGAGGGCTGCCTCGCGGTCACCGCCCGCCTCCAGGACGGCCCCGCCGCCGGCACCACGGTCACCACCCTGAGCCCCGCCACCCCGGGCTCACCGCGGTTCGCCGTCGGCGACCCGATCGTCCTGGGCTGGGCGGGCGGCGACCCCGCCGACCCGCTGACCTACACGATCGTCGACTTCCAGCGCGGCCCGCCGCTGCTCCTGCTCGGTGGCGTCTTCGCGCTGGCCGTGCTGCTGCTCGGTCGCTGGCAGGGCCTCGCCGCGCTCGCCGCGCTCGGGATCACGCTCGGGGTCCTCGCGCTCTTCGTGCTGCCGGCGCTCGCCACCGGGGCGTCCCCGGTCCCGGTCGCCCTCACGGCCTCGGGGCTGATCGTCGGTGTGGTGCTGCCGCTGACCCACGGGCTCTCCGCCCGGACGGCCACCGCGGCGCTCGGCACGCTCGCGAGCCTCGCCCTGATCGGCGTCCTCGCGCTGCTCTTCGCCGCGCTGTCGCGGCTCACCGGGCTCGGCGAGGAGGCCTCGGAGCTCGCCGGGGTGCTCCCCGGGCTGGACGTGCGCGGCCTGCTGCTCGCGGGCGTCGTCATCGGCGCGCTCGGCGTGCTCGACGACGTCACCGTCACCCAGACCAGCGCGGTGTGGGAGCTGCACCGTGCGAACCCGGCCGCCCGCCTCGCGGACCTCTATGGTGCCGCCATGCGTGTCGGTCGGGACCACGTCGCCTCTGCGGTGAACACGTTGGTGCTCGCCTACGCCGGGGCGGCGCTGCCCCTGCTGTTGCTCTTCGCGCTCGCGGGGCGGGGTCTCGGTGATCTGCTCACGGCGGAGGACGTGGCGCAGGAGGTCGTGCGCACCCTGGTCGGCAGCATCGGGCTCGTCGCGTCGGTGCCGCTGACGACGCTGCTGGCCGCCGTCGTCGTCCGTGCGGTCAGACCCCGGGACGCGACCGCATGAGCCGCCCCGCCCCGCGCGCGCTGCCGCGGGCCTCCGAGCCGGCCCCGAGCGGGATCCTCGACACCGCCCGCGCCCTCGTCGTCGCGTCGACGCGCACGGCCGTGGAGCTGACGCTCCAGGGGCCGTCGATCGTGCGCGGCATCGCCGACATCGCCTCGCACGGGGCCCGCACCACCGCCGAGCTCAGCCCGCTCGTCACCGACGCCCTGCGCGCCGTGCCGCGACTGGTCTCGATGCTCGAGCAGCTCCTGCCCGTGGCCTCCGGGCTGCAGCACACGCTCTCCGAGCTCGGCCCCGATCTCACGCGCCTGTCCTACGCGACCGACGCCCTCGACCGCCTCGCCGGCGCCGTCGACGACCTCCACACCCTCGCCCGCGCCGTCCCGGCCCTCCAGGAGATCGGGAAGGCCCGGGGCGACATCGCCCGGCTCGCGGAGGCCGTCCCCGCGCTGCAGGAGATCGGGAAGGCGCGCGACGACATCGCCGCCCTCGCCGAGGCCGTTCCCGCGCTCCAGCGCATCGGCGAGGCCCGGGGCGACATCGCCGCCCTGGCCGAGGCCGTTCCCGCGCTCCAGCGCATCGGCGAGGCCCGGGGCGACATCGCCCGGCTCGCCGAGGCCGTGCCCGCTCTGCAGAAGATCGGCGCAGCGCGCGACGACATCGCCGCGTTGGCCCGCGCCGTGCCCGCCCTGGAGCAGCTCGGGGCGGCGGCCCCGACGCTCGAGCGGCTCGCCGAGGCCGCCCCCGCGCTGCAGCAGCTCGGTGACGCGGCACCGCACCTCACCGAGATCGCGGCCGCGGTCCCGACGCTGCAGGAGATCGCCGCCGCCACCGGCGACGTGCACACGATCGCGGGCGCCACCGGCACCGTCGAGCGGATCGCGGCCGGGGTCCCGACGGTCGAGGTCCTCGCGGATGCCGTGCCGACGATCGAGGCGCTCGCCGCGGCCGTCGACGACGTGCGGCGCCTCGCGGCCGCCGCCCCGGCCCTGGAGCAGATGGCCGGCGCGATCGGCGAGGTCGAGAAGCTGACCGGGGCGATCGGCCACGTCGAGGTCCTCGCCCGCCACGCCGACTCCACGTTCCCCGACGTCCCGCCGCGCCTGGCGAACCTGGACGCCGCGCTGGCGACCGCCGCCGGCGAGCTGCAGAAGGTCAGCCCCGACCTGCGCACCCTCGCCGGACGCATCGACAACCTCGACGAGCAGATCAAGGTGCTCGCCGACGCCCTGGCGCCTCTGCAGGGCACCACCGAGCGCCTCGGGCGCGTCGTCGACCGGTTGCCGGGCCGGAAGCGTTCGGGCGAGGGCTGACCGGAGATCACCAGGTCGAGAGGCACTTCCCGACGACGCTCGGCGGTGTCTTTCGACCTGCTGGTCGCCCCAGGCGCCCACCCGAGACACGAACGGCGCCCCCGCTGCTTCGGTAGCAGCGAAGGCGCCGTTCGTTCGTCTCGCGGACGCTCGACCGTCAGGTCGGAGCCGAGCGGGTCCTAGGAGCCGGGGCAGTGCGGCGGCTCGTGGCCACCCTCGCCGGGCTGCTCTTGCCCGCCGTTGTCCGGCTGCGGGTGCTCGTCGCCGTGGGACGGTTCGTGACCCCCGTTGTCCGGCTTCTCGTGCCCGCTGTCGCCACCCTCGGGGTGATCACCGTTGCCGTTGCCGCCGCCCTGGGGGTGGTCGTCGCCGTTCCCGTGGTCGTCACCGGGGTGCGCGGGGGGCATGGTCGGCTCCTCGCACGGGTTTCCGGGCATCTCGGGGACCATCGGCTTCGTGAGCTCGAAGTCGTAGGTCGTGGAGGGCGTGGAGACCAGGTCGACCCCTGCGTCGAGCCCGGGGTTCCCGCGGCCCTGGTTGATCACCAGACCGGTCACCCTGATGCCGGGCTGAGCGGCGATGAACTCGCTGAGGAGCTTGGTGCCGCCGTTCGAGCACGACCGTTGGGACTCGTCGATCACGCCGGGGATGGCACGCGTGGAGCACCACCGGCCCATCCCCGCCTCGTATCGGTGCCACGCGTTCGGCGTCCGGCTGTCGGTGGCGTTGTAGATCGGCTCGTAGGTGAGGGTCGAGAAGCCCGCCGGCGAGTCGGGGTCGTAGTCGATGACGAGCTGCATGCTCGGGAACTGGTCGGCGTTCTCCGCCGCGTTCTGGTACGCGGAGTAGGCCGCGGTCGCGATCCAGTCCCCCAGCGCGGAATCCTCCGCCTTCGCGATGGCTGCCTTCCCGTCGCCGTCCGGCGTGTCGAGTCGGAGCGCGGCGTCGCCACCGCCCGTGGGAGCCGGCGGCGTGAGGTCGTCGTCGACCCCGACCGTCCCGCCCTTCGGGTCGTCGTCGGTCTGCGCGAACGGCGCCAGGTCCGGCAGCACGTACGTCGTCCCGACGACCGGCGCCGGGACCGGCAGCAGCGGGTCCGCGCTGCCCGTCCCGACCATCGCGGCGGCCCCGCCGCCGACGATCAGGGCCCCGGTGGCCGCCAGCGCGACCATCCCCCGCCGCCCGAGTTTCGCCCTGTGAAGACCCATACGTGTGGTGTCCTTCCGCCCCTTGATGGATGTGGTCCGTGTGAGCCACAACTCAGAGGTAACGAAGAGGACACAGACGAGTGACGAGACAATTCATCCGAACGGGCGCTCAAGATCAGCCGTTGGTACGTAGCGCGCACTCCACTAGCAGCCCTCCGACGGCATGACGCACGCCGAACCTGAGATCAACAGCGCACCACGCACCTCACCGCGCCGGCGGAGGTGCGTGACGCGCTCCTGATCTCCGCGGCGCCCCGGGCGCGACCCCGGGAGGCCCGCCGGACCGCTCAGCCCGCCGCCGACGGCAGGGCCGCGCCCGTGTCCTTGAGCTCGACGCCGGAGAGCTGCCGGCGGAAGGATTCCGTCATCAGCGCCGCGAGGACCTCCGCGGCCGCGTCGTAGGTCAGCCCGTCGGGCGGGCGGATGTTCGAGACGCAGTTGCGCTCGGAGTCGACGCGCCCGCGCCGGGGCTCCCAGGTCAGGTACGCACCGAGGGAGTCGGGCGCGGACATCCCGGGACGCTCGCCGATGAGCACGAGCACCATCCGGGCGCCCACCGCCACCGCGATCTCGTCGCCGAGGGCCACGCGCGCCTGCTCCGCCACCACCACCGGCGCCACGGACCACCCCTCCAGCCGCGCCAGCAGCGCCTCGAGCAGCCCGACCGCGTGCTCGGCCACCGCGGTCGCGGAGAGCCCGTCGGCGACGACGACGGCGAGGTCGTGGTCGCCGCTCTCGAGCGAGTGCTCCGCGGAGAGTCGACGCCCGAGATCCGGGCGCTGCAGGTACTCGGTGCGATCGGCCGCCTGCGAGTGCACGACGGGCCCGGCCCGCTCCCCCAGCGCCGCGACGACGGCGTCGGTGTCGAGTGCCGTGTGCACCGCGTCGCGGGCCTGGGCGTGGGCGGCGGCCAGGCGCAGGTTCTCCGCGGTGGTGAGTCCGTCGCCGGCCCGGCCGAGGCCGACACGGGCCCGCGTGGCGGCGCGGAGGGTCTCCCAGGGGTCGGTGCTCATGCCATCAGCGCCCGGATCGGCTCGGGCACCAGCTGCGGCACGCGGCCCGCGTCGTCCAGCAGCCCGACCGAACCGAGCCACGTCTCGAACTCCGGCGCCGGCCGCAGCCCGAGCGTCTGGCGCACCTGGAGCACGTCCTGGAACGACAGCGACTGGTAGTTGAGCATGATGTCGTCGCCGCCCGGCACGGTGATCACGAAGCCGCAGCCCGCGGCGCCGAGGGTGAGCAGCAGGGTGTCGGTGTCGTCGCTGTCGGCCTCGGCATGGTTGGTGTAGCAGACGTCGACGCCCATGGGGACGCCGAGCAGCTTCCCGCAGAGGTGGTCCTCCAGCCCGGCACGCAGGATCTGCTTGCCGTCGTAGAGGTACTCCGGGCCGATGAAGCCGACGACCGTGTTGACGATCAACGGGTCGAAGCGCCGGCACACCGCGTACGCGCGGGCCTCGAGCGTCTGCTGGTCGACGTCGTGGTGGGCGTCGGCCGAGAGCGCGGAGCCCTGGCCGGTCTCGAAGTAGGTGACGTTGTCGCCCACCGTTCCCCGCCGCAGTTCCGACGCCGCCCCGTGCGCCTCCGCGAGCTGGTGCAGCGTCACCCCGAAGCCGCGGTTGGCGGCCTGGGTGCCCGCCACCGACTGGAAGACGAGATCCACCGGCGCGCCCTGCTCGAGGAGCTCCAGGGTCGTGGTGACGTGGGTGAGCACGCAGGACTGGATCGGCGCCGCGAGCCGCAGCCGCGCGTCGTCGATGAGGTCGAGCAGCGCGCGCACCGTCGAGGGCCGGTCGGTGGCCGGGTTGATGCCGACCACCGCGTCGCCCGCCCCGTGCAGCAGCCCGTCGACCAGCGACGCGGTGATGCCGACGGCGTCGTCGGTCGGGTGGTTGGGCTGCAGCCGCGTCGCGAGGCGCCCCGCGAGCCCGATCGTGGTCCGCAGGCCCGTGACGACGCGGGTCTTGCGGGCGACCGCGACGAGGTCGCCGATCCGCATGAGCTTGCTGACGGCGGCCACCATCTCCGGGGTCAGTCCCGGGGCGAGCGCACTCAACGTCGTCGTGTCGGCCTCCCACGACAGCAGCCAGTCGCGGAACCCGCCGACGGTCAGCGACCGCACCGGGCGGAACGCGGCGGCGTCGTGGGTGTCCATGATCAGCCGGGTGACGTCGTCGTCCTCGTAGGGCACGACGGCCTCGTCGAGGAAGTGCGACAGCGGCAGGTCGGCCAGCACCGTCTGCGCCGCGACCCGCTCCGCCGCCGATGCCGCGGCGACGCCGGCCAGCACGTCGCCGGAGCGCAGCGGCGTGGCCTTCGCGAGCAGCTCGCGCAGGTCCGCGAAGGAGTAGGAGTGCCCGCCGAGCGTCGTCGTCCAGCTCACTCGAGCTCCTCCTCCGCCTTCGCCAGCGCCGCGAACTCCTCGTCGGGGGCGGCGGCGACGAGGTGGTGTCGCGAGTAGAACCCGAAGTAGGCCATGAACACGGCGAAGGCCGCCAGCGCACAGAGCGCCGCGACGACGTCGACGAGGAACGTCGCCACGACGGCGGCGAGGGCGAGGACGAGGGCGACGCCGGTGGTGATGCGTCCGCCCGGCGTGCGGTACGGCCGGGGCAGGTCGGGGTTGCGGACGCGCAGGACCTGGTGCGCCACCATCATCAGCACGTACGACAGCGTCGCCCCGAACACGGCGAGGTTGATGAGGATGTCGCCGTTGCCGGTGGCCGCGAGCACGAAGCCGATCGCGGCGGGGATGACGAGCGCGAGCGTCGGCGCCTTGCGGGCGTTGGTCTTCGACAGCGCGCGTGGCAGGTAGCCCGCGCGCGAGAGGGCGAAGGTCTGCCGCGAGTAGGCGTAGATGATCGAGAAGAAGCTCGCGATGAGGCCGAGCAGGCCGATGTAGTTCACGACCGTCGACAGCCACGTCGATCCGCCTGCGCCGGCCTCGAGGGCGCTGACCAGCGGGTTGTCGCTCTCCGAGAGCCCCTGCGCACCCTGGGACCCGGGGCCGAGCAGCAGTACGGCCGCCGCGGACACGACCAGCACGGCCATCGCGACGATGATCCCGCGCGGCACCGCGCGCACCGGGTCGCGCGCCTCCTCGGCGGCGAGCGGGACGCCCTCGACCGCGAGGAAGAACCAGATCGCGAACGGGAAGCTCGCCCACACCCCGACCAGGCCGAACGGCAGCAGCGGCGACGCGCCGGCCGCGTCGGTGACCGGGATGTCGGTGAGGTTGGCGGCGTCGAAGGACCCGATGGCGCCGACCGCGAACAGGATGAGGCCGACCAGCGCGATCGCCGTGATGACGAACGTCGCCTTGAGCGCCTCGCCCACGCCGAGAAGGTGGATGCCGACGAAGACGACGTAACAGGTCAGGTAGACCCACCAGCCGTCGGTGATCCCGAACAGCCCGAGCGACTCGACGTAGCCCCCGATGAACGTCGCGATGGCGGCCGGGGCGACGGCGTACTCGAGCAGGATCGCCGCGCCCGTCGCGAAGCCGCCCCACGGGCCCATCGCCACCCGGGCGAACGTGTACCCGCCGCCCGCCGCCGGCAGGGCCGACGACATCTCGGCGAGCCCGAGCACCATGCAGGCGTACATGACGCCCATGAGGACGGCGGCGACCGCGAGGCCGCCCCAGCCGCCCTGCGCGAGCCCGAAGTGCCAGCCCGCGTAGTCACCGGAGATGACGTAGGCGACGCCGAGCCCCGCGAGCAGCACCCAGCTGGCCGATCCGGCCTTCAGCTGGCGCGCGGCGAGATAGTCGCTCGACGTTCCCGTCCCGGAGGACGATTCGACATGCTCCGCCATCCCCGTCCCCTTTCGCCCACCGGTGGACGCACAGCGTGAAACACGTGTGAAGCCCGTGGGTGACGAACGAGTTGCGATCGCCGACCGCCGCCATGTGAGCAGTGGCGGCCCCTATCGGGGGCCCAACTGCTCACGTGGGCCGATCAGACGCTCAGGTTGGTGCGGCAGCGGTTGAGCATCGCCCGCAGGGCCGTCTGCTCGTCGGGGCCGAAGCCCGCGATCATGCGTTCCTCGACGGCGTCGGCGCCCGGCCCGACGCGGGCCAGCAGCGCGCGGCCCTCGTCCGAGAGGCCGATGAGCACCCGGCGGCCGTGGGACGGGTCGGGGGTGCGGGTGATCCAGTGCCCGCGGTCCAGCGCCGCGAGCAGGTCGCCCATCGCCTGGGGGCTGACGAACGCGTTGCGGGCGAGCTCGGCGCCGGTCTGGCCCTCGCGACGGGACAGGACCGTCAGGGCCGTCCACTGCGGCACGGTGCACCCCGTCGGCCGCAGCAGGTCGTCGAGCGCGGCACGGACGGCGAGCTCCACCTGCTTGACCGCGTACAGCAGCGTGGGTCCCGGTGGCGTCACCGCGCTCCCCCCTCTTCCCCGTCGACGTGCCACAGCTTAATATCAGGCTCCCTGATATACGCCGTGAGGAACGCCATGCCCGCCACCGGAGGGAGCGCGATGGGCGAGCCGGCCGCACAGGAACCGGTCGAGGCCGTCGACGACGCGGCGGCGCTGCTGCCCCGCTCGCTCTCGCTGCACCGCGACGGGCCGGTCGCCGTGCTGCGCCTCGCCCGTCCCGACAAGCGCAACGCCCTCGACGACGCGACCGTCCTGGGGCTCGAGACCTTCTTCGGCGCGCCCCCGGGGGACGTCCGCGCCGTGGTGCTCGACGCCGAGGGCGACCATTTCTCCTCCGGGCTCGACCTCGCCGAGCTCGGCGACACCGACGCGGTCGCCGGCGTCGAGCACTCCCGGTTCTGGCACCGAGTCTTCGAGCGCATCGAGCGCGGGCGGCTGCCCGTCGTCGCCGCGCTGAAGGGCGCGGTCGTCGGCGGCGGGCTCGAGCTCGCCGCGGCCACCCACATCCGCGTCGCCGAACCGAGCGCGTTCTACGCCCTGCCCGAGGGCCGCCACGGCCTGTTCGTCGGCGGCGGCGGGTCGGTGCGCATCCCGCGGCTCATCGGCGTCGCCCGGATGACCGACATGATGCTGACCGGGCGGGTCCTCGACGCCGAGGAAGGCCAGCAGCTCGGGATCTCCACCTACCTCACCGAGGCCGGTGGCGCCGCGGCGAAGGCCCTCGAGCTGGCGCACCGAGTCGCCGCGAACCCGCCGAGCAGCACCTACGCCGTCCTCCAGGCGCTGCCGCGCATCGCGGCCGCCCGCGAGGACGAGGGCTTCCTCCTCGAGTCCCTCATGGCGGCGATCACCTCGAGCAGCGCCGAGGCCCAGGGCCGCATGTCCGCGTTCCTCGACGGGCGCGCCGGGAAGGTCCGCTGATGGCCGCCCCCGCCGGCACGGTGATCGGGCGGTTCGTCGACTGGCTCGCCCGCGAGCGCGGCCTGGCGTTCGACGACTACGACGCCCTGCAGCGCTGGTCGGTCACCGACCTCGACGGCTTCTGGTCCGCGGTCGCCGCGTTCTTCGCCGTGCGCTTCCACGACGCGCCGCGAGCCGTGCTCGAGAACCCCGTCATGCCGGGCGCGGTGTGGTTCCCGGGCGGGACGCTGAACTACGCCGAGCGGGCGGTCGAGGGCCCGTCCGGCACGAGCGCCGACGACGACACCGTCATCCTCGCGTTCTCCCAGACCCGCGACGACCAGACATGGACCCGCGCCGAGCTCCGCGACGCCGTCGCCCGGGCGCGAGCGGGCCTGCAGCGCCTCGGGGTCCGCGCAGGCGACCGCGTGGTCGCCTACGCCCCGAACATCCCCGAGACCGTGGTCGCGCACCTCGCCGCGGCGAGCCTCGGCGCGGTGTGGGCGTCGTGCGCGCCGGAGTTCGGGGCGCGCAGCGTCGTCGACCGCTTCGCCCAGATCGAGCCGACCGTCCTGCTCGCCGTGGGCGGGTACGTCTACGGCGACAAGCCCGTCGACCGCACCGCCGAGGTGGCGGCCCTGCGCTCCGCCCTGCCGACCGTGCGCCACGTCGTCGAGATCCCCTACGGCCCGGGCACGGTGGCCGACGCGACGCCGTGGTCGGAGCTGGTCGGCACGGCGGCGGCTCCCGCCTACGACCCCGTCCCGTTCGACCATCCGCTGATGGTGCTGTTCTCCTCGGGCACCACCGGGCCGCCGAAGGCGATCGTCCACGGCCACGGCGGGATCACCGTCGAGCACCTCAAGAACCACGGCCTCGCCTGGGACGTCCAGCCCGGCGACCGCCTGCTCTGGTTCACGACCACGGCCTGGATGATGTGGAACGCCCTGCTCTCGGGGCTGATCCACGGCGCCGCGCTGATCCTCGTGGACGGCAACCCCCTGCACCCCGACCTCGCCTGGCAGTGGCGCCTGGCCGCGCAGGCCCGCGCGACACATTTCGGCACCTCGCCGGGGTTCCTCATGACCTGCCGGGGCGAGGGCGTGCACCCGGCCCGCGACCACGACCTCACGGCGCTGCGCCAGATCTGCGTCGCCGGGAGCCCGCTGCCGCCCGAGGGCTACCGGTGGGTGGCCGCGGAGTTCGGCCCGGAGGTCCTGCTGCTCGTCGGCAGCGGCGGGACCGACGTCTGCAGCGGCATCGTGCAGGGCGGACCGTGGCAGGACGTGGTGGAGGGCGAGATCTCCGGCCGCGAGCTGGGCGTCGACACCGCCGCCTTCGACGCGGCCGGGAACGAGGTGGTCGGCGAGCGCGGCGAGCTCGTCATCCGCTCCCCCATGCCGTCGATGCCGCTGTTCTTCTGGGGCGACGACGACGGCTCGCGGCGGCACGCCGCCTACTTCGACACCTACCCGGGCATCTGGCGCCACGGCGACTGGGTGCGGTTCTCCCCCACCGGCTCGGTCGTCGTCTCGGGCCGCTCGGACGCCACGCTCAACCGCGGCGGGGTCCGGCTCGGGACCGCGGAGTTCTACGCCGTGGTCGAGGAGATGCCCGAGGTCACCGACAGCCTCGTGGTGCACCTCGAGGACCCGGACGGCGGTCCCGGCGAGCTGCTGCTGTTCGTCGTGCCGGCCGCCGGTCGCACGGTCGACGAGGCCCGTGTCCGCGCCGAGCTCCGCGCCGCGCTCTCCCCGCGCCACGTCCCCGACCGCATCCACGCGATCGCGGCCGTGCCCCGGACCCGCACCGGCAAGAAGCTCGAGGTCCCCGCCAAACGGATCCTGCTCGGCGCCGACCCCGACGCGGTGGCCTCACGGGACTCCCTCGTCGACCCGGACGCCCTGACGGCGTTCGTGGGGTTCGCGCGGTGAGGGTGGCGGTCGTGGGCCTCGGCGTCATCGGCGCCAGCTGGGCCCGCCTGTTCGCCGAGCACGGGCATGCCGTCGTCGCCACGGACCCGGCACCGGGCGCCCGCGAACGCGTCGGAGGGGGTGTCGCGTTCGTCGACGACCCGGCCGAGGCCGTCGCCGGCGCGGACTTCGTCCAGGAGAACGGCCCGGAGCGTCTCGAGGTCAAGCACGAGCTCCTCGCGGTGCTCGACGCCGCCGCCCGCCCCGACGCCGTCATCGCGAGCAGTTCGTCGATGCTGCGACCCACCGACCTCGCCCGCGGAGCCCCGCACCACCCCGAGCGCGTGCTCGTCGGGCACCCGTTCAACCCGCCCCACCTGGTCCCGCTGGTCGAGGTCGTGCCCGGGGAGGCGACGTCGGAGGCGGCCGTGGACGCCGCGATGGCGTTCTACGCGGGCGTCGGCCGCAGGCCCCTGCGCCTGCGCGCCGAGCTCCCGGGCCACCTCGCCAACCGCCTGCAGGCCGCCCTGTGGCGCGAGGCGTACTCCCTGGTCGAGCGGGGTGTCGCGACCGTCGCCGACGTCGACACCGCGATCACCGAGGGCCCCGGGCTCCGGTGGGCCGCGCTCGGCCCGATCACCGGGCAGCACCTCTCCGGCGGCGCGGGCGGGCTCGCGCACGTCCTGGAGCACCTGCACCCCGGCACCGAGGCCCTCTGGGCCGACCTCGGATCGCCCACGATGACCCCGGAGCTGGCTGCCCGCCTCGTCGACCAGGTCGCCGAGGTGGCCGAGGACCCCGACGACCTCATCGCTCGCCGCGACGCGGTGATCCGCGCGGCCCTGGAGGCACGCACCTGATGGATCTCGACGCCCTCACCGCCATCGACGTCCACACCCACGTCGAACAGGACGCCCGCGGGTGCTTCGCGCTGACCGACGAGCTGCTCGACGCCTCGGCGCAGTACTTCCGCAGCGACCAGGACCGGACGCCGACGGTGGAGGCGATCGCCGCGCACTACCGCGAGCGGTCGATGGCCGCGGTCGTGTTCACCGTCGACGCGCCGGCCGCGACCGGGCACCCGCCGCTGTCCAGCGAGGAGATCGTCGAGCGGGCGGCCGGGTTCCCCGACGTGCTCATCCCGTTCGGCTCGGTCGACCCGCACGGCGGGCGGGCCTCGGTCGCACGGGTGCGCCGGCTGGTGGCACAGGGGGCGCGGGGCTTCAAGTTCCACCCCACGCTGCAGGGCTTCGAGCCCCACGACCGCACGTACTACCCGCTCTACGAGGCGATCGCCGAGGCCGGCGTCCCGGCGCTGTTCCACACCGGCCAGACCGGGATCGGGGCGGGCCTGCCGGGCGGGGCGGGGCTGAAGCTGCGCTACTCCGACCCGATGCTGCTCGACGACGTCGCGGCTGACCACCCCGACCTGACGATGATCTTCGCGCACCCCTCCGTGCCGTGGCAGGACGCGGCGATCTCGATCGCGACGCACAAGGCGAACGTGTTCATCGACCTCTCGGGCTGGTCCCCGAAGTACTTCCCGCCCCAGCTCGTCCGCGCCGCGTCCCGCCAGCTCCGGGACAAGGTCCTCTTCGGCTCGGACTTCCCGGTGATCACCCCGGACCGGTGGTTGCGGGACTTCGCGGCCCTCGACATCCCCGACGACGTCCGACCGCAGATCCTCAAGGACAACGCGGTGCGGGTGCTCGGGCTGGCCTGAGTCACATCGGCCGTCCCGCGCGGGTCTCCCCCTCGACACCGGTGAACGACCGAGGAGCCCGCCATGACCACGCGCATCTACTGGATCTCGACCGCGATCACCGTGCTCGTCCTGCTCTCCGGCGGGCTGGCCGACCTGCTCGGCGCGGACTGGGCCGTCGCCGGCATCGCGGCGCTGGGCTATCCCGCCTACCTCGCGGCGATCCTCGGCGTGTGGAAGCTCCTGGGCGCCGTGGCGATCACCGTGCCTGGCTACCCGCGGCTCAAGGAGTGGGCCTACGCCGGCGTCGTGTTCGACCTCAGCGGCGCGGCCGTGTCCCACCTGGTCGTGGGCAGCCCGGTGTTCCACCCGGTGGTGACGACGACGCTGGCCGTCGTCGCCGGGTTCTCCTGGGCGACCCGGCCCGCGTCGCGCCGCCTCGCCGCGCCCACGTCCCCGGAGCGCGCCCTCGTGTCGGCCTAACCGTCGTGCAGCGCCCGGTCGACGGCCGCCGCCGCGCCGTCCAGCGCGATCGCGGTCTGGCTGCCGTCGGCGAGGTCCTTGAGCTGGATCTCGCCGGCCTCCAGGTCGCGGTCGCCGAGCACGAGCGCGAACCGGGCTCCGGAGCGGTCGGCGGCCTTCATCGCGCCCTTGAGCCCGCGGTTGCCGTAGGCGAGGTCGGCGCGGATGCCGGCGCGCCGCAGGGCCCCGACGATGTCGACGATCCGGTCCTTGGCCTTCTCGCCCAGCGGGACGCCGAACACCTCGACGCGCGCGGCGGCGTCGTGCCCCGCCTCCTCGACCCGGCAGGCGAGCAGGGCCCGGTCGACGCCGAGACCGAAGCCGACGCCCGAGAGGTCCTGCCCGCCCAGCTCGGCCATGAGCCCGTCGTAGCGCCCGCCGCCGCCGATGCCCGACTGCGAGCCGAGCCCGTCGTGGACGAACTCGAACGTCGTCTTCGTGTAGTAGTCGAGCCCGCGCACCATCCGCGGGTTCTCGACGTAGGCCACGCCGAGGTCGTCGAGGTGGCGCTTGACCGCCGCGTGGTGCGCCGCCGCGGCGTCCGAGAGGTGGTCGACCATCAGTGGCGCGCCCTCGAGCTGGGCGCGGACCTCGGGGCGCTTGTCGTCGAGCACGCGCAGCGGGTTGATCCGCGCCCGCTCGCGGGTCGCCTCGTCGAGGTCGAGCTTCTCGAGGAACCGGGTCAGTTCGGCGCGGTACTGCGGGCGGGTCGTCGCGTCACCGAGGCTCGTGATCTCCAGCCGGTAGCCGCGCAGGCCGAGCGCACGGAAGCCGGCGTCGGCGACGGCGAGCACCTCGGCGTCGAGCGCCGGGTCGTCGACCCCGATGGCCTCGACACCCACCTGCTGGAGCTGGCGGAACCGTCCGGCCTGGGGCCGCTCGTAGCGGAAGAACGGCCCGTCGTAGCGCAGCTTGACCGGGAGCCCGCCCTTGTCGAGGCCGTGCTCGATCACCGACCGGACGACTCCGGCGGTGCCCTCGGGCCGCAGGGTCACCGACCGGCCGCCACGGTCGTCGAACGAGTACATCTCCTTCGACACGACGTCGGTCGACTCGCCCACACCGCGGGCATAGAGCGCGGTGTCCTCGAACACCGGTAGCTCGATGTGCGCGTAGCCGGCGCGGTCGGCCTCGCGGATCAGCGTGTCCCGGACCGCGGTGAACTCCGGCCCGACGTACTCGGGGATGCCCTTGGGCGCCGCGAAGCCCCCGGGCGGCACGCCCGTCACAGGTGGCGTCCGGGCGCGCTCGTCAGGCCCTGCACGAACGGGTTGGTCTGACGCTCCTGGCCGACCGTGGTCATCGGCCCGTGACCGGGCAGCACGGCCGTCTCGTCGGCCAAGCTGAGGATCTTGTCGCGCAGCGACGCCATCATCTCGTCGGTCGACCCGCCGGGCAGGTCGGTGCGCCCGATGCCGCCCTGGAACAGGGTGTCGCCGGCGAGCAGGAAAGGCCGGCCGTCCTCGGTGGCCGACCGGAAGACCACCGACCCGCGCGTGTGGCCCGGGGTGTGGTCGACGGTCAGGTGCAGGCCGGCGAGGTCGAGCTCCGCGCCCTCGGCGAGCAGCTCGACCGAGCGCGGCTCGCGGAACTCGAGACCCGGGTACATCGCGGCGAGCTGCTGGCCCATCGGGCCGACGGACCCGAACGGGTCGGCGAGCATGCTGCGGTCCTCGGGGTGGATCCAGGCCGGGATGTCGTCGCCGTCGCACACCGGCGTCACCGACCACATGTGGTCCATGTGGCCGTGGGTGAGCAGCACCGCCACCGGCGAGAGCTTGTGGCGCGCGATCACCTCGCGCAGCCCCTCCTCGGCGTCCTGCCCGGGGTCGACCACGACACAGGACTCCCCGGGGCCGGGCGCGACCACGTAGCAGTTGGTCTGGAACACCCCGGCCGCGAAGGCCTCGACCAGCACGTTCTCGTCCTCCTCGCGCGTCGTCCTGCACCGTCCACCCTAGTCGAGACCCTCACGGGGACCGGTCGGCGCGGTTCGGCACGATGTCCGCCGTGCCGACGAACGAGCAGCGCCGGAAAGCCGCCAAGCGCAAGCTGGAACGCCAGATCGAACGGCGGGCCGAGCGCGCCAAGCGCCGCCGGCAGCGGCTCACGGTGATCTCCGTGGTGGCCGTGGTCGCGGTCGTCGCGGTCGCCGCGGGGATCTACTTCCTCGTCTCCGACTCCGGCGAGCCCGCGCCCGAGGCCGCGCCGCCCTCGACGTGCCAGTACAACCCGTCGGAGCAGGCGGCCAAGCCCAACAACCCACCCGAGTCGAACCCACCGACGACCGGCACCGTGGACGTCACCCTGCAGACCTCGCAGGGTGCGATCCCGATGACCCTCGACCGCGCGTCGGCGCCGTGTGCCGTCAACGCCGTGGTCAGCCTCGCGCAGCAGGGCTTCTACGACGACACCCCGTGCCCGCGCCTCGTCACCAGCAAGGGCAGCCTCGAGGTGCTCCAGTGCGGCGACCCGACCGGCTCCGGGGCGGGCGGGCCGGGCTACCAGTACGCCGAGGAGCCCCCGCAGGGCCTCGCGCCCTTCCCGGGCGCGGGCGGCCAGGCCTCGACGTACTCCCGCGGGCTGATCGCGATGGCCAAGAGCTCGCAGCCCGGCTCCACGGGCAGCCAGTTCTTCCTCGTCTACGGCGACTCGGCCCTGCCGCCGGAGTACTCGGTGATCGGGCGGATCTCCACCGACGGGCTGGCCGTGCTCGACAAGGTCGGCGCCGGCGGCGACGACGGCTCCAACCAGGCCGGCGGCGGCGCGCCGCGCATCCCGGTGCAGATCCAGCGCGCCGTCGTGGCCCAGCCCGCGCCGTAGGGCTCAGGTCAGCCCGCCGTCCGCGCGCAGCGTCGCGCCCGTGAGCCAGCCGGCGTCCGGGCGGCACAACAGGGCGACCAGGTCGGCGATGTCGTCCGGACGGCCGATCCGGCCGAGGGCGGTCATCGCGGCGGCGCCCGCGAGCGCCTCCGGCGGGGCACCCGCACGCAGGAGGTCGGTGTCGGTCGGCCCGGCCGCGACGGTGTTGACGGTGATGCCCCGCGGCCCGAGCTCGCGGGAGGCGACCCGCGCGATCTGCTCGACCGCCGCCTTGCTCGCCGCGTAGACCGTCTCGCCCGGGCTGGGCCAGTGCGTGCCGATGGTCGACACGACGACGATCCGGCCGCCCTCGGGCATCCGCGCGGCGGCGTGCTGCACCGCGAGCAGGACCCCGCGGGCGTTGACGGCCATCACCCGGTCCCAGTCCTCGAGCGTGGTGTCGGCGAGCGGGGCGTGGTGGGCGATGCCGGCGTTCGCGACGAGGACGTCGGGGGCGGCCTCGTCGACCACCGGTCCGACCCGCGCGGGATCGGCGACGTCGAGCGGCACCGCGCGGGCCGTGCCGCCGTCGGCCTCGATCCCGGCGACGACCTCGGCGGCGGCGTCCTCCCGGGTGGCGTAGGTCAGGGTCACCGCGGCGCCGTCGCGCGCGAGACGGCGGGCGATCGCGGCCCCGATGCCGCGCGAGCCGCCGGCGACGAGGGCGCAGCGGCCGTGGAGTGGCTGGTGCTCGGTCATGCGGGCGACGGTCCCGGGTCTCGCGGAACGGGTGCTTCCGCGAGAACCGCCATGCTGGGCGCGTGCCCGACACCGCCGCTCGCCTGCTGCGTCTGCTGACCCTGCTCCCGAGCCGGCCGCAGTGGTCGGCGACCGCCCTGGCCGCGGAGCTCGGGGTCACCACCCGGACCGTGCGTGCCGACGTGGAGCGGGTCCGGGCGCTGGGCTACGACGTCGACGCGCGCGGCGGCACCGGGGGCGGCTACCGCCTGCGCGCCGGCGCGGCGCTGCCCCCGGTGACGTTCGGCGACGACGAGGCCCTCGCCGTCGCGGTCGCCCTCCGGACGGCCACGACGTCAGGGGTCGCCTCGGCGGGGGCGGCGACCGCGGCCGCTGCCGCGAAGCTCGACCGGCTGCTGCCCTCCCGCCTGCGCCGGGAGGTCGCCACGCTCACCGCCGTCGCCGACAGCGTCGACGTCCCGCGCGACACCGTCGCGCCCGGGACGTTCGCCGCCGTGGCCCGGGCCTGCCGTGAGTCCGAGCAGCTCCGCTTCACCTACACCGACCGCCACCAGGCGCCGAGCGAGCGCCGCGTCGAGCCCCACCGCCTGGTCCACGTCAGCGGGCGCTGGTACCTCGTCGCGCACGACCTCGAGCGCGACGACTGGCGCAGCTTCCGCCTCGACCGCGTCGCGCCGCGCGTCCCGACCGGGCCGCGGTTCGTCCCGCGCGAGCCCCCGGAGGACGGCTGGGAGAGCCTGGTCGTCCGCGGGCGGATGCGCGCGCTGTGGAACCACCGCGCCCGGGTCGTCGTCCACGCCGACGCCGCGACGGTCGCCGCCCGCGTCCCGGTCGGGACCTGGTGCGTGACACCGCGCACCGACGACACCTGCTGGCTCGACGCCGGCGCCCAGACCGCGCCGCTGCTCGCCGTGTACCTCGGTGCCCTCGACCTCGGCTTCACCGTCGACCCCGACGCCTCGCCCGAGCTGTCCCGCGCCGTCCGCGACCTCGCGGCCCGCTACGCCGACGCCGTGACGCCCGTCGACAGCGCTCCGGCAGCGCTCCGGCAGCCACCTGACAGCGCGGCCCGCGACCGTCGGGCGACCGCGCCGGGACGTCGGCGCGGACCGACGAGAGGACCCGCCATGCCCACGTTCCCCGGTGCCGCCGGTCGCGTCGTCCACGACAGCTGGCTGCCGCGCGGTGGCGCCCGCGCCGTCGTCGTGCTCCTGCACGGCTACGGCGAACACCTCGGTCTGTACGACGCGCTCGCCCGCCGCCTCACCGCCGCCGGGGTCGCCGTGCACGCCCTCGACGCCGTCGGCCACGGCCGCAGCGACGGCGAGCGTGCCCTGATCCCGTCGTGGGACCTGCTGGTCGACGACGCCCGCACGCTCGCCGGCATCGCCCGCGCGCAGCACCCCGGCGTCCCGCTGACCGTCGTCGGCCACTCCGGCGGCGCGGTGGCCGCGACGCTGCTCGCGCTGCGGTCGCCGGAGATCGTCGACGCCGTCGTCCTGTCCGGGGCGCC
The DNA here is from genome assembly GCF_054796175.1 of Actinomycetospora sp. C-140. NCBI lineage: Bacteria > Bacillati > Actinomycetota > Actinomycetes > Pseudonocardiales > Pseudonocardiaceae > Actinomycetospora > Actinomycetospora sp. C-140. Next base: position 74,840 of record NZ_JBTWNF010000001.1, on the reverse strand, counting down.
CGTGCGGGCCCAGGAGTGGATCCACGAGTGGCTCGCGCTCGGGGAGCCGGAGCTCCCGATGGACGACCCTCGCGAGGGCCTGAGCACGCATCCCGACTACGTCGACGCCCTGCTCCACGACCCGCTCACCCACCACGGCGGCTTCCGTCGCGAGACGCTGGCCGCGGTGGCGGCGACCTGGCCGGAGATCGCCGAGGGTCTCGCCGGCGGACGCCCGGCCGTGCCGGTGCTGCTCGTGCACGGTGAGGCCGACCCCCTCGTGCCGGTGGAGCACGCGCAGCTCACCGCGGCCCAGCTCCCGGACGCCCGGGTGGCGACCTTCCCTGGCGACCAGCACGACGTCCTCAACGAGCACGACCGCGACGCCGTGCACGACGTCGTCGCCGGGTTCGTCGCGTCGGTGGTGGCGACGACGGTGTCGCGGACCTCCGATTCGTCCAAGTCACCGGCCACGTCGGCGCCCTAGCGTCGTCGCATGGACGAGGACGAGATCGTCGCGCTGACCGACGCCTGGAGCGAGGCGATCGTCAGCGACGACGCCGACCGCATCGCCGAGTACATGGACGACGACTGGGTCATCGTGTCGTGGTCGGGGATCACGACCCGTGACGACTTCCTGTCCTTCGTCCGCTCCGGGGCGCTCGGGCACACGCGGATGGAGGGCGTGGGTGAGCGCCGGGTGCGGGTGCACGGGGACACGGCGCTGCTCAGCGTCCGTGTCCTGAGCACCGCGCAATACGGCGGCGCGGACATCGACGCCGACGAGTGGACCACGGACGTCTTCGTCCGCCGGGACGGGCGCTGGCGGTGCACCCTCACCCACATCACCCCGGTGTCGAGTGGTTGACGCCGCTGTGCACCGCGGGTGCGTCCCGGCGCGCCGGTGATCGAAGTACCGATACGGACGCTGAGTGTCTGCGACGGCACTTCGCTGACAACCGCCTCAGCCGGCGGGGCTCAGGGGCAGGGCGCCGGGGTGCAGGGGGGCGGGGAGGTCGGTGGTCCCGTCGGGGTCGAGGTAGCGGTCGACGGCGGCGGCGGCCGAGCGGCCCTCGGCGATCGCCCAGACGATCAGCGAGGCGCCACGGTGGGCGTCGCCGCACACGAAGACGCCGGGGGCGTCGGTCTGCCAGTCCGATCCGCACGGGACGGAGCCCTTCGGGGATCGCTCGATGCCCAGCGCGGGCAGCAGGGCCGTGTCGTCCGGCCCCGTGAACCCGATGGAGAACAGCACGAGGTCGGCCGGCATCTCGTGCACCTCCTCGCTCGTCGGCACGACCTCCCGCGAGCCGTCCTCGCCCCGGCGCACCTCCACCGACGAGAGCTCGACCGCCCGGACGTGGCCACGGTCGTCGCCGACGAAGCGGCGTACCGCGGTGGCGAACAGCCGCTCGCCGCCCTCCTCCAGCGCCGGGGGCGTCCGGAAGACGTAGGGCCAGGTCGGCCACGGCGACGCGGACTCCTCGCGGGTCTGGGGCGGCGGGGGGTACTGGTCGAGCTGGTGCACCCCGATCGCGCCCTGGCGGGTGGCGGTGCCGTAGCAGTCCGCGCCGGTGTCGCCGCCGCCGATGATCACGACGTTGCCGCCGCGCGCGTTGATCGGCGACGGCCCGTCGCCCTCCTGCTCGCGGTTGGCGGGCACGAGGTACTCCATCGCGAGGTGGATGCCGTCGAGGTCGCGGCCCTCGACGGTCCGGTCGTCGCGGCCGGCGAGGGCGCCGACGGCGAGGACGACGGCGTCGTGCTCGGCGCGCAGCCGCTCGACCGGCAGCGCCGTCCCGCCGACCTCGCAGTTCACGACGAACCGGGTGCCCTCGGCGCGCATCTGCTCGAGGCGCCGGTCGACCTCCCACTTCTCGAACTTGTACTCCGGGATGCCGTAGCGCATCAGCCCGCCGAGGCGGTCGTCGCGCTCGTAGACCGTGACGTCGTGGCCGGCCCGCGTGAGCTGCTGGGCGGCGGCGAGCCCCGCGGGCCCGGAGCCCACCACGGCGACCCGCCGTCCGGTGCGGATCGCCGGCGGCTGGGGCTCGATGTGGCCGTCGGCCCAGCCGTTCTCGGCGATCGACCACTCGACGCGCTTGATCGCCACCGGCCCGGGCTGGCTGGTGATCGACAGGACGCACGCCGCCTCGCACGGGGCGGGGCAGAGCGCGCCGGTGAACTCGGGGAAGTTGTTCGTCGCGTGCAGCCGGCCGGTCGCCCGGGCCCACTCGCCGCGCCGGACGTGGTCGTTCCACTCCGGGATGAGGTTGCCCAGCGGGCAGCCCGCGCCGCCGGAGTGGCAGAACGGGATGCCGCAGTCCATGCACCGGGAGGCCTGGACCTCCGTGCCCGCGCGGACCGCCGGGTCGGTCAGCGGCGCGTAGAGCTCGTGCCAGTCGGTGCGCCGCTCCTCGATCGGGCGCTTCGGGTTGTCCTCGCGGGCGTGCTTGAGGAAACCGCGCGGGTCAGCCACCGGCCGCCACCTCCATGATCACCTCGTCGGGGTCGCGTCCCTCGGCCTGAGCGCGCTGCGTCGCGTCGAGCACGCGCCGGAAGTCGTCGGGCATGACCTTGGTGAACCGGCGGACGGCGTCGTCCCACCGGTCGAGCAGGGCCGCCGCGCGCGGCGAGCCGGTGAGCTGTCGATGGCGCAGGACGGTCTCGTGCAGCCAGTCCGCGTCCTCGTCGTCGACCTCGAGCAGCGAGACCATCTCGGGGTTCACGCGGGTCTCGGGGAGGTCGAGCACGAACGCGATGCCCCCGGACATCCCCGCCCCGAGGTTGCGGCCGGTGGCGCCGAGCACCACGACGCGGCCGCCGGTCATGTACTCGCAGGCGTGGTCACCGGTGCCCTCGACGACGGCCAGCGCACCGGAGTTGCGCACGCAGAAGCGCTCGCCGACCTGCCCGCGCAGGAACACCTCGCCCGCGGTGGCGCCGTAGGCGATGACGTTGCCGGCGATGACGTGCTGCTCGTCGGGCGCCCCGGCGAACGGCGCGTCGTCCGGCGGCCGCACGATCACCCGCCCGCCCGAGAGGCCTTTGGCCAGGTAGTCGTTGGCGTCGCCGACGAGGTCGAGCGTCATCCCGGGCGGCAGGAACGCGCCGAACGACTGTCCCGCCGAGCCGTGGAACTCGACGTGGATCGTGTCGTCGGGCAGCCCGTCCCGGCCGTGGCGGCGGGTGACCTCCGCACCGGTGAGGGTGCCGACCGTGCGGTTGACGTTGCGGACCGGCATCTCCAGGCGCACCGGGCTCGCGTCGGCCAGCGCCCCTTCCGCGAGCTGCATCAGGGTGCGGTCCAGTGCCCGGTCGAGCCCGTGGTCCTGGGCCTTCGTCCGGATGCGGTCGGTGGCCGCGCCCGTCGGGACGTCGGGGACGGTGAACAGCGGCGTCAGGTCGATGCCGCGGGCCTTCCAGTTCTCGACCGCCTCGCGGCCGTCGATCAGCTCGGCGTGCCCGATCGCCTCGTCCAGGGTGCGGAAGCCGAGCTCGGCGAGGTGCTCGCGGACCTCCTCGGCGACGAACCAGAAGAAGTTCTCGACGAACTCCGGGCGGCCCGTGTAGCGCTTGCGGAGCTCCGGGTTCTGGGTGGCGACCCCGACGGGACAGGTGTCGAGGTGGCAGACGCGCATCATGATGCAGCCGTTGACCACCAGCGGTGCGGTGGAGAAGCCGTACTCCTCGGCGCCCAGCAGCGCTCCGATGATCACGTCGCGGCCGGTCTTCATCTGGCCGTCGACCTGCACGGTGATCCGGTCGCGCAGGCCGTTGAGCATCAACGTCTGCTGGGTGTCGGCCAGGCCGATCTCCCAGGGCGCCCCGGCGTGCTTGAGCGACGTCAGCGGCGCCGCCCCCGTGCCGCCCTCGTAACCGGAGATCAGCACGACGTCGCTGTGCGCCTTCGCCACGCCGGCGGCGACCGTGCCCACGCCCACCGACGACACGAGCTTGACGTGGATGCGGGCGTGCTCGTTCGCGTTCTTCAGGTCGTGGATGAGCTGTTTGAGGTCCTCGATCGAGTAGATGTCGTGGTGCGGCGGCGGTGAGATCAGCCCGACGCCCGGCGTCGAGTACCGCACCTCGGCGATCCACGGGTAGACCTTCTGGCCGGCGAGCTGGCCGCCCTCCCCCGGCTTCGCGCCCTGCGCCATCTTGATCTGGATGTCGGTGGCGTTGACCAGGTACTCGCTGGTCACGCCGAAGCGCCCGGAGGCAACCTGCTTGATCGACGAGCGCTTGGACGGGTCGTGGAGCCGCACCGGGTCCTCGCCGCCCTCGCCGGTGTTCGACTTGCCGCCGATGTTGTTCATGGCGATCGCGAGGTCGGTGTGCGCCTCGGCGGAGATCGACCCGTAGGACATCGCCCCGGTGGCGAACCGCTTGACGATCTCGGTGGCGGGCTCGACCTCCTCGAGCGGGACCGGCGTGCGTTCCTCGGTGCGCAGCCGGAACATGCCGCGCAGGGCACCGCCGGAGGAGATGAGCCGGTTCGCCTCGGCGGTGTAGCGCTTGAACACGTCCCACTGCTTCGTCCGCGAGGAGTGCTGCAGCAGGAACACCGTCTCGGGGCTGAACAGGTGCAGCTCGCCCTCGCGGCGGTAGGCGTACTCGCCGCCGACCTCGAGCTTGCGGTGCGTGCGCTCCCCCGGGTTGTCCGGGTAGGCGCGGCGGTGGCGCTCGGCGGTCTCCCGCGCCACGAGGTCCAGGCCGCCGCCCCCGAGCTTCGACGACGTCCCCCAGAAGAACTCGTCGATGAACTCCTGCGACAGGCCGAGCGCCTCGAACGCCTGGGCCGCCGTGTAGCCGGAGATCGTCGAGATCCCCATCTTCGACATGACCTTGCGGACGCCCTTGACCAGGGCGCCGATGTAGTTCCGGATCGCCTGGTCGCACGCGACGCCCTGCAACCACCCGTTGTTGATCATGTCTTCGATCGACTCGAAGGCGAGGTACGGGTTGACCGCGGCGGCACCGTAGGCGAGCAGCAGGGCCACGTGGTGGACCTCGCGCGCGTCGCCGCACTCCGCGACGAGGGCGACCTGGGTGCGCTCACGGGTGGCGACCAGGTGGTGGTGCACCGCCGAGACCAGCAGCAGCGCCGGGATCGGCGCCCACTGCGCGTCCGAGTCGCGGTCGGAGAGCACGAGGATGCGCTTGCCGGCCGCGATGGCCTCGGACGACTCGCGGCGCACCCGGTCCAGCGCGGCGCGCAGGGCCTCCTCGCCGGCGCCGACCTCGTAGAGCCCGCCGATGACCGTGGCGGCGAAGCCGGGCATGTCGCCGTCGTCGTCGATGTGGATGAGCTTGGCCAGTTCGTCGTTGTCGATCACCGGGTCCGGGAGCACGACCTGACGGCACGACGCGGGACCGGGGTGGAACAGGTTCTGCTCGGGCCCGATCGCCCGCGCCATGCAGGTGACGAGCTCCTCGCGGATCGCGTCCAGCGGCGGGTTCGTGACCTGCGCGAACAGCTGGACGAAGTAGTCGTAGAGCATGCGGGCCCGCGACGAGAGGGCCGCGGTGGGCGTGTCGGTGCCCATCGAGCCGAGCGGCTCGGCGCCCGTGCTCGCCATCGGGACCAGCAGGATCCGCTGCTCCTCCTCGGTGTAGCCGAACGTCTGCTGGCGGCGCATCACCGATTCGTGGGTGTGCACCACGTGCTCGCGGGCCGGCAGCTCGTCGAGCCGGATCAGCCCCGCGCGCAGCCAGTCGTCGTAGGGCTCCTCGGCGGCCAGCTCGCTCTTGTAGGCGTCGTCGTCGACGATCTCCCCTGCCCGGGTGTCGACCAGGAACATCCGGCCCGGACGCAGCCGGCCCTTCGCCAGCACCCGGGCGGGCTCCACGTCGAGGACGCCGGACTCGCTGGCCAGCACCACGCGGTCGTCGTCGAGGTGCCACCAGCGCGAGGGCCGCAGGCCGTTGCGGTCGAGCGTCGCCCCCATGACCGTGCCGTCGGTGAACGTGACGCACGCCGGCCCGTCCCACGGCTCCATGAGGCTCGCGTGGAACCGGTAGAACGCCCGCTGGTCGGCGGGCATCTCGTCGTGGTTCTCCCAGGCCTCGGGCATCATCATCATGACGGCGTGCGGGACCGGGCGGCCGCCGAGCGTGAGCAGCTCGAGGACCTCGTCGAAGCTCGCCGAGTCCGACACGTCCTCGGGGCACACCGGCATCGCCCGCTGCAGGTCGCCGGGGAACAGATCGGTCGCGAGCAGCGCCTCGCGGGCCCGCATGCGGTTGCGGTTGCCCCGGATCGTGTTGATCTCGCCGTTGTGCGCCATGACGCGGTAGGGGTGGGCCAGCGGCCAGCTCGGGAACGTGTTGGTCGAGAACCGGCTGTGCACCACGGCGATGGCGCTGACCAGGCGTTCGTCGCGCAGATCCGGGAAGAACAGCGGCAGCTGGTCGGTGGTCAGCATGCCCTTGTAGGTCATGGTCCGGCTGGAGAGCGACGCGATGTAGAGACCGCAGCCCTCCTCCTGCGACTGGCGCTCCGCGCGCTTGCGCACGATCCAGGCGAGACGGTCGAGCGCGATCCCGGTCACCGACCGGTCGGGCGCCGCGACGACCACCTGGCCGAAGTACGGCATCGCCCCGCGCGCCACGGAGCCGACGTCGGCGCCGTCCGGGTCGACGGGCACCTCGCGCCAGCCGAGGACGTCCAGACCCTCCTCGGCGGCGATCCGCTCGAGCAGCGAGACCGCCTTGGCGCGGTCGTCGGGGTCGGCCGGCAGGAACGCGAGGCCCGTCGCGTAGGCCAGCAAGGGCGCGCCGCCGTCGGGGGACGGCTGGGGCTCGGGGAGCTCGACGTCGACCGTGGCGCGCAGGAGCGCGTCGGGGACCTGCAGCATGATGCCGGCGCCGTCGCCGCTGGTCGGCTCGCTGCCGGCCGCTCCGCGGTGGTCGAGGTTGTGCAGCACGACCAGCGCGTCCCGCACGATCGCGTGGCTGGGCTCGCCCCGGACGTGCGCGACCGCGCCGACGCCGCAGGCGTCGTGCTCGTAGGCGGGGTCGTAGAGCCCCTGGCGTGCGCTCGGTGCCGGCATCCGGCGCCTCCTCGTCGTCGCGCGGGCGGGTGGTGCGGAGGAACCCGGGGACGGCGGTGGCCCTGGATGGGGTGCGGCGGTCGGCAGCCGCCAGCGCGGCCTCTCGGCCCTCGTGGCGGCGCGTGTTCGGTCCCGGACGACGGGGACGACACACCGACGGCGGCGCCGGACCCCGACGTCCCGCGCGGTGCGGGTCCGATCCTAGACGGTCGTGCCGCCGCGGGCAGGCCGGTGCGCCCGGCGTCGTCCGTACCCGGCCGACCCGTGCGGTCAGGCTCGGATCAGCTCGTGGTGCGCGACGGCGGCTCTGCCGTCACGTCCTCCTCGTTCTCCTGCGCCGGGTCGGCGGGAGCGGCGTCGACGCTGGTGGCGTTGGACGCCCCGCCCGTGCCGCCCGGCTCCGCCGCCGACGACTTCTCGACGCGGCGACCCTCGACCTCGTTGCGGGCGCGCTCGTCCTCCGTGCTGTCGTTCGTCGTCACAGGCGCGGGCGTACCCGAGGCCTCGTCGGCCGAACCGGCCGCGCCGCCGTCGGTGTCGGGGGTCTCGGCGTCGCGGCCGAACACCTCGCGGGGGCGACCGCGGAACCAGATCATGTAGGCGACCGCGCCGACGAACACCACGGCCGCGACGACCACGTTGATGCGGACGTCGCCGAACACCCGCGTGGCCGGATCGGTGCGCATCAGCTCGATGACGAACCGCCCGGCGGTGTAGCCCGCGACGTAGAGCGCGAACGCGCGGCCGTGGGACAGGCGGAAGCGCCGGTCGGCCCACACCACGAGCGCCGCGACCAGGAGGTTCCACACCAGCTCGTAGAGGAAGGTGGGCTGCACGACCGCGACCGGTGTGCTGTCGACCGCGACGCCCGTGAGGTTGTCCGGGATACCGGTCGAGGGATCGACGCGGCGGTAGATCTCCAGGCCCCACGGCAGCGTCGTCGGGGCCCCGTAGAGCTCCTGGTTGAACCAGTTGCCCAGCCGGCCGATCGCCTGCGCGGTGACGATGCCGGGCGCGGCGGCGTCGGCGAACGCCGTCAGCGGCACTCCACGGCGCCGGCAGGCGATCCACGCCCCGACGCCGCCGAGCGCGATCGCGCCCCAGATCCCCAGCCCGCCCTGCCAGATGTAGAGCGCCGCGAGCGGGTTGCCGCCCGGCCCGAAGTAGGTCCGCCAGTCGGTGGCCACGTGGTAGAGCCGCCCGCCGATGAGGCCGAACGGCACCGCGAACACCGCGATGTCGGTGACGGTGCCCGGCTCGCCACCGCGCGCGACGAAGCGCCGCTCGGTCCACAGGATCGCCACGACGATCCCGGCGATGATGCAGAGGGCGTACGCCCGCAGCGGGATCGGCCCGAGCTCCCAGACCCCCTGGGGCGGGCTGGGCAGGTAGGTGGGCAGGGCGAGCACGGCGGCCACGCTATCGCCCGCACGTCGTGGCTCCGTGTGGCGGCCCGGGCACGCGGCGGGGTTCGTGCGAACGGCGCCTTGCCCGCGGTGACGGGGAGAGGAGCCAATGACCTCGGCCGGTTCCGGCGTCCGGGGGGGAAGCGATGGCACGGGTACTCGCGGTGACGTGGGACGGCGGCGGCAACGTCCCGCCGCTGCTGGGCGTGGCGACGGAGCTGGTCCGGCGGGGTCACGAGGTGCGGGTGCTCGGCCACGCGGGTCAGCGCGACGAGGTCGAGGCCGCCGGCCTCGCGTTCGTGGCCTACCGGCACGCCCGCCCCTGGGCGGCGACCGACCGGCTCTCGGGGCCGCGTCACGGGCTCGCGTACCTCGCCCTGTTCGGTGACCGGGGGCCGGGGCGCGACGTCGCCGCGGAGGTCGGTGACGTGGACCTGGTGCTGGCCGACGCCATGAGCCTCGCGGCCCTGCAGGCGGCGCAGCGGGCCGGCGTGCCGACCGTCGTGCTCGTCCACCTCTTCCGCCGGTACCTGACCCGGGTCTGGGCGCGCGGCCCGATGGGGCTCGCGGCCAGGCTGCGCGGGATGCCGCCGACCCGGCTGTGGAACGCGGCGCGGCGGGTACTGGTCACGAGCGATCCCGTGCTCGACCCGGGCGCACCGGGCTCCCTGTCCGGCAACGTCCGCTACGTCGGCCGGGTCGGGCCGCCGGTCGTGCCGGTCGCGGCGCACTCCGAGCCCCTCGTGCTCGTCAGCCTCAGCACGATCTTCTACCCGGGCCAGGAGGAGCTCCTCGCGCGCCTGCTCGACGCGCTCGCGCCCCTGCCGCTGCGGGTGGTGGTGACGACCGGCCCGGCCGTCGACCCCGACGCCTTCGACGCCCCGGCGAACGCCGAGATCGTCCGGTACCGCCCGCACGGCGAGCTGATGCCGCGGGCGTCCCTCGTCGTCAGCCACGGCGGGCACTCGACGGCGATGCTCGCGCTCGCCCACGACCTGCCGGTGCTCGTGCTGCCCCTGCACCCCCAGCTCGACCACCCGCTGGTGGGGGCGGCGATCGCCGACGCCGGCGCCGGGCGGGTCCTGCCGGCCGCGAGCGGCCCGCCCGCGATCCGCGACGCCGTGCGGGAGCTCGTCGCCGACGGCCCGCACCGCCCGGCCGCGGCCGCGATCGGCGCGCGGCTGCGGGCGCGGGACGGCGCGGCGGTGGCCGCCGACGAGATCGAGATCGTGCTGCGGGGCCGGGACCGGGCGCGCGTCCGCTGAGCCCCGGCCGACGACCCCTGGGGATGCTTCGGAAACCGAAGCGTCGTGCTCGGGTCATGGGGGTGCTGCCGGCCCCGGTCGGGTCGCCGAGGCGCGCCCACCGCAGAGCAACGCCCGACGTCGCTGGAGATGCTTCGGAAACCGAAGCGTCGTGCTCGAGTCATGGGGTGCGCCCCGCTGCCCGCCGGCCGACGTCAGCGCCCCGTGTGCTGGCCCCGCACGCCCGCGGCGAGCTCCGTGGTCAGGCGGGCGACGGCCGCGCGGCCGTGCTCGGCGGCGCTCACGAGCGCCGAGCCGACGATGACACCGTCGGCGAAGCCCGCCACCTCGCCGGCCTGGGCGCCGTTGCGCACCCCGAGACCGACGCCGAGCGGGAGGTCGGTGTGGGTGCGCGTCCGGGACACGAGCCCGGCGGCCGCGTCGGAGACGGCGTCGCGAGCGCCCGTGACGCCCATGGTCGAGGCCACGTAGAGGAACCCGCGGGTGGCGGCGGCCGTGGCGGCGATGCGCTCGTCGGTGGACGACGGCGCGACGAGGAAGATCGGCGCGATGCCCTCGCGGTCGGCGGCGGCGAGCCAGCCCGCGGCCTCGTCGGGCACGAGGTCCGGGGTGATGGCCCCCAGCCCGCCGGCGTTCGCCAGGTCGCGCGCGAAGGCGTCGACGCCGTAGCGCAGCACCGGGTTCCAGTACGTCATGACGACCGCGCGGCCACCCCGGGCGGACAGCTGCTCGACGACCTCGAGGGTGTCGCGCACCCGGACACCGGCCTTGAGCGCCGCGTCGACCGCGTGCTGGATGACCGGCCCGTCGAGCACGGGGTCGGAGTACGGCAGCCCGACCTCGACGAGGTCCGCGCCCGCGTCGAGGGTCTGGGTGAGCAGGCCCAGCGAGCCCTTGACCGTCGGGTAGCCCGCGGGCAGGTAGCCGATGAGCGCCGCCCTGTCCTCGGCCTTCGCGGTGGTGAAGAGCTCGCCGAGGCGGTCCACGCCGGTGGTCGACGTCGTCACAGCTCCCGCTCCCCACTCGCCACGGCCCCGTCGGCGTCGGCCGCCGGGAGCGGGTCCTCGGTCGGCAGCGACTCCGGGTCGACGACGCCGAACCAGCGGGCGGCGGTGTCGACGTCCTTGTCGCCGCGCCCGGAGAGGTTGACCAGGATCGTCGCGTCCGGCCCCAGCTCGCGCCCCAGCCGCAGCGCGCCCGCGATCGCGTGGGCGGACTCGATCGCCGGGATGATCCCCTCGGTGCGGCACAGCAGCCGGAACGCCTCCATCGCCTCGGCGTCGGTGACCGGCTCGTAGGTCGCGCGCCCCGTGTCGGCGAGGAAGGCGTGCTCAGGACCGACGCCCGGGTAGTCGAGCCCGGCCGAGATCGAGTGGGTCTCGAGCGTCTGCCCGTCGGCGTCCTGCAGGAGGTAGGACATCGCGCCGTGCAGCGCCCCCGGGGACCCGCCCGTGATCGACGCGGCGTGCCGGCCGGTGTCGACGCCGTCGCCGGCGGCCTCGAAGCCGACGAGGCGCACCCCGGCGTCGTCGAGGAACGGGTGGAAGATCCCGATGGCGTTCGAGCCGCCGCCGACGCACGCGGTGACCACGTCGGGCAGGCGGCCGTAGGCCTCGAGCACCTGCTCGCGGGCCTCGAGCCCGATCACCCGGTGGAAGTCGCGGACCATCATCGGGAACGGGTGCGGGCCCGCCGCCGTCCCGAGGATGTAGTGGGTGTGCCCGACGGTGGAGACCCAGTCGCGGTAGGCCTCGTTGAGGGCGTCCTTGAGCGTGCGCGAGCCGGTGGTGACGGGCACGACCTCGGCACCCAGCAACCGCATCCGTGCGACGTTGAGCGCCTGCCGCTCGGTGTCGACCTCGCCCATGTAGACCATGCACTCGAGGCCCATGAGCGCGGCGGCGGTGGCGGTCGCGACGCCGTGCTGGCCCGCACCGGTCTCGGCGATCACCCGCGTCTTGCCCATGCGGCGCGTCAGCAGCGCCTGGCCGAGCACATTGTTGATCTTGTGTGAGCCCGTGTGGTTGAGGTCCTCGCGCTTGAGCAGGATGCGGGCGCCGCCGGCGTGCTCGGACAGCCGGCGGGCGTCGGTGACCGGCGAGGGCCGCCCCGCGTAGTCGCGCTGGAGCCGGTCGAGCTCGGCGAGGAACGCCGGGTCGTGGCGGGCCTTGTCGTACTCGGCCGCGACCTCGTCGACGGCGGCGATGAGGGCCTCGGGCATGAAGCGCCCGCCGTAGGGCCCGAAGTGTCCGCGGTCGTCGGGTTCGTGGGCGGTCCCGGCGAGGCCCTGGCTGGCCGACGTCATCTCGAGCACTTCTTCCTGCGCGGGGTCGGGCGTACGTCGGCGATGCTACGAGGCGGAGCCAGGGGGAATCAGCGCGCGGGCTTGGGGCACGCCGGGTGCGACCCGGCCGTGACCAGCTGGCGCACCGCGGCCCGCGGGTCCTCCGCCGTCGCCATCGCCTCGCCGACGAGCACGGCGTCGGCGCCGTGGCCCGCGTAGGTCATGAGGTCGCCGGGGCCACGCACTCCGGAGGCGGCCACGCGGATCACCTCGCCGGGCAGCCCGGCCGCGATCTGGCCGAAGACCCCGCGGTCGACGTCGAGGGTGTGGAGGTTGCGGGCGTTGACCCCGACGAGCTTGGCCCCGGCGCGCAGCGCCATGTCGGCCTCCTCCTCGTTGATCACCTCGACCAGCGCGGTCATGCCCAGCGACTCGACCCTGTCGACGAGCGCGTCGAGGGCGTTCTGCTCGAGCACCGAGCACATGAGCAGCACGAGGTCCGCGCCGTGCGCCCGCGCCTCGTGGACCTGGTAGGTGCCGACCACGAAGTCCTTGCGCAGCACCGGCACGTCGACGGCCGAGCGCACCGCGTCGAGGTCGTCGAGGGAGCCCTCGAAGTACCGCCCCTCGGTGAGCACGCTGATGATCCGCGCGCCGCCGTCGACGTAGCGGCCGGCCAGCCACCCGGGATCGGGGATGTCGACCATGTGGCCCTTCGAGGGGCTGGCCCGCTTGACCTCGGCGATGACACCGATGCCGGGACCCTGCAGGGCCGCCAGGGCGTCGCGCGCCGGCGGCGCGGCGGCCGCGCGGTCCTTGATGACGTCGAAGGGGACGGCGGCTTCCCGGGCGGCGAGGTCGGCCCGGACCCCTTCGAGGATCTGCTCCAGGACGCTCACGCCGGGTCTGCCCCTTTCCCCCGTCCGAGTTCGTTCCATGTTAACCCGCTCCCCCTCGCGCGCCGTCCACCCCGTCGGGCGGTCCGGACCGTGGCCCCGACGAGGGTCCGTCCTCCGACGGGCGCTCGACGGGATCGCGCGTGGGGTCCTCACCCTCGTCCAACGCCTCCCAGAAGGCGCGGTCGGGGTCGGTCGGCCGGGGTCGGCGCCCGTCCGCGCCCGCGGCCCCCGGGGCGTCGTACCGGGCGCCCATCCGCGGCAGCACGGCCGCCCACCGGACCGCGAGCAGCCCCGCCGCGACCATGAGCAGGCCGCCGAGCACCCCGAGCAGCGGCCCCGCCACGAGGGCCTCGGGAGGCAGCGGGCGGTCGCCGGGACGCAGACCGTCGGGCAGGGCGTCCGCGGTGGGCGCCACCAGCCCGGCCGCGCCGCGCAGCACCGCCCACAGCCCCGCGACGGCGACGAGCGTGCCGACGACCCGGCGCCCCCAACCGGCGGTGGCCACCAGGCCGCCGACCGCCGCGAGGCACAGCAGCGCCCACGGGACGAGGATCGGCTCCGCGCTCGCACCGTCCGCCGTGGTCGTGCGCTGACCCGTCACGCCGTCGACGACCTGGCTGACCCACGCCAGCCGCGAGGCCCCCCACAGCACGCCCGCCGCGACCACGAGCAGCAGCGCCAGCAGCCCGAGCAACCGGCCCGGCGGGTGCGCGGGAGCGCGGCCGCCGGCGGGGCGGTGGGGCGCGGCGGTCATCGCGCGGCCGGCTGGGGATCGGAGCGGTGCACGTGCTCGTCGGGGGCCGTCGTCGGCGTCGGTGTCGCGACCGTGCCGGCGACCGCGACGGCGGCGAGCACGGCCCGGGCCTTGTTGACGCACTCGGCGTCCTCGGCGACGGGGTCGGAGTCGGCGACGATGCCGCCGCCGGACTGCACGTAGGCGACACCGTCGCGCAGCAGCCCGGTGCGGATCGCGATGGCGGTGTCGGCGTCGCCGGCGAAGTCGAGGTAGCCGACGATGCCGCCGTAGAGCCCGCGGCGCGTCGGCTCGAGCTCCTCGATGATCTCCAGCGCCTTCGGCTTCGGGGCGCCCGAGAGCGTGCCCGCCGGGAAGCAGGCCGCGACGGCGTCGAACGCGGTGCGCCCCGCCGCCAGCCGGCCGCTCACCGTGCTCACCAGGTGCATCACGTGGCTGTAGCGCTCGATCTCGAAGAACCGCCGCACCGACACCGTCCCCGGCACGCAGACGCGCCCGAGGTCGTTGCGCCCCAGGTCGACGAGCATGAGGTGCTCGGCGCGCTCCTTCTCGTCGGCGAGGAGGTCCTTCGCGAGGAGGGTGTCCTCCTCCTCGTCGGCGCCCCGCCAGCGCGTGCCCGCGATCGGGTGGGTGGTCGCGACCCCGTCCCGGACCGTCACCAGCGCCTCGGGGCTCGACCCGACGATCTCGAACGGCCGGCCCTGCGCGTCGGCGAGCCGCAGCAGGTACATGTACGGGCTGGGGTTGGTCATCCGCAGCACGCGGTAGATCTCCAGGGCGTCGGCCGACGTCTCGGCCTCGAAGCGCTGCGACACGACGACCTGGAACGCGTCGCCCGCGCGGATGCGCTCCTTGGCGACCTCGATGGCCGCGTGGTGCTCCTCGGGCGACCGGCGCCGCCGCACGGCGTCCGAACCGCCGGACGCGCCGCCCGTCGACACGGTGGCCACCGTCGACGGCGCCGGGGCGGCGAGCTCGGCGGTCATCCGGTCGAGCCGGGCGAGCGCGTCGTCGTAGGCGGCGTCGGCGCGTTCCGGGCTGTCGTCCCAGTTCACGGCGTTGGCGATGAGCGTGACCGTGCCCTCGTGGTGGTCGAGCGCGGCCACGTCGGTGGCGAGCAGCATGACCGTCTCGGGAATCCGGAGATCGTCGACGGCGTGCTCGGGCACCCGCTCGAGCCGGCGCACCGCGTCGTACCCGACGTAGCCCACCAGCCCGCCGGTGAGCGGCGGCAGGCCGGGCAGCGGGTCGGTGCGCAGGCGCTGCAGCGTCTCGCGCAGGACCGCCAGCGGGTCGTCCCACTCCTGCTCGTCGTCCGGCCCGCCGGGCAGCCCCACCGGCACCTGGCCAGTCCACGTCGCCCGGCCGCCGGACTCGGTGAGCGTCGCCGCGCTGCGCGCGCCGACGAAGCTCCACCGCGACCACGACTCGCCGTGCGCCGCCGACTCCAGCAGGAACGTGCCCGGACGCTGCCCCGCGAGCTTGCGGTAGAGCCCCACCGGCGTCTCGCCGTCGGCCAGCAGCCGCCGCGTCACCGGGATGACCCGGTGGTGCGCCGCGAGCGCGTGGAACCCCGCGCGGTCGGGCACCACCTCGCCGAGCGGGGAGGAGGCGTGGCTGGATCCGGACACGGACCCATTCTGGCCCCCGCCCCCGACAGCCTCGGTCGCCCGGGGTGGCGTCAACCACGCTCCGGTGCGGGGTCGGCCGGGGTGGTCGGGCCGGCCGGCTCCCCCGCGGGCTCCGGCGGCGCCGCGCGCGTCCGGGCGGCCACGGCGACGGCGCCGAGGACGACCGCGCAGCCGACCAGCTGGAGCACGCCCGGGATCTCGCCGAGCACCAGCGCGCCGAGCAGCACCGCGCCCACGGGCTGGAGCAGCAGGATCGAGGCGCCGGTGGAGGACGCGAGCCGCGGGAGCGCCGAGGCGATCAGCACCCAGCCGATCACCTGCCCGACGACCGCGAGCGTGATCAGCCAGCCCAGCGCGGGCCAGCCGGGCGCGAGGTCGACGCCCTGCCAGAGCGAGCCGACGGCGAACGACGTCGCCGCCGCGCCGACAGTGGCGATGGCGACGGGCGTGAAGCGCTGGCCGGGGCCGGCCCCGAGCCGTACGAAGAGCAGGTAGCCGGCGTACGCGACCGCGGCGATCAGGGCCGTGACCGTCCCGCGCACCGGGGCGGGCGCCGTGACGGCGTCGGTGCCGCCGACGAGCCCGCCCGCCAGCGCGACACCGACGAGCATCACCGGCACCGCGAGCACGAACGTCCGCCGCACGCGCTCGCCGAGCACCAGGAACGCCAGCAGCGGCAGGATGACGACCTGGGCGTTGACCACGACCGTCGACACCCCGGCGCCGACCGCCCGGACCGACTCCGCCCACAGCGTCATGTCGAGCCCGAGCAGCGCGCCGCCCACGAGGAGCACCACCGGGCGGTTGCCCGCGGAGGCGGCGACCCGGCGCCGGCGGCGCCACTCGAGCAGCGCGAGCGGCACGAGCAGTGGCAGCGCCAGCGCGCAGCGGAAGAACGTGGCGGTCCCCGGGCTCACGTCCGCGAGCGCGATGAAGATCGGCGAGAACGCGATGCACAGGCTGCCCGCGACGGCGACGAGGCGCGGGTCGAGCCGGGAGCGCGAGGTGGGGTCGGTCGGGGCGGCTGCCGGCGCGCGGCGGTCGAGGGAGCGCGTCACGCCCATGATGTTGCGTTCCGCAACCGTCAAGGACCAGCGATCATTTCTGGGCCCGACCCGTTAGGTTCCCTACCGTGTTCGCGCTGGACCACCTCCGTGCCCTCGACGCGCTCGCCGCGCAGGGCTCGGTGGCCGGCGCGGCCACGTCGCTGCACCTCACGCCGTCCGCGGTGTCCCAGCAGCTGGCCAAGCTCGAGCGCGAGGCCGGGGCGCCGCTCACCGAGCCGGCCGGGCGCGGCCTGCGTCTGACCCCGGCCGGGCGGATGCTCGCCGAGCACGCGACGGAGATCCTCGCCCGGGTGGCGGCGGCGCGGCTCGACCTCGACCGGCTCCGCGACGAGGTGGTGGGCGAGCTGCGGATCGGCGCGATCCCGACCTCGGTGCACGCGCTCGCGCCCACCACGCTGGCCCGCCTGCGCACCGCGCACCCCGACCTGCGGGTCGCGCTCGCCGACGGGGAGGCCGAGGAGACCCTCCCGGCGGTCCTCGCCGGTGACCTCGACCTCGCGGTGGTCGAGAACTGGGAGGGCTCCCCCGCGCCGATCCCGCCCGGCACCTCGCGCGCGCGGCTCTGCGAGGACGTCATCGATCTCCTGCTCCCCGCGCACCACCGCCTCGCCGGTCCCGGTCCGGTCGACCTCGCCGCGGTGGACGACCTGGACTGGGTCGCCGACGGCGTGGAGAACCGCGCGGGGGTGTGGCTCGTGCAGACGCTGCGCGGCCTCGGTCTCCAGCCGCGCGTGACGTGCCAGGTGCGGGGCTTCGGGATGCACGTCGAGCTGGTCGCGGGGGTGGGGGTCGCGGCGCTGGTCCCGCGCCTGGCCCGTCCCCCGTTGCCGCCGGGCGTGGTCGCGGCGACCACCGTCCCGGCGATGCGCCGGAGCATCGACGCCGTGTGGCGCACCGACCGCGGGACGGCGGCGGTCCGGGCCGCGGTCGAGGAGTTCACCGCCGTCGCGGCCGAGCGGGACGCGGGTCCGGTGGGTCCGTCGTCCCCGGACCCTCAGGCCTCCGGCGCGAGCAGCTGGTCGGCGTCGAAGCAGGTGTGATCGCCGGTGTGGCACGCGGCGCCGGACTGGTCGACGAGCACGAGCACGGTGTCGCCGTCGCAGTCCAGGCGGACCTCGACGACCTTCTGCACGTGCCCCGAGGTCGCGCCCTTGATCCACAGCTCGCCGCGGGAGCGCGACCAGTAGGTGCCCTCCCGGGTGGCGAGCGTGCGGGCCAGCGCCTCGTCGCTCATCCACGCGACCATGAGGACCTCGCGGGTGTCGTACTGCTGCACCACCGCGCACACGAGGCCGTCGGGCGTGCGCTTGAGCCGCGACGCGACGGCCGGATCCAGCGAGGAGGTCATCGGACCTCCACCCCGTCGGCGCGCAGCGCGTCCTTCACCTCACCGATCCGCATGATCCCGAAGTGGAACACGCTCGCCGCGAGCACCGCGTCCGCCCCCGCCGCCACGGCCGGGGGGAAGTGGTCGACCTCGCCCGCTCCCCCGCTGGCGATCACCGGCACGTCGACCAGCGCGCGCACCTTCGTGATCATGTCGAGGTCGAAGCCCGCCTTGGTGCCGTCGGCGTCCATGGAGTTCAGCAGGATCTCCCCGACGCCGAGCTCCTGGCCGCGCTGCGCCCACTCGAGCGCGTCGATGCCGGTGCCGCGCCGCCCGCCGTGGGTGGTGACCTCGAACCCCGACGGCGTCGGCTGTCCGTCCGCCGGCACGCGCCGGGCGTCGACCGACAGCACGATGCACTGCGAGCCGTAGCGGCGGCTCGCCTCGCCCAGGAACTCGGGCCGGGCGATGGCGGCGGTGTTGATGCCGACCTTGTCCGCGCCGGCGCGCAGCAGTTTGTCGATGTCGTCGTTGGTGCGGACGCCGCCGCCGACCGTCAGCGGGATGAACACCTGCTCGGCCGTGCGCCGCACGACGTCGTAGGTGGTCTCGCGCTCGCCCGAGGAGGCGCTGACGTCGAGGAACGTCAGCTCGTCGGCGCCCTCGGCGTCGTAGAGCCGCGCCATCTCCACGGGGTCGCCGGCGTCGCGCAGGTCGACGAAGTTGACGCCCTTGACCACCCTGCCGGCGTCCACGTCCAGACAGGGGATCACGCGCACCGCGACACCCATGCCACTCAGCCTAACCGCGCGGGCGAGGCGCGAAGATCGCCGGCCTCCGTGAGCAGTTGGCGCCCTCATGGGGGCGCCAACTGCTCACGTACGGGTCGCGGCGAGGGCGTCGGCGAGGGTGAAGTTGCCGGCGTAGAGCGCCTTGCCGACGATGGCGCCCTCGACGCCCCGGGGTGCCAGGTCGTTGAGCACCCGCAGGTCGTCGAGCGACGACACGCCGCCCGAGGCCACCACGGGACGGTCGGTGCGGGCGCAGACGGCCTCGAGGAGCTCGGTGTTCGGGCCCGTCAGCGTGCCGTCGCGCCCGACGTCGGTGACGACGTAGCGCGCGCAGCCCTCGGCGTCGAGGCGGGCGAGCACGCTCCACAGGTCGCCGCCATCTGACACCCAGCCCCGCGCCGCGAGCCGGTGCCGCCCCTCGGTGATCTTGACGTCGAGCCCGACCGCCACCCGGTCGCCGAACTCGGCGATGGCCGCCGCGCACCACGCCGGGTCCTCGAGGGCGGCGGTGCCGATGTTCACCCGCGCGCAGCCGGTGTCGAGCGCCCGGCGCAGGGAGGCGTCGTCGCGGATGCCGCCGGAGAGCTCGACCTTGATGTCGATCTTCTCGACCACGGCGGCGAGCAGCGGGGCGTTGGAGCCGCGGCCGAACGCCGCATCGAGGTCGACCAGGTGCAGCCACGCGGCGCCGTCCGCGGCCCAGGCCTGCGCCGCCTCGAGGGGATCGCCGTAGCCGGTCTCGGTGCCGGCCCGGCCCTGGACGAGACGGACCGCCTGGCCGTCGACGACGTCCACGGCGGGGAGCAGGTCGATGGTCACGGGGCGCGATCGTAGCCAGCGGGCTCCCGCGCCCCGAGCAGGTCCGCCCGGCGCCGTTCCAGCAGCTCCCGCTCGGCGACGGTGCGCACGAGCTCCAACGCGCGGTCCAGCTCGGCGACGGCCTCGTCCACGCGGCCGAGCGTGACGAGCATGTCGGCGCGGACGGCCGGCAGCAGGTGGTAGCCGGCCATCGCCGGTTCCCCGCGCAGCGGCTCGAGGACGGCCAGCCCGGCCTCGGGCCCCTCGGCGCGCGACACCGCCACCGCGCGGTTCAGCTCGATCACGGGCGACGGGGTCAGCGCCGCGAGCTCGGCGTAGGTCGCGGCGATCGCCGCCCAGTCCGTGTCGTCGGTGGAGCGCGCGCGGGCGTGGCACGCGGCGATGGCCGCCTGCAGCGTGTACCGCCCGCGCGGCCCGCCCTGCTCGGCCCGCGCGAGCGCGGCGAGCCCGCGCTGCAGCAGCACGCGGTCCCATCGGGCCCGGTCCTGGTCGCCGAGGAGCACCGGCTCCCCCGACGGCCCGATCCGCGCCCGCAACCGCGATCCCTGCAGCTCCATGAGGGCGACGAGGCCGTGCACCTCGGGCTCGTCGGGGCAGAGCGCGGCGAGGACGCGCCCGAGCCGCATCGCCTCGACGCACAGCGTCGGGCGGGTCCAGTCGACGCCGGTGGTGGCCGCGTACCCCTCGTTGAACACGAGGTAGACCACCTCGAGGACCGCACCGACGCGCGCGGTGAGCTCCTCGCCGACCGGGACGACGAGCGCCTCGGGGCCGACCCCGGCCAGGCGCTTCTTCGCGCGCGAGATCCGCTGGCCGATCGTCGGCGACGGCACGAGGAACGCGTGGGCGATCTCGTCGGTGGTCAGGCCGCCGAACAGCCGCAGGGTCAGCGCGACCCGGGACTCGCGGGCCACCGCCGGGTGGCACGTGGCGAACAGCAGCGCGAGGACGTCGTCGCCCACCACCGCCGCCCCGTCGCCGACCGCCTCGTCGGCCGCCGGGGCCACACCGGGGTCGTCGAGCATCTCCGTCTTGCGCGCGAGGGTCTGCTCCCGCCGGATGGCGTCGATCGCCCGGCGCCGCGCCGTCGCCGACAGCCACGCCGCCGGGTTGTCCGGCACGCCCTCGCGGGGCCACTGCTCCATCGCCGCGACGAGCGCGTCGTGGGCGAGCTCCTCGGCCCGGCCCACGTCGCGCACCACCCGCGCGACGCCGGCCACGATCCGGGCGGACTCCATCCGCCAGACCGTCTCGAGGACGGCGTAGGGATCGGTCACCGCCGGTTCTGCGCCGCCGAGCGGGCCCGCAGCTCCTCCTCCGCCTCGAGCACCTCGGGCGGGGCGATGCCCTCGAAGTCCTCGGCCTCGGTCACGCGGCGCACCTCGATGCGCTCGCCGTCGCGGAACGGCGCCCGGCGCGCCCAGGAGACGGCCTCCTCCAGGGAGTCGACCTGCAGGATCCAGAACCCGCCGACGAGCTCCTTGGCCTCGGCGAACGGGCCGTCGGTGACGGTCGGCTCCTCGCCGTCGAACGCGACGAGCGCACCCTTGGCGCTGGGCAGCAGGCCCTCGCCGGCGAGCAGCACCTCGGCGTCGACCATCGCGGTGTTGAAGGTCGCCATCTCCTCGAAGAGGGCGGGGTCGGGCGGCGTGGCCATCTGCGCGGCCTCGTCGTACTTGAGCAGCAGCATGAAGCGCACGGGATCTCCTCGGGGAACGACGGTGGACGGGGTCAGGCCTGCTCGCGCTCGGCGATCCGCCGACGCAGGGTGGCCTCGGCGTCGAGCACCTCGGCCGGGGCGACGTCCTCGAACTCGCTCATCTCGGCGATGCGACGCACCGACAGGCGCACGCCCGGGCCGATCGGGCAGCGCTTCGCCCACTGCACGGCCTCCTCGCGGGAGCCGACCTCGAGGATCCAGAACCCGGCGACGAGCTCCTTGGCCTCGGCGAACGGGCCGTCGGTCACGCTCGCGGTCTCGCCGTCGTGCGTGACCGCGAAGCCCTCGGCGCTGGGGGCGAGACCCTCGGCAGCCAGCAGCACGCCGGCCTCCACGAGATCGTGGTTGTAGCGGCCCATGGCCTCGAAGGTGTCCTCCGGGCGCGGCGCGTCGGCTCCCCCGACGGCCATCGACTCCGGGGCCTCCATGATCAGCATGTAGCGCACGGCACTGCTCCTCGCGAGGTCGTCGGCGAGGCCCTCCCCCGCCGCTCACCCCGTGCGTCGAACGAGTCGGGCGTTCTTCGACACCGATCGGGACGACTTCCTGCCGCGACTTTCTACCGCAGCGCGTCGAGCCAGTTCGACAGCAGTGCCGCGCCCGCTTCGCCCGATTTCTCCGGGTGGAACTGGGTGGCCGACAACGGGCCGTTCTCGACGGCGGCGACGAAGTCCTCGCCGTGGTGGGCCCAGGTGACCGAGGCCGGCCGGAACCGCTCGGAGGTCTGCTGCTCCCAGCGCCGCACCGCGAACGAGTGCACGAAGTAGAACCGTGTGCCGGGGTCCATCCCGGCGAACAGCACGCTGTCGGCGGGAGCGTCGACGGTGTTCCACCCCATGTGGGGCAGGACGTCGGCGTGCAGCTTCTCGACGGTGCCGGGCCACTGGCCCGCGCCGGTGGCCTCCTCGCCGAACTCGACCCCGCGCTCGAAGAGCACCTGCATGCCCACGCAGATGCCCAGCACCGGACGGCCGCCGGCCAGGCGCTGGTCGATCAGCCGCTCGCCGTGCACCGAGCGCAGACCCGCCGCGCAGGCGGCGAACGCGCCCACGCCGGGCACGACGAGCCCGTCGGCCTCGAGCGCGGCCTTCCCGTCGGCGGTGACCTCGACGTCGGCGCCGACGTGCTCGAGCGCGCGCTCGGCGGAGCGCAGGTTGCCCGAGCCGTAGTCGAGGACGACGACGCGCGGGGTCCGGGTCCGGGGTGCGGGGGCCGTGGCCGACGGCGAGGTCACGACCGCCAGGCTACCGAGCGTCCCGGACCCGGGACCTCCCGCGCCTCGAGCACCAGCAGCCGGCCGCGGCCGTCCGGCGCCCGGGGCGCGTCGTCGATCGGGCGGGCGTAGCCGCCGGCGACGAGCCGCTCGACCGCGAGCTCGTAGCCGAGCGCCCAGGTCTCGTCCGCCAGCCCCGCGACGAGCACCCCGCCGGGGCGCAGCACCCGGAGGAACCCGACCAGCGCGCGGGGGCCGAGGTGGCCCGGCGCCAGCCCGCCGGCACACGTCACGGCGCCGAACTTCTCGCCCGCCCCCGGCACGCCGTCGCGCAGGTCGGCGGGGCCGAGGTCGGTGTAGACGCGCCGGCGGCGGGCCCGCCGCACCATCACCGGCGAGAGGTCGAGGCCGTCCACCGACCGGAACCCGCGCTCGGCCAGCGCCGCGCCCACGAGGCCGGTCCCGCAGGCCGCGTCGAGGACCTCGGTGCGGGGGTCGACGAGCGCCGCGAGGTGCTCGGCCACCGTCGCGGGGGCCGGGCTGCCCATGAGGGCGGCGACGTCGGCGTCGTCGTAGGTGGGCGCCCAGGCGTCGTACAGCGCCCGGAGGTCGTCGACGCTCGTCGTCGCGGTGACGAGCGCGAGCCGCTCCGCCACGTCCGTGGCGCCGTCCACGCTGCCTCCCGGTTCGGTCGTGCCCGACCGGAAAGTGCCCGACCGTGCGTCCGCCGAACCGTGAGGTGGGTCAAGCAGGGAGCAGGCGCAGGACCGCCCCGCCCAGGGCCAGCACGGCGAGCACGGCGAGGACGACGGCGGCGACCCGGTTGCGCGACCAGAAGCTCACCACGCCGCCGACGAGGAACCCGGCGACCGCGAGGAGCCCGACGATCAGGAGGTCGGAGCCGTTCATCGGATGGTCCCGCTCCGCTGCGCCGCGTGTCCCGTCACGACTCCAGGACGCCCTTGGTGGACGCCGGGCCCTCCAGCCGCGGGTCGGGCTCGGTGGCGGCGCGCAGCGCGCGGGCCATCGCCTTGTACTCGGCCTCGGTGATGTGGTGCGGGTCGCGACCGCCGGTGACCCGCACGTGCAGGGCGATGCCGGCGTGGAACGCGATCGACTCGAACACGTGGCGGTTGAGCACCGTCGGGTAGTTGCCGCCGACGACGAAGCCGGTCATCGCGTCGGGCTCGCCGGTGTGCACGCAGTACGGCCGCCCGGAGACGTCCACGACGGCCTGGGCGAGCGCCTCGTCCATCGGGATCCAGGCGTCGCCGAAGCGGCGGATGCCCGACTTGTCGCCGAGCGCCTGCTTGAGCGCCTGGCCGAACACGATCGCGACGTCCTCGACGGTGTGGTGCGCGTCGATCTCGACGTCGCCACTGGCCCGCACCACGAGATCGAGCGCCCCGTGCTTGCCCACCGCGTCGAGCATGTGGTCGAAGAACGGCACCCCGGTGGCGACCTCGGTGCGGCCCGTGCCGTCGAGGTCGATCTCGACGAGCACGCTCGACTCCTTGGTCACGCGCTCCACGCGTCCCGTCCGTCCCACGGGGTCCAGGTTACGCACCGCTCCGGCGCGCCACGGGAGCTGCCCGTTCGGCCGATCGCTCTGGCCCGCTCCGTCACCTAGCGTCGGAGACGTCCGCATCACGGGGGAACGGGATGCTCGGACGTGAGGGGCGCCGCGGATCGCGGTCGCTCCGCGTGACCCGGGGGGAGCTCTCATGGTGCTGCGCGCGTGCGGGGTGGCGGCGTGACGTGGTTGATCGTCGCCGCGGTCCTCGCCGGAGGGATCTACCTCTGGTCGGTGTTCCACTGGCCGCGGCAGCGCTGCCGGAAGTGCCAGGCCTTCTCGGGCCGGGACCACGCCCCGTTCCCGCTGGGGCGGCTGGTCTACCGGCGCTGCCGGCGCTGCAACGGCACGGGGTGGCACGTCCGCCGGATGCGTCGCATCCTCGGCGGCCCGCTGGACGACGGCACCGGGGTCTGGCAGGGCCCGTGAGCCCTATCGCCGGACGACGCGGACGTGGACCGCGCCGCTCTCGCCGGGCGTGAACCCGTCGACGCGGTAGCCGGCCGGCAGCGCCGCGAGACCGTCGAAGAGACGCTCCCCCGCGCCCGCGAGGATCGGCGCGATCACGAGGGACAGCTCGTCCACCAGGCCCTCGGCGAGGAACGCCCGCACCGTGGCGACCCCGCCGCCGAGGCGGACGTCGCGACCCTCCGCGGCCTCCGTCGCCCGGGCCAGGATCTCCGTGGGCGGGCCCTCGACGAAGTGGAAGGTCGTCCCGCCCGCCATGGGCAGCGCAGGCCGCGGGAAGTGCGTCATGACGAAGACGGGGTGGTGGTACGGCGGCTCCTCGCCCCACCAGCCCCGCCAGCTCTCGTCGGGCCAGTCGCCGCGCACCGGGCCGAACATGTTCCGGCCCATGATCGTGGCGCCGACGTTCTCCTCGCCGGCCAGGAAGGCGGCGTGGTCCGCCCCGCTCCCCTCGCCCCGGAAACCGGCCTCCATCCAGTCGTGCAGCCCCTCGACGCCGTCACCGAACGGTGCGTCAGCCCGCTGGCCGGTGCCCGTGCCGAACCCGTCGAGCGTGAGCGTGAAGGCGTGGACGCGGAGCCGGGCCATGGTGCCCCCTCGAGCGAGTGATGGCGTTTCACAACTGGTCACCCGGAGAATAGGGACATCCAGTGGTAAAGTGCAACCACTCGGCGTTCACGGAGGTGCCATGCGGCAGGACGGACGGTCGGGCTGCCCGATCAACCGGGCGGTCGAGGCCCTCGGCGACCACTGGACCCTGCTGGTCCTGCGCGACATCACCTTCGGCGGCCGGCGGCACTTCCGCGAGCTGCTGGCCGGCTCCGAGGAGGGGATCGCCTCGAACATCCTCGCCGACCGGCTCCACCGCCTCGTCGACGACGGGATGCTCACCCGGGACGACCCCGGCCGGGGACGCCGCGCGACCTACAGCCTCACCGAGGCGTCGATCCAGCTGATCCCGGTGTTCGTCGCCCTCGGCTCGTGGGGCCTGCGGCACCGGGAGACCACTGACGAGCTGCGGGTGCGGGCGGAGCTGCTCGAGGAGGGTGGCCCCGCGATGTGGGACGACTTCATGGCCGAGCTGCGCGTGACCCACCTCGGCGCCCCGGAGCCCGCGCACCCCCGCGAGCCGGTGGTCGCGCGCCTGCGCGCCGCGCGTGACGCCGCCCGGGAGCCCGCCGCCGGGTGACGTCCGACGGTGGTCAGGGCCGCAGGACGTCCGCACTGACCTCGAGGAACCGGTCGTTCTCCTCCGGCGTCCCCACGGTCACCCGCAGCATCCCCGGGATGCCGACGTCGCGGACGAGCACACCCGCGTCGAGGTAGGCCTGCCAGGCGGCGTGCGCGTCGGCGTGACGGGCGGGGAAGCCGCCGTAGAGCAGGAAGTTCGCGGTGCTCGGCACGACCCGCGCGCCCAGGTCGGCGAGGGCGGCGGCGATCCGGTCGCGTTCGCGGGACAGCGTCGCCACCAGCGCGAGCGTGTCCTCGGCGTGCTCGAGGGCGGCGAGCGCGGCGGCCTGGGTGAGCGCCGAGAGGTGGTAGGGCAGCCGGACGAGCATCAGCGCCTCGATCATCGCGGGCGCCGCGGCGAGATAGCCCAGCCGCCCGCCGGCGAAGGCGAACGCCTTCGACATCGTGCGGCTCACGACGAGCTTGTGCCCGAGCGGCTCGAGCAGCTCCACCGCGCTCGGCCCGGAGGAGAACTCGACGTACGCCTCGTCGACCACGACGAGCCCCGGCGCCGCCTCCGCGATGGCGCGCAGCTCGTCGAGCTCGATCGACTGGCCGGTGGGGTTGTTGGGCGTGGTCACGAAGAGCACGTCCGGCTGCTTCTCGGTGACGACGCCGACGGCCTGGTCGGCGTCGAGGGAGAAGTCGTCGCGGCGCGGCGCCGGGACCCACTCGGTGCGCGTGCCCGCGGCGAGGATCGGGTGCATAGAGTAGCTCGGCTCGAAGCCCAGGGCGCGTCGCCCGGGCCCGCCGAAGGCCTGCAGCAGCTGCTGCAGCACCTCGTTCGAGCCGTTGGCGGCCCACAGGTTCTCGGTGGCGAGCCGGACGCCGGTGGCCCGCGTCAGGTACGCGGCGAGCGCCCCGCGCAGCGCCGTGTGGTCGCGGTCCGGGTAGCGGTGCAGCGTCGCGGCGGCCTCGCGCGTCGCCACGGCCACGCTCTCGACCAGCGCCGGGGGCGGCGGGAACGGGTTCTCGTTGGTGTTGAGCGCGACGGGGACCTCGAGCTGCGGCGCGCCGTAGGGGCTGCGGCCCCGCAGGTCGTCGCGCAGCGGCAGGTCGTCGAGGGTGACCCCGGCGCCGACGACGTCGGACATCAGATCGACTTCCGCGTGCCGAAGCGCGCCGTCACGGCCTGGCCGTGCGCCGGCAGGTCCTCGGCGTCGGCGAGCGCGACGACGCGGTCGGCCACCTCCGCCAGCGCATCGGCGGAGTAGTCCACGACGTGGATGCCGCGCAGGAACGTCTGCACCGAGAGCCCGCTGGAGTGCCGCGCGCAGCCGCCGGTGGGCAGGACGTGGTTCGAGCCCGCGCAGTAGTCGCCGAGCGAGACCGGGCTGTGCGGGCCCACGAACACCGCGCCGGCGTTGCGCACCCGGGCGGCCACGTCGCGGGCGTCCGCCGTCTGGATCTCGAGGTGCTCGGCGGCGTAGGCGTCGACCACCCGCAGGCCGTCGTCGACGGAGGACACGAGGATCGTGCCCGACTGCGGACCGGAGAGCGCCGTGGTGATGCGCTCGGTGTGCTTGGTGGTGGCCACCTGCGCGGCGACCTCCTCGTCGACCGCCTCGGCGAGCTCCGGCGAGGTCGTGACCAGGACCGACGCCGCCGCCGGGTCGTGCTCGGCCTGGCTGATCAGGTCGGCGGCGACGTGCACCGGGTCGGCCGTGGCGTCGGCGAGGATCGCGATCTCGGTGGTGCCGGCCTCGGAGTCGATGCCGATGCGCCCGCGCAGCACCCGCTTGGCCGCGGTGACGTAGATGTTGCCCGGGCCGGTGACCATGTCGACGGGCTCGAGCGCGCCGCCGTCGGTGTCGGTGCCGCCGTACGCGAGCAGCGCGACTGCCTGGGCGCCGCCGACGGCCCACACCTCGTCGACGCCGAGCAGCGCCGCCGCGGCGAGGATCAGCGGGTGCGGCCGGCCACCGAACTCGGCCTGGGGCGGCGAGCAGACGACCAGCCCCTCGACGCCCGCCTCCTGGGCGGGCACGACGTTCATGACGACGCTGGAGGGGTAGACCGCCAGGCCGCCGGGCGCGTACAGCCCGACGCGGGACACCGGCACCCAGCGCTCGGTGACGGTGCCGCCGGGCACGACCTGGGTGGTGGTGTCGGTGCGGCGCTGGTCGGCGTGGACCGTGCGCGCCCGCTCGATCGAGGTCTCCAGCGCCGCGCGCACGTCCGGGTCGACGCCGTCGAGCGCCGCCCGCAGCGCCGCGGCGGGCACGCGCACGGACTCCGGTCGCACCCGGTCGAACTGCTCGGCGTACTCGAGGGCGGCATCGGCCCCGCGCTCACGCACCGCGTCGATCACCGGGCGGACCCGCTCGACCACGGCGTCGACGTCCACCGCGGCCCGCGGCAGCATCGCCCGCAGCTCGGCGGGGGCGGGGACGGCGGCGCGCAGGTCGATCCGGGACAGCACGCACCCAGCCTAGGTGCCTTCGGCATGTGAGCAGTTCGGCGGGCGATGGCACGCCGAACTGCTCACGTGCGCGCAGCGCACCTCCCGAACACGAACCACCGCATCGCGGCGTACATGAACACGGCCTCGCACAGCCCGGCGCCGAGGCGGGCGAGCTGGACCGGCGCGCCGGCCGCGACGACCCCGTGCGTCACGCCGAGCACGACGGCGGCGTAGTTGACGGCGATCACCGCGAGGTAGCGCCCGATCTGGGTCCCGACGGGGCGCTCGGGATCGAAGTTCAGCCACCGGTTCAGCACGAAGCTCAGCGCGAACGCCGTGCCGTAGGCGACCGTCACGCCCGCCGACAGCGGAAGCCGCAGGCCGTCGATCAGCAGCGACAGCAGGAGCAGGTCGACACCGAAGGTGAACCCGTTGACCACGGCGAAGCCGACGACGCTCGGGGCGACGACGCGCCGCAGACGCCCCGGCAGGACGGCGACCGCCGCGTCACAGGCCCGCCGGAAGCGCTCGCGGGCCGTCACCGCTCCATCAGACCGGTCGGGACACCCGGTCCGCAGGGGATCCGACGACCACCGGGCGAACGTCGGGTGAACCTCTACAGCCCGTTGCGGGTCACCGAGAACGTCGACGTCCGCAGGCCCGTGCCGCCCGTCCACGGCTCGAAGCCGGCCTGGACGCTGGTGAGGAACCAGGTCGACTTCACGACGCCCGCCCGGGTCGCCTCGCGGACGAAGTCGGTCAGCGGCAGGTTCGTCACCGACGTCACCGGGGTCTTGCGGACGAACGAGATCACCGGCAGGTCGATCCGGCCGTACCAGACCTCCCAGCGCGTGCCGGCGATCGTGATCTCGTAGTACTTGCGACCGATCGGCTGCACCCACGAGGTCCGGTTCAGCCAGACCATCATCTCGGCGCCGGTGTTGCGTCCGGCCTGGGTCGCGCTGGGGTCGAACCACACGTCGTAGGCGGTGTTGTACTGCTGCGTGCCGCCCGCGGTGGGCCGCGACGTCGCCCACGTCGAGCGCAGCGTGCCGAGGTCGGAGACGCGGCGCGGGAACGGGCTCTTCGCCGTGCAGTAGCCGTAGACGCAGCCGCGGTACACCGAGGGGTAGCCCGCGGGCCCGGTGTTGTTGACGTGCTTCGCCGTGTCGACGGTGAAGCCGACGCCGGCGGCGGCCGCGGTGATGCACTGCTCGGTGCTCGCGCCCCAGCGGTTGTTCTGCACGACGTAGGTCGCGCCGGCCAGCGGGAACGACCCGAACTGGTCGCAGGTCCGCGCCGGGGCCGCGACGCCCGACCCGGAGCCGACGAGCAGCCCGGTCCCGATCAGCCCCGCGATCACCACCCCCGCGAGCCATCGCGTCGAGCACCGCACCCGTCGCACCACGTCGTCCCCCCGAGACCGTGCCGATCGTTCGGCGACACAACGACCCGGGCCCCGGGAGGGTGGTCACCCGTTCGGGTGTGCCGACGGGCCGGTGACCACCGGCGACGGTCCGGTGACGCGCGGCGTTGATCACCGATCGGTACTGGTGTGACGGGCAGTCGGGTGGGCACTCTGCACCGCGTGAGTGCGAAAGCCGAGATCGGCGTCAGCGGCCTGGCCACCATGGGGCGCAACCTCGCCCGCAACCTCGCCCGGCACGGGCACGTCGTGGCGGTGCACAACCGCAGCGCGCAGCGCATGCGTGAGCTCGTGGAGAACTTCTCCGACGAGGGCACGTTCGTCGGGGCCGAGTCGGCGCAGGAGTTCGTCGACGCCCTCGAGCGGCCCCGGCGGATCGTGCTGATGGTGCCCGCGGGCGCGGCCACCGACGCGGTGATCGACGAGTTCACCCCGCTGCTCGAGCAGGGCGACGTGATCATCGACGCCGGCAACGCCCACTTCCTCGACACCCGCCGTCGGGAGAAGGTTCTCTCCGAGAAGGGCCTCAACTTCGTCGGGATGGGCGTCTCGGGCGGCGAGGAGGGCGCCCTCAACGGCCCGTCGATCATGCCGGGCGGGCCGAAGGAGGCCTACGACGCGCTCGGCCCGCTGCTCGAGGACATCGCGGCGAAGGTCGACGGGGAGCCCTGCTGCACCCACATCGGCGCGGACGGCGCGGGCCACTTCGTGAAGATGGTCCACAACGGCATCGAGTACGCCGACATGCAGCTCATCGCCGAGGCGTACGACCTGCTGCGCAAGGGCCTCGGCCTCGACCCCGCGGCGATCGCGGACACGTTCCGCTCGTGGAACGAGGGCCGCCTCGACTCCTACCTCATCGAGATCACCACCGAGGTCCTCGCCCACGTCGACGCCGACACCGGCAAGCCGTTCGTCGACGTCGTCGCCGACGAGGCCGAGCAGAAGGGCACCGGCCGCTGGACGGTCCAGGGCGCCCTCGAGCTGGGCGTGCCGGTCACCGGCATCGGCGAGGCCGTCTTCTCCCGCTCGCTCTCGGGCCACCGCGACCTGCGCGACGCCGCCCGCGGGCTGCCCGGCACGTCCGGCGCAGTGCTCGAGGGCGCCGCCGCCGAGGGCTTCGCCGACGACATCGAGCAGGCGCTCTACGCCTCGAAGATCGTCGCCTACGCCCAGGGCTTCAACCAGATCCAGGCCGGCGCCGAGGAGTACGACTGGTCGATCGACCTCGGCGCGGTCGCCTCGATCTGGCGCGGCGGCTGCATCATCCGGGCGCGGTTCCTCGACGAGATCACCGCCGCCTACCGCCGCGACCCCGCCCTGCCGACGCTGCTCACCGACCAGTCGTTCAGCGAGGCGCTCGCCGGCGCCCAGGACGCCTGGCGGCGCGTCGTCGCCGTGGCCGCCCAGCTCGGCATCCCGGCGCCCGGGTTCTCGACGGCGCTCGCGTACTACGACGCCCTGCGCGCCGAGCGCCTGCCGGCCGCGCTGATCCAGGGCCAGCGCGACTTCTTCGGCGCGCACACCTACCGGCGCACCGACCGCGAGGGCACGTTCCACACCCGCTGGGCCGAGGAGGGCCGTCCGCAGGAAGAGCGCTGAGTGCCGGCGCTCAGCCCTCGAACAACCGGGTGACCGGGGAGACGACCTCGGCGAACCGCACGTCGCCGACCCGCGCGACCAGGCACATGACCTCCTCACCGAGTTCGACCCGGTTCCGCAGGTCGTCCGACAGCGGCAGGTAGGCGTCGCCGTCGTGGGCGATGGCGGCAGCGGAGCGCCACTGGTCCGTCGGTGCCTCCGTCCACCAGGCCACGAGACGGGCGTCACCGCTGTCGACGGGGTCGGGAGCCTGCGACGAACCCCATCGGAAGCTCGCCCGCACTCCGTCGGAGGTCAGCACGACGTCCGAGACCCAGCATCGCCGGCCGGCGAACAGCCTGATCGTGCCGCCGAAATGCGGGCGCGGGGTGCGACACCGGGTGCCCGGACCCGGGTCGGCCCAGCTCGACACGGACACGGTGCTCGTCGGGACGACCTCGGACGCCGCCGCGTCGAACGCCTCTCCGTGGACCGGGTCGCCGGCCAGCGATTCGTACGACAGTCCGACGGACGCGTTCTCGCCCACGTCGAGCCGACGCCACGCGGCGTCGAGGTACACACGGAAGAGCTCGCTGGTCTGGTGGAGCCCGAACCGGTAGCGCGTCGGGCGTGAGCGCGTATTGGTCGCCGCGACGACTGTGCCGGAGCGCTCCGACGGCGACCCGTGGGGAAGCCACTTCGTCGAGAAGTTGGACTGGGCCCAGTTGTCGTCGACCACGATCTCCTTCGTCATGTGGATCGGGTCCACGTAGTGGTCGACCTGGACCTGGAAGCAGAAATGATCGATCTCGATTCCCGTGGCCGGATCGGGCACGGAGGCATCGACCTCCCACTCGACGATCACTTCGTGCGAACCCGGGGCACCATTGACGTCGCGTGCCGGGACGGCGAACGGTTCCGGATCCTTCAGCTTCCGCACGGCACCCGCCGTCGTCGTGAACGGGAGCCACCCTGCATGGATCTGCACCTTGTCCGCGGCGAGCGTCCCCGTGTTCCACACCCGGACGCGCACCCTGTTGGTCGCTCCCTTGACGACACGGGGCGCGACCTTCTCGGTGACCGGGAGCAGCTCGATGTCCTTGCTGAGGTAGTCCCCGCGCCCGGGCGCGGGGTGGATGACCAGCTGCGGCCGGTTCGCCTCCAGGTACTCGATCGTCATCGTCGCGGTATCCGCTCCGCCGGCTCCGGGAACGGCTGTCGCGGTGGCGACGAAGTCGTACATCCGCTGCGGGTTGGTGACGTCGCTGTCGCGGTAGTCCTGGCCGGCGTGCAGGCCCGGTCCGTCCCCGTCGACGTCGAGAGGTAGCCGGAGGATCGGCGGGCGCGCCACCCCGCCGAGAAAAGGCAGCTCGTCGCGCGGTTCCGTTCCGGGGGGCGGGACGCGGACATCGGTGCCCATGACCAATCTCGATCTCGCCGGATGGTGGAACTCCCCGTCGAGTGCCTTGATGTCTTGATCGCCCACCTGACCGGTCTGTCGCCTGCGGTACTCGAAGAAGTAGCTCCAACCGTCGTCGATCGGGATCTCGATCGCCGCCTTCTCCGTGCCGGGCGGCCCCGAGGCCGTCAGGTCCTCGATCGCGTGCAGAGCGACCTCGCCGCCCTCCTGCCGGACCCGGAAATCGAAGACCTTCACCCAGCTCCGCGGCAGCCATCCGAGCCGCATCCGGTTGGCCACCGAGAAGTGCGGTCCGCGGGCGTTCTCGTCCATGAGGTCACCACGACCGACCAGCCTGGGTGCGATCTCGGCCGGGATGTCGAACCCGCCGTCGTAGAGATCGTCCAGTCCGAGGGTGTGTCCGAGCTCGTGGCAGAGGTCGAACGTGTTGGTCTCCGGGAACCGGAACGGCAGATCAGGGTTCGCGACGAGGTACGCCGGATAGGCGTTCGGCATCAGGACCGTCGGGATGCGTCGCCGGTCGTCCAGGACCAGCAACGAGTTCATGTTCCAGTAGTCGAAGGCCGAGTCCTGGATGGCATGGATGTACCGGGTCGGCAGCTGTTTCCCGGGGCCCACCGGCACCGGCCCGTCCGGCGCCGGCGTCCGCACGACGAGGACGACCGCGTCGGCGTCCCGCAGGATCGCGGCGCCGTCGGGCTGGCCGCGGAGGTAGAGGCTCACGGCGACGCCCAGGAAGCCGATCGCGTCGTCGCGGTGGATCCAGCCGTCGTCGAGGTCCCCCGGGGTGCTCTGCTCGAACAGCGTGCCCCAGCCGCTGGCGAGGTCGATCGGGCCGAGGACCCGGTTGCCGAGCAGCTCCATCGTCGTGCCGTGGCTGCCGGCCGCGAAGTACGAGACCTCCTCGTAAAAGGCGCGGGCCGACACCGGCGAGCCGCGCAGGCGCCCGTCCCACTCGGTGGCGGCCGCCGCGGCCTCCGCCGCGGTGAACGCTCCCTCCGCGGTGCTGAGGAGGACGACCGCGACCTTCCAGGTCCTCGGCGCCGTCTGGTGAGCCTTCGTGTAGTTCGGGATCGCGCCGGTGCCGCCCCAGTTGAACAGGGTCGCGGGGCCGGTGAGGGCGACGGGCGGCCCGACCTCGTCGTCCGGCCAGCCGGCGCTCACCCGATAGCGGTGGGTGGCGAGGAGGTCGCCGGTGGAGCGCTCGAACGCCTGCAGGTGGTATTCGCCCGGGACCGCTCCCGCCAGCACGACGACACCGTCGGTCCCGTCGTCCGCACGCGGCTCCCGGCCGGCCGACACCGACCCGCCGTCGAGGCCCTCGGCCACGGCGAAGTCGACATCGTCGAAAGACCGCCCGCCGAGATCGACCCGCAGACGCACCCATCCGCCGACGGCCAGGAGCGCGATCGCAGGCATGATCGCCAGCGCGCCCGCGTCGAGCTGCCATTCGTGGAGGACGAGATCGCCGCCGGCTGTCGCGAGCAGGATCGCCGAACCCCAATGGCTCATGCACGTCACTGACCCTGCGCCCGCTTCGGTCGACTGCGAGCCGTCGTCGTACAGGAGGTGCAACTCCCCGCCGGCGTCGACCACGAGCGCGTCGCAGTAGCCCCACGGGACCGCGATCGCCGCAACGATGCCGGTCAGCGAGTGCGGCAGCACGGTCGCCGTGCCTGCATCGTCGACGACGACCAGCACCTGATCATCGTCGGACGGCCCCCGCAGGAGCAGCGTGCGTGCCCGAGCCCGGTCGATCGACATCGCCCGGACGTCGCCGAGGTCGGTAGCGAGCGTGCGGACGTCGTTCGTATCCGGATCGAGGGACACCAGGTCGGCGCTCCCGCCGCGGTCCACCAGCAGACGGACCAGCATTCCGTCGACGTCAGCCGCGAGGATCGGGCCGGACATCGTGGCCAGCGACAGGGCGCCGACCCGGTCGACGTCATCGCGGGAGGTCAG
The DNA here is from genome assembly GCF_054796175.1 of Actinomycetospora sp. C-140. Lineage (NCBI taxonomy): Bacteria > Bacillati > Actinomycetota > Actinomycetes > Pseudonocardiales > Pseudonocardiaceae > Actinomycetospora > Actinomycetospora sp. C-140. The sequence continues at coordinate 40,566 of NZ_JBTWNF010000001.1, read as the reverse complement.
CCAGATCGCGCCGTCGCGCTCGGCCACCACGAGCCGCAGCCCGTCAGCGAGCGGCAATGCGGACACCGGGTCGGCGTAGCCCCCTCCTCGACGGCGGACGGCCCCGTCGAGGAGCCGCACCGTCCTGATGGTCCCGTCGACGCCCGTCAGCCAGGCCAGGTTCGCCGGATCGTCGTACGTCATCGCGACAGTCGCGACATCGGATGCCACCGTCAGCGCCACCACACCCACCTCCTGATGGAGCACGGACGCCACACCAGGCGTAGTAGTTGACGGAAGGTACTCAACGCCGGTGATCTCTCGGCGTGAGATCACCCATCAAGCCCAGTCTTGATGACGGTTCGTAGTAGAGACACCGGACGCACGCCGCGAATCCGACGGCTGGGCAGGATCATGGCGCTTCCGGGGAGAACCGAACGCGTCGCGAACGTTGACCGGTCATGCTCGTCGCCGCTCCCCCGACCGACGGCGGTCTCGCCGGCTGGGCCACCGACCTCATGGCGTCCTTCGGCGCGCCCGGGGCCGGCCTCATCGTCGCGCTGGAGAACCTCTTCCCGCCGATCCCCAGCGAGATCGTGCTGCCGCTCGCGGGGTTCGCGGCCGGGCGTGGAGAGTTCTCGCTCGCCGCGGCGGTCGCGTGGACCACCGGCGGGTCGGTGGTCGGCGCCGTGGCGCTCTACCTGATCGGGATGCTCGCCTCCGACTCCTGGCTGCGCCGGACGCTGGCACGCATGCCGCTGGTGCACGAGCGCGACGTCGTCAAGGCCGAGCAGTGGTTCGACCGCAACGGGCGCGCGGCGGTGTTCGTCGGGCGGATGATCCCCGGGGTCCGCTCGTTCGTCTCGATCCCGGCCGGGCAACGCCGGATGCCCTGGTGGGAGTTCATCGGGCTGACCGCTCTGGGCAGCCTGATCTGGAACACCGTGTTCGTCGCGGGCGGCTTCGCGCTCGGCTCGCGGTGGCACCTCGTCGAGCGCTACGCCGGCGTCTTCCAGACGGTCGTGCTGGTCGTCCTCGTCGCGCTCGTCGTGCTGATGCTGGCGCGCCGCTACCGGCGCCACCGCGAGGTCAAGCGGATGGAGGCCCCGACCCAGGTGATCGAGCGCCCGACGTTCTGGTGATCAGGCGAGGCCCTGCTTCGAGCGGTTGCGCGCCTTGTGCCGCTCCTGGGCGTCGAGGATGACCTTGCGGATGCGCACCGCGCCGGGCGTGATCTCGACGCACTCGTCCTCGGAGCAGAACTCCAGCGACTGCTCGAGGGAGAGGATGCGCGGCGGGGTAAGGCGCTCGAGGACGTCCTGCGAGGACTGGCGCATGTTGGTCAGCTTCTTCTCGCGGACGATGTTGACCTCCATGTCCTCCGAGCGCGAGTTCTCGCCCACGACCATGCCGGCGTACACCGGGGTGGTCGGCCCGACGAACAGGTCGCCGCGGTCCGCGAGCAGGCCGACGGCGTGGCCGGTGACCGCGCCGGCGCGGTCGGCGATCAGCGAGCCGGAGATGCGGGCGCGCAGCTCGCCGACCCACGGGCCGTAGCCGTCGAAGAGCTGGTTGGCGATGCCGGTGCCGCGGGTCTCGGTGAGGAACTCGGTCCGGAAGCCGATGAGCCCCCGCGAGGGGACCCGGAACTCCATCCGGACCTGTCCGGAGGCCGAGTGGGCCATCTCGAGCATTTCGCCCTTGCGGGCCGCGAGGAGCTGGGTCACCGCGCCGAGGTGCTCGTCCGGGACGTCGACCGACAAGCGCTCGAACGGCTCGTGCACCTTGCCGTCGACCACCCGGGTGACCACCTCGGGCTTCCCGACGGTGAGCTCGAAGCCCTCGCGGCGCATCTGCTCGACCAGGATCGCCAGCGCCAGCTCGCCCCGGCCCTGGACCTCCCAGGCGTCGGGCCGCTCGGTCGGCAGCACGCGCATCGACACGTTGCCGACCAGCTCCGCGTCCAGGCGGTTCTTCACCAGGCGGGCGGTGAGCTTGGTGCCCGGCTTGGGATCGCGCCCGGCCAGCGGCGAGGTGTTGATGCCGATGGTCATCGCGATCGCCGGCTCGTCGACGGTGATCCGCGGCAGCGGGCGCGGGTCCTCGGGGTCGGCGAGGGTGTCGCCGATGGTGACGTCCGCGATCCCGGCGACGGCGACGATGTCGCCGGCGTCGGCGTACTCGGTGGACACGCGCTCGAGCGCCTCGGTGCGCAGCAGCTCGGTGACCTTGACCCGCGTCACCGACCCGTCCGCGCGGCACCAGCCGACCTGCTGGCCGCGGCGGATCCGCCCGGAGCGCACGCGGCACAGGGCGATGCGCCCGAGGTAGGACGACGCGTCGAGGTTGGTGACGTGGGCCTGCAGCGGGCCGTCGAGGTCGTCGGTCGGGGCCGGGACCTGCCGGTCGAGGATCGCGAAGAGCGGCGCGAGGTCCGGGGAGTCGGGCACCTCGCCGTCCGCCGGGCGCTCGGTGGACGCCTTCCCGGCGCGCGCGCTGGCGTAGACGACGGGCAGGTCGAGCAGGTTCGCGACGACGTCGTCGTCCAGCCCGAGGTCGGTGGCGAGCTCGAGGAGCAGCTCGAGCGACTCGTCGACGACCTCGGCGCAGCGCGCGTCCGCGCGGTCGGTCTTGTTCACCACGAGGATCACCGGCAGGTGCGCGGAAAGCGCCTTGCGCAGCACGAAGCGCGTCTGCGGCAGCGGGCCCTCGCTGGCGTCGACCAGCAGGACGACCCCGTCGACCATCGACAGGCCGCGCTCGACCTCGCCGCCGAAGTCGGCGTGGCCGGGGGTGTCGATGATGTTGTAGGTGATCCCCTCACGGTGGATCGCGGTGTTCTTCGCGAGGATCGTGATGCCCTTCTCGCGCTCCAGGTCGCCGGAGTCCATGACCCGGTCGACCGGCTCGGTACGCGCGGAGAAGGCACCGGACTGGCGCAGCATCGCGTCCACGAGCGTCGTCTTGCCGTGGTCGACGTGCGCCACGATCGCGACGTTGCGCAGGTCAGAGCGTCCCGTCGTGGCGGGCTCGGAACGCTCGGGGGCGGTGACGGACACGCGAGAACTCCAGTCGGGACGCGGATGCGACCCCTCCAGGTTACGGGGCGTGATCTCGCCCACCGGCGGCGACCGGCGTGTCCCCCACCACGTCCCCGGCGATCAGCTCGCCGATCCGGGGCGCGAGCTTCGCCAGGTTGTCGCCCCAGACGGTGTGGACGGCGCCCGCCCGGGCCCGGTGCACGCCGTCGCCGGCGCCGCGCATCGGGGTGCAGCGCAGCTCGGCGACCGGGTCCGGGTCGAGGGACGGCAGGTGACGCCGGACGTGGTCGACGACCGCGGCGCGTGACCGGCGGGCGACCTCGTCGGCCCCCAGCTCCCAGGCGGTGTCGGCGTCCGGCAGGTGCCCCCCGATCGCCCAGTGGCCGGCGGCCGTGCGGTGCTGGTACGTGCTGGCGAGCGGCCCGTCCGGGCGTCCGTCGAGGTGGCAGGGCTGGTCGGCGGGCCCGGCGAACGTGAAACGGGCGTGGTGCTCGAGCTCCGCCGGGACCGTGACGCCGAGCGGCGCGACGAGCGCCGGGGTGCCCGCACCGGCCGCGACGACGACGGCGTCGGCCTGCTCGGTGCGCCCGTCGGCGTGGTGCACCGTGCCGTCGGCGTCGACACCGCTCACCTCGGCGCGCCGAGGATCCACCGCGGCGGCCAGGAAGGCCCCCGCCCCGGCGAGGTCGAGGACGCCGCCCGCCGGGTCGTGCAGGGCCCCCTGCGACACCCGGTGGATCGCCCCGGCCGCCGTCATCGCCGCCGACCACGCCGGCACGCGCGGTCCGCTGACCACCAGGCGCTCGCCGCCGACGAACGTCCGGCCCGCGGCGAGCGACCAGTCGTCCCACAGCTCCGAGCTGCGCCGGGCCTCGGCCACCAGCCCCGGGTCGCCGTGCGCGACGCGGAAGATGCGCGTGTCCCCCGCCGAGCGCGCGCCCATCGGCTCGCCCGCGTCGAGGCAGCGCACATCGGCCCCCGCCGCACGCAGGGCGTACGCCGTCGCCAGGCCGACGATGCCCGCGCCGACCACGACCACCCGCATGCGCACCCCTCCCGACCCCGAGACGGTTCAGGGTGCACCCCGATCCCCCGGGGCGCTGACCGGCGGAGCATCTCCTGACATGAAGGTCGTGCTCTGGATTCTGGCGGGGATCGGCGCGGTGGTGCTGATCGGCGGTGTCGTGCTCCCGGTGGTGCACTGGCTGCTCGGGGCCGCGCTGTGGCTCCTACCGGCCGCGCTGATCGTCGGTGGCGGGATCTGGCTCGCCCGGCGGGCGAAGGACCCGCAGCGGGTCAGCGCGCCGGACAAGCCCCAGCAGCTGGGCTGAGCGGCCCCGAGGCGCCGCCGCGAACGGGGACTTCGCGCGCCTAGAAGCAGCGAACGCCACGTTCGCTGCAACGACCCCGGGCCTCAGCCCTTCGCGGCGCGGGGCGAGCCCGGGGCGAAGACGCCGTCGACGGCGAAGGCGGCCAGGACGGCCTTCGACAGCGGGCGGGAGACCTCGCCGAGCCGGGCCATCCCCTCGGCGCCGAGGTGGCGCCACGGCGCCAGCGACATGCGCGTCGTGTGGTCCTCGATCTCCGCGCGCACGGCGGCGCCGGCGTCGGTGAGGCCGCCGGCGTCGTCGAGCAGACCGCGGTCGACGAGGCCCGCCGACGCGTCGGCCCACTGCGCCTCCGACCAGCCGCGGCTCTGCTGGGCGAACCCGACGGTGAAGCCCTTGCCGGTGGCGACGTGGGTGACCAGCGCCTCGATGCCGGACAGGCCCGCCGAGGTCAGCGCGTGCAGGTGGGCGTCGCCGCGGTGCTCGCGCAGCAGGGTGACCGCGTGCCACAGCATGAGGTGCGGCTCGTCGGGCCAGGGCAGGTCGGCGTGGGCGGCGTAGAGCGGGCGGTCCTCGCCCGTGGCGCCCTCGCAGGCACGCCGGGCGAGGGTGGCGGACTCGGTCACGGCGGCCGACGACACCTCGTCGCCGAGCAGGCGGCGCAGCGCGGCGTCGGCGGCACGCAGCCGGGCGTTGACGACGTCGCCCGGCGACGCGGACGACCACACCGCCGGCACCGACCGGGCGATCAGGGCCGGGTTGAAGTTGAAGAACGTCGCCGCGACGACGCCGGGCCCGACCGCGCCCATGGGCGCCGCGCGCTGGGCGAAGTACTGCGCGCTGGAGCGGGTGATGCCCAGTGCGGAGAGCTCCTCGCCCACCTCGGGGACGAAGTAGATCATCGAGTGCACGGGCTCGAGGCGTCCGGCGGTGCGGGCCGCCTCGGTCGGGTCGACGGCGCTGTCGGTGGTGTCGGTGGGTGTGGCCACGGCCGCACCGTCCCACGAGGAGGCAACGCTCGCCCGGCACACTGGGCGGTATGGCGACCTGGCCCCCGCGGGCACCGCTCGGCGGCCTGGCCCCGCGCCGGCGCGCCTTCGTGCTCGCGCTGGTCGCGCTCGCCGCCGTCCTGGTCGTGCTGGTCGGGCTCGGGGTCGCGCGCCAGTACCGCGTCCCGCCGCCGGCCGATCCCGCCGTGCCCGGCGCGGTGGTCCTGGTGCCCGGCTACGGCGGCAACCGGGCGGCGTTCATCGCGCTGACCGACCGCCTGCGCGCCGACGGCCGCCGCGCGGTGATCGTCGAACTGCCCTCCGGGGGCACCGGCGACCTGGTGGCGCAGGCGGCGACGATCGACGACACCGTCCGCGGGCTCCTCGACGAGGGCGCGCCGTCGGTCGACGTCGTCGGCTACTCCGCCGGCGGCGTGGCGACGCGCGTCTATCTCGACCGCGAGCGCACCGCCCCCGCCGTGCGCCGCGTGGTCACCCTCGGCTCGCCGCTGCGGGGTGCCGAGCTCGCCGCCGCCGGCGGTGCCCTGGTGCCCGGCGCCTGCCCCCGCGCCTGCCAGCAGCTCGCCCCCGGCAGCTCGCTGCTGCGCGGGCTCGCCACCGCGCCGCCCGGCCTGCCGTGGCTGTCGCTGTGGAGCGCCGACGACGAGACGGTCACTCCGCCCGACTCGGCGGATCTCCCCGGCACCGACGCCGTCCGGCTCCAGGACGTCTGCAGCGACGCGACCGTCCCCCACTCCCGGCTGCCGGTGGATCCGCTGTCGGTCGGCCTCGTCCTGCGCGCCCTGGGGACCGGTCCCCTGCCGACCGCCGACGCGACCCAGTGCGACGCGCTGCGCACGGAGGGTTCCGAGGGCTCCTGAGGCTGCGCCCGGCGGGCGCACGAATGGCGACGAAAGGCGGCTTCGGGGCTCCCGATCGGCCGCCCACGATGAGGGGATGCCCGGCGCGCTGGTCCCCCTCGAGCGTGCCGCGAGCCACCTGCCGCTCCCGGTCCGCCACCTCGTGGTGCTCGCGGTCGCCGGCGTCGGGTACACGGCCGCCGGGTTCACGGCCATGTCCTGGTTCGACCCGAACGGCCTCGGCCCGTCGTTCTTCCCCGCGGCCGGCTGGACGGTGGCGCTGCTGTGCGTCCTCGGGCGGCGGTGGTGGCCCGCGGTGCTGCTCGGGGCCGCCGTCGCCGAGGTCGCCATCGACCTCGCCACCGGGCTGAGCCTCGTCGCCGCCCTCGGGTACGCCGTCGCCAACACCGTCGAGCCCGCCCTCGGCGCGACCCTGGCCCGCGCCGTCGCCCGCGGCCGCCCGGACCTGAGCCGGCAGCGGGACCTCGCCGGGTTCCTCGGCGGCGCCGTCGTCGTCGCCCCGCTGGCCGGCGGGTTCGTCGGCGCGCTGGTCGCGGAGATCGCCGGCCCCACCCGGCCCTGGTACGCGTTCGTGGCGCGCTGGTGGCTGGGCGACGGGCTGGCCGTGCTCGTGGTCGGCACGGCGGTCGTGGCGGTCCTGACCCTGCCGTGGACCCGCCGCACCGCGCTGTCCACCGCGGCGGCGACCGTCGTGGCCGTCGGCACCACCGCCGCCCTGTTCTGGTCGCAGACGCTCGTGCTGGTCTACCTGCCGACCCTGGTGCTGATCTGGGTCGCGCTGCGTCTGGGTGTCGGCGCCGTCGCGGTCGTCGGGCTCGCCACCGCGCTGACCGCCGCGCAGGGCGAGGCCGACGGTCTCGGGTTCTCCGCGACCCTCGGCGTCGCGCCGGGGGTCAGCCACATCTACCTGCAGATGCTGCTCGCGGTGCTGCTGCTGACGATGCTGCTGCTCGCGGTGCGCGTGGACGAGCAGCTGCGGGCGACGGTCGCGGCCGAGGTCGCCGCGCGCCGCGGCGACGACCTCGCCGCGTGGAACGCCGAGCTGGCGCGGAGCAACGCGGAGCTGGACACGTTCGCCTACGCGGCCTCGCACGACCTGCGGGAGCCGCTGCGTGCGGTGGCCCAGACCGCGGGCTTCGTCCTCGAGGACGCGCCGCACCTCGACGCGGAGTCGATGCGGCGCCTGCGCACGATCGGCCTGCTCGCGGTGCGCATGGACGACCTGCTCGACTCCCTGCTGCGCTACTCCCAGGCCGGCCGGGGCGAGCTGGACCCGGTGCTGGTGGACCTCGACGGCGTCCTCGACGAGGTCGCCGAGGTGGTCGCCGAACGCTGCCGCGACGCGGGGGTGGAGCTCCGGCGCGACGGCCGGCTCCCGGCGGTGCGCGGGGACCGCGTCCAGCTGGGCGAGGTGCTCACCAACCTCGTGGTCAACGCCGTCAAGTACGCCGCCGACGAGCCCCGCTGGGTCGAGGTCGGCCTCGGTCCACTGCCGGCGGGGTCCCGCGCGACCGACTGCGCGGTCTACGTGCGCGACAACGGCATCGGCATCCCCGACGAGCGCCGCGACCAGGTCTTCGCCCCGTTCCAGCGCCTGCACCCGGGACGGGCCGACGGCCTCGGGATGGGCCTCGCGATCAGCCGCAAGATCGTCGAGCGGCACGGCGGCCGGATCGGGGTCGACTCACAGCCGGGTCAGGGCAGCTCGTTCTGGTTCACGGTGCCCAGCTCCGGGGCGGTGCCGAGCCAGTAGGCGAAGACCCCGCGCAGGATCGCCTGGAACGCGGCGAGCTCGACCGGCTTGACCACGTAGCTGTTGGCGCCCGCCCGGTAGCAGGCCTCGATGTCCTGGGGGCGCGTCGACGACGTCAGCACCACCACCGGGAGCCCGTCGAGCGGCGCCCGCCGGCGCACGGTCGAGAGCACCCCGTGGCCGTCGAGCCCGGGCACGTTGAGGTCGAGCAGGACGAGGTCGGGGAGCTCGGCCTCGGTGTCGGCGAGACGCTCGAGCGCGGACGTCCCGTCACCCAGGGCCTCGAGCCGCGCGCGCGGGTGCGCCGCCGCCAGGGTGCGCCCGACGGCCTCGACGTCCTGCGGGGAGTCCTCGACGAACAGCACGAGGGCGTCGGGTCCTGGCACGTCGACGGTCCTTGCTCTCCGTGGCCGGCTGCGGGCCTGAACACCGTAACCACGGCTTGTGATTCCCTCTATCGGCCGACCGGTCGTATCAGCTCGTGACGTCCTTGGTCGCGAAGTTGGCCCACGCCGCCAGCATGAGGACGACCACGTAGCCCGCCTGGAGCCACAGGCCGGCCGTGATGTCCCGCAGGAAGATCGGATCGCGGAAGAAGTCGATCCACGCGAGCCAGTAGCGCGTCGGCAGGTAGGGCGTGACGGACGACGCCGCGTCGAGGCTGACCAGCACCTGGCTCGTGATCAGGGCGGCGAGGGCGCCCAGGGTGGCGCCGAGGGACGAGGTCGTGACCGTCGAGAGGAACAGCGCGATCGCCGCGACACCGAGCATCGAGACGGTCACGTAGACCATCGCGCCGAGCATGCGGGCGGCGAGGTCGGCGGGACCGAGGGCGTCGCCCGACAGCGACGAGACCGACGACTGGGCGCGCTCGCGGGCCGCCTGGTCGTCGGCCGCGGTGGTGTCGCCGGTGTCCGCGCCGGGGCGGGCCTGGGGGGCGCCCTGACCTCCGACCTGCCCGCCCGCGGCGGGCTGCTGCTGCGGCTGGCCGCCGCCGGACGGGCCGGTGCCCGCGACGGCGTCGTCGCCCCCGGTGACCTCGGGCAGCGCCTGGACCACCGCGACCGGGTCGCCCGCGCCGAACAGCGACACCCCGACGACGTAGGACGTGCCCGCGACCGCCAGCACGGTCCCGACCACGAACACCACGACCGCGACCAGCTTGGCCAGCAGCAGCGACGTCCGGCGCACGGGCCGCACGAGCAGGTAGCGCAGCGTGCCCTGCGAGGACTCGCCGGCCACGGAGTCGCCGGCGACGACCGCCACCGCCACCGGCAGGAAGATCGGCAGCACCAGCGCCAGCGCCGCGGCCGGGTAGAGCGAGCCCGACTGCAGCACCGCGGACAGGAACGCCGCCCCCTGCCCGGGCGGCGGGGAGATCCGGGTGGTCGCGAGGAACACGGCGACGATCGCCGGCAGCAGGCACAGCAGGCCCACCGCCACCCACGTCCGGGGCCGGCGCACCAGCTTCTGGAGCTCGACGCGGATCACGGGCGGGCCCCGTTCCGGCGCGCCCTCGCCGTGTCGGACCCGGGCCCGGTGAGGTCGACGACGACGTCCTCGAGGCTGCGGCGCTGCTCGACCAGCCCGTCGAGGGGCACGCCGTGCTCGACGAGGTGCCGGGCGAGCGCCGGCGGGCCGCCGGGGGCGCCGTCGACGACGAGGGTGTGGTCGTACCGCTCGGCCACCGCCCGCCCGAGCACCCGCGCGGCCGCGTCCGGGTCGGGGGTCCGCACGACGAGCCGGCCGGTGGGCCCGCGCACGGCGTCGAGGTCGTCCTCGAGCACGAGCCGGCCCCGGTCGACGACGCCGACGGTGGTGCACAGCGCCTCGATCTCGGCGAGCAGGTGGCTCGACAGGAAGACCGTGGTGCCAGCGGCGTTGAGGTCGCCCAGCAGGTCGCGCACCTCCCGGATGCCGTGCGGGTCGAGGCCGTTGGTGGGTTCGTCGAGCACGAGCAGGCGCGGCCGGTTGAGCAGCGCGCCGGCGAGCCCGAGGCGCTGGCGCATGCCGAGCGAGTACGCGCGGACGGGACGGCGGTCGACAGCGCCGAGCCCGACACGCTCGAGGACCTCCTCGACCCGGTCACGCCGGCGTCGCCCGTCGCGGGACCGGCGGGGACCGGAGGCGTCGAGCAGGGCGAGGTTCGCCCGCCCCGACAGGTGCGGGTACGCCGCCGGGCCCTCGACCATCGCGCCGATCTCGGGCAGCACCTCGGCCACCTTCGCGGGCACCGGCCGGCCCAGCACCGTGATCTCGCCGCGCGTGGCGTAGACCAGCCCGAGCAGCATCCGCACCATGGTCGTCTTGCCCGACCCGTTGGGGCCGAGGAACCCGTAGCGGTCGCCCTCGGCGACGTGCAGGTCGACGTCGTCGACGGCGACGTGCGCCCCGAAGCGCTTGGTCAGGCCCCGCGTCTCGATGACCAGCCGGTCGCCCCTCACGTCTGTCCCCCCGCCAGCAGGTCGGCCGCGCCGGTGTCGATCGTCGCCCGCGGCACCAGACCGGACAGCGCCCAGGCCCGCGTCCCGTCCTGGCTGCGCACCACCGCGAGCGTGAGCAGCGGGGTCTCCAGCGCCGAACCCTGGCCGTCGACGGTCAGCGTCCGGCCTGCCCCGGCACGATCGATCCCGGACAGGAGGTTCCCGGCGAGGTCCGGGGGCAGCGGCACGGCGATGAGCTGGCCGAGCGTCGTGCCGTACTGGCCCAGGGCGGGGAAGCGGCGCTCGGGCGGCTCGCGGTCCCGGCCGGCGAGGCGGTCGGGCAGCGTCGACCCGTCGCCGCGACCGAGGACGCCGAAGAGGTCCGACGTGGGGCTGCGCGTGACACCCGCGCCCGGCCCGCGGCGGGGGACGAGGGCGCCGGGATCGGGCGGGCCCTGCGCCAGCTCGGCGAAGGCGGTGCTGATGAGGGGGTCGGGGGCGCCCTTCGCCCGCACCTCCACCGCGACCGGGAGCCCGGTGGACGGGTCGGCCCACACGTCGAGCGCCCCGACGGTCGTCTCGGGATCGGCGACGGTGACCCGCACGCCGGCGGCGTCCACCCCCGCCACGCGCCGTGCCGGGAGCGCGGTCGCCGGGTCGCTCGGCGACGTCCCGGCCAGCAACCGGCGGGCGAGGTCGGGGGGCAGCAGGTCCTCGGGACGGGGCAGCCGGACCCGCGGATCGCGGGCGACGAGCGTGAGCAGCTCGGCGCCGTAGTCCCACACCGCCTGGCCGCGGGGGGTGACGTAGCGGTCGCGCTCCCCCACCGGCGTCAGCACGTCGGTGCGCACCTGGTCCGGGGCGGCGTACCAGCCGCGCATGCGCGTCACGCCCGAGAGCAGGGTGCTCACGTCGGACAGGGCGGCGATGCGGGGCACGCCGAGACCGGCCCGCGCCTCGGCGTAGCCGGTCCAGGGCTTGTCGGCCGACGCGGTGACGAGATCGCGCAGCTGCGCCGGGTCGGCCGTCGCGTCGCCGGGGCGAGTCGAGAGCACCGCGGGCACGCCGACGAGCAGCGCGCCCACGACGGCCACCACGGCCCACCGCCACGGGCTCCGCGGACCCGTCCAGGAGCTGCGCCACGCGCGCCACGTCGCCGTCCCCGACCGTCCCGCCACCGAGCTACCGACTCCCCTCGACCGATCCCCGTCGAGGGTGCCACCGAACCGGCCGGACGGTGGCGACCCGGTGAGGTCGTCAGGAGCCCGAGGACCGCGATGTGCCGGCCGGGTGGGCCTCCCGGCCCAGCGCCGTGGGCTGGTCGGAGTCCTGCTCGGAGGGTTGCGCAGACCGGTCCGGGAAGAACCGGACCTTGACGAGGCTCGCCACCGTGGTGATGGCCAGCACACCCACGATGACGGCGAGGGAGAGCTCGATGCCGATGACCCAGACGTCCACCGGCCGGCCGCCGTTGAGGAACGGAAGCGTGTTGGTGTGGAGCGCCTCGAGCACGAGCTTGACGCCGATGAACGCGAGGATGATCCCGAGGCCGTACTGGAGGTACACGAGCTTGCGCAGCAGGCCGCCGAGCAGGAAGTAGAGCTGGCGCAGCCCCATCAGCGCGAACATGTTGGCGGCGAACACGATGTAGGGATCGCGGGTCAGCCCGAAGATCGCGGGGATCGAGTCCAGCGCGAACAGCAGGTCGGTCGTGCCGATCGCGACCATCACGAACAGCATCGGCGTGACCAGCCACCGCATCCGGCCCGCGGCCGAGCGCCGCCGGACGACCGAGCGGGTGCCGACGTAGTCGTCGGTCATGGGCAGGACGCGCCGCAGCAGGCGCAGCACGGCGTTCTCGCGGTACTCCTCGTCGTCGTCGGACTCCGTGACGACCTTGAGCGCGGTGAGCACGAGGAACGCGCCGAACAGGTAGAACAGCCAGCTGAAGCGCTCGATCGCCGCCGCGCCGGCCAGGATGAACGCGCCGCGCAGCACGAGCGCGATGAGGATCCCGAACAGCAGCACGCGGTGCTGGTAGGCGCGCGGGACCGCGAACGCGCTCATGATCAGCAGGAAGACGAACAGGTTGTCGACCGAGAGCGAGTACTCCAGGACGTAGCCGGCGACGAACTCCGTCGCCTTGTCCTGCCCCGCCAGCAGGGCCAGCCCGCCCGCGAACAGCGCCGCGAGACCGACGTAGACGCCGACCCAGCGGGCCGCCTCGCGCACCCCGACCTCGTGGGGGCGGCGGCCGACGATGGCCAGGTCCAGGGCGAGCACGGCCAGCAGACCCACGATGGTCAGGGCCCACACCCAGAACGGCACGTACATCCGACGGTCTCCGATCCCTCCGGGGTGCCGTCAGGGCAGACGGCTCCGCCGGAGGTCTCTCCCGTCGTCCGTTCGGACGACCGGCGGCCCCGGGCACCGACACCGGTCCTCCGACCGGTGCGGCGGCCGTGCTGACGAGGCCGACGCGCAGGGATACTCCCCTCCGCCACGCAGTGTGTCACCTCCGTGAGCGCAGCGCGACGGGGCCCCGGGTGGCGCGTCCCACCCCGGGAGGGGCGCTCACGACCAGCACAGACGCCGCTGGGTTAGCGTGGATTTCGTGATCAGCCGCCCGCTGCGGGTCCTCGGCGTCGTGCTCACCGTCGGCCTGCTCGGGCTCGTGACGGCGGCCGCGGGGTCGGCGGCGCCCGCGCCCGGCGCCGGGACCGGGGTGCGGAGCGAGAACCTGCGCATCGACGTGCGCGACGGCCCGGCCCGCGACCAGCCGCAGAGCCTCGACGCCACCCTGTGGCTGCCCGCGACGACTGGTCCCGCGCCGGCGGTGCTCGTCGCGCACGGCTTCGGGGGCAGCAAGGACTCGGTCGCGGCGGACGCCCGCGCCTGGGCCGAGCGCGGCTACGTGGCGCTGGCGTGGTCGGCCCGCGGGTTCGGCGCCAGCACCGGGCAGATCGCCCTGAACTCCCCCGACTACGAGGTCGCCGACGCCCAGCAGCTCGTCGACTGGCTCGCCGCGCGCCCGGAGGTCCGTCAGGACGCGCCGGGCGACCCGCGGGTCGGCGTCACCGGCGAGTCCTACGGCGGGGCGCTCGCGCTGCTGCTGGCCGGGACCGACCGCCGGGTCGACGCGACCATCCCCGTCATCACCTGGAACGACCTCGGCCAGGCGCTCTTCCCGAACCGCGCGGGCGCCGACCCGGCCTCGACCCCGGCCGCGAGCGCCGCCGCCCCCGACGGAGTGTTCAAGCGCGCCTGGGCTGCGCTGTTCTTCGGCAGCGGCTCGCGCCCGGCGCCCGGGCAGGAGGCCGCGGCGCCCCAGGTGTGCGGACGGTTCCTGCCCGAGGTGTGCGCCGGGTACGTCGCGGCGATCACCACCGGGCGCGAGCCCGCCGACCTCGCGGGCTTCTTCGCGCAGGCCTCGCCGGCGAGCGTCGCCGAGCGCATCGCCGCGCCGACCCTGCTCGTCCAGGGCGAGCGGGACACCCTCTTCGGCCTCGACCAGGCGGACGCCACCGCCCGCGAGATCGCCGCGGGCGGCGGGACCGTCGCGGTGAGCTGGTTCGCCGGCGGCCACGACGGCGGCGGCCCCGACCAGCGCACCACCGCCCGCATGCAGGCGTGGTTCGACCACCACCTCGCCGGCACCGCACCCGACCCGGGCACGGCGTTCACCTACGTCGTGCCGTCCGGGGTCCAGGCGCGCAGCGCCCCGACCCAGCGGACGATCACGGCGAGCACCTACCCCGGCCTCGACGGCGGCGCGGGCACCCCGCGGACGGCGCTGCCGTTGCGCGGCGAGGCGCAGGACGTCGTCGCCCCCGCGGGCGGTGCGCCGTCCGCGATCTCCTCCGTGCCGGGACTGGCCGGGCTCGCCGGCGCGGCGGGCGGCGGCTCGGGAGGGGGATCGGGCGGTGGCTCGGGTGGCGGCTCGGGGGACGACGAGGACGACGGCGGCTCCGGGGGCGGCTCGGGCGGGGGCTCCGGGGGCGGCGGGGGCGGCTCCGGGGGCGGCGGCTCCGGCGGGGCGTCGGCGCTGCTGGGTCGCCTGGCGTCGGACCTGCCCGGCCAGGCGGCGACGTTCTCGACCGACCCGCTGGCCGCCCGCACGGTCGTCGCCGGCGCGCCGCGGGTGCGGCTCTCGGTGTCGGCGGTGCCGGGACGCCCGTCGGGCGAGCCGGTGCTGTTCGCCAAGGTCTACGACGTGGCGGCCGGCGACGGCGGCCCGGGCACCCGGACCCTGCTCGGCAACGCCGTCTCGCCGCTGCGCCTGCCCGCCCCCGGTGCGACACCCACCGAGGTCGAGGTCAGCCTCCCGGCCGTCGTCGCGACGCTGCCGGCGGGGCACCGGCTCGAGGTCGCCGTCGCGACCACCGACCAGGCGTACTCCGCAGCGACCGCACCGGCGGTGTACCGGATCGGGCTCGCCGGGGACTCCGCGCTGTCGGTGCCGTCGGTGCCCGGCGACGTCCGCAGCGGGACCTCGGTGCCGCTCGCCCCGCTGATCGCGGCCGGGGTGCTGCTGCTCGGGGTGCTCGTCGCCTGGCTCACCGCCCGGGTGCTCGCCGCCCGCCGACGGCGCCGCGACCTCGAGCCCGGCGGCGTCCTGGCCCTCGAGGAGGAGCTCGCCGACACGCCGCTGGTCGTGCGGGGGCTGTCGAAGTCGTGGCCCAGCGGGCTCGTGGCGGTCGACGACGTCTCGTTCACCGTCGAGCGCGGGCAGGTGCTGGGCCTGCTCGGGCCCAACGGCGCCGGGAAGACGACGACCCTGCGGATGCTGCTCGGCCTCATCGCCCCGAGCGCAGGCGAGCTGCGCATCTTCGGCCGCCGCGTGGTCGCCGGCGCGCCGGTGCTCGCGCGCGTCGGCGCGTTCGTCGAGGGCGCCGGGTTCCTGCCGCACCTGTCGGGGCGCGACAACCTCGAGCTCTTCTGGGCCGCCACCGGCCGCCCGCCGGAGGAGGCGCACCTCGACGAGGCGCTGGAGATCGCCGGGCTCGGGACGGCGGTCGAGCGCGCCGTGCGGACCTACAGCCAGGGCATGCGCCAGCGCCTGGCCATCGCCCAGGCGATGCTCGGCCTGCCCGACCTGCTCGTGCTCGACGAACCCACCAACGGCCTCGACCCGCCCCAGATCCACGCGATGCGCGAGGTGCTGCGCTCGTACGCGCGCGGCGGTCCGGGAGACGCAGCGGAGCGGAGCTCGACCCGTGACGGGCGCACGGTCCTCGTGTCGAGCCACCTGCTCGCCGAGGTCGAGCAGACGTGCGACCACGTCGTCGTCATGCACCACGGCCGTGTCGTCGCCACCGGCGAGGTCGCCGAGCTGGTCGCCGGCGGCCAGGTCGCGGTGACGGTCTCCGGGCGCCGCGACGAGGCGGTGTCGGTGCTGCGCGGCCGCAACGGCGTGCGTGACGTCGAGCCCGACCCGTCCGCCACCGACGTCGTCCTCGTCGACCTCGGCGGCGTCGACCGCGCCGAGGTCGTGCGCACCCTGGTGGAGGCCGGCTTCGAGGTGCGCGGCGTCGGACCCCGGCGCCGCCTCGAGGACGCCTTCCTGGCGCTGATCGGGGAGGAGGCCCCCCGCCCGTGAGCACGACGTCGCTCGGTGAACCCCGCACGCTGCCCGTCCGCGTCGAGCTGGCCCGGCAGTGGCGCCGGCGCCGGACCCAGGTGACGCTCGGCCTGTTCGCCCTGCTGCCGGTGATCCTCTGGATCGCGTTCTCGGTCGGCGACGCCCCCCAGCGGGGCACCGCGGCCACGAGCCTCACCGACCTCGCCCAGGCCTCCGGGCCGAACTTCGCGGTGTTCGCGCTGTTCTCGTCGGCGAGCTTCCTGTTCGTCGTGGTCGTGGCGCTCTTCTTCGGCGACACGGTCGCGAGCGAGGCGTCGTGGTCGTCACTGCGCTACCTGCTCGCGATCCCGGTGCCGCGCGTGCGGCTGCTGCGGCAGAAGACGATCGTCGCGGCGCTGCTGTCGCTGGCGACGCTCGTGGTGCTGCCCGTCGTGGCGATCGTGCTCGGGACGCTGGTGTACGGAGCGGGCGACTACCTCTCCCCCACCGGCGAGTCCCTGCCCTACGGCACGGCGATCGTGCGGATCCTGCTCGCGGTGGCGTACCTGGCGGTCCACCTGCTGTGGGTGGCGGGCGTCGCGACGCTGTTCTCGGTGCTCACCGACGCCCCGCTCGGCGCGGTCGGCGGCGCCGTGCTCGTGTCGATCCTGTCGCAGATCCTCGACACGGTCGACGCGCTCGGCTCGCTGCGCAACGTCCTGCCGACCCACGACGTGTTCGCCTTCGCCGACCTGCTCACCCTCGACGTCGACGGCACCGACCTCGCCCGCGGCGTCCTCTCGGCCCTGGTCTGGTGCATCGCCTTCGGCGCCACGGCGGTCTGGTACTTCCGCCGCAAGGACATCACCAGCTAGCGAGGTCCGGGGAGTTGTCAGCCTGGCGTCCACGCTGGCGTCAGACGTCAGGAAATCCACCCGCTCGACCTGTCGATCGGTCCGGCTCCGTCCGTGGTGGGGGTGACACCCGCACACGCCGAGGAGCTCGCCATGGTCACCACCGCCACGCTGATCGCCGTCCCCGCCGCGGCGCTCGCCGCGCTCGTCGCGAGCGGGACCTACTACTGCGCCCTCGGCGTCGTGCTCGCCCGAGCCCGGCCGGCCGGCGCCCCGGAGCGTTCGGGCGGGGCCACCGCAGTGGTGGAGCTCGCCCGCAACGTCGTGCTCGCCGCCGGGGCCGCCGTGCTGCTCGCCGCCGTCGGCGTCGCCGGCGTCGGGGCGGCGCTGCTGCTCGCGGCCGGGCTGTGGGTGGCGTTCCCCGTCGTCCTGCTCGCCGGCTCGGTGTTCCACGAGAGCGTGCCGACCGCGGTCGCCGCCCTGCACGCCGGCGACTGGCTGATCAAGCCCTGATCAGCGCGTGAGGTCCCGCTCGCGCACCAACCGGCGCAGCGTCCGGGCGATCTCCTCCGCCTCCGCGCCGGGGACCCGCCCGACGACCACCGTCGAGCGGTGGCCCGCGCTGAGGACGACGTCGGCGC
The DNA here is from genome assembly GCF_054796175.1 of Actinomycetospora sp. C-140. Classification (NCBI taxonomy): domain Bacteria; kingdom Bacillati; phylum Actinomycetota; class Actinomycetes; order Pseudonocardiales; family Pseudonocardiaceae; genus Actinomycetospora; species Actinomycetospora sp. C-140. Next base: position 23,117 of record NZ_JBTWNF010000001.1, on the reverse strand, counting down.
TGCCGTAGCGGTCGCGGGCCGCGGTGGTGTGGACGATCGGCGGTCGGCCGAACGACCGCCGCCGCGGGATGCCGGCGCCGGCGGCGCTCCACGCGACGCAGTCGAGACGGACCGCGGGCGTGCGGAGGCGCTGCCCGAGCAGCCAGCAGCCCGCGACGCCGAACAGCACCACGAAGGGCGCCAGCACCACCGTCGCGACCGAGAACGGCGCCGACAGCAGACCGGCGACGCCGACGACGGCCACGAGCAGCAGCCCGCCGATCGCCACCTCGTCCCGACCACCCGGACGTTGCCGGATCTCGATCACCGCCGGCCGGGCGCCCACCGTGACGTGCGCCGTCGCGAGGACGTCGACGAACCCGTCGGTGTCCACCGCGGCGACGGTAGTGCACCCTCGTCGGCGACCGCCCGACGCTGCGGACGCTGTCGCTCAGCGCACAAGAAGGCCGTTCCTGCCCGGAATCGGGCAGGAAACTGGCACCGACGCGTCCCTCGACGGCAGTGTGGCCGGAATGGACCCCGAGCTCGTGCGCCACGTGGCGACGTCGACGGGTCTGTCCGGGGAGGTCGCCGCCCGCGTGGTGGCCGACGTCGTCGCCTACTACTCCGAGACCACCGAGGAGTACGTGCGGCGGCGACACCGGGAGCTGCAGGCCCGAGACCGTCGCAACGCGGAGATCTGGACGCTGATCGCCGACGAGCTCGCGCACCGTCCGGTCGCGCCGGGCACGGTCACCGAACGGCGCCTGCGGCGCATCGTCTACGGCTGAAGGGGGAGGCACCCATGTGCGGCATCGTGGGGTACGTCGGCAACCGTCCGGCGACCAAGATCCTGGTCGAAGGGCTCGCGCGGCTGGAGTACCGCGGCTACGACTCGGCCGGGCTGGCCGTGGTGCACCGCAAGGCGCTGCGGACGACGCGCGCCGTGGGCCGGGTCGACGACCTGCGCGCGGCGGTCGGCGACGACGAGTCCCCCGGACGCACGGGCATCGCCCACACCCGCTGGGCCACACACGGCGAGCCCAGCGAGCGCAACGCGCACCCCCACACCGACGCGGCCGGCCGGATCGCCGTCGTGCACAACGGCATCCTCGAGAACGCCGACGAGCTGCGCGCGAAGCTGGCCGCCGAGGGCGTCGCCCTGCGCTCGGACACCGACACCGAGGTCCTCCCCCACCTCGTCGCGCGCGCCCTCGACGGCGGGTCGCCCTCGCTCGAGGAGGCCGTCCGCGAGGCACTGCGCAGCGTCGAGGGCACCTACGGGCTGGTCGTGCTCGACGCGCGCCACCCCGAGGAGCTCGTCGTCGCCCGCAACGGCAGCCCGATCGTGCTCGGGCTGGGCGACGGCGAGATGTTCGTCGCCTCCGACGTCGCGGCGCTCGTGCGCCACACCCGCCAGGTGGTGTTCCTCGCCGACGGGGAGATCGCGACGCTGACCGCCGCCGGCTACGAGGGCTCGCGCCTCGGCCCGCCCACGACCGTCGACGTCGACGACGCCGACTTCGACCTCGACGGCCACCCCGACTTCCTGTCCAAGGAGATCTACGAGCAGCCCGCGGCGCTGCAGCGGATGCTCGCGGGCCGGCTCGACGCCCGCTTCGCGACCGCCCGGCTCGACGGCCTGCACCTCGATCCCCGCGAGCTGCGCGGCATCCGGCGCGTGACGTTCCTGGGCTGCGGGTCCGCGCTCTACGCCGGGCAGATCGGCGCCGGGCTGGTCGAGGAGCTCGCCCGCATCCCGTCGGACGCCGAGCAGGCCAGCGAGTTCCGCTACCGCAACCCGCTCGTCGACCCCGAGACGCTCTACGTCGCCGTGAGCCAGTCCGGCGAGACGATCGACACCCTCGCCGCCGTCGAGGAGCTGCAGCGCAAGGGCGGCCGCGTCGTGGGCGTCGTCAACGTCATCGGCTCGGCGATCGCCCGCCAGTGCGGCGCGGGGACGTTCCTGCACGCCGGGCCCGAGGTGTCGGTGGCCTCGACGAAGGCGTTCAGCTCGATGGTCACGTCGTTCGCGCTGCTCGCACTGCTGCTCGGGCGGGTGCGCGACCTGTCCTCGGCGCACGGCTCGCGCCTGGTCGAGGGGCTGCGCCGGCTGCCGGACGCGGTCGAGACGGCGCTGGAGTCGGCCGACGAGGTCGAGGCGGTGGCCCGGCGCTACGCCGACGCGCGCTCGATGTTCTACCTGGGCCGGGTGCGGGGCGCCGCGGTCGCCCGCGAGGGCGCGCAGAAGCTCAAGGAGATCTCCTACGTGCACGCCGAGGCCTACGCGGCCGCGGAGCTCAAGCACGGCCCCCTCGCCCTGATCGACGCGGCGATGCCCTCGGTGGTCGTGATCCCCGACGACGAGCTGCTGAGCAAGAACATCAGCACCGTCGAGCAGATCAAGGCCCGCGGCGGCCCGGTGATCGCCGTGACCAACGCGGAGATCCCCGACGGGCTCGCCGACGCCGTCCTGCGCGTCCCGCGCCTGGAGCCCGAGCTCGACCCGATCCTGCTGGGCGTGCCGCTGCAGCTGCTCGCCTACCACTGCGCGCGGGCGCTGGGCCGCGACATCGACAAGCCCCGCAACCTCGCCAAGAGCGTCACGGTCGAATAGCCCTCGTGAGCAGTTGGCGCCCTCGGAGGGGCGCCAACTGCTCACGTACCGGGGACGCCCACCTCGATCGTCAGCGGGCCGTCCGGGTCGGGGGCGTCGACACAGGCGTGCCCGCCCGGGCGCAGCGCGCCGGCCACGATCCGGCGGGACAGGGCGCGGTCGACCTCGCGGGTGACGACGCGGCGCATCGGCCGGGCGCCGAGGGCCGGGTCGTGGCCGCGGGCCACGAGGGCGTCGACGGCCGCCGGCGTCACCGTCAGCCCGACCTCCTGGGCCGCGAGACGCTCGCGGGTGCCGTCGAGCATCAGCTCGACCACGGCGCGCCGGGCGTCCGGGTCGAGCGGCGTGAACAGCACGACCTCGTCGATCCGCCCGAGGAACTCCGGGCGCAGCGCGCGGGCCAGCGCCGTGACGACGCTCGCCCGGGCCGCGTCGGGGTCGCCGCCCTCGGTCAGCGACGCGGCGCCGAGGTTGCTCGTCATGATCACGACGGCGTCGGCGAACGACACCGTCCGCCCGCGCCCGTCGGTGAGCCGACCGGCGTCGAGCACCCCGAGCAGCAGCGCGAGCACGTCCGGGTGCGCCTTCTCGATCTCGTCGAGCAGCACCACGCACGACGGCGTGCGCCGGATCGCCTCGGTGAGCTCGCCGGGCCGGTCGTGCCCGACGTAGCCGGGCGGGGCGCCGGTGAGGCGGCTGACCGTGTGGGCCTCGCGGAACTCGCCGAGGTCGAGACGCACGAGGCGCTCGTCGGAGCCGTGCAGGGCCTCGGCCAGGGCACGTGCCAGCTCCGTCTTCCCGACGCCGGTCGGGCCCGCAAAGAGGAACGACGCGACGGGCCGCCCGGGCTGGCCCATCCCCGCCCGGCCCGCGAGCACCGCGTCGGTGACCGCCTCGAGCGCGTGGTCCTGGCCCACCACCCGCCGGCGCAGGTGGTCGGCGAGCCCGAGCAGGCGGCTGCGCTCGGAGTCGGTGAGGTGCGCGACGGGCAGGCCGGTGCGGTCGGCGACCACCTGGGCGACGTCGGCGACGGTCACCGTCCCCGACGCGCTCGGGTCCTCCCCCCGCCGCAGCCGCACCCGTGCCGCGGCGGTGTCGAGCGCGTCGATCGCCTTGTCGGGGAGGAAACGGTCGCGGACGTGGCGGGCGGTGAGCTCCACCGCGGCCCGGCGCACGTCCTCGGGCAGCCGTACGCGGTGGTGCTCCTCGTAGCGGGCGCGCAGCCCGTCGAGGATGGCCACGGTCTCCTCGACGGTGGGCTCGTCGACGGTGATCGGCGCGAACCGGCGCTCGAGCGCGGGGTCGGACTCGACGTGGCGGCGGTACTCCTCGAGCGTCGTCGCCCCGACCACCTGCAGGTCGCCGCGCGCCAGGGCCGGCTTGAGGATGTCCGCGGCGTCCATCGTCCCCTCGACGCCCGCGCCCGCCCCGACGACGGTGTGCAGCTCGTCGAGGAAGAGCACGACGCCCCGCTCGGTCGCGGTGACCTCGTCGACCAGGCGCCGCAACCGCTCCTCGAACTCGCCGCGGTACTTCGTGCCCGCGACGAGGCCGGCCAGGTCGATCGCCACGACGCGCCGCCCCGACGGGCCGGGGACCGTCCCCGCGGCGATCCGCGCGGCGATCCCCTCGACGATCGCGGTCTTGCCGACGCCCGGGTCGCCGACGAGCACCGGGTTGTTCTTGGTGCGCCGTCCGAGGATCTCCAGCACCGCGGCGACCTCGCGCTCGCGGCCGACGACGGGGTCGAGGCGCCCGGCGCGCGCGGCCGCCGTGAGGTCGCGCCCGAAGCGGTCCAGCACCGGCGTGCGGGTGTCCCCGCGCGGACGTCCGGTCGGGCGCTCGTCCGCGCCCGGCTCGGGCCGGCCGAGGTCGCCGAAGCCCTCGACGAGCCGGCCGATCAGCTCCTCGATCGGGTTGGAGAAGTCCCCCGGGCCGTCCCGGGGATCACGGCGGGCGTCATCGCTCACGAGTCCATCATGCGCGCGTCATCGACGGTCCAGCGCGGCTGCGCTCCGTGTCCTCAGCAGGACGGCTCGACCGAGAGGACGCCGGGCAGGGTGCGGACGCGGTCGGCGAACTCGGCGCACTCGGTGCTGGTGAGCGCGACGGTGCACTGGACGCACGAGCAGCTGACGCCCTCGTGGACGTCGACCGAGAAGTCCGGGATGCGGTAGCCGAACGAGCGCAGCGCGGACGCGAGGTCCATGACGCCGGGCATGCCGCCGGTGGTGAGGATCGTGAACGGGCGGGGCAGCCGCGAGGCGCGTCGCGGGGCGGGGGCGGTGCGGGGCTGCTCGATGGTCGTCACGACTGGGCTCCCGAGGATCCGGTGGTGGAAGTGGATCCGAGCCAGGTCTCGGCGGACCGCTACGAGCCCCTGAGGGGCGAGCGGTGGTGCGCGCCGGGGCCCTGGCTCACCCGGCGCGCCGAAGTACTACCTCTCGACGGAGCGCTGCCTGCATGACGAGCATGTTACCCCCGCCACTCCGATGGTCAACTCGGCACCCCGGCGCGTCCGGCCCGATCGGGTGATCGTCGCCCGTGATCACGGCACGCCGTCGCGCTCCGATCACCACGCGTCATCAGCCCGACCGGAGACTGGTCCCGACGCGGCGTCATCGGGAAAACTGGTGACGATATGTGACCGATCGCGGGGCAGGGGCGGGATTGAGCGAGTCCACCATCGGGTCCGTCGTGGGCGGGGTGCGCCTGGACGCCGAGATCGGCCGCGGTGGCATGGGCGTCGTCTACCGGGGCTTCCAGACCGCCCTCAACCGCACGGTGGCGGTGAAGGTCGTCCGCGGCGCGTTCGCCGACGACGAGGACTACCGCGCCCGGTTCCGGCGGGAGTGCGAGCTCGCCGCCTCCCTCGAGCACCCGCACGTCGTCCCGATCTACTCCGCCGACGTCGACGAGGGCCGGCTGTCGGTCGTCATGCGGTTCGTGGACGGCCTCGACCTCGCCGCGGTCCTCGGGCGTCACGGCCGGCTCTCCCCGTCCTACGCCGTCGAGCTGATCGGCCAGATCGGCTCCGCGCTCGACGCCGCGCACCGCCAGGGCCTGGTCCACCGCGACGTGAAGCCCGCCAACATCCTCGTGAGCAGTGCCGACGGCCGGCCGCACGCCTACCTCACCGACTTCGGGCTGAGCCGCGCCGGCACCGACCCCCGGGGGATCACCGGCAGCGGCGTGCTCATGGGCACGCCCGAGTACATGGCCCCGGAGCAGTACGAGGCGTCCCGTGGCCCCGACCCGCGCAGCGACGCCTACGCCCTCGGCTGCGTGCTCTACCAGTGCCTCACCGGACGCGCGCCGTTCCGTCAGGACTCGGCCGCCGGCCTGATGTGGGCGCACCTCTCCGCGCCGCCCCCGTCGCCCCGCGCGGAGGTCCCGACGCTGCCGCCGGCGGTCGACGCCGTCGTGGCGCGGGCGATGGCCAAGCGGCCCGAGGAGCGCTACGGCTCGGCCGGCGAGATGGTCCGCGCGTTCCGCGACGCGGTCACCGGTCCGGTCGGATCGTGGACGCCGACGCAGTCCAGCCCATCCGTCGTGCGGACGGCGACCATCCCCCGGCCCGCCACCGCACCGGCACCGTGGACGCCCGGTCCACCACCACCCCAGCAGCAGCCACCCCCACAGCCGCCACCCCCGTCGCAGCCACCGGAACCGGTCGCCGGGACGCCGCGCCGGTCCCGGTGGCTCACCGTGGGTGTGCCGGTCGCCGCCGTGCTGCTGGTGGCGGCGGTGGTCGCGGCCGTCGCGCTCGTGCCCTGGAACCGGGCCGGCTCGATCGCCGGGGCCGCCATCAGCATCGGGCGCAAGCCGCTCGACGTCGAGGTCGGTGCCGGGTCGGTGTGGACGGCCAACGCCGACGACGGCTCCGTGTCCCGGGTCGACCCGGCCACCGGCGCCGCCACGACGATCCCGGTCGGCGGCTATCCGTCCCAGCTCGTCGTCACCCCGGAGGCCCTCTGGGTGCTCGATCTCTACACGTCGGTGAACCGTGTCGACCTGGCCACGGGCACCCAGACGGAGGTGGCCGGGCCGGGCGCGGGGATCACCGCGATCGAGGGCGGCGGCGGCTACCTGTGGATGGCCCACGGCGACACGAACACGGTCTCGCGCATCGACATGGCCACGCGGCGCCTCGACCCGCTGCCGCCGGTCCCGGTGGGCCGCCGCCCGAGCACCCTGGCGTGGGTCGGCGACACGCTGTTCGTCGGGAACGCCGACGACCGCACGATCTCGCTGATCGACCGCAGCGGCCAGCAGTTCTTCCCGCCGATCGTCTTCTCCACCGACGTCGGCGGGATGGAGGTCGAGGGCGGGACGGTCTACGTCGTCTTCGGGGACGCGAACGCGCCCGCCGACCAGGCGCGCTTCCTCACCCGCCCCGTCGAGGCCGCGTCCCACGTCGTCGGCGACCCGATCGACCTCGGGCCCGCCTCGTGGTTCGAGGTCGGGCACGGCGCCGGCTGGGCCGCCTACCCGTTCGCCGACGAGATCCGGCGGATCGACCTGCAGACCGGCACCGCGAGCGGCGACCCGATCGAGGGTGTGGGCCGCGACGTCGGCGCGATGCGCGCCGACGGCACCGACCTGTGGGTCACCGACATCCGCGAGAACACCCTGACCCGGGTGGCGCTCGAGTAGGTCGTCAGACCATCACGATCCCGCCGTCGATCATCACCGCCTGCCCGGTCATGTAGTCGGCGTCGCGGCTCGCGAGGTAGGAGACGAACGACGCGACGTCCTCGGGCGTCTGGACCCGGCCGAGCGCGATGAGCTGCGAGTACTGCTGCAGCGCCTCGCCCTTGCCGGTGCCGAGATAGCCGCCGAGGCCCTCGTCGATCTCGTCCCACATGGTCGTGCCGACGATGCCCGGGCAGTAGGCGTTGACGGTGATCTGGTGGCTCGCGAGCTCCTTGGCGGCGGCCTGGGTCAGCGCCCGCACCGCGAACTTCGACGCCGAGTAGTGCCCGAGGTGGTCGAAGCCCTGGTGCCCGGCGATCGAGGCGGCGTTGATGATCTTCCCACCGCGCCCCTGCTCGATCATCGCCTCGGCCGCGGCCTGCAGGCACCAGAGCACGCCGCCGACGTTGATCCCGAGCATGCGCTGCAGGTCCTCGGGCGTGACCTCGAGCAGCGTCTTGACCTGGGCGATGCCCGCGTTGGCGACCATGACGTCGATCGACCCGAAGCGCTCGCGCGCCGCGGCGACCAGCGCCGTGCAGGCATCCTTGTCCGCGACGTCGGTGGCGGTCGCCGCCGCCTGCCCGCCGGCGTCGGTGATCTCCTTCGCGACGCCCTGAGCGGTGGTCCCGTCGATGTCGGAGACCATCACGGCCAGCCCGTCACCCGCGAGCCGGCGGGCGATGGCCGCACCGATCCCCCGCCCGGCGCCGGTCACGACGGCTGTTCTCGTCCCTGCGGCGGTCACGGGTGCACCAGGATCTTCACGTTGGTCTCCTTGTGGTCGATGAGCTCGCGGAAGCCCTGCTCGACGATGTCCTCGAGCGGGATGCGGCCGGTGATGAACTGGTCGACGTCGACGACGCCGGAACGGATGAGGTCGATGACCTCGGGGTGCCGGCCCGCGTAGGCCAGCGAGCCGATCAGCCGGATCTCGGAGAACACGAGGGTGTTCACGTCGAAGGTCGCGGGGTGGCCCCAGATCGAGACGTTGATGCAGGTGCCGCCGGGGCGGGTGGACGCGACGGCCTGGGCGAGGACGGGGTCGAGGCCGGCGCACTCGAACGTCACGTCCGCGCCCGCCCCGTCGGTCAGCTCGCGGATGCGCTCCGGCACGTCCTCCTGCGTGGGGTCGAGGACGACGTCGGCGCCCGCGCCGGGGGCCTTCGCCTTGCGCGCGTCGGCGGGCTCGACGACGACGATCTGACCGGCGCCCGCCGCGCGCAGCGCCGCGGCCGTGACCAGCCCGATCGGGCCGGACCCGAACACCGCGGCGGTCTGGCCCTTCTCGATCCCCGACAGCTTGGTGGCGTGGTAGCCGACGGCGAGCGGCTCGACGAGCGCGCCCTGCTCGGCGGACAGACCGTCGATGGGGTGCACCCAGCGCTGGTCGACGACCATCCTCTCGGCGAACCCGCCCTGGTCCCCGTCGAGGCCGATGAACCCCAGCTGGCGGCAGACGTTGTAGCGCCCGGCCCGGCAGGCCACGCACGTCCCGCACACGTCGTAGGGCTCGACGACGACGCGGTCGCCCTCGGACACGCCCGTGACGCCCGAGCCCACCCCGGCCACCACGCCCGAGAACTCGTGCCCGAGCGTGATCGGGATGGCGCCGCCGGTCAGCGGGTGCGGTGCCTGCGGGGTGGGCGTGAAGATCGGGCCGTCGAGGAACTCGTGGAGGTCGGTGCCGCAGATGCCGCACCACTCGACGGCGACCTGGACCTGGCCGGCGGCCGGCGTGGGTTCGGGCACGTCCTCGACGCGCACGTCACCCCGGCCGTGGAAGCGAGCAGCCTTCATGGGTCCTCCTGCGGGAGACGGAGCGGAGCGGAGCTCGACCCGTCGGGTCGGATGGTCTCGCGCCATCCCACGGGAGTGACCGGTGTCACGGCCAGGGTTGCAGCGGTGTTGCAGACCCGTCCGGTCCGAACAGACGCGCCAGCTCCCCCGCGGACGGCGCAGCGACCTCGACGCCCGGGGCGATCCGGTACGGGCGCGCGGCGAGCAGCCCGCCGAGCACGCGGCGCAGACGGGACAGCTCGGCCCGCACGGTGACGAGGTGGTCGGCGTCGTCGTAGAGCGCGCGGCTGATGGCGGCCGCGTCGAGCCCGGTGCTGCCCGCCTGCATGAGCAGGGCGAGGATCTGCAGGTGGCGGCGACCGAGGGTGTGCCGCCACCGCTCGTTGCCCTCCACCACCGCGCCGGGCGGGTCCCCGTCGAGGTCGAGGCACAGCCGCGTCGCCCCCGGTCCGGCGCCGTCGGACGGGCGCAACAGCCACCCACCGGGGACGCGGTCGGGCAGGCAGGCGCCGAGACCGTGGATGAGCATCGCCTCGCCCGCGCGGGGCACACCGACGCGGTCGCGCGGGGCGAGCCCCGTCGACGCCGCGACCCAGCCGTGCTCGTCGACGACGAGCGCCGGGCCGCTCTGGCGGGCGAGGACCGGCGCGGCCACCGCCCGCAGCTCCCCGAGCCGGGTCTCGTGCGCCGCCCACAGGCCGGTCTCGGCGAGCCGGACCGCGGTGTGCACGAGCGCCACCGTCGTGGGATGCACGGTCGGCGCCGGTCCGGACAGGTCGACGACGCCGAGCATCTCGCCGGTGCGCGGGTCGTGGATCGGGCTGGCGGTGCAGGTCCACGGGTGCTGGGCGCGGACGAAGTGCTCGGCGGAGAACAGCTGGACCGAGGCGTGCTCGGCGAGCGCCGTGCCGATGGCGTTGGTGCCGACCGAGGCCTCGGTCCAGTCCGCGCCCGGCAGGAAGCCGAGGTCGTCGGCGAGCCGCCCGACCCGGACCGCGCCCTCGCGCCACAGCACGAGCCCGTCGGCTGCCGTGATCACCATGATGTGCTCGGCGTCCTCGGCCACGGCCGTGAGGCTCGCCCGCAGCTGCGGCAGCACGTGCGCGATCGGCGACTCGGCCCGGCGCCGCTCGACCATCTCCGGCGGCGCGGGATCGTCCAGCGACCGGCCGTCGGGCGCGACCCCGTAGGAGAGGACGCGGTCCCACGAGCGGCTGACGACCCGCCGCAGCGGCGTCGTGGGCCGGCTGCCGGACAGCCGCGCGTCGTGCGCCTGGTGGAGCATCCGGGCGTGCCGCCGCAGATCGGTGCTCCGCGTCACCGCGCAGATGCCGTCGTCCGCGTGGGGCATGGGGACACCTCCCTCGGCGTCGACGGGCCCAGCCGCAGCCTAAGCAGCGCCCGTGACCGGCGCCATACGCCGAGGGCTCGCGCGTCGGCCCCTCACTGCACGCAGAACTCGTTGCCCTCCGGGTCGGCCATGACCAGGCACCAGCCCGACGGCTCGTCGACCTCGCGCAGGAACGTCGCCCCGGCCGCTTCGAGCTTCTCGCGGTGGGCCTGCGCCGCCGCCTTGCGGTCGTCGGCCCCCGCGCCGACGTTGAGGTCGAGGTGGACGCGGTTCTTCACCGTCTTGCCCTCGGGCACCTTCTGGAACAGCACCCGGGGACCGGCGCCGTCCGGGTCGATCACGGCGTCGAGGCGGTCCCACTCGTCCTCCGGAATCCCGACCTGCGCGCCGAACTCCTCCCACGACGGGAACCCGGGCGGCGGGGGCTGGCGGACGTAGTCGAGCGCGAGCGCCCAGAACGCGGCCTGCTGCGCCGGGTCGTGGGCGTCGAACGTGATCTGCACTCCGATGGCCATGGGGGGAGTCTGGCGCAGGAGGCGGACGGCTCGCGTCCTCCTCTCACGGGCGACCCAGGCGTCGCAGGGCGGCGTGGGAGACGGTCGGCGGTACGGCGCCCGGGTCGAGGGCGCACCGCACGAGGGCCGCGGCGAGGCGGTCGACGGGTAGCGCGATCGGCGCGAGCAACCGGGCCACCAGCGGCGACGTCCCCGCCGGCAGCACACCGCCCGGGCGCAGGCAGCGGACGGAGAGCTCCGCGCCGGTGAGCGCCTGCAGGTCCCGCTCGGTGCGTCCTTTCAGCACACGGGTCCGGCGCTCCCACGGCAGCCGGGCGCTCCCGGTGGGATCGGCGCCCATCCCGCTGAGGTAGACGAAGACGAGCGGCCGGCGCCGCGCCGCGAGCCCCCGCGCCAGGGTCAGCGTCGTGGTGTGGGTCAGCCGCTCGTGGGCCACGGGGTCGGGCACGTCCGCGGCCGTCGCCCCGATCGTCCAGATGACGGCGTCGTGGTCGGCGAGGCGGTCGAGCAGCTCGCCGGGCCAGACCGTGAAGTCCTCGTGGAGGACGGTCGTCAGGCGCGGTGACGTGACGCCGAGCGGGCGGCGGGTCGGCGCCGTGACCTCGTCCATCCGCGGGTGGGCGAGCAGCCGCCCGAGCACCGCCGACCCCACGAACCCGGTGGCCCCGGTGAGCACCACGCGCACGCCGCCATCCTGCTCCGGGTTGGCGGGGGCGACGGTCCGGGCACCCCGCCGGGTGACCGAACCGCTCGATCTCTTCGCCGAGGCCGGACCACCCCCGGACCTCGAGGCCGTCCGCGCCGAGGCCGCCGCGTGCACGCGCTGCGAGCTGTACCGGGACACCCACGGCACCGTGTTCGGCACCGGACCGACGCAGGCGCGCCTCGTGATGGTCGGCGAGCAGCCGGGAGACCAGGAGGACCGGCAGGGCGCCCCGTTCGTCGGACCCGCCGGACGCCTGCTCGACGAGGCCCTCGACGAGGCCGGGATCGCCCGCGACGACGCCTACGTCACCAACGCGGTCAAGCACTTCAACTTCCGCTACCAGGGCAAGCGGCGCATCCACGAGACCCCGAAGGCCGGGCACATCCGCGCCTGCCGGCCCTGGCTCGACGCGGAGCTGGCGCTGGTGAAGCCGCAGGTACTGCTCACCCTCGGGGCGACGGCGGGCAAGGCGCTGCTCGGGTCGTCGTTCCGGATCACCGCGGAGCGGGGCGAGCCGCGGACCTGGAACGACCTGACCCTCGTCCCCACGATCCACCCGTCGGCGATCCTGCGGGCCGACCCGGATCGCGGGCAGGACCGCGACGAGATGTTCGCCGGCTTCGTGACGGATCTGCGCACGGCAGGCGAGCTGCTACACGGGTAGCCCCAGGCCGCGGGCGATCAGCAGGCGCTGGACCTCCGAGGTGCCCTCGCCGATCGTGAGGATGCGTGCGTCCTGGTAGTGCCGGGTCACCGCCGTGTCCTGCATGAACCCGTAGCCGCCGGCGAGCTCGGTCGCGAGGTACGCCGCCTTGTTCGCCGCCTCCGACGCGACGAGCTTGGCGGTGGCCGCCTCCCGCGCGATCGGACGGCCGTGGTCGTACTTCCACGCGCCGTCGTAGGTCATCACCCGCGCCGTCGCGGCCAGCGCGGCGATGTCGGCGACCCCGAACGCCACCCCCTGGTGGGCGCCGAGCGGGGCGCCGAAGGAGGTCCGGTCGCCGACGAAGCGCCGGACGTCGTCGAGGCAGCCCAGCGCGAGGCCCGTGCTCATCGCGGCGATCGGGAACCGCGCCCAGGTCAGGAACCCGAGCGCCTCGCGGTACCCGCGGCCCTCCTCCCCCAGCAGCGCGCTGCCGGGCACCCGGACCTCGTCGAAGAACAGCGGGTGGGTGTCGGACGCGCGCCAGCCGAGCTTCGCGTAGGGCCCGCCGACCGTGACACCGGGCGCCCGCAGCGGGACGAGGAACGCCGAGACCGGTCGCCGGCTCCGGCCGTTCGCCCCGGCCGCCGCCTCACCGGTCGCCGCGAACAGGATGACGTAGCGCGAGAACGGGGTGCCGGAGTTGGTGATGAACTGCTTCGACCCGGAGATCACCCAGTCGTCGCCGTCCCGCCGCGCCGTGGTGGAGATGTTGCCCGCGTCGGAGCCGCCCGTGGGCTCGGTGAGACCGAACGACACGAAGGTCTCCCCGGTGCACGCGTCGGGCAGCACCTCGGCGAGCAGGTCGTCGCGCCCGGCGGCCAGGTGCGCGAGCAGCGCGACGCTGATGGCCTGGACGTGGACGGTGACGGCCAGCGACGAGTCGACGCGCGCCATCTCCTCGGCGGTCACGCACAGCGTGCGCAGGTCGGCGCCGCCGCCGCCGAACCGTTCCTCGGCGAGCAGGCCGTAGGCGCCGAGCAGGCCGGCCGCGCGGGCCAGGTCGGCGTCGAAGGTGCCGTCGATGCTGCGCTGCGCCGCGCCCGGCGCGACCTCGCGCTCGCAGAATGCCCGCACCGTGCGCTGCCAGTCCCGGTGGTGGTCGTCGAGCGCCCACGGCACGCCGTAGTCGGCGTCGTCGAGCGTGCCGTCGAGGGGCGTCTCCGAGGTGCGGGTCATGCGCCGGCCACCCTCCGGTCCTGGCCGGCCCAGTGCGGCTCGCGCAGGGCCTTGCGCAGCAGCTTGCCGACGACGTTCTTGGGCAGCGGCTCGTGGACGAACTCGACGGCCCCGGGCTTCTTGTAGGAGCCGAGGTTCTGGCGGACCAGCTCCACGATCTCCTCGGCGGTCACCGTCGCCCCGGGCTCCACCCGGCACACGGCCATCGGTGTCTCGCCCCAGCGCTCGTGCGGCACGGAGAAGACGGCGACCTCGACGACCTCGGGGTGGTCGGCGATCGCCGACTCGAGCTCGGCGGGCCAGATGTTGAAGCCGCCCGAGACGATCATGTCGTCGGCGCGGTCGAGGACGTAGACGTAGCCGTTGGTGTCGATGCGCCCGATGTCGCGGGTGCGGACCCAGCCGTCGACGAGCCGGGTCGCGGTCAGCTCCTCGTCGTCCCAGAAGCCCCGCATCTGGCCCTCGACCTGGGCCCACAGCTCGCCGTCGGCACCGAGCGGCAGCGCCACCCCGTCCTCGTCACGGATCTCGATCCGCGCGAACGGCAGGACCTTGCCCGCGGCCCGCAGCGGCGACGAGCCCGGGACGTCGCCGAACCACTCCTGCGGGGTCATCACGGTCAGCGGGACGGCCTCGGTCTGCCCGAACACCTGGTGCAGGACGTCGCCGAACGCCGCGCGCCCGGCCAGCGCGGTCGCGTCGGTGATCGGCGCGCCGCCGACCAGCAGACACTGCAGCGCCGAGGTGTCGCGGTCGGCCCGCGAGGGATCGGCGGTGAGCATCTGCACCATCGACGGCGGCGCGAACATGTGCGTGACGCGGTGGCGCTCCATCAGCGCGAGCACCTTGGCGGGGTCGAACGCCCCGAAGAGCAGGTTGACGCTCCCGTGGAGCCACGCCGGCAGGAACAGGTAGCCCGACGCGTGCGAGATCGGGCCCGCGTGGCCGACGACGCTGTCGGTCTGCAGGTTCGGCAGGCGGTAGTACCAGTTGCGGCAGTTCACGAGCCAGTCGTGCTGGGTGTACCCGACGCCTTTGGGACGGCCGGTGGTGCCCGCCGAGTGCCGGATGACGTACCAGTCGTCGGCCCCGACCGGCAGCTGCGGATCGACGTCCGACTGCGCGTCCAGCCACTGCTCGTAGCCCGCATCGCGCACGAGGACGTGCTCGAGGCCGGCCGCTTCCTCCTCGAGACCCTTCACCTCGTCGACGTGCGCGGCGTCCACCACCAGCACGCGCACCTGCGTCTGCTCGATCATCTGCCGGTGGGCCCGCCGGGCGTTGCGGGCGTAGAGCGGGACGCGCACGGCGCCGGCGATCGCCGCGCCCAGGAACAGGTCCGCGGCCCCGAGGTCGTTCTCCTCGAGGCTCGCGACCCGGTCGCCGGGGCGGACGCCGAGCGCGATGAGGCCGTTGGCGGTGCGGACGCCGCGGTCCCACGCCTCGCCGAAGGTCAGGCTGCGGTGCTCGGTGACGAGCGCGGGCCGGTCGCGGTGCAGGGTCATGGCCTGGCGCATCAGGCTGGGCACGTCCATGGGGCGCTCCTCGTCCGGCCGGCTCCACCCGGTCTCCCGCGCGGACGCTAGGGCCGACGTGACCCGGGTCACCACCCTCGAACGAGGGGGCGTCAGGGCAGGAGGCCGCCCGCCCGGGCGCGGTGGACGGCCTCGCCGCGGGTGCGGCTGCCGAGCTTGGCCATCGCGGACTTGAGGTAGGACTTGACGGTCTCGACGCGCAGGCCGAGGTGCGCGGCGATCTCGCCGTTCGCGCGTCCGACCGCGACGAGGGCGAGCACGTCCTGCTCGCGGGCGGAGAGGTGGATCCCCGCCGCCACGGCAGTGGCGTCCGGGTGGTGGAGTCGGTCCGCGAGGATGTCGAGGCGGGCCCGGGTGGCCGCGTCGGTGGTGCCCGCCCGGGCCGCGCGGAGAACGGCGTGCAGCTCCCGGGCCTCCTCGCGGGAGAGCAGGACGTCGGGTGCCGGATCCCCGACCGCCGCGGGCGGACGGGGCGCGTGCCGGACCGCCGCCCGCACCGTGTCGATCATGCGGCTGAGGAACCGCTCGCCGAACTCGAGGGGGCGCCGCACCGCTCCGTACACGGCGCCCTGGAGGGCGCCGTCCACCCGGACCGGCAGCGCGAACACCGCCCGCAGCCCCTCCGCGCCCACGGCCTGGTCGAACTGGTGGGTGATGCCGGGCGCCCGCGCGTAGTCGGCGACGGCGAGCGGGCGCTCGAGGGCGAGGACCTTGCCGCCGAGCCCCTGCCCGACGCCCGTGACGAGTCCGTCCATGCTGCCGGCGCGCGCGCCGTGCATGTGCCCGAGCCGGAACACGGCCGCGCGGGCGTCGAGCGAGGCGGCGAAGGCCATGTCGAGGACCTCGACCTCGCCGAGCGCCCGGACCGCCCGCTCGAGCGGCGTGGGCTCGCCAGGGCCGGGGACAGCGCCCACCGCCACCTCCCCGCACCGGGACCGGGCTCCCGATGCTAGGCCACAGGTGTGGCCCGGGTCACGGCCGCGACGTGGGCCCGCCGATCAGCTGACCCCGGCGGCGTCCATCCCCCGCATCTCCTTCTTCAGGTCGGCGATCTCGTCGCGCAGGCGACCGGCGAGCTCGAACTGGAGGTCTCGCGCCGCCGCCATCATCTGGTCGGTGAGCTGCTGGATGAGGTCCGCGAGCTCCGCACGCGCCATGCCCGAGGTGTCGCGGTGCTCGACGATGCCCGAGCTGCCCCGCCCGCCGGCCTCGCCCGCCGCGCGGCGGCCGCGGGAGCTGTTGCGCGCGGACCCGCCGACCTCGACGGACTCCTCGGTGTCCTCGGCCTCGCGGTAGACGCGGTCGAGGATGTCGGCGATGTTCTTGCGCAGCGGCTGGGGGTCGACCCCGCGCTCGGTGTTGTAGGCGATCTGCTTCTCGCGGCGCCGGTTCGTCTCGTCGATGGCGTACTGCATCGACTCGGTGACCGTGTCCGCGTACATGTGCACCTGGCCCGACACGTTGCGCGCCGCGCGCCCGATCGTCTGGATCAGCGAGCGCTCGCTGCGCAGGAAGCCCTCCTTGTCGGCGTCGAGGATCGCGACGAGCGAGACCTCGGGCAGGTCGAGACCCTCGCGCAGGAGGTTGATGCCGACCAGCACGTCGTACTCGCCCGAGCGCAGCTGCCGGAGCAGCTCGACCCGGCGCAGGGTGTCGACCTCGGAGTGCAGGTAACGGACCTTGATGCCGAGCTCGAGCAGGTAGTCGGTGAGGTCCTCGGCCATCTTCTTGGTCAGCGTCGTGACCAGCACGCGCTCGTCCTTGTCGACCCGCGTGCGGATCTCGCCCACGAGGTCGTCGATCTGGCCCTTGGTCGGCTTGACGACCACCTCGGGGTCGACCAGGCCGGTGGGGCGGATGACCTGCTCGACGAACTCGCCGCCGGCCATCCGCATCTCGTAGTCGCCCGGCGTGGCCGACAGGTACACCGTCTGCCCGATGCGGTCGGCGAACTCCTCCCAGGTCAGCGGCCGGTTGTCGGTCGCGCTCGGCAGCCGGAAGCCGTACTCGACGAGGTTGCGCTTGCGCGACATGTCGCCCTCGTACATGCCGCCGATCTGCGGCACCGTCACGTGCGACTCGTCGATGACGAGCAGGAAGTCCTGCGGGAAGTAGTCGATCAGCGTGGCCGGCGCCGTGCCCGGGCCGCGGCCGTCGATGTGGCGCGAGTAGTTCTCGATGCCCGAGCAGAACCCGACCTGGCGGATCATCTCGATGTCGTAGCTGGTGCGCATGCGCAGCCGCTGGGCCTCGAGCATCTTGTTCTGGCGCTCGAGCTCGGCCAGCCGCTCCTCGAGCTCGGCCTCGATGGCCTTGACCGCCTTCTCCATCCGCTCGGGCCCGGCGACGTAGTGGGTGGCCGGGAAGATCCGCACGTCGTCGACCTGCTTGACGACGTCGCCGGTGAGCGGGTTGAGGTAGTAGAGCGACTCGATCTCGTCGCCGAAGAACTCGATGCGGACCGCGAGCTCCTCGTACGCCGGGATGATCTCCACGGTGTCGCCGCGCACCCGGAACGTGCCGCGGGCGAAGGCCATGTCGTTGCGGGTGTACTGCACGTCGACCAGGGCGCGGAGCAGCTGGTCGCGGTCGAGCTCGTCGCCCACGTTCAGCTGCACCGAGCGGTCGAGGTAGGACTGCGGCGTGCCGAGGCCGTAGATGCACGACACCGACGCGACCACCACGACGTCGCGGCGGCTCAGGAGGTTCGACGTGGCCGAGTGCCGGAGGCGCTCGACGTCCTCGTTGATCGAGGAGTCCTTCTCGATGTAGGTGTCGGTCTGCGCGATGTACGCCTCGGGCTGGTAGTAGTCGTAGTACGAGACGAAGTACTCGACCGCGTTGTTGGGCAGCAGCTCGCGCAGCTCGTTGGCCAGCTGGGCGGCCAGCGTCTTGTTGGGCGCCATCACCAGCGTCGGGCGCTGCACCCGCTCGATGAGCCAGGCCGCCGTGGCCGACTTGCCGGTGCCGGTGGCGCCGAGCAGGACGATGTCGTGCTCGCCCTCCTTGACCCGGTGCTCCAGCTCCTCGATGGCGGCCGGCTGGTCGCCCGCCGGGTCGTACGGGCTGACGACCTCGAACTGGCCCCCGGTGCGCTCGATCTCGCCCACCGGCCGGAACTCGGAGTGGGCGAGGGCGTCCTCGGGCAGCCCCTCGGGGTTCTCCCCGTCGCGGGCCGAACCCGGAACCTCTGTCGCGAAGGCCATGGGATCGAGGTTAACCGCGACCCCCGACAGCGACGCGGGAGACGGAGCGCAGCGGAGCTCGACCCGGCACGGACGCGGCGGGTCGCCGCTAGGGTCGCGGCCCGTGGGGATCCACGCGCCGAAGATCGAGACGTTCGACGTCACCGCCGGGACCAACACCGACCCGAAGGGTTTCGTCCGCGCCGTCGACGTCTACCGCGAGGCGCCGTTCGGGCTCTACCTCAGCCGACCCATGCCCGACCACCCGACGCTGACGCACCTGCGCTCGTGGCTGCTGCCCGCGCTCGGCATCCGGGTCACCGACTTCTCCTGGAAGCCCGGCCACGCACGGCTCCAGGACCACTACCTCGACATCGTCGACATCACCCGCGAGGGGGCGACCTGGCGGACCGAGGACCACTACGTCGACCTCGTCGTCCACACCGGCGAGCGGACCGAGGTGCTCGACCTCGACGAGCTCGCGGAGGCCGTCGCGGCCGGGCTGCTCGACCCCGGGCGCGCGGAACGGGCGCTCATGACGAGCCACGCCACCCTCGCCGCGCTCGCCGAGCACGGCCACGACCTGGAGCGATGGCTCGCGACGCGGGACGTCACCCTCACGTGGTCGTGATCCACCTCACGAGGAGAATGACAGCGGTGGGATTCGGGTAGGGGTCGCCGCACGGTCCCCCCGACGGGTGGCTTAGGGTCCTGCGCCGTGAGCCCGGTCGTCTCCCGCCAGCTGGTCGAGGTCGTCGACACCCGCTGCGCGACCCGCACCCTCCCCCTCACCGCGGACCAGGCCCTGGAGCAGGGCCTCGACCGATGGCACGAGGCCTCCTGGGGCCTGCGCACGACGGTCCTCGGCCCGGAGGACCCCTTCGTCCTCGCCGAGACGTGCTGGTACGTGCCCGACCACGGCCTGCGCCTGCGGCGCCGCACCCCGCGGGAGGGCGCCGGCGCCGGCGTCACCACCGAGATCGGCGCGGTGCGGATCGCCGTCGACGGTGACCGGTGGCGGTGCACCGACCTCCTGCTCGGCCTGGAGATCGTGCCCGGG
The DNA here is from genome assembly GCF_054796175.1 of Actinomycetospora sp. C-140. Classification (NCBI taxonomy): domain Bacteria; kingdom Bacillati; phylum Actinomycetota; class Actinomycetes; order Pseudonocardiales; family Pseudonocardiaceae; genus Actinomycetospora; species Actinomycetospora sp. C-140. The sequence continues at coordinate 3,792 of NZ_JBTWNF010000001.1, read as the reverse complement.
CGCCCGGCCCGCGTCGTGCGGGACGCCGATTTCGCGGCGGCGGTGGCCGGCGGGGTGCTCACGGGCGCCGACGCCGACGAGGCCATGAGCACCGTGCACCGCGTGCTCGGCGAGCTCGTCGACGCCCGTCACGACCTCGACACCTGGACCCGCTCGCTGGGCGTCGGGGCGCTCACCGGGTCCTGACCGCCGTCCCGGCACGGCTGATCTAGCGTTCCCCCCGGTCACCGGAGGGGAGACGGGGCATGGGCAGCCTGATCGTGGTCGTCCTCGGACTGCTGGCCATCGCGGGGGTGCGCGTCCTCGCCGACCGGATCGGCGTCGGGGCCCCGCTCCTGCTGGTGGTCGCCGGTGTGGGCGTCTCGCTGCTGCCGGGAGTCCCCCTCGTGGAGATCGAGCCGGAGTGGATCCTCGCCGGCATCCTGCCCCCGCTGCTGTTCTCCTCGGCGGTGGCGATGCCGTCGATGGACTTCCGGCGGGCGTTCGGCGCGGTCAGCGGCCTGTCGGTGCTGCTCGTCGTGATCTCGTCGGTGGCGATCGGGCTGGTCGCGAACCTGCTCGTGCCCGGGCTGGGTCTCGCCGGCGGCATCGCGCTCGGCGCGATCCTGAGCCCGACCGACGCCGCGGCGACCGCCATCGTGCGCCGGGTCGGGGTGACGTCGCGGGTCACCACCGTGCTCGAGGGCGAGGGCCTGCTCAACGACGCCACCGCACTCGTGCTGCTGCGCGCCGCGATCGCCGCGTCCGCCGCCACGGTGTCGATCGGCGGCGTCGTCGGCCGGTTCGCGCTCGCCGTCGTCGTGGCCGTCGCCATCGGGCTCGTCGTCGGGGGTCTCGGCCTGCTCGCGCGGCGCCACGTGACGGGCCCCGCCGTGAACACCCTCCTGTCCTTCGCGACGCCGTTCGTCGCCTCGATCCCGGCCGAGGAGCTCGGCGCGTCCGGCCTCGTCGCGGCGGTGACGGCCGGGCTCGTCACCGGTCACGGGGCGACGCGGTGGCTGCCGGTGCGGCACCGTCTCTCCGACACCGAGACCTGGCGCATCGTCGAGCTCGTCCTCGAGGGAACGATCTTCCTGCTCATGGGTCTCCAGCTGACCGCGGTGCTCGAGGACCTGCACCGGTCCGGCGCCGCCGGGAGCCTCGGGCTCCTCGTGGCGGCGGTCGCGCTCGTCGCGACGGTCGTCGTGCGCGCCGGGTACGTGTCCGTCCTGGTGCTGTGGCTGCGGTCCTCGGCGCGGCGCGGCTCGGACATGCAGTCGCAACTGCAGGACATGGACGCGCAGCTGCAGGCCGGGGAGGAGGTCACCATCCGCGGGCGTCCGGTGTCGCTGACGACCCCGCAGCGCATCGCCCGGTTCCAGGAGCGGGTCCGTCTCAAGATCGCCGACATCGACTACTTCCGCGCCGCGCCCCTCGGCCCGCGCGAGGGCGTGGTGGTCGTGTGGGCGGGCATGCGGGGCGCGGTCACCCTCGCCGCCGCCCAGACCCTGCCGATCGGGTTCCCGCAGCGCTCCCTGCTCGTCTTCGTGGCGTTCGCCGTCGCGGCCGGCTCACTGCTCCTGCAGGGCGGGACGCTGGCCCTGCTCGTCCGGTGGGTGGCACCCGCTCCCGCCGAGGTCCCCTCCACCGCCGAGCAGGAAGCCCTCACCGAACGCCTGACGGCCGCCAACCTCGCGGTCCTCGACCGGCACGCCGGCGAGCCGGAGGTGGCGGCCTACCGCGAGCGCCTCGCCGCGCAGGGCGGCCGGCCCGACCCCGCGACGTCCACCGACACCCGCATCCGCGTCCGCCTGGAGATGATCGAGGCGCAACGGACGGCTCTCCTGGCCGCCCGCGACGAGGGCCGGTTCACCTCGGCGGCGCTCACGGCGGCCCTCGAGAACCTCGACGCCGAGCAGATCAGCCTCGAGCTGCGGGGCAACTCCGCCTGGACCTGACCGGCCGCTGCTGGACCCCGGTCTCAGGGCAGCGCGACCTCGGCCCGGACGGCCGCGGGGTCGGCGGCGACCCGGCGCGCGTCGCGGGCGGCGCGGTCGCGGGCCTGCACGACGGCCTTCGCCTGCTTCGCCTGCTTCCGGTCCTTGCCGTCGAGCACCAGCAGCCGGGCGGGACGGCCGGGGTCGGCCGACGCGTGACGTCCGGGGCCGACGGCCGGGAACCCCGCGACGGCCAGGGCCTCGGCGAGCTCGACGCCCGGCCGGTCGGCCTCGACGAGCAACTCGACGACGTCGGGGGCAGGCAGGCCGGGGACGGCGCCGGGCCCGACGTGCTCGACCCGGCGGACGTGCTCGCCACCGGCGACCGCCACGCGCGCGGCCAGGCGGCGTCCGGTGACCTCGCGGTCCTCCGCCGGCGCGACGACCTCGGTGGGCAGCGGGACCGCGGCGCCGTGCTCGACGTTCTCGGCGAACGGCACGAGGCGCTCGTGCCAGACGCGCTCGACCTGCTCGCGCAGGGCGCCCGCCACCCCGGCGTTCTCGAGCCACACGTCGGCCGCGGCGCGCCGGGCGCCGTCGTCGGCCTGCGCGGCCATCCGCGCGCGGGCGTCCTCGGCGGTCATGTCCCGGGTCTCCACGAGGCGCCGGACGCGCACGTCCACCGGTGCGTCGACCACGAGCACCAGGGCGAACGCGGCGCCCATCCCGTTCTCGACGAGCAGCGGGATGTCGTGGACGACGACAGCGTCGTCCTCGGCGTCGGCGACCATCTCGGCGGTCCGCGCGCCGATCCGCGGGTGCAGGATGCCGTTGAGCTCCTGCCGCTTGGCGTCGTCGCCGAAGACGATCCGGCCGAGGGCCGGGCGGTCGAGCGCCCCGTCCGCGTCCAGCACGTCCTCGCCGAACGCCGCGACGACCTCCGCGAGGCCCTCGGTGCCGGGTTCGACCACCTCGCGGGCGATCCGGTCGGCGTCGATCACCACCGCGCCCAGTTCGGTCAGCGTCGCCGCGACCGTCGACTTCCCCGCCCCGATCCCTCCGGTGAGCCCGAGCCTCAGCACGCCCGCAGTCTGCCCGAGGGGGCGGGGTGCTCACTCGACACGGGGTCGAGACTCGCCCACGGGAACCACTCGTGTCCCTGGCGTCACATCGCTATGGTGACGCCTCACGTGCACCACACGACCCGCTCACGACCCCGAGGAGCTCGCGTGTTCCTGTCACGCCGCCCCCGTGGCCGGCACCGCCTCGGCGCTCCCGGTCTGGTCTGGTGCCGCGCCCTGCCCCAGGTCGCCGCGGCCCTGTCCGTGCCCCACATCGCCCGCCGCGGGCTCGTGGAGCGCTTCCTCGCGGGACCGCGCCACCTGCGCCCGGCGCTCGTGACGCCGCCGCCCGCCTTCGGCTGAATCCCGGCGCCGGCGCTCACGTCCGGGCATCGCATGATCAGGGGCGACGTCATGCCCCCCGTCAGGCCTCGCCAGGTGTCTGACGCGCTCCTGATCCTTCCCGGGTGTCCTGGCACCGTCGGGGTTTCGCAGCGCCGTCGGGGTGCGCGGCGCCCGGCGGGGTTCGCAGCGACGGCGTCCCTCGCTGCGTCCAACGCACCGAAGGCGCCCCTCGGTCCGCGGCGGCCCCGTGGTCGCACCGCGGCGCGGGTGGAGCGAGGGCGTCCCTCGCTGCGTCCAGCGCACCGAAGGCGTCCCTCGGTCCGCGCCCGGCGCCACCCGCACAACGAGGCGCGGCAGACGCCCGCGCCTCGTCCGCTACGCGAGAGGCATCTTGGGCAGGGCGCGAGCCCTTCTGATCATGCGCAACGTGCCCCTCGCGGCAACCGCCGGCACCCCGGCGCACCCGGACC